>DATIWG010000027.1:0-46317 GCA_035519555.1 Nitrosotalea sp. | reverse complement strand
CGCTCGCGCCCGGGTCCGTCGGCCACCGCGCGGCCCAGCTCGGTCAGCAGGTGGGTGGGCGAGTCGTCCACGATGGCGTTGACCGCGTCGAGCCGCAGGCCGTCGAGATGGTACTCCTCGAGCCAGTAGAGGGCGTTGTGGATCATGAAGGCGCGGACGATCTCGGAGCCGGGGCCGTCGTAGTTGATCCCGTCGCCCCAGAGTGATCGGTGCCGCGGGGTGAAGAAGCCGGGGGCATAGCGGTGGAGGTAGTTGCCCTCGGGCCCGAAGTGGTTGTAGACGACGTCGAGGAAGATGGCGAGGCCGCGCTCGTGGGCTCCGTCCACCAGGGCCTTGAGGGCCTCCGGTCGTCCGTAGCGCGCCTCGGGCGCGAAGAGCAGCACCCCGTCGTAACCCCAGCCCCAGCGGCCGGGGAAGTGGGCGACGGGCATCAGCTCGATCGCGGTGACGCCGAGGGAGACGAGATGGTCGAGCCGCTCGAGCGCTCCGGCGTAGGTGCCGGCCGGCGTGAACGTGCCCACGTGGAGCTCGTAGAACACGAGGCGCTCGGGCGGCAGGCCGTGCCAGGCGGTGTCGCGCCACGCGTACGCGAGCGGATCGACCACCTCGCTCGCCCCGTGCACATCGCCGGGCTGATGGCGCGCCGCCGGATCGGGCACCAGGATCTCACCGTCGATGCGGTAGCGGTAGCGCGTGCCGGCGGGCGCCTCGCGGGTCACGTGCTCGGCCCAGCCCCCGGCGTCGCGCGGCATCGCCATGGCGCGCCCCGGCTCCTCCAGCCAGAGCTCGACCGTCGCGGCGCCCGGCGACCAGAGGCGGAAGCGCGTGGTGCCGTCCTCGCGGGGACAAGACCCGAACGGCATGCGGTGCGCGCGCCGGGCCGCGGGTGTCGCGCTCATCGCGGCGACCGGTGCTCGAGCGGCGCGACCGGAAAGTGGCCGAACCGGATCGGGCAAGCCAGGATCGCCTCGCCCCCGCGGCGGAGCGCGTTCACCGCCTGCTGGAAGAGGACGCCGGCATCGATCATGCGGGCCTAGAGGTGGGTCAGCGTCTCGCGCGGATGCGGCTCGCGGTTGCGGATGTGCTGGTCGAGGATCTGCCGGGCGAGCCCGCGGCCTCCGAGCCCGAAGGCCAGGGACAACGCGAAGATGAGCCCGCCGAACGTGATGCCGAAGGCCACCAGCACCATCTCCTTGCCGATGCCGAGATGCGTGATCGCGGTCGCGCTCGCGAAGAGGAGCACGCCCCAGCGGATCGTTCGAGCGAGCAGGCGGGCCTCGGGCAGCCGCGCGTTGACCGCGGCGATCAGCGCGCCCTCCGCAAGGAAGTTCGCCACGAGCCAGCCCACGAGCAGGATGAGGGCCGCGCCCATCACGCGCGGCACCCACCCGAAGACGAACTCGGTGAGGCGACCGGTGCCCGGGATCGCGAGCGCGTCGATGGCCACCGGCAGGAAGAGCACCAGGGCGCTCCAGAATACGATCAGGCCCAGCACCTGCGAGGGCGGCTTCCGGACCCCGGCGCGATGAAGCGCAGCCACGATGCCCCAGGTCTCCGCGCGCCGATCGAAGGCGACCGCCTGCGCCACCCGCCGGACCACCCGCGCGGCGATCCACGCGGCGGCGAATCCGACGGCAGTGAGCGTGAGCATCGCGAGAATTCCCGGGAGCACGAGCATCAGCCTCGTCTTGAGATCGGCGAGAGCGGCCCACACGAGATCACCCCACACGTCCGCCATGATTGCCGCCTCCAGGAGAGCGTTGTCGATCGACCTCACGGTATCACGCGGGGAACGCGCCAGAAAGACGGCGGAGTACGAGGCCTCGACGGTCGACGCTACCGACCCGCAGCGTTGCCATGAGGATCGAGTCGTCGGACGGCGGGCGGAGAACCTTCGTGCTGATCTGCGATCGGCACGACGACCCGATGGAGGCGCTCACCGCGGCCGCCAGGCATCGACTGTTCCGCCGTGTCGCTGACCGGGGTCGGCGCGTTCTCGGCCGTCACCCTGGGCTTCTTCGACCGGCTCCGGCGCGACTACATCTACCGGGTCATGCAGGCTGAGGTCGTCTCGCTGATCGCAAGTCGAGCCCACGCGGTCCTCCCCGCCTGCCTCTTGTTCGACCTGGGCCGGGGTCAGCACTAAGTCACAGTTACACGGTAATATCTTCCCTCTCAGGGGTGCGGTCTGGCTCAGACGGGCTCATGCCGCTACGGAACACGGAAGCCCTAAGGCCTGGCAGTGACTGACTCATCCGGCTACCGGGAGAGGTTGGCCCGGGGGCGGGCATATCGCTTGCAGCCCAGCCCGACCCGGTAGTTCAGGCATACACTCCCGCCAATCTCGCGACAGAGGGGACAAACCATGAAGCATCGGATCTTGATTGCCGATGACGATGAGTCGGGTCGCAGCGGATTGGCGGCCCTACTCAACACGTGGGGCTACGAGGTTCAGGAGGCGGTCGACGGAAAGGACGCACTCGAGCGGGCGCCCGCCTTCCGACCCTCGGTCGTGATCGCGGATATGATCATGCCGGTGATCGACGGCATCGGCCTGCTGAAGCCCCTGGCCGCCGCGGTGCCCCATGCCGCCGTCATCCTGCTGACCGCGCACGGGTCGATCGAGACCGCGGTGTCCGCGATGCGGGAGGGGGCCTACGACTACATGACCAAGCCGGTGGACCCGCGGCGGCTGCGGGTCCTGGTGGAGAAGGCGGTCGAGAAGGTGCAGGTGAACCGTGAGGTCACGGTGCTGCGCCAGCAGCTCAAGGAGACCCGGGGGCTCGGTCCATTGCTCGGGGTGAGCCCGGCGATGCAGGAGGTCTACCGCCTGATCGAGATGGCAGCGCCCAGCCCGGCCCCGGTGCTGATCCTGGGCGAGACCGGTACCGGCAAGGAGCTGGTCGCGCGCACCATCCATCAGCTCTCCCAGCGCGCCAAGGGGCCCTTCGTCGCGGTCAACTGCTCGGCCATCCCGGAGACGCTGCTGGAGAGCGAGCTGTTCGGGCACGAGCGCGGGGCCTTCACCGGCGCGATGGCGCGGCGGCCCGGGTATTTCGAGCTGGCCGACGGCGGCACGATCTTCCTCGACGAGATCGCGGAGATGACCTCCAACCTGCAGGCCAAGTACCTTCGCGTGCTCCAGGACAGCCAGGTGCGTCGGATCGGGGGCCACGACGAGGTCCAGGTCGACGTGCGGGTGGTCTGCGCGACCAACAAGGACGTGGTGAAGGCGGTGCAGGACGGCGCGTTCCGGGAGGACCTCTATTATCGGATCAACGTGCTGGCGATCCCGCTGCCCCCGCTTCGCCGCCGCCCGGAGGACATCCCGCTGCTCGCGGAGACGTTCATAGCCGAGTTCAATGACAAGTACGCGCGGGGGGTTCGAGGGATGGATGAGGCCGCCACGAAACTCCTCGCACAGCATTCGTGGCCGGGGAACGTGCGCGAGCTCCGCAACATGATCGAGCGCGCGGTCGTCTCCTGCGAGAACGGCCTGATCACGCCGGACTGCCTGCCGCTCGCCCCCCTCGGGGCTCCGCGGTCGGAGCAGGCCAACATCGTCGCGCTCCCGGTGGGCACCACGCTTGACGACGGCGAGCGCGAGCTCATCCTGAGAACGCTGCAGTCGGTCAACAACAACAAGACTCGTGCGGCCGCGATCCTCGGCACCACGCCCAAGACGCTGCACAACAAGGCGCGGCGCTGGCGGGAGCTGCAGGCCGATCGGGAGGCGCTGAGGCGGGCGTGAAGGTAATGCCGGCCTAGCGGCGGCGCGCGCTGCCGCTAGGCCGACTGCCGATCCACACGACCCAGGGGCGTGTGGACGAAGAATCCTGACGGATCTCCACCGGATACCCCTGCCGCTCGATGCTACTGGCAAGCCGCGCGGCTGCACCCCGGTCCGCGAACGCAGCGGCGGGCGTCCAGTCACCCGGCGGCCGGGGCGGGCGCGCCGCATCCGGAGTCGCCGCGGCCGGACGGGGTCCCGGTACCGCGCGAGACGCGAGCACGGTTCGCGACGGGGTGGCCTTTCGCTCGGGCTCCGGCACGCGGGATGGAGCAGAGGGGAGCGTCGGGACGGTGGGCGACGGGCTGGACTCCGAGCTGGATACCGATGGAGGCGCAGTGCTCGGCGCTGGCTCCGGAGCCTGCTCGCGGTCTAGCGATCCGGCGTCCGCGGCCACCGGGGGCAGGGCCTCTGGCAGCCGGGAGTTCGCAGCAGGCGGTGGGGCCGGGGCGGCAGGAGGTGGAGAGATCAGGCCGTCGGCAGATCCAGCCCGCAGGGCTTCGGACAGGGACGAGCTAGATGACCCGCTCGGGTCCGGAGTCGGGATCGGCGGGGCCGTGGCGACCGCGGAGGGCTCCCTCGGTGTGCGGTTGGTGAAGGCCGGGCCTGCCAGGTACGGCAGACCGAAGAAGACGACGAGGAACGTGGGCACGAACGTCGCGGCCGCGATCCCGAGCCCCCGCGGATCGCCGAGGAGATGGAAGCGGCCGTCGGTTTCGCGGTCGTCAATCTCCCCGTCCTCGACTCCCTCGACGTCGACCAGTTGCTCATCCGCGAACGCGGGGTGCTCGTGGACGGCCTCGTCCGCATCGCCGGATGGGCCCGCATTCTTCGCGTCGTCAGCCAATGAATCGTCGGCTTCACCTTTGAGCCTGAGCATGGTCGAGGGAAGACGCAAGTGACGTGCCACCGATCCCAACGCGACGAGTTCACCACTCGGTACGCGACTACGCTTCTCGGCATATGAAAACAGAGGAGAAGCGCGGTCAAAATTTCCGGAACGGGCCGGCAATTCCTTCCCGACGATCTCAGCACCGCGTCCAAGAGGGCCGAATATCACGCTGGAAGCTTGGCACGCGGGTTGCGACCCGCCCGGCCGGGAGGTCTCCCATGAGAGCCATCGGCAGGATGTTCCAGAGTGGCCCACCACGCTGGCGAGTGGCGGTACTCGAGAGCGACGGGGCGGCGCGTGCGGGTCTGCGGGCCGCCGTCGAGGACGCCGGGGGGACGGTGGCGGTTGAGGCGCCGCTGCGACTCGATGCGGTGGAGCTGATGCGCGAGATGCGACCGGACGTGCTGATTGTGGCGCCCAGCCTCTGGGGCCGGGAGCCTGCCCTGATGCCGCGCATCACTGCGGTCGTGGATTGTCCGGCCGTGCTCCACACGCGCGACACCAGCGCGTCCGTCGTCAAGCAGGCCAACCGGGCGGGGATCATGGCCTTCCTGCTGAAGCCGCTCCGCCCGGCCGAGCTCGCCCCGACCCTTGACCTCGCGCTCGCGCGGTTCCGCGACCTTCGCCGCCTGCAGCGCGCCCGGTCGGAGCGCCCGATCGTGGACCGGGCCAAGGGCAAGCTGATGAGTGATCGTCACCTGAGTGAGGAGGAGGCGTTTCAGTGGCTGCGGCGTCGGGCGATGGACTCGCGGCAACGGATCGGGGATGTCGCTCGGGCCGTGCTCAGTGATCCGCGGGCCGTAGAGGTGCTGCCCCAGGGAGCGAGATGACGCATCGTGCGCCGGCTCGGCGTTGGAAGGCTTTACACAGTCGTCCTGGAAATTCCTACCAGGATCCTACTTCCCGGTGCGTGCCGGGCCAGTTATCCTTGCGGGGTGGCTACTTGGAAAGAGATCGAACGGACCCGCCGTGGCATGCGCGATGCACCACGGCCATGGAGGTGGCTACCGTGGAGAGCATCGTCGTCGTTGCGATGTCGACCCTGGTCGTGCTGCTCGGCACCCAGGACGGCTTCCGGATCGCGGTGTATCCGGCTTCCCTCCACGGGGCCTGAGGCATGACGGCACTTCGCGTTTCCCGCCTGGCCTGGGTCGCGGTGACGGGGTTGCTGGTCTGGGCCCCGGCGTGTGCGGACGCCGGTGCGCCGACCGATCAGCTCAAGGCGGCGGTGGAACAGATCGTCAAGGTGCTGGAGGATCCCTCGCTGAAGCCCGACGCGAAGGCGAAGGATCGGCGCGCCGCGATCCGCAAGGAGGCCGAGGTCGTGTTCGATTTCGGCGAGACCGCGAAGCGGGCCCTCGGCCGCCACTGGCAGGCCCTCGCCGAGAAGGACCGGCAGGAGTTCACGTCGCTGTTCACCGACCTGATCGAGCGCGCGTACATCTCCAAGATCGAGCGCTACAGCGGTGAGCGGATCACCTACGCGGGCGAGACGGTCGAGGGGACGCTCGCCTCAGTGCGCACCCGGTTCGTCACCAAGCAGGGGACCGAGGTCCCGGTGGACTATCGCATGCAGCAGCGGGGTGACCGTTGGCTCGTGTACGATGTAATGGTCGAGGGCGTGAGCTTGATCAACAACTACCGAACCCAGTTCGACAAGATCATCCAGACCTCCTCGTACGCCGAGCTGGTCAGGAAGCTGAAGGCGGCCGAGGTCGGAGCGCCGGCCACTCCGCGATCGTGAGTCTCACCGCTAGTCCGCCGCGGCGCGTGTCGCCTGTTCGGATGGCGATGGGCCTTATCCTGATGAGCGCTCTCCTCGCGGCCATCCTCGCTCCGGCGCGAGCGGGCGAGCGGCACGCGGGAACGGTGCTGGCGGTGGACGCACAGTCCAGGACGCTGACCGTCGACGAGTTCGGGCCCAATTCCGAGCGCCGGGCCCTGCGCGTGCACGTGCCTCGCGGCGCGCTGGTGCTGCTATCGCAGCGCAATCCGGCGGGCGCGGACCTCAAGGACGCGTTCCGGGAGAGCACCATCACGCTCGCGGACATCCGCACCGGGGACTTCGTGGTCGTCGAGCTCTCGACCGATCCCGAGGTGGCGAGGCTGGTGATGGTCACGCTGCGGAGGACCGCCGGGTCCTAGACCCTGCCCGATGATGCTCGGGGGCTTGGGAAGCCGGGTGCGGGGCATGCGCCGCCGCGGCCTTGTCGCAAGCGTCCTGCTCGTCCTCCTCGTGCTGCTCGTCGGCGGGCTTGCACTCTACGCCGCCCGCGCGCTGTCGAGATTCGAGCGGGTGGAGGCGCGCCGCTCGACCCTGCTCTACGCCGCTCCGGCCATCCTCCGGCCGGGGGTCAACGTCACCACGCTGGACCTGGGGGGAATCCTGAGCCGACTGGGCTACCGCGGGACCAGGGGTGCGGACGGCCCCGGCCAGTTCTCCCGCACGGACGCCGCGTGGGACATCTATGTGGGCGGCGCCGGCGGCGCTCGCGTTTCCCTGAGCGTCGCGGACAATCGCATCACTGGCCTACGTCGGGGCGGGGCCGAGGTCGGGAGCGTGGCGCTGCCTCCCGAGCTGCTGGCCAGCGCGGGGGCCGACATGGGCGAGAACATCCGGCCCGTGCGCCTGGCCGACGTGCCGATCGAGCTGCGTACCGCGGTTCTCGCGACCGAGGACGTGCGCTTCTACGAGCACGGCGGAGTCGATCCACGCGGCATCCTGCGTGCCCTGTGGACCAACGTGCGAAAGGGGAGGGTGGCCGAGGGCGGCAGCACCATCACACAGCAGCTCGTGAAGAGTCGGCTGCTCACGCCCGAGCGCACGCTCAGCCGCAAGATGCACGAGGCCCTGCTCTCCACGGCGCTCGAGTGGCGCTACAGCAAGGATCAGATCTTCGAGGCGTATCTCAACGAGGTCTATCTCGGTCAGTCGGGGGGCTCGGCCGTCCGTGGGGTGGGAGCCGCCTCCCGCGCCTACTTCGGCAAGGAAGTCCATCAGCTCACGTTGCCCGAGGCCGCGCTCCTGGCGGGCATGATCCGGGCCCCCAACAGCTATTCCCCGGCCAGCTATCCCGAGCGGTCTCGGGAGCGGCGCGACGTCGTGCTCGCCCGCATGCGCGCACTCGGCAAGATCTCCGAGGCCCACTACCAGAAAGCGCGCAAGGAGCCGGTGCGCGCGCGCGCCACGCCGGCCAACGGGCTCGTGGCACCCTACTTCGTGGACCACGTGCGCGCCGAGCTGGAGCGGGTCACCGACGTGGACTTCGGCGATCAGCACGGGGTGCGCGTGTACACCACGCTCGATCCCGTGCTGCAGCGGATCGCAGAGGCCGCGGTGGTCAAGGGTCTGGATCGGCTCGAGACCTCCCGACCGCGCCTGCGCCGCAAGAGCCCGGAGGAGCGGCTGCAGGCGGCGATGATCGTGCTCGATCCCGCGACCGGGCAGATCCGCGCGCTCGTCGGCGGCCGCGACTACCGGTCGAGCCAGTTCAATCGCGCGGTGCTGGCTCGCCGGCAGCCGGGGAGCGCTTTCAAGCCGTTCGTGTACCTGGCCGCCCTCACTCCGCGCCGGGACGCCCAGTTGTTCACGGCGGCATCGCTGCTGGAAGATTCGCCGATCACGATTGTGGTCGACGGCAAGTCGTGGACGCCCAAGAACTACGACGACCGGTACCAGGGGCCGGTCACGCTGCGCCGGGCTCTGGAGGGCTCGCTCAACACCGCCACCGTGCGGCTCGCTCAGGCGGTCGGGCTGCCCACCGTCATCGAGACTGCACGGAAGCTCGGGGTCGAGGTCAATCTCAGGCCGGTGCCCGCGCTCGCGCTGGGTGTCTTCGAGATCACCCCCCTACAGCTCGCGCGCGCGTACCTGCCGCTGGCCAACGGTGGGCTCGCGCCAGCGGGGGGCGCGGTGGATGCGGTGACCGACGAGGCGGGCACCGCACTGTGGAGCGCGAGCCGTGAGGCTCCGCCGGTGATCGGTGCGCCAGAAGCCTACCTGGTCACGTCGCTCCTCGAGGGCGCGATCAACGCAGGAACCGGCGCGGCCGCGCGGGCGCTGGGCGTGCCCGGCGCGGTGGCGGGCAAGACCGGCACCACGAACGAAGGGCGGGACGCGTGGTTCGTGGGCTATTCGCCGAATCTGCTCGCGCTCGTCTGGGTCGGCTTCGACGACGGGACGCCTGCCGGCCTGTCGGGTTCGGAGGGTGCGCTGCCGATCTGGTCGGACTTCATGCGACAGGCGCTGGACGTCTATCCGGGCGGCGCGTTCGCGGAGCCGACCGGCATCACGCATGCGAAGATCGACCTGACCAACGGGAAGACGGCGACGGCTTATTGTCCGCTGGTGGCCACCGAGGTGTTCCTGGCTGGTACCGAGCCGCCTGCGTGCGACGAGCACGGTGGCGTGACCGAGCAGATCGGTCGGTGGTGGGACAAGGTCTGGGACTGGTTCAAGAAGTAAGCGGGGCGGGCGATGGCGTCAGCTCGCGAGCAGACGTCCGAAGCGCCGGAGCCGGTCTTGGATGTCCCCCATGAACAGGAACGCCAGACCGTCGGTGTCGGCGCGCCACACGAGCGCGGGGACGTTGAACGGCGACCCGTCGGGCGGCCGGAACCGGAGCTGAGCCGGGGTCCCGATGTCGAGCCGCTCCTTCGGCCTCACCTTGGCGCCGCGCGCCGAGATGTCCACCGTCTGGAGCAGGAAGCGGCGCTTCCCGGCCTCCACGACCACAAGCCAGGAGACGTCGGTGCGCGGGTGGCGACGGCGATCGTTCTGTTTTGTGGTGATCATGGCCCGGCCATGAGCAACCGACGTGCCGCCGGAACAAAGCCGCCTTCCCGTATAGTTACCTTGCCGTCACGGCACCGCCGGAGCGTCGTGACGCTGACACTGTCGACCTGATGGCAGGGGTGGTAGCATCGGGCCCGCCATGAACGAGACGGCGGAGGTCGTGATCTGCGGGGCGGGGATCGGTGGGGTGGCCGCAGCCTACCATCTCGTACGGCGAGGCATCACGTCGGTCGTCCTGGTCGACGAGCGTCCCCCTCTGTCGCTGACGAGCGACAAGTCCGCCGAGTCGTACCGGAACTGGTGGCCGGGGCCGGGCACCGCGATGGTGGCCCTGATGAATCGCAGCATCGACTTGATGGAGGAGCTGGCCCGCGAGAGTGGCAACATCTTCCTCATGAACCGTCGGGGCTATCTCTTCGCCACTGCCCAGCCGGCGCAGGTGGAGCGCTACCTCCGGGCGGGAGAGGAAGCGGCTGCGCTCGGTGCTGGCCCGGTTCGCATCCATCGGGGGTCGGGGGATGACTACCAGCCCGCTCCTGCAGTCGGGTACGAGGGACAGCCCACCGGCTCCGACGTCATCACGGACCGCGGCCTGATCCGCCGTCACTTCCCGTACCTGGCCGAGGACACGGTCGCCTTGCTGCACGCCCGGCGCTGCGGCTGGTTCAGCGGCCAGCAGCTCGGCATGTACATGATGGAGCGGGCGCGCGAGAAGGGCGTCCGCCTGCTCGAGGGCCGCGTGGAGCGGGTCGAAACAGCGGGTGGTCGAGTGACCGGCGTACAGGTGGCCGGCCGTGGCGACCGCCGCGTCATCGGGACGCCGCGCTTCGTGAACGCGGCCGGCCCGTACGTGCGGGACGTCGGGCGGCTCGTCGGCGTCGACCTACCGGTGTTCTGCGAGCGCCACGCGAAAGTGGCGTTTCACGACACGCTCGGTGTGGTGCCGCGACACGCGCCGATGATGATCTGGACGGATCCGGTGCGGCTGCCGTGGTCCCCGGAGGAGCGCGAGGAGCTCGAGCAGACGGAGGCCCTCCGCCACCTGCTCGAGGAGATGCCGGCCGGCGTGCACGGACGGCCGGAGGGCGGCGGCGACAGCCCGGTGATGCTCGGGGTGTGGACCTACGATGTCGAGCCGATGGAGGCGCGATTTCCGGTCGAGTTCGACCCCGCCTATGCCGAGGTCGTGCTGCGCGGCCTCAGCCGCCTGATCCCCGGACTGAGCGCATACCTGTCACGCTTGCCCAAGTGTTTCGTGGACGGCGGCTACTACACCAAGACGCAGGAGAACCGCTTCCTGGCCGGGCCGCTTCCCCTCGAGGGCGCCTACCTTATCGGCGGCCTGTCCGGCTACGGGATGATGTCCTCGAATGGCGCGGCGGATCTGCTCGCGGACCACATCGCAGAGCGCCCGCTCCCGCCCTACGCTCCGGCTTTTCACCTGGACCGCTACAAGGATCCCGCCTACCAGGCCCTGCTCGCCCGGTGGGGCGACTCCGGCCAGCTCTAGCCCCAGTACTGCATCGCGTCGCGCAGGATGAGCTCCAGCTCCGCCGCCCCCACCGAGCGGGGGGCGCCGGACAGCAGGCGCGGCTGACGCAGGGTGCCCTCGATCAGCCCCGGGATGTCGCGCTCGGTGTAGCCGATCGCGGTGAGCCCGTTGGGGATGCCGATGTCGCGCATCAGTGACAGCAGCGCGCGGGGCAGGGCCTCGCGCTGATCGGCCTCGGTGAGGTCGTCGACCGGGGCCCCGAGGAGCGCCGCGGCGCGCAGGTGGCGCTCGGGCGACGTGGCGAACGTGAACCGGAAGGCGGCGGGCGCGGTCAGGATGACCGACATGCCGTGCGGCACCAGCGGGTGGCGCGTGCGGTATCCGTTCGGCACGTAATCGCGCACCAGGCCCGCGATCGGGTACGCGACCGCGTGGGGGATGTGCACGCCCGCGTTGCCGAAGCCGATGCCCGCGTAGTTCGCGGCGAGCGAGAGATGCAGCCGGGCCTCCACGTCGAGGCCGTTGAGCACCGCGCGGCGGAGGTAACGTGCCGCGTACTCCATAGCTTTCTCGCACCAGATGTCACTGGCCGGGTTCGCGCCGATGTAGGCGGGGCGATCCGGCGGATGGTGCTTGGCCCTCGCGTTGTACGGACGCGTGGTATAGGACTCGATGGCGTGGGTGAGGATGTCGGAGCCGGCCGCCGCGGTCACCTCCGCCGGCGCGGTGAGAGTGTTGAGCGGGTCGACCACTCCGAGCGCGGGTCGCAGCAGGCGATGCGACACGCCGGCCTTCACGTTCTGGTCCACGATGTGCGTGACCGCTACCGCGGTGGTCTCGCTGCCGGTGCCCGCTGTCGTGGGCACCGCGATCAGCGGGCGTACCGGTCCGGGCACCGGGACGCCCTTGCCGACTGGCTTGTTGATGTAGTCGAGGAGCGGCGCCGGATAGCAGGTGAGGAGGTTGGCCGCCTTGCAGGTGTCGATGGTGCTGCCGCCGCCCACCGCGATCAGGCCGTCGAAGTCCTTGCTACGCGCGTACTCGCCCGCCTCCTCCATGGACCGGTCGGTGGGCTCGACCTCGACTCCGTCCCAGACGTCGGCCTTTACGCCCTGCTCCTCCAGTAGCCCGCGTACCCGCTCGGCCAGACCCAGCTCGGAGATGTGCCGGTCGGTGAAGATCAGGGCCTTCCGGATGCCGAGGCGGCTGGCGTCGAAGCCGATCTCGTCCATGGCTCCGAGGCCGAACTTGATCGGCGAGTTCTCCATCACGAACACGGTCTCGGTCGGCAGCGTCACGCCTTTCATGCGGCCTCCATTGGGTGGCGGGTCTGGGCTTCCGGCTCGCCCGAGATTATAGAAAACGTCGGCGGTCTGCGATACCCTCGGCGCGCCCGACACCGGCCGCCCAACCCGCACGGAGGAGGAAGACCGATGCCGATCTTCGCCGGCCTGGCCATTCTGCTGCTCCTGCTCGCGAGCTCGTCGCTGGACGCCCAGCCCACCCAGATCACGATCGCCCAGCCCGCGGAGGCGACGACCATGGATCCGGGGCGGAGCACCCAGGTCCTCACGGTCAACTACTTCTACAATCTCTACGACTCGCTGACCCGCTGGGACTCCTCGCTGCAGCTCCAGCCGGGGCTCGCCACCTCCTGGAAGGCGCTCAACGACACGACCTGGGAGTTCACCCTCCGTCCTGGCGTGAAGTTCCACGACGGTGCCCCGTTGACCGTGGACGACGTGCGGACCACCATCGAGCGCAACCTGGTGCCGGGCAAGACGATCGTCACCGCTGGCTTCACCACAATCGAGGCGGTACAGGTGGTGAGCCCGACCACGATCCGCGTCGTGACCCGCAAGCCAGATCCGCTGCTGCCGGTGCGCATGGCCCAGATGGGCTCGCAGATCCTCCCCGCGCGCTTCACCACCGACGAGGGCGCCAAGGAGCTGGCGCGGCGCCCGGTGGGTAGCGGCGCCTACCGGTTCGTGGAGTGGGTGAAGGACGAGCGGCTGATCATGGAAGCGAACCGGGACTGGTGGGGGTGGGAGGGCCGAGCCCCGTCCATCGACCGCGTGATCTGGAAGGCGATCCCGGACGACTTTCCGCGCCTCGTGGCCCTCGAGAAGGGTGACGCCGACATCGTGACCAACGTCCCGCCTGACCGCATCAAGGGCATCACGGAAGGGCGGAGCACGCGGGTGGTCAGCGTCCCCTCGACGCGAACGGTGGAGTTCAACATCAACTCCACCCAGCCGCCACTCTCCGACAAGCGCGTGCGCCAGGCGATGCACTATGCTCTCGACGTGCCCGCCATCATCCGCAGCCTGTTCGCCGGCCTCGGCAAGCCGCTCGCGGGCGGGCTCGCCGACACTGACTTCGGCTACAACCCGGGGCTCAAGCCTTACCCGTACGACCCCGCGCGGGCGCGAACCCTGCTGGCCGAGGCCGGGGTGCCCGGTGGGATCGACGTGACCCTTCACGCGGGCATGGGCACGATGGTCAACGACAAGCATCTGCTGGAAGTGATCGCCGACATGTGGTCCAAGGTCGGTATCCGCGCGAAGGTGGCCATGATGGAGATGGGCGCGCGCCAGCGCATGGTCAACGAGCGGGCGCTCCCCGCGGGCGGATTGTTGCTGATCAACGTGCAATCGACCTTGCTGGACGCCGACGGCAGCCTCTGGCGGATCCTGCATCCGACCGGTCTGGGTGGCCGGTACTGGGTAGGTAGCCAGCCGGGCCATCGCTTCCACGACCTGATGGAGCAGGCCCGCTACACACTCGACGCCAAGAGGCGCAAGGCGCTCTACGTCGAGGCCACCCAGATCATCGACGACGAGAAGCCGTGGCTCGAGCTCTTCCAGGAGGTGGTCGTCTACGGTACCTCCAAGCGCGTGACGTTCCGCCCGCGGGCCGACTTTCGGCTCATCGTCGCGGAGATGTCGCTCGCTCCGCGGTAGCTTTTCGACGCCGCGCTCGGTAGCTTCCACGGTGGGGGCGGGGGCCTCCGTGGGACACGGTCAGTCGTATCGCCACGTGGCCACTCTGGGAGCGGCTCAGCGCGTGTTCCGGCGAGGGCCCGTGGCTGCCGGCTTCGGCGCCGCGCTGGTTGGTGAGTACGACTACGACGGCAGCGCGACGCGGGAGAGAAGCTTGACGTTGTCGAGGAGCACTCCCGCCCCCCGGGCGACGCAGGTCAGCGGGTCCTCGCTCACACGGATCGGCAGGCCGGTCTGCTCGTGGAGCAGGGAGTCCAGCCCGCGCAGGAGCGCGCCGCCGCCCGAGACCACGATGCCCTTGTCCACGATGTCGGCAGCCAGCTCGGGCGGGATCTGCTCGAGACAGGTGTGTACCGCGCTCACGATGGCCATGATCGGCTCACGCAGCGCCTCGCGGATCTCCTCGCCGGTAACCAGGATGGTTTTGGGGATGCCGACGATGAGATCGCGTCCTTTCACTTCCATCGTGAGGTGCTCACCCGGGATCGGGTACGCGGAGCCGAGCCGGAGCTTGATGTCCTCGGCGTGCCGCTCTCCGACCAGCAGGCTGTAGTTCTTCCGGATATGCTGGATCACCGAGGTGTTCATCTCGTCGCCCGCGATGCGGACCGACCTGCAGTAGACGATACCCGAGAGCGACATCACCGCGACCTCGGTGGTGCCGCCGCCGATGTCGACGATCATGTTGGCGCCCGGCTCGGCTACCGGAAGGCCGGCGCCGAGGGCTGCCGCGATGGGTTCCTCGATGAGGTAGGCCTCTCGCGCGCCCGCCTGCTTGGCCGACTGACGCACGGCGCGCTTCTCGACCTGGGTGATGCCGGAGGGAACCGTGACCACCACACGCGGATGCACCAGGCTGCGGCGCTGCCGGGTCTTGTTGATGAAGTAGTGGAGCATCTTCTCGGTGGAGTCGAAGTCGGCGATGACGCCGTGGCGGAGCGGGCGAACAACCGAGATGTGCCCGGGGGCCCGGCCCAGCATGGCCTTGGCCTCGTGGCCCGCCGCGAGCACGGTCCCGTCCTTCATGGCCACGATCGACGGCTCGTTGAGGACGATGCCCTGCCCCCGCACGTAGACCAGGGTGTTGGCGGTGCCCAGATCGACCGCGAGGTCGTCGGCCAGGAGTCCGGTGAGGGATGTGAGGCGCATGCCCGCTCCTTTCGGGGCAGGGTAGGGACGCAACGGATGTGCCAGCAGCTTGGGCAAAATAGGGGACGCGAAGTGGGTTGCCCGCTTCGCTTCTCCCAGGATAGACCGAGGCCTTGGGACCTGCCCTGAGGGCCAGAGTGTCAGATCGTGTAGCTTTTACATGACACTCGTGTAAAAAGGTGCCCGGTTTGGAGGCGTGGAAGGGGCCTTGTCAGCCTCGGGCTCACGTCGTACTCTTGGGCCTCGCGCCGTCGGGATCAGGCGCGCGGAAAGGATCCGGATGGAGGCTACCCGCAAGCCCCTGGCGAAGATCGAGGGACGAAAGCGTATGCAGGTCAGTGGCCTCACTGTCGCCTGGCACGGCACCCGGAGCCTCAAGGACTGGGTGGCCTACGTCGAGGACGGCGGCGAGCAGGGACGGCTCGTCCTCGCCCATCAGGTGTCGGAGCGGACCGTCAAGAGCCTCCTCGCACGGATCCAGACGCTCTCGCGGGAGGACCTCCAGGCCATGGGGCGGCCGGTCGAGGCGGTCGCCCAGCAAGGCGGCGGTCCGCCGGTGCGGAGACCGCAGGGCGGCAGCGATGTCGCCGCCGGCTCCGAGATGGCCGTGCCGGCCGCGCCGGGTCGTCAGCTCGCCCTGGCCGACAACGGCGCCGGCCCCGGCGCGGAGCGCCCGCGTCGCCGTCGCCTGGCCGCAGCGGTCGAGAGCGTTCCGGCGGCGGAGAGTCGCCGCCCAGCGCGGGCGTCCGCACGGGACGTGGCAGGCACTCTGCGCCAGCTCCGCTCGCGGGTAGAGACACTGGAGACGGAGCAGGAGCAGCTACGGGCCGAGCTGGCGGTGCTACGCGGTGACGCGGAAGGTTACGACGGCCCGCCCAGCATCTTCGTGACCGGCTGGTTCCGCGCGACGCTGGTGCTAATCGTGCTGGCCATCGTGGTCGTGATCACGGTGCCGTGGCTGATGGACATGTTCGAGGGTGGCCCACGAGAGCCGCGACCACCGGCGCGGACCGACGCGCCCGTGTCGGCGCCGCCGAACCGCTGATCTCGATCCGGCTACTGCTGCTCCGCGCAGCGTAGATCCGCGCGCGCGTAGACGAGACCGTTGCGGTAGTAGTGGATGGTCCCCGAGTCTGCGTTGCGCTCGAATGGCTCCGACGACCAGCTGTCGTTGACGGCCTTGAGCGTTCCGATGTGTCGCTCCAGCGCCGCCTTGCACTCGTCCGCGGAGGAGTAGGTGCCCGCCAGGATCTGGTCGGTCTGGAAGCGGGGCACTCCGGCGAGCCAGCGCAGGAGGACCGTATCGACGATGTTGTCCTTGGCGATGATCGAGAGATCCGACCAGAGCAGCCACACCAGGCTCAGCGCGCCGAACCATTTCCTCATGACGGGTCGACTCTAGGACCGCTGGGCGACCCTGTCAAGCTTCCCGGACCGGAACCAAGCTGCCGCCATGGGTGTTGGAGCGGGGTAGAATAGGCCGCGAATGGAAACAATCTTGGTCGTGGACGATGAGGCTCAGGTGCGATCCCTGGCGCGGGATATCCTCCTGGGGGCCGGGTATCGGGTGCTGGAAGCTGAAGATGGTGAGCAGGCGCTGCGGCTCGCCGCGGAGCATCCCGGCGCGATCCACGTGCTCCTCACCGACATCATGATGCCGGGAATCAACGGGAAGGAGCTGGCCGACCGACTAGGTGCGGTCCGCCCGGATACCAAGATGATCTTCATGTCCGGCCGCGCCGCCGAGGTGATCAGTGAAGCCGGCGTCCTCATTCCCGTCGACGCCTTCCTGGCTAAGCCGTTCACGGTCGAGCGGCTTCTGAACAAGGTGCGCGAGCGGCTCGAGTATCGCTCGCCGTTCTCCCGCCCGCGGTAGCCGCTCTCGGCGGCCGCGCCCCCTCCGTCCCCGACATGGCGAGTGCCGCCGACGACGCGATCGAGGCACTCTTCTCCCGGGGAGTGACCGACGGCCTCCCCGTGGTGCCGCCCACCGCCACGCGGGTGGCCGCCGCGGTGGCCGCCTCCGGCCGATCGCCCGACGAGCTGGTGGCCGAGATGCCGCCGAGATTTGGCCGGGCCACCGTCCAGCGGATCGCGATCAACGCGGTGATGGCCGGGTGCCGTCCGGACTATTTCCCGGTGGTGCTCGCCGCCGTCGAGGCGATCTGCGACGATCGCTTCTGCCTCCTCGGAGTCTCGGGCACGACCGACGCAGTGGCGCCGCTGGTGATCGTGAATGGTCCGATCCGTAAGGCGCTCGACATCAACACGGGGGCCGGTGTCTTCGGGCCCGGCTGGCGGGCCAACGCGACGATCGGGCGGGCCGTGCGGCTATGCTGGGTCAACATCGGCGGAGCGCAGCCCGCGGTCATCAGCATGTCCACCTTCGGTGGGCCTTCACGCTACAGCGCCTGCATCGGGGAGAACGAGGAGGCAAGCCCGTGGGAGCCGCTCCACGTCGAGCACGGCTTCGATCGCGAGGACAGCACGGTGGCCGTGCTGGCCGCCGAGGCGCCTCAGATCGTCGCCGACACCCGGAGCCGCACCGCGGTCGACCTGCTCACGACCATTGCGCGCAGCGTGGAGGTCGTCGCGCACCACAAGGCGGTGGGGCTCGGCGATACCGGGCTCGTCTTCTCCCCGGAGCACGTGAAGACGCTGGCCGCCGACGGCTGGTCGAAGGCTCGGGCGCGGGAGTTCCTGTGGCAGCGCCTCCAGAAGCCGGTACGTGACCTGGTGCCGGGCCGGGACGGTGGCGAGGGGCTTTCCGACGAGGTGCTGGCCACGTTCGCGGATGGGTCTCGGAGCGAGATGCTCGTGCCGAAGTTCCAGTCGCCCGAGAACCTCAAGCTGCTGGTGGCGGGCGGCCCCGCCGGGCGATTCACCGCCATCATTCCGGGTTGGCCGTTCCGCAACGCGCCTTCCCGGCTAGTCTTCCGGAAGGTCGCCTAGCCGCCGTCCATCTGGGCGGGCCGCTTCACCCGGTCGCCTGGCCGCAGGTTCAGGATCGCTTCTGGGAAGACGCGCGCTAGCCAGCCCAGCACGTCGTTGACGGTGACGATGCCGATTGGCCGGTGTCCGGCGTCGACGAGGGGAACAGTCCGGTACCCGGCCGCGTGCATGCGGTTGATTGCGAAACATACCCGGTCGTCGATCGTGAGGGCCTCCGGATCGGAGGTCATCACGTCGCCGAGGCGGGTGCGCGCGAGGTCTCGCCCGCTCCGCACCACCCGCGTCAGCAGATCGCGCTCTGTGAAGATGCCGATCAGGCGTCCCGCCGCGTCCACGATCACGACACCGGCGCGGCGATTGTCCACCATGCGCGTCACCGCGTCGGCCACTGAGGCGTCTGCGGTCAGCCGGATGGGCTCGCTGGGGGCAAGCAGGCGGACCTCATCGCTCAGGAGGGCATCTTCGAGCTTGCGGAACTCACCGTCGAGGGACTCGGAGTACTCGTCGTAGAACTCACTCATGACCGCCACCTCGGGGGGTGGCAGCATGCTAGGACCAGTGTGGTGTCGTGTCAAGGCGTGGTCCCTGCGATGGCGCGGTGGGAAGCCTGTTGCCTACTCAGGGAGCAGCGGCGCCCAAGCACGGCTCCGCGATTCCCAATGCAAGGTGTGCTTGTTGCGTAGTGGCCGGTTCGGACGCCTCTTGTCTCGACTCGACTGCTCGCGCATTGTGTGCGCAGTGGAATTCTAAGTGCGCGAGACGGATATCGTATATGCCACCACGCCGGACCTCTGTCGTTGGATCTCCTACTTCTCGTGGGTGGCGGTTGGCTCCGCCCTTGCGGCGGGGGGCGTGGCACCGAGTTTGCCGCGTATCGAACGCCTTGAAAGTCATTTGCCCGCGGTGCCGGGAGGAGGGGAAGCCCTTCCTCCTGGTCACGATCGACATACCGGGCGACGACCGCGAGATCCACGGACTCTGCTGGACCCACCGGCTCCGGTTGCTCGGCAAGCCGCCTCACGCCAGCCAGACCCGAGAGCCCGGGAAGCGCTGACCATGCTGTTGGCCGGCCGGTTTCGCCGCATGGCCCTGTGGCTCTGGAGCAGCCCGTCCCGGGGGCCCATCCTCGTCGTGGTACGTTCCGACCGGCCGTCCCTCGTCGAGCGGATGCAACGCCTCTTTGCCGGAGAGTCCGGTGACGTGGAGGTGCTGCTCGACCGTCGGCGGCGGCAGCGACGAGTCGTGGTCATGGCCCGATGGCCGGAGCGTCGGCGGGCGGATCGCCGGCGCCAGCAGCGGAGCAGCGTCCGCCGGGGCAGGGATGGCTCCGTCGCGATTGGTCGGAAATCGCTCCCCGGACTGGATTACACTCCACTCAATCGTTCCAAAGGAGAGGATCCAATGATGAGTGTCGAGTCGAAGCAGGCGCGCGATAACGACGAGGTACGGCGCTGGCTAGAAGCCGGCCAGACCCAGCTCGCATCGCTGCTGGAGCTCCTGCACGAGCATGACCGCCTGCGGGAGCGCGTGGAGGCCTCCGAGCGCGAGAACGAGCGGCTGCGCGGCGTCACGTACGAGAACGAGCAGCTCAGAAATCGGCTGGAGACGTCCGAGCGGCAGGGGGAGCATCTCCGGCAGACCATGAGCGATCTGCGAGCCGAGAACGAGCGCCACCAGAAGGAGCGCGAAGAGGCGGCCGAGCGGCTCAACCACCTCGTCAATGAGATCGCGCAACGTCTGCGCCCCGCAGGAGTGCCGCGCTCCTGATCGACGTGTCGGAGTCGTCACGCGGCTTCCGGTTGTGAGGAGCGCTTCGCCAAAATTTGTCCGTTCCCTGGCGCGTTGTGGACGTCAGGCAGCGGGCGCGATGCCGGTTTCCCGACGCTCTGGCGTGCGTTTCCCCTGGCACCCACGTTGCACCTTCGTCGATCGCACCAGGGAAAACCTACCCAATGATCGAGCCTGCACGTGTGCTGCTCGTGGACGACGAAGAGGGTGTGCGCCTGAGCCTGCACGCCCTGCTGGATCGCGACTACTGCGTCTCGAGCGTGGCGACCGGAGAGGATGCGCTCGAGGCGCTTCCTCGATTCCGGCCCGATCTCGTGCTGCTCGATGTGCGCCTGCTGCCGAGCATGAGCGGTCTCGATACGCTGGCGCACATCAAGGCGTTCGACGCGAGCATCGAGGTAGTGATGATCACCGCCTTCGCCTCGCTCGCCACCTTGAACGAGGCGCTCCGCCGCGGCGCCTTCGGCTACCTGATCAAGCCGTTTCCGCGTCGCGACCTCGCGCTGATGGTGCGCGACGCCCTGGCGCGACGCCAATCTCGGCAGTCCTGAGCGAACCGGTCCATCGTTGACAGGCGCACGTCCCGCGGCGACTATCTGTCAATACACGCCATCCCAGGCGACGGGGGGGTACCGTCCATGAGCCTCACGCATCAAGTGGAGAAGTGGGTGGATGAGGTCGCCGGGTTGACTCAGCCGGCCAAGGTCGCCTGGGCGGACGGATCGAAGGCGGAGTACGACCGGCTCATCGACGACATGCTCCGCGACGGCACGCTGTTGCCGCTCAACTCGCGGACGTACCCCAACTGTTACCTGCATCGCAGCCATCCCTCCGACGTGGCCCGAACCGAGCAGTTGACGTTCATCTGCACGCGTACCCGGGAAGAGGCGGGGCCGACCAACAACTGGATGGCGCCGGCCGAAGGCAAGGAGAAGCTACGCGGCCTCTTCCGGGGCAGCATGCGCGGCCGGCCGATGTGGGTGATCCCGTACCTGATGGGGCCGGCCGGCTCACCCATGAGTCGCGTGGGCGTCATGGTCACCGATAGCGCCTACGTGGTCGCCAGCATGCACATCATGACCCGCGTGGGGCCGGTCGCGCTCGAACACATGCGTGATACCGACGACTTCGTGCGGGGCCTGCACTCGCTCGGCGATCTCTCGCCGGACCGCCGATTCATCCTGCACTTTCCGGAGGAGCGGCTGATCTGGAGCGTGGGCTCGGGCTACGGAGGAAACGCCCTGCTCGGCAAGAAGTGCCACGCCCTCCGCATCGCCTCCTCTCAGGCGCGGCAGGAAGGGTGGATGGCCGAGCACATGCTGATACTCGGGCTGGAGGATCCGCAGGGCCGAATCACGTATCTGGCCGCCGCGATGCCGAGCGCGTCCGGCAAGACCAACCTGGCCATGGTGGTCTCGAGCCTGCCCGGCTATCGCGTGTGGACGGTGGGCGACGACATCGCGTGGATCCACGTCGACAAGAGCGGCCAGCTCCGCGCCACCAATCCGGAGCGGGGCTTCTTCGGCGTGGCGCCGAATACGAGCCCCAAGACGAATCCGAACGGGGCCGCCATGGTGCGCTCGAACACAATCTTCACCAACGTGGCTTTGACCCCGTCCAACGAGCCGTGGTGGGAGGGCATGGGGCCCCAGGTTCCGGAAGGGCTGCTGGATTGGCAGGGTAAGCCGTGGCAATCCGGCGGCGGCCCGGCCGCGCATCCGAACTCCCGCTTCACGGTTCCCGCGCAGCAGTGCCCGTCGATCGCGCCCAATTGGGAAGATCCCCAGGGCGTGCCGATCTCCGGCTTCATCTTCGGCTCTCGACGCGCGCGGGTGGTGCCACTCGTGTTCGAGGCGTTCGACTGGAACCACGGAGTCTTCCTGGGCTCGGCCATGGGGACGGAGACGACCGCGGCGATCACCGGGCAGGTGGGAGTCGTGCGGCGTGATCCCATGGCCATGATCCCGTTCTGCGGCTACAACATGGCCGACTACTTCGGGCACTGGCTGTCGTTCGGGTCGCGGCTGAAGAACCCGCCCAAGATCTTTCGCGTGAACTGGTTCCGACGCGACGGGGACGGCCGTTTCCTTTGGCCGGGCTACGGGGAGAACGTGCGGATTCTGAAGTGGATCGTGGAGCGGATACACGGCGGCGGGGCCGCGGTCGAGACGCCGATCGGGCTCGTGCCCGCGGCGGGGGGGATCGACACCACGGGCCTTCAGTTGCCGCCTGGCGCGCTCGAGGCCGCGCTGCACGTCGACCGCGAGGAGTGGCGCCAGGCTCTCGAAGAGCTGCGCGAGTTCTATGAGCAGTTTGGCGACCGCATGCCGCACGCGATCTGGAAGGCCCACGCCGAGACAGCCCGCCGCTTCGGCCTCTGAGCAGGACGCGCCATGACGGTGACTCGGCTTCGGACGTTCGGGATCGCGATGGCGATGCTGGGCTCGCTCGGCGGATGCATCTCCAGCGATTCGGAGTTCCCCCCTGCGCAGCCTCCATCGACCGCCATTCATTTCAAGGCGACTGCCCCCGGGGAGTTTCCGGTGGATGTCTATTTCGCGGCGTGGGGCGAGGGTTACGTCGTCTACAGCCCCGGGGTGCCTCCTATGTACCTGCTTCCGGACAAGCGGGGCGGCTACATCATCCAGACTCCCAGCGAGGGCACCCGCTGGGTGGTAGCGCGTCCGGACGGCAGCGGGTGGAACATCCTGTCGGCGAGCGGCCCTGCCGTGATGCTGCTCAAGCAGGACGATGGTGGGTACATTCTCCAGCCGCCCGGGGAACTGCCCACGCTTATCCGCCCCGACTAGGACCGTTTCCTGGCTGACAATCAGTCTGTCACGAAACGTCAGTCCACCCCGCCTAGCAAGTCCCGCACCTCAGTATTAGTCAACGGTTACAACTAGTTGATATGTAGTCGACCCATGGCAGGCGCCTTGCTCCCCTCTAGTCAGCTTTTTCAAACCGCCAATGCGGGGGGGAGGCAGTCATGTCGCAACGCAGCGATGCTGGGCCCCGTGAGCCCCGGGCCGCCGGCCTCCCGACCCCCTCCCTGATCCCTCACCAGGCCCCGGCCGCTCCCGTCGCACGCGCATGTGGCCGCTGAGACGCCGGGCCGCGACGGCCAGCCGCAAGAAGCTCACCGCCTTCCTGGACGAGGGCTCCGAGATCGAGGGCAAGTACACCTTCTCGGGGACGGTCCTGCTCAACGGAAAGTTTCAAGGTGAGATCGCCTCGCCCGACACCCTCATCATCGGCGAGCGCGGCGTGGTCAACGCCAGCGTCCGGGCGGGCACGCTCGTGGTGAACGGCGAGCTGGTCGGTAACGTCCACGCCAGCGAGCGCGTGGAGCTCTCTGGCAAGGCCCGCGTGTTCGGTGACCTCGAGTCACCCATCATCGTGCTCGAGGAGGGGGTGATGTTCGAGGGGCGCTGCCGGATGCCCAAGGCCGACGCTCCCGATTCTGCTCGCGACGGTTCCGTCGTACCCCTCAAGCGCTCATGAGCCAGCCGGGCCGCGGCTTCACGGTCGTGCTGGTGTACGGCGGCGGCACTCGCATGCTGCACGTGGGCTGCCCCCGGGGCTTCCTGGTGAGCGGCCTGCTCGGTTTGCTGCTCGGCCTGTCCCTCCTGACCGGCACCTGGTGGGACTATTTCGCCCTCAAGCGTGCTCAGGTGCAGGCCGCGAGCTTCGAGCAGCGGGTCGAGGAGCAGCGAGCACTGCTGGAGGCCTTCGAGCAGCGGGTGGCCGAAATCAACCGTGAAGTGGGGAGCTGGCAGGCCGTTCACTTCCGGATGTGGAGCACCTTCGGTCCGTCGCCGGGCGTCGCCGGCAAAGGCGCGGGCACGGGCATGGGCGGCGCGGTTGCGGTGCTGCCGATGGTTTTCGCCAGTGAGGCGCCCGCGCTGCCACAGGCGCTCGCGCTCCTCAGCAGCAATGTGAGCGAGAGCGGTCAGAGCCTCCGCGCCTTCGAGCGGTTCATGGAGCGCACCCGTCCCATGCTGATGTCCCTGCCCGTCCGATGGCCGGTGCGCGGGCCGCTCAACTCCCGCTTCGGCATGCGCCCGTCGCCGTGGACGGGCGATCAGGAGTTCCACCGTGGGCTCGACATCAGCGCCCATCGCGGTACGCCGGTAGCCGCGCCGGCTTCGGGCACCGTGTTCTTCGCGGGTGACGGGGGCGAGTATGGCACCACCGTCATCCTCGACCACGGTCACGACCTGCGCTCGCTCTACGGCCATCTCCAGGAGATCCGCGTCAAGCACGGACAGCACGTCGAGCGTGGACAGGTCATCGCGCTGACCGGCAACACCGGTCGCACGTCTGGCCCGCATCTCCACTACGAGATTCAGGTGCGCGGCCAGGCCGTCGATCCTCGCCAGTTCCTCTGGGACTAGCCGCTCCGGTTCGGGCAGGGCCTGCCCGAAGGCCTCACGGCCTCTGGAGCAGACGACTGCCGCATTCTAGACAGAACCTGGCCTCGGGCGGATTGTCCCGACGACGGAGCAGCGCACCGACCTTCGGGTTGGCGGGTGGCTGCGCTGCGGATCAAGACTAGCCAGTGCCGGTCGGCTCCGTGGTGCTCTGGAAGCTGACCATCTCCTCGCCCACCTTGACCCGGGCGTCCCAGGTCACGTTGATGGCGCCCTGAACGCTCTGGTGGGCCGGGCAACCCTGAGGATGGAGTACGAGCGCCCGCTCGGTGGCGTCGCGGCTCTCGGCCGGCACGGCGAGTTCGTAGTGCATGTGGATTGAGCTGATCCGGATGGTCTTGCCGACACCGACGATACGGCCTTCCACCGTGGCGACGAAGCCGTTCCGGTCGAACGCGATCTTGCGCCCTGCCAGGGCGCCGCGCAGCGTGCCGTACATTCAGCCGGCGACCGCCGCCACGATGTGGTCGAGGGTGGAGGCGACCGGCGGACCCTCCATGACGCCGTAGTACTCGCGCAGCCGGCCCTGGACGCCGTAGACGACGGGGGCCGGCACGTCGCCCAGATAGGCGTGGCGGTAGCCATGACGGTACTCCAGTCGGGCCTGGGACACGTACTCGAAATCGTCTGCCATGAAGACCTCCTTGGGGTTTGACAGGTTCCGGTTGGAGGCGCCGGGGCCGGTCCGGGGTTCGCTCGGCGGCCATCCGGCCGCTCATCAGGATGGGGGCGACAGTACCAGAGGTTCGCTCTCCGGGCGATCCCCGGGTCGAGTCTTGACACGGCCGCGACATTTCCGCGCGGGTCGATCGTTGCGCTGTCCGCCAACGAGTACAAGGCCCCGGTGCTGGCGCCGTATCTGGCCGCGGCCATGGCGGCCAGCTTCGAGGTGGGCCGCTCCACCCTGCTGCCCCTCGGGCTCGGCACGCGCCCGGCCGCCCTGCCGCTGATCGGCATCACGACCATCCAGATCTTCGTCTACCCGCAGGCGTGATCCGCCCGGGGCTTCGACCACTAGGGGGGCGCGGGCGGCACACGGCCCGGCAGTCGTCCCCCGCGCGTGGCATGATGGCGCCATGCTCGGCGCTAACGGGGAGGACCCGCCGGTCGGACTGGCGGTGATGGCGAAGGCGCCCCGAGTGGGCGCGGTGAAGACACGCCTCTGCCCGCCGCTGCGGGCGGTCGAGGCGGCGGAGCTGGCGCGATGCTTCCTGCTCGACTCGGTCGAGCGCGTCGCCGCGGTGGTCGGGGTACGGCCGATCATGGCGTACGCGCCGGTGGAGGCGCGCGGCGAGTTCGAGGCGGTGGCCCCGGGCTTCGCGCTGATCGCTCAGCGTGGCCGGGACCTCGGCGAGCGACAGGAGCGGCTCATCGAGGACATCCTGGGGCTGGGTCACCAGGCCGCGCTGGTGATCGGGACCGACTCTCCCACGCTCCCGCCCGAGTCGATCGACGAGGCGGTGGGTCTCGTGATGGCGCCCGGTGTCGACCTGGTCCTCGGCCCCACCGAGGACGGTGGGTATTACCTTATCGGTCTGAGGGCTCCATGCCCGGCCCTGTTCGAGGGCGTGCCGTGGAGCACCCCCACCGTGCTTTCGCTCACGCTCAAGCGCGCGCGCCACCTCGGAATGCGCGCGGTCTGCCTGCCGACGTGGTACGACGTCGACACGGGTGCCGATCTGGAGCGGCTCGAGGCCGCGCTGAGTGTGGCGGGCGGGCCGCGTCCCCGCCACACGCGGGAGTTTCTCGCGCGCCGACTCGCTCCCGGCGCGGCCTTCGTCACACCTGCGGATCATGACAAACACACGCCAGACGGCGGAAGAGCAGCGGCTTCACGCGGCAGGTGATCGCTCGGCCTACTGGAAGCGCTGGGGACCCTATCTCAGCGAGCGGCAGTGGGGGACGGTGCGCGAGGACTACAGCCCGCACGGCGACGTCTGGGAGTCGTTCCCGCACGACCACGCCCGCTCGCGGGCGTATCGGTGGGGCGAGGACGGCCTGGCCGGCATCTCGGACAACCACCAGCGGCTCTGCTTCGCGCTGGCGCTGTGGAACGGGCGCGATCCGATCCTGAAGGAGCGCCTGTTCGGGCTGACCGGTCGCGAGGGCAACCACGGCGAGGACGTGAAGGAGTACTACTTCTACCTCGACTCTACGCCCACTCACTCGTACATGAGGTACCTCTACAAGTACCCGCACGCCGCGTTTCCGTACGCGCGACTCGTGGAGGAGAACGGTCGACGGGACCGCAGGGCGCCAGAGTTCGAGCTGGTGGAGACCGGCATCTTCGAGGGCGATCGCTACTTCGACATCGAGGTCGAGTATGCCAAGGCCGGGATCGACGACATCCTGATCCGGATCGAGGTGACCAACCGGGGGTCGGAGGCGGCGGAGTGCCACCTGTTGCCCACTCTCTGGTTCCGCAACACGTGGTCCTGGGAAGAGGGCGCGCCGAGGCCACGTCTGACCGCGACGGGGCCCGCCGTGATCGAAGTCGATCACGAGACCCTCGGGCTTCGCTGGCTGGCCTGCGAGGGTGCCCCCGCGCTGCTCTTCACCGAGAACGAGACGAATTTCGAGCGCATCTACGGGACCGCGAACCGCACGCCCTACGTGAAGGACGGGATCAACGACTACGTCGTCGAAGGCCGGGACGAGGCGGTGAATCCCGCGCGTGAGGGCACGAAGGCGGCGGCTCACTACCGGCTGCGACCGGCGCCGGGTGAGACCGTCTCGGTCCGGCTGCGGCTCGCCAACACCCCGCCTCACGGTCACTGCCTCGAGGCGGAGTTCGATGCGCTCCTGATGCTCCGCCGGCAGGAGGCCGACGAGTTCTACCAGTCGGTGATCCCGGCCGCCCTGGACTCGGACGCCCGAGCCGTGATGCGTCAGGCGCTGGCCGGCCTGCTGTGGAGCAAGCAGTTCTATCACTACTACGTCCGGCGCTGGCTGGAGGGTGACCCCGGCAATCCGCCACCTCCGCCGGAGCGACGACAGGGGCGCAACCACGGGTGGACGCACCTCTACAACGAGGACGTCATCTCGATGCCGGATAAGTGGGAATATCCCTGGTACGCGGCCTGGGACCTGGCGTTCCACTGCGTGCCTCTGGCCTTGGTGGACTCCGACTTCGCCAAGGAGCAGCTCGTGTTGTTCCTGCGCGAGTGGTACATGCACCCTAACGGGCAGATCCCGGCCTACGAGTGGGCGCTCGGCGACGTGAACCCACCGGTCCACGCCTGGGCGGCCTGGCGCGTGTACGAGATCGAGAAGCGGCTACGGGGAGTCGGCGACCGCCGGTTCCTCGAGCGCGTGTTCCACAAGCTGCTCCTGAACTTCACGTGGTGGGTGAACCGCGAGGACGCCGAGGGCATGAACGTCTTCCAGGGCGGTTTCCTCGGCCTCGACAACATCGGGGTGTTCGATCGCTCGGCGCCGCTGCCGACCGGCGGGCACATCGACCAGTCGGACGGCACGAGCTGGATGGGCATGTACTGCCTCAACATGCTCGCGATCGCGCTCGAGCTGGCCCGCGAGAACCCGGCCTACGAGGACGTGGCGAGCAAGTTCTTCGAGCATTTCGTGTACATCGCCCACGCGATGGACCACCGGGGCGGGGAAGAGGACACGAGCCTCTGGGATGAGGACGACGGCTTCTTCTACGACGTCCTCCACATACCGGGAGGCCAGACCCGCCGGATGCGGATCCGCTCCATGGTCGGCCTGATCCCGCTCTACGCGGTCGAGATCCTCGACCCCGAGATCGTGGACCGTCTACCCGGCTTCAAGCGCCGCATGCAGTGGTTCATCGACCATCACCCCGACTTCCGCGACCACATCCAGGAGGTCGAGGAGCCGGGGCGCCGAGTGCGGCGGCTCCTGTCGATCGTCACCAACGAGCAGCTGCCGAAGGTGCTGGGGGTGATGCTCGACGAGAGCGAGTTCCTCTCGGCGTACGGAGTGCGCGCGCTCTCGCGGAGGCACCTGGAGCACCCCTTCGTGGAGCAGGTCATGGGCGTGGAGTACCGCGTGGGCTACGAGCCGGGCGAGTCCAGCACGAGCCTGTTCGGCGGCAACTCGAACTGGCGGGGGCCGATCTGGTTCCCCGTCAACATCCTGCTGATCGAGGCCCTGCGGAAGCTTCATCACTTCCACGGCGACGGTCTCAAGGTGGCGTGTCCCAGCGGCTCGAACCGGCTGATGTCGCTCTGGGAGGTGAGCGCCGAGCTCGCGCGACGTCTCGCCGGCATCTTCCTGCGCGGGGCCGACGGACGCCGCCCGGTCTTCGGGGCCACGGAGAAATTCCAGGCCGATCCGCACTGGCGAGACCTGATCCCGTTCCACGAGTACTTCAACGGCGACACCGGAGCGGGAGTCGGGGCTAGTCACCAGACGGGCTGGACCGCGCTGGTGGCCAAGCTCCTGCATCAGCTCGGGGAGCGGCCATGAGGCGCCATCGATGGGCGTTGATCCTGGCCGGCGGTGCATGGCGTGCACTCGAACGATCTGGGTGCCCCGGGGAGGATGCTGGCCACCCGACGACGCGCCGATCGATATTCCACGGGATGCCCGAGGTCGCGATGCCCGACTCTGAGGATGCCCGAGAGCGTTCCGGTGTCGGTCTGCTCCCGACGCTGCCGGCGTGACCACGTCCCCGCGCGCCTCGCTGGACCCGGATGTGCTGGAGCATCTGGCGACGCGCGCCCTGCGCGAGGTTCCCGACGGCGCCCTGATCGGGCTCGGCTCCGGCCGGACCGCATCGGCGTTTGTGCGGGCGCTGGGCCGGCGCGTGCGCGAGGGGTTGCGGGTCCGAGGAGTGCCCACGTCGGAGGCAACCGCGCGGCTGGCCCGCGAGGTGGGCGTGCCGCTGGCGGGGCTCGACGAAGGGATCCTCGACCTCACGGTCGATGGGGCCGACGAGGTGGACCCGCACCTGGACCTGATCAAGGGCTACGGCGGCGCGCTGGTGCGGGAGCGGATCGTGGCGGCGGCCGCGCGCCGCTTGATCATCGTCGCGGGGAGCGAGAAGCTGGTGCCGGTGCTGGGGGCCCGGGGACGCCTGCCGGTGGAGGTGGTTCCATTCGCCGGTCCGCTCGTGATGCGGGAGCTGGCGGGGCTCGGGTGTCGGCCGACGCTCCGTACCGTGGATGGGCACGTGTTCGTGAGCGACAACGGCAACTGGATCGTCGATTGCGGGGTGAGGCCGATCGAGGCGCCCGCGCCCTTCGCGCGGGATCTCCGCGCGATCCCGGGAGTGGTAGAGACCGGGTTGTTCCTGGGAATCGCGGATCTGGTTCTGGTGGCGGAGGCGGGACGTATCCGGGAGCTCAAGCGAGGAGCCACGAGCGCGTGACGATGCTGCGGCGGTGGTGAGGACGATCCGGCGATTTCCGGACGCCGAGGCGGTGAGTCGCGCGGCGGCGCTGGAGATGGTGGATCTGGCTCGCGCGGCGATCTCCGAGCGCGGCCGGTTCTGCGTGGCGCTCTCCGGCGGCTCCACGCCGCGTCGCATGTACGAGATCCTGAGCGAGGCGCCGCGCTGGGCACAGCTCGACTGGCGGCGCGTCGAGTTCTTCTGGGGCGACGAGCGCGCGGTGCCGCCGGAACACCCGGATTCGAACTACGGCGCCGCCGCCGCGGGGCTCCTGGGCAAACTCGGCGTACCGGCGGATCGGATCCACCGAATCCAGGGCGAGCTGCCGGATCCGGACCAGGCGGCCGCGCTCTACCAGGACGAGCTGGCGCGGGTCTTCGCGACGCCGGTCGAGGGCCTGCCCCCCGTCTTCGATCTGATCCTCCTTGGCATGGGGCCGGACGGCCACACTGCGTCGCTCTTCCCGTACAGCCAGGCGCTGACCGAGCGGCGGCGGTGGGTGGTAGGCTACACCGTTGCCCGCCTTGCCAAGAAGCGGATCACCATGACCTTCCCGGTGCTCAACCGGGCCGCGGAAGTGCGGCTCCTGGTCACGGGGGCCGACAAGGCGGGGGTGCTCAGGGAAGCCCTGACCGGCCCGCGGGAGCCCGAGCGGCTACCGGTGCAGGCGGTGGTGCCGGAGGCCGGCCGGCTGGTCTGGCTTGTCGACCGAGACGCCGCTGCGGACCTTCCGACCGATCGACCCACCTGACCGAAGCTCGGTGAGTCCTCGCGCCGTCCGACAGCCATGGCGGGGACATGTGGTAGGACAGCTAGTTGATAGCAATACCATAAGGTGATTCCTCATCGAGCTGACGGTGGCCGCGATCGCGATCGTCCACACGCGCTCTCCGGGGGTCGAGCCGGGACCGCTCTAGCCGAGGTCGTGCAGGAGTTGGGCGGTGGTGCGCACGCCCTGAAAAAGATGATCCAGGCGCAGGTGCTCGTTCGGGCTGTGCTGGCGATTGTTCGCGTTGGCGTACGGCACCACGATCGTCGGTAGCCCGAGGATGTCGGTGAAGGCCCACAGCGGCACGCTGCCGCCCATGGTCGGCAGAACCACGGCCGGTTCGCCGCCGTGAGCCCGCTCCACCGTCTCGATCACGGCGCGTGAGATCGGCAGGTCGGCGGGCGTCTTGGCCGGATCGTAGCCTCGGTGCTCCACGACGCGGATGGCCCGGCCGCGCAGCTCGTCCGGGATCGGCGCGTCGGCCGACTCGAACACCGCGAAGCCCTGCCCCCGGATGTGGTCGAGGATCCGCCGGTACACTGTGTCGACTCGCTGGTTCTTCACGAGCCGGGCGTCGAAGGCGACCGTGGCCTGATGGGGAATGATGGTCTGGGCTTCGCGACCGGTGAACCCGCTCCTGAGCCCACGAATGGTGAGCGTGGAGCGGAACATCAGCCGCTCGAGGTACTCGGACGGCAGCGTGACGCCCAGCTCCTTCTCGATGGCAGCCCGGTCGAGCGGGATGCGGCCCATCAACTCTCGCTCCGCCGCGGTCGGCGGGACCACGCCGTCCTCGAGCCCCTCCACGAGCGGCGTGCCGTCCGGGGCGGCCATCGAGGCCAGCAGCCCGACGAGCCGCCACGCCGGGTTTGGCACGCTGAAATTCCCGGAGTGCACATCGCGCCGGGCGGCCTCGAGGGTCAGCTCGAGCGAGAGCACACCCCGCGCCCCGAAGGCCACGGTCGGGCGGCCGCTCGCATCCTTCGGCCCGTCCGTCACGAGCGCGACGTCGGCGGCCAGCAGGTTACGGTGGGTCTCCGTGAAGGAGCCGAAGTGTTGGCTGCCCATCTCCTCCTCGCCGTCGAAGATGAGCTTCAGGTTCACACGGGGGGCCATGCCCTGCGCCCGCATCAGCTCGATCGCGGTCAGGTGAGCCCAGATCGGGCCCTTGTCGTCCGAGGCGCCCCGACCGTACAGCCGATGCTGGGGCAGGAGATCGTCCGGCACCGCCCCGAGGTCCAGGACCGGTGCCCCCTCCTCGGCGGTCCCCCGGCGCAGCACCGGCGCGAACGGCGAGGGCTGAAGCCAGTCGACGGCCGGGGCGGGCTTGGTGTCGTAGTGGCAGTAGATGAGCACGGTCCGGCGCGCATCGGGTGCCGGCAGCGCGCCGTAAACCACCGGATTGCCGCCGGTTTCCATGACATCCGCCCCTACCCCACGGGACCGCATCGCCTGGGCGAGCCACAGGGCACCGGCCCGGACCCCCTCCGGGTTCTGGGTGACGGTGTCGTAGCGAAGAAACTCGGCGAGCCCCTCCAAGATCGGCCGGCGGCGGGCCGCTATGGCGCGGGTCAGGGCGTCCCAGTCGGGCTGAGGCGTCGTCACGGCCACACCTTAACCCGTCTGTGACGCTCTGCGCCAGCCTTGCGGCCCAGTGTCGCAAAGTTGGACTATTCCGGGGGCTCCTCGATAGAGTAGCGGTTCACGCGAAGGACCGGCTCGGTCCGGCCTCGCGTCCGGGATGAGTACGCTCAGCGGGCATCGGGCCACGGGGACGCGCCGCGCGCTACTGGCGCTGGTGCTCGCCCTTGATCTCTTTGCCATCAGCGCCGCGCTTCTCGTGGGGGGGCCGATTCCGGCGGTGGCGCAGCAGTCCGAGGCCGACGTCTTCGTGGCCCAGGCCATCCTGGCCTACGACGCCCGGCGGTATGACGAGGCGCTCGCCCTGCTGAAGGACGCGCTGGTCCAGGACCCGAAGAACGTCGAGGCGCTGTACTACACCGGCCTCGTCTTCATGGCCCAGCAGAAGACCGAGCAGGCCGCCGAGGCGCTCGAGAAGGCTCGGGCCCTGGCCCCGCGCGACCTGTCGATCCTCTTCCTCCTCGGCGTCGCCTACTTCGCGCTCGAGCGGTACGACCAGGCCGAGGTGCCCCTGACAACCGTGCTGAGCGAGCGGCCACAAACGGAAGGCGTCGGCTACTACGTGGGCCTGATTCGCTACCGGAAGAAGGACTATCAGGGGGCGCTCAAGGCGTTCCGCGCCGAGACCTCGACGAACCCGAACATCCAGCAACTGGTGAAGTTCTATTCCGGGCTCACGCTGGCCATCCTGGGTCTACCGGAGCAGGCGGTACAGGAGGTCGACGCCGCGCTACGGATCCAGACCGGCTCGGCCCTCACGGGGCCGGCCGAGCGGCTCCGAGACACGCTGGCGTCATCTCGCGAGGCGGAGCGGCGCCTGCACGTCGACGTCCGGGTCGGCTTCCTGTACGACACCAACGCCGCGGTGGAGCCGCAGCCGAGCAACGATCCGACGGCGGAGTCGCTGCGTCGCGCCAAGACGGCCACGCCAGGGGAGCTGGCCTCGCTGCGGGTCGACTACGCGTGGCTGCGCAAGGGGCCCTGGGAGTCGACGGTCACGTATTCGTTCTTCCAGACCTACGACAACCGGATCCCCTCGTACAGCGTGCAGGACAACCTGCTCGCGACCGGGGTGTCGTATCGAGGCGCCATCGGCTCGATGCCCTACCAGCTGGGGGCCCAGTACTCGTGGGACTACCTCACTCTCGGCGGCGACTTCTTCCTCCAGCGACACACCGGAACCCTGTTCGGGACCCTGGTGGAGAATCAGGGCAACATGACCACGCTCCTGGCCCGGTTCCAGTACAAGGAGTTCAGCAACTCCCCGGGTGAAGTCCCGGAGGAGGACCGGGACGCGAAGAACTGGATGGCGGGATTCACGCACGTCTTCCGCTTCTCGCAGGACCGGCACTACATCCGGGTCGGCTACCAGTTCGATTACGAGAACGCGGACGGACGGAACTACTCCTACGTGGGCAACCGCATCCTGACCGGAGGGCAGTACACGCTGCCCTGGGGCTCGACGCGGTTGAGGTACGACTTCGACCTGCACCAGCGCCACTACCTGCACGCCAACACGCTGCTCCCGGAAATCAACCCGAACACCCGAACCCGGGAGGATCTCGAGCAGAACCACGTGTGGCGCATCGAGCAGGTCCTGGCCCAGAACCTCGGTCCCACCTCGATCGGCTGCGCGCCGACGGCACCCTGTCCGCTCACGCTCGCCGCCGAGTGGCAGCGCACGCTGGCGGGCTCCAACCTGGCCGTCTACGACTACAACCGGAGCGTCTGGTCGCTGACGCTGATCTGGCAGTACTGAGCGAGGCCGGGCCTACTGACCCTGCCTGAGCTGGGATCCGCCGGTGACGCTGATCACGGCGGAGCCAGGCGCGATCGTGAGGGTGTTGGTGTTGCCCAGGTTGAGGATCGGATTGCTGAGGCTGATCGACCCGCCCCCCCTCACGAGCACCGGCAGATTCCCCACCATGGTGCATGCGCCGCCGCAGAGGTTGTTCGAGATCGACAGCGTGTTGCCGGTGCCGATGAAGTTGACGAGCGCGCCCGTGATGTTCAGCGACGACCCGCCGGACAGGCTCAGGAGCGCTCCGCCGGTCAGGGTCAGCGTGCTGCCGTTGGCGATGCGGAGTAGATCCCCCGCCACGTTCAGGCTCGCGCCGCCGGTGAGGGAAACGCCGTGGCCCCTCACGGTCAGGCTGCTGGCCGTCAACGCGGCCAGCTGTCCGAGCCTCACCGTGGCCCCCCCGGAGAGGTCGACGAGGTTCCGCTCGGTGGTCAGCGCGGCGTTCCGGGTGAGGCTGAGCAGGGGCGCGCTGGCGCTCAGCAAATCCATGACCGCGCCGCCGCTGGCTGCGAGCAGGCTCCCCGGCGTTGCGGCCTGAGAGCCGACCAGGTCCACGAAGGGCGAAGCGCTGCTGCTCGTCACTCTCGCACCGCCGGAGAGGCGGAGGGCGTCCGAGGACAGGTCGAGCCCGCCGTTGTGATCCTGGAACAGCGTCCCGCCGAGGCTGAGTCGCGCGCCGCCGCTCAGCGAGAGCAGGCTGGCCGCGCCGAGTCTTCCGGAATCCAGGTACAGGAGCGGCGCTGAGCCGATGCCGGTGAACGTGCCGCTGCCCGCGACCTCCATCAGATTCTGGGCGACGGTGAGCGAGCTCGCCACGGCCTCCAGGATCGGCACCGCGGATGCGTCGGTTTGGCCGGCCGCCAAACTGTAGAGATTGCGAGGCTGGGTGATCGTCTGGCCGTTGTACGAGAGGCGGGCCTGGCCGGTGGGCGATGGGCCCGGAGCAGGCGCGAGCGCCGCGTCCGTGCTCGCGCTGCCGACCAGGAGCGGAGTGACAGGCGCGGCCGTGATACCCGGGGTGTCGGCGCTCACGGCCGCCGTGCCGGGCGCGGGCTCACTACTGTCGCCGCCGCCGCTGGCCCCGCTGACCTCGGGGGCCAGGAACTCCGCGACCGCGACCGCCTTGGCCTGCTCGCGCATGGTCACGGCTTTCATGAACTCGCTCGGGCCCTCCGCGATCTGCGGGGCCGAGCGTAGATCCGCGAAGATCTGCTCGGCCGCGGTCGCGCTCAGGGGGACGAGCGAGAACGGCTCGCCGCCCGTACGGCTCCACGATTCGAGAGCGCCCACCATGGCGGTCGGCGCGCCCGGGTTGTTCGGATCGGAGACCTCGACGAGCCCATGGAGCACGTGAACCTTCGTCGTGTAGCGCGGGGCGCCGCCCGATCCTCCCGCTTCCCGCGTCAGCTCCACGACCAGCACGGTGCCGCGGACGGCCGCGATGGCATTCGGCGTCCGGATCTCGATCACCTCGCCGGGGCGCATGCGGCGCCGCACGACGCCCATCGCGATCTTGCCGGAGGCGAGATCGACCGTGGAGCGACCGGTCTCCTCGGTGATGGTCAGGGCCGACAGCTCCCGCACGGTGACGAGGGCCTTGCCGCCGAGCAGCACGCGCACGATCGACTTCTCGGCGGTGCTGATGCGATCACGCACGAACACGTCGTCCTTGAATCGGAGCGGCTGAGGGCTGGGGAGGGTCGCGCGCGCGACGGTAGCGGTTCCGGCCAGGGTGGTGACCACGCCCACGCCCCGAGCGCCATTGTGCCCGCTCACGCCGCTGTCAGGGGCGGCATGCTCCGCCATGGCGGCCTGCCCGTATGCAGCCGCCGGACAGAACGCCAGTAGCATAAGGGCACCGATTCTAGGAGCGCTTCGACGACTCCAGCTTCCCATCGGGCTTCGCTTCCCTCCGTGCACGGGTTGCGCGGTGGCCATCGCGCGTCGATGCACAGAGGAACAGCAAGCCCGCTGCCATCAGTCGGAAGGGCGGAACTAGCTGAAAGATTGAGGGAAACAGAGACCCGTTATCCACGACGAGATAAGCGCCCCCACATTCCGTGACGGGATCCGACAGGAAATGTCAAGCGCGGAGAGAAGCCGCGGTGGCAGTTCGTCCCGCCGCTGGCCCGCCTACATGCCGTTGATGGTGACCTTCGTCCCGGCGCCGTCCACTCGAATCACGGCGGCGTTGGGTGCCACATTGAGCGCGCCCAGGCTCCCGTTCTTGATGGCGCCGTTGATGCTGACGTTGCTCGCGAGCGCGCCGCCCGTGACGCTGACCGGGATCCCGCCGATGGTGGTGCAGGGGCAGAGGCCGTTGGCCACCGAGACCAGGTTCCCGCCGGTCCCGCCGAAGCCGACCAGCGCCCCGTTGACGCTCAGGACGGACCCGCCGCCCAGGCTGACCAGGGGCCCACTGAGCATGGAGAGCGTGCTGCCGTTGGTCAGGCTGAAGAGGTCGCCGGTCACCCGGAGTAGGCTGCCTCCGCCAAGGTTCAGCGCGGCGCCGCTGGCCACGACCATCGCACTGCGGTCGAGCTTCACGAGCGACCCGAGGCTCGTGACCCTCGCCTGATACGACAGCTGCACCGCGTCGGTGGCCGTCGTGAGCTTGCTCCCGTTGCGGAGGGCGAGCAGCGGGGCGGTCGCCTCGAGCAGCGCGGTATCGATGCGCACGGCCTGCTGCGCGCTGACTGTCGCGTTGGACGTCTCGAACAGGGGGCCCGCGTGCTGGAGCGGCCGGTCGGTGCCGAGCGTCAGCCCGGTCTCGGGATCCGTCGCGGTGTTCGCTCCGGCGACTTCGAACATCGGCAGACCCATGCTGCCGATGGTATGAGTGCCGCCGAGGAGCTCGACGAGCGGGTCCGTCGAGGTGCTCACCAGACTGCCGCCCTGGATGACGCTCACCAAGCCGAAGGGCACGGTCAGATCGCTGTTCGTCGCCTGGAGCAGGGGGCCCGCGGTCCTCACCCGGCCGCCACAGCACACGATCATGAGAGAGTCGAACGTCTGCGGCGTGCCCGAGAGGCGGAGGAGCGGATCGGTGCCGGCTCGAGTTAGCGTGTCTCCGGATCCCAGCAAATAGAGCGGCGGGTCAGAGATCACCGAGACGTCGTCCAACCCCAGGAAGCCCGGGTCGTTGCGAAAGCCGAACTGGAGGACCGTTGAGGAGGCAGCGGCCACTTCGGTGAAGCTGAGCGACGACCAGTCGCCGGCCGGGATACTGGGTTGAGAAAAGAAGCTCAGCCCGGCCCACGAGGCCGAGAAGTCGTTAGGGATGCCGCCATCGCTCCGCAGCGAGAACGAGACGATGTACGGCTTGCCGACGACTGTCTCGAGAGTCTGGGACAGAAAGCCGTTGGAGCCGACCGGACCGAGGAACGCGCCGAAGTTCCCGCTGTGCGCGTAGAAGCCGGTCGACACCCCGGTGAATCCCAGATTCCCGGACTGGGTCCATCCACTGAGGTTGCCGGTCTCGAACCCGCCATTCACGAGCATGCTCGTGCCGCCGCCGCCCGTGCCGCCTCCGGTGCCGCCAGTGCTGAAGGTGCTGACGCTGCCGCCATCCAGGATCTGCGGTTGGTTGGTCAGCGCGTTATTCGGCGCAGGCGGTACCGCGCCGGGCGGATTCGCGGTGCTGGTCCCCAGCCCCCAGGCTGGCGGGGTGATTCCGGCCACCAGCGATCCCAGGGTCGCAGCGCTGCTCATCTGGACGCCGATGATCCCGGCGATGACGCTCTCCTCCGGCCCGGTGTGCGGCGCGCTCGCCTGCACCTTGATGGCGACGGCGCTATCGTTGGGCGAGACCGGGCCGGTCGAGGCGTTCTGGGCGCCCTCACCGGCCTGCAGGACGACCGGGGCCTGGTTGAGGTACTGGTACCCGCACGAGCCCGAGGCGCAGACGACGTTGGTGATCTGCTGGGAGGCGTCGTAGGCCACGGAGAGGACGGTGCCACGCACCGCGGCCACCGCGTTCGGAGTGCGGATCTCGATCGACTCGCCCGGACGCATGCGCTGCTTGGCCACCGCGAGGACCACCTTGCCGTCGGGGAGGGTGACCACCGCACGGCCGGCGTCCTCGGTGATGGTCACCTGGGAGAGCTCGCGCACGGTGAGGATGGCTTTGCCGCCCAGCAGCACGCGTACGAGCGAGTTCTCCTGCGTGCTGATCTTGTCGCGGCCGAAGACGTCGTCCTTGAACTTCAGGGAGAGCGGCGCGGTGGCGGTGGGACGCGCCACCGTGGCGCGTCCGTCGAGCGTGGTGACGACGCCGACGGCGTCAGAGGATTGTGCGGCGGCGGGCGGAGGAAGGATCATCGCGTACATTGCCACGACCAACAGCGTCCAGGGGGCCCGTCTCATCGTCCACGCCTCCGTGCCGAGCGATTGTCATTCCCGGCGCCGCGGCCGAGTAACTGATTATGCGTTCCGCGTGGAGCCGGTGCAAGCGCGACGACGTGCTAGAATCCGCTCTGCGACTCGATCGCGTCACGCTGCGAACACCGCCGCGGGCGGCCCTGCAATCGCGCACAACTTGCGCTCGACCGCCCGCCGCCGCGCAGGGTGATATCATCGGAGGCTGAGCGCACCCACGCATGTTCGACATCGGTCTGCAGGAGCTGGTCCTCATCTTCGTGATCGCTCTGCTCGTCTTCGGGCCTAAGAACCTCCCCCAGCTCGGCAGGTCGCTGGGGCGGGCCATGCGGGAGTTCCGGAAGGCCAGCGACGAGTTCCGCTCCACCATCGAGACCAACCTCAAGATCAACGAGGTCGATCCGCTTCCGGATCCGACCCCGGTGGTCACCCCGCCGGAGGCCACATCCGCGCCGGTGACCCCGGAGGCCCTGCCGGAGACGGTCTTGAACCCGTACGACGCCGCCCCCGTGCCCGAGGGAGAGGCCTACCTGGCCCAGCGGGGCGGCAAGCTCTTCCATGGGCGCGACTGCAGCTGGGCCCGGCGCATCGCCGAGCCCGACCGCATGTATTTCAAGCGGGTTGCAGACGCCCGGGACGCCGGGTTCGCCGCTTGCCCGGTCTGCGAGCCATGGGAGCCCGCAGGGTAGGCCCCCTTTTTCCCTTGTGGAACTCAACGGGTGTTGACTATCATTTGTTGAGGCCTTTACTACAAAGAGACCACAACGGAGGAATGACCGGGTGAAAGAGATGACGGCCCGACAGCGCGAGGTACTCGAGTTCATCCGCGTGTTCGGCGAGCGGCACGGCGTACCACCGACGGTGCGCGAGATCGGCGAGAAGTTCGCCTTCACCGCCCGCGCCGCGTTCGATCACCTGCGCGCGCTGGAGCGAAAGGGCATGCTCGAGCGGCGGGTCACCGGCAAGCGCGCGTCCCGGACGCTCGTGCTGCCTGCGCAGAAGGGCGCGCGGCGTCCGGAGCCTGCGGGCATTCCCGTGGTCGGCCGCATCGCGGCCGGCGCCCCGATCACCGCGGTGGAGAACCTGGAGGACACCATCCCGCTGAGGCCCGACTGGCTTGGCACCGGTGGCATGGACGTCTTCGCGCTGCGCGTGCAGGGCGACAGCATGATCAGCGCGCACATCATGAGCGGCGACCTCGTGCTTGTGCGAAAGCAGGAGACGGCGGGCAGCGGCGACATCGTCGCGGCCATGCTCGACGGCGAGGCGACCGTGAAGCGGCTCGCCCGCGAGGGGGGCGCGGTGGTGCTGCGCCCTGAGCACCCGACGATGAAGCCGATCCTGGTGGAGCCGGGGCGCGGCGACTTCCGCATCCTGGGCAAGGTGGTCGGCGTCGTGCGACAGATCTGAGCGGATCTGAAAGGACAGAACACATGCGACTGAAGGCAGTGTCCACACGGAGGAGCAAGCGGCGGCCGATCGCCCGCCGCGACTGGACAAGGGACGGGCGCCGCCGGAGCGCCAAGCGCCGAGTCTGGATCGGCTCGCGCTCGAGGCAGAGCGCCGCCCGCCCCCTTTTTTTCGCGCTTGCCGCTCAACAGGTGAGGAGTTCGCGGGTGGGAGACTGGCTCGGCGCCGCCGCGATGCTCCTGGGAGTGGCCTCCTGGGGCGTGCTGGCAGCGGTGCTCGGAGCCTGATCGCAGGGACTCAGGCGGGTTCCGCTCGGTCCCAGGGGCGGACCGCGATGAACAGGGAGAGGAGCTCGCCGTCGAGCGCGCCGGCTCGCCGCTCGTGCCCGAGGATGTCGAGCGCGCGCTCGACCGGCACCGCCGGCTTGTATGGCCGGTCGCCCGAGGTGAGGGCGTCGAAGATGTCCGAGATCGTCATCATGCGCGTCTGGATCGGGATGTCCTGCGCGCGCCAGCCCGCCGGGTAGCCGGAGCCGTCCAGCTTTTCGTGGTGGGAGCGCGCGATCTCGGGCACGCGCCGCAGCTCCTTGGTCCATGGGATCTGCTTGAGGAACTGGTAGGTGTGGACCACGTGCGACTGGATCTGCTCGTATTCCTCCGGGGTCAGGCTGCCCCGGGGAATCGAGAGCACGCGCGCCTCTTCCCGGGTGATCAGGGTCAGCGAGTCGCCCAAGTGATCGGGAAACGCCCGGCCCGCCAGCTCCCGGATGTCCGCCGAGATGTCATCGGGCATCACGGTCGGCTCGTTGGCCGCCGCGATCGCCTTCAGGTGCTGGTCGAGATCGGCCAGGACCACCGCGAGCTCTGCGTCGAGGATCGCGGCGCGCTCTGCGAAGCCCTCGCGGCCGTGCTGGAGGAGCCAGTCGGTCTTCCGCGCCGCATACCGCAGCTCGAGCCCCCGACGGATGATCTCACCGCGCTGGCGGATGACGTCGAGATGGCGGGGCAGGAGCTTCTTGGCCTTCACGAGCACCTCCTCTCGCACGCCGACCTTCCCGAAGTCGTGGAGCAGCGAGGCGTAGCGGATCTCCTTCATCTCGTCCGCTGAGAAGCGGGTATCGCGGAAGATGCCGCCGTCGGCGCGGTCCACCGCGGTGGCCAGCGCCACCGTGAAGTCGGCGACGCGGAACGAGTGACCCGACGTAGTGGGATCGCGCGACTCGATCGCGGTGACCGACGCCTGGACGAAGCCCTCGAACAGGGTCTGGATCGATTGGTAGAGGCGGCTGTTCTCGAGCGCGACCGCGGCCTGCGAGGCGAGCGAGGCGGCCAGGCCGCGGAAGCGATCGGGATACGGGATCGCGACGGCCTCCACGGCGGCGGGCGTGCCGAGCCGAGCGGCGGGATCGCGCTTGCAGTTGATGAGCTGGAGCGCGCCGATCACGGTGCCTTGCGGGGTCGCCATCGGCACCACCAGCATCGATTTGGTCCGGTAGCCGACACGCTCGTCGAACTCGCGATTGATCTTGAAGCGCGAGCCCGACGGCAGCACGTAGGCGTCGTCGAGCTGGAGCACGGAGCCGGTCAGGGCCACGTGGCCCGCCACGCTCTCGTCGTCGATTGGCAGGGTGAATTCGGTGAACGGCACCTGCACCGAATCGTTCTGGGCCAGCTTGAACCGCAGCCGTCGCGCACCGTCCGGCGTCTCCTCCACCAGGTACACGGAGCCCGCGTCGCTGCGGGTGATCTCGCGCGCCTTGGTCAGGATCAGGTCGAGAAGCGCGTCGGTGTCCCGCTCCGCGGAAAGGCTCACCCCGATCTGGTTGAGCTGGGCCAGCTCTTGCCGGGTGGCGTCGGCCTCGCGGTGGGCCCGCGCGTGATCGCAGGCGTTGCGCAGCGTCGCCGCGAGCAGCTCGGCCGGCACCGGAATCGTGACGTAGGCGTAGCACGGGACCGTCGACGAGGCTCCGGGGGCGAGCAGGGCGACCACCGGCACGTCGAGCTGGCGCGCGGGCGCGCGCGCGGCGAAATCGCGGGCGACCGCCGCGTCGGCCGGGACGGCGAGATCCACGACCAGGGCGGCGGATTCGTCCGGCCCAGGCTGCGGCGCCCCGTGCGCCGGCAGCGGCGCCGCTTCGAGATCGCCGGGGAGCGCGGAGAGCAGGGAGGCCGTCGGGGAACCCGCCGGGTACCAGACGACTCGGCGTGGCATATATCGAGCGTAGGGCTCGACTCGGCGGCCTGTCAAGGATGGCGCGGCTTGACCGGCTCGCAAGGGGGCCGGTAAAATCTGCCGGCTATGACCACGCGCGTGTCGACGGGCAGTTCCAGGCTTGACGAGATGTTGGGGGGCGGGCTGCTTCCCGGGACCTTGACGGTTGTCTACGGAGCCACCGGCATCGGCAAGACTCACCTGGGCCTCGCGTTCTGCCATCACGGCCGCCAGACGGACGGAGCCCCCGGCATCGTCTTCGACATGAACGCGCGTGGCGACTCGCAGCAGCATCACGCCTACGCGGCGCGGCTACACCAGTGGGATCTCAAGCGCTGGACGCACACGGTCCTGCCGATGGGCGATCCGTATCCCCCCGCCGAGCAGATGCAAGCCTACTACTGCGACGCGCTGCCATGGGTCGGAAAGCTGCGCGACTACCAGGTGCCGACGTCCGACGGGCTCGAGTTCGACTGGAACTGGAAGGCCCAGTACAACCAGGCCCTCTACACGGTACGCCCGTTCGTGTACTTCCATCTGGGCGCGGGCAGCCGGCGCGTCGTGGTCGACGGCATCGAGCCGATGGACGTGCCGGGCGATTACATCCAGCCCTACATCTTCGACGACCTGTACCGGAAGACGATCCACCGCGACAGCGAGACCCTCGGCATGGAGATCTGCCTGCCCGTGTGGAAGCATCGGGCCTTCATCGACTCGCATCGCTACGATCACACCGCGGTGACGAGCCTGTTGCTCGTCACCACCGAGGAGACGCAGCTCGAGCACCTCATCGCCCGCAAGGTCGCGGCCGGTGACGTCGGCGCGGTGGCCAACACCATCGTCGTGATGGGGAGCGAGCGGGTGGGCAACCGGCTGGGGCGCTTCCTGTGCGTGGTGAAGCATCGCGGCAGCGCCAAGAGCGATGAGATCTCCGAGTATCGCGTCACCGGGCGGGGCTTCGAGCTGGGCTAGAGACATGGATCAGGCCGCGCTCCTCGGGCGCCGGCGTCGCAACTTCCGCCACCTCCCGTCGCGTCGGGTCCGCTCACCGCGGAGCGCACTCGGGTTCGTCAACGAGGTCGGTCTCTGCTCCACCTTCCACCGCTTCCCGGAGGGACTCGGCTGCCTGTGGGAGGCGGTGGTGGGGCGACCCGCACCGCGCTGGCCCCGGCGCTCACATCACGACGACGGTATCGGGGTGACGTGGGAGCTGAAGGACGTGCTGCCCGCGCGCCGCGAGGTTTACTACGGCAAGCTCGTCAAGGGGCGGCCGGTGCTGGTGGCTCTCGACCTCTTCCCCGCCTTTTACGCGCTCGTACGCGGCTCCCAGCGGGCGCCCGCCTACCGCACGGAGTACGAGGCGGGACGGCTCTCCCTCACCGCCAAGCGGATCATGGATTGTCTCGTGCGGGAGTCGCCCCAGTACACGCGCGGCCTGCGCGCGGAGTGCTTCATGCTCGAGCCGGCGAAGACGCGCGAGTTCGAGCGGGCGATGGGCGAGCTGCAGCAGGGGCTCTGGATCGTGAAGACCGAGGAGCGCTACGAGCCCACGTTCTCGTACCGCTGGGACTTGCTGGAGCGCTGGCTGCCCGAGCCGGTCGCCGAGGGACGCCGGCTGCGCCGGAGCGCGGCTCTGGAGCGGCTGCTGTACCGCTACCTCGCGGGCGCGGTCTACTCCAGCCCCGTGTTGATCGCGCGGCTTTTCGGGCTCGGCCGCGCCGAGGTGGAGGGCGCTCTTGCCGCGCTCGCTCGCGCGGGGCGGGTGAGTGCGCCGCTCGAGGTGCCGGGCTGGGCCGGGCGCTGGGTGGTGAGTCGCTGATGGCGACACCCCCGCCCGGTTTCCGCTACATCGATATCCACACGCACCTGCACCCGGACTGGCTCTGGGCCGCGATCCGGCGCTGGTTCGTCGGCCGCCCCGGGTGGGAGTTCCAGTACGGGACCGAGCCCGGATGGTGCGCGCGCTTCCTGGCCGAGCAGGGCGTGGAGCGCTTCGTGTTCTTCTCCTACGCTCACAAGCCCGGGCTCGCCCGCGAGCTGAATGGGTGGCTGCACGAGACGTCGCGGCGGCTCCCCGCGGGGCTTCCCCTCGGCACCGTGCACCCGGGCGATCCCGACGTGGTGGACGTGGCCGAGGAGGCGCTCGATCGCTACGGCTTCAAGGGCTTCAAGTTCCACATCAACGTCCAGCGCTTCCATCCCGACGATGCGCGCATCCTCCCGGTGTACGAGCGTCTGATTGCGCGCGGCGGGGTGCTGCTGATTCACGTGGGCTCGGCCCCCTGGCCGAACGAGTACGATGGATTCCCGCGGTTCGAGCGCGTCATGACCATGTTCCCGGAGATGAAGGTGATCGTCGCCCACATGGGGCAGTTCGAGACACGGCGGCACCTCGATCTGATGGTCCGCTGCCCGAACATGTACCTCGACACCACCGCGGCGATGGCGCCCGGGAGCCCGATCTATCGGGGCCGTCCCGACGCGGGCCCCGCCGACGTCACGGACGCCGATCTCGTGCGCTGGCAGGACCGTATCGTGTTCGGGAGTGACTTTCCCAACACGCCGCATCCCTACGATGACGAGCGCCGCCCGATCTGGGAGCGCGCGCTTCCCGATCCGGTCTATCGCAAGATCTTCCACGACAACGCCCAGCGTCTCCTCGGTCTCTAGTGCGGGTCTCGGTGGATCGGATCCCGGCCGCCGGTCGCCGGGCGGTGAGCGTCCTCGCCGAGCTGGCCGGGCCGGGGCGGTCGGTCTGGCTCGTGGGCGGGGCGATCCGGGAGCTCGTGAGCGAACGCGCCCCGGCCGATCTCGACCTGGCCGTCGGCGGAGGCGCCCTCGAGCTCGGCCGACGCCTCGCCGGGCGGATCGACGCGGTCTTCGTCGTGCTCGACGCCGCGCGGGGCGCCGGCCGCGTGCTGGGCCGATCCGACGGCCTGGCGCTCGATCTCGTGGACCTGCGGGCCTCGACCCTAGAAGCTGATCTGCGGGCACGCGACTTCACTGTCAACGCGCTGGCCGCACCGATCCGCGAGCTGATGCGCGATGGGCAGGCCGAGATCGTGGACCCGACCGGCGGGCTCGACGACCTGGCCCGACGCCTGGTGCGCCCCTGCGGGCCGACCGCCATCGTCGACGACCCCCTGCGGGCGCTGCGGGGCGTCCGGCTCGCGATGCGTGAGGGCTGGCGGCTCACCCCGGACGCGGAGGCGGCGATCGCGGCGGGGGCGCCGCTCGTGGCCGGCGTGTCGCCGGAGCGGCTGCGCGACGAGCTCGTCGGGATTCTGGCCGAGCCAGCCGCTGCGACCGGTCTACGAGCCCTCGACCGACTGGGAGTGCTGGCGGTGGTGCTGCCCGAGAGCCTCCCGATGCGGGCGACCGCCCAGCCGCTGCCGCATCACTTTGATGTCTGGGAGCACTCGCTCCGGGCGGTCGAGGGGGTGGACGCGCTCCTGGCCGATCTGGACGCGCTCGCCCCGTGGGGCCGCCCGCTGCGCGAGCACCTGGATGGAGAGCTCGGCGACGGGGTCACCCGGCGGGAGGCCTTGAAGCTGGCCGCGCTGCTCCACGACGTGTCGAAGCCTGAGACCCGGACGCTCGACGGCGACCGTGTTCGGTTCATCGGTCACGACGCCACGGGGGCGCGGCGCACCCGGGGCATTGCCGATCGCCTGCGCTTCTCGCGGCGGGCGGGCCAAGTGCTGGAGCGGCTGGTCGCCGAGCACCTGCGTCCGATGCACCTGGCGCAGGTCGGCGCGATCAGCCGCCGGGCGCGCTTCCGCTTCTTCCGCGACCTCGGGGACGAGGCGCGGGACCTGTTGCTGCTCACTCTCGCCGACACCGCGGCGCTTACCGGCGCATCCCCGCTCGCGGTCTGGGCAGGACCGGGCGGCGACGTGGTGCGGACGCTGATGGCGGGCGTTGAGCCCGCCGCCGCGGCGGCCGCGCTGCCCGCGCTGGTCAGCGGGGAGGACGTGATGGAGGCGTTCGGCCTCTCGCCCGGGCCGGAAGTCGGGCGCCTCCTGGCCCGGGCCCGCGAGGCCCAGGCGCTCGGCCTCATCACCACTCGCGAGGAGGCCATCGCACGCCTGCGAGCTGAAGGCAGCGCACGGTCGCCCGACGTCTCCGACGACGCTCCCTAGTCCGATGGCCCGGGACGTGGAGTGGGGCGGAACTTGACACGTGGGCTCGCGGTTGCCTAGAGTGTGGCCACTTTCCCCGCAAAATTCACCGCTTCCAAGGAGGCTCGAGATGGTCGCACGTCTTTGCGCGCTCGTAGTTGCCCTGCTCGTGGCGCCGGGCCTGGGGTGGGCGGCTCCCCAGGGCAAGGTGGTCATTGCGCAGGGTGTAGATCCCACCACGCTGGACACCATGAACCAGCAGGAGACGCCCGCATCGGTGGTGGCGTCGCACATCTTCGACACGCTGGTGGAGCGCGATC
>DATIWG010000026.1:0-83609 GCA_035519555.1 Nitrosotalea sp. | reverse complement strand
GCGCTCCCGGCGCTCCCGCGTGTCGCCGACGCCTTCGCGCGCGGTGCGCTGTCCTACTCCAAGGTCCGCGCGCTCACCCGCGTGGCGACGCCCGCGACCGAGGAGCGCCTGCTGAGCGCCGCCCGGTCCATGCCCGCCGCCCACCTCGAGCGCCTGGTCCGGGGCTGGCGCCGGGTGGACCGCCACGCCGAGAACCAGGAGACGGCCCGTCGGCACAAGAGCCGCGCGCTCTCCGTGCACCAGGACGAAGACGGGATGTTCGTGATCCATGGCCGTCTCACTCCGGAGGTGGGCGCGGTGCTGCGCCAGGCACTCGCCGCCGCCGGCGACCGGATGTACGCCAGGGCGCGCGTCAACGACCCGGAGGGTGACCCGCCAAGCCCGGGCCAGCGGCAGGCCGATGCGCTGGGGATCATCGCCGAGGCGGCCCTGCACCACGACCTCGACCCCGGTGCCCCGGACGAGCGGTATCAGGTCGTCGTCCACGTCGACGCCCCGGTGCTGGCCGATTCCGACCAGCCGGGCCAGTCGGTGCTCGAAGAGGGCCAGCACGTTTCCGCGGAAACGTCCCGCCGCCTGGCGTGCGACGCCAGCCGGGTGGTGATGAAGCACGACGCGGATGGCGGTGTGACCGAGGTTGGCGCGCGGACGCGGACGATTCCACCCGCGCTACGCCGGAACGCCTGGCCGATGGCGAGCTGCGGTTCAGGCGGCCGGACGGCCGGCTGCTACCCGACGCGCCGGCGTTACCCGACGTGCCCGAGGACGGTGGGGCAACCCTGCGCGCGCAGAACGCCGGAGTTCACGTGGACGCCACCACGCTGCGGCCGTCGTGGTCGGGCGACCGCCTCGACGTGGGCTATGCCATCGACGTCATGCACCCGCGGGCGATCGGCCACTGAGCGCTCCACCCACATTGGGCGCTCCACCCCTTGACAGGAGCACGGCGCGCGCTTAGCGTGCCGGTCACAGCCCGCGCCGACCACGTGGAAGGGACGACCACATGATTCCAGTCGCGTTCGCCTACCACTCTCCGAAGTCGCTCAGCGAAGCGACGTCGCTCCTCGCGAAGCTCGGTGAGGGGGCCAAGGTGTTGTCAGGCGGCCAGAGCCTGATCCCGCTCATGAAGCTGCGCCTGACCAGCCCGCCGCACGTCGTGGACATCAACGGGATCCCGGGGCTCGCGTACCTGAAGGAGGCCGACGGGTTCCTGCGCATCGGCGCGCTCACGCGCGAGTCGGAGCTGGACGAGTCCGAGCTGATCCGCACCCGGTATCCCCTGCTGCACGACACCTGCAAGGTGATCGCCGATCCGCTGGTGCGCAACCTGGCCACGGTGGGCGGGAACCTGGCGCACGGCGACCCGGCCAACGACCATCCGGCCGCGATGCTGGCGCTCGGGGCCCAGGTGGTTGCCGTCGGCGGGAAGGGCGAGCGCCGGATTCCGATCGCGTCCTTCTTCACCGGTCCGTTCGAGACGGCGCTGGGGCCGGACGAGATCCTGACCGAGATCCGCGTGCCGATGCCGGTCGCCGGCAGCGGCGGCGCCTACGTGAAGATGGAGCGCAAGGTGGGCGACTTCGCGACGGCGGCGGTGGCCGTGCAGGTCACGCTGTCGGCGGCGGGCGCCTGCGAGTCGGCCGGCATCGGCCTCACCAACGTGGGGCTCACGCCCATCCAGGCTTCGCGCGCGGAAGCCGCGCTGAAGGGCAAGAAGCCGGACGACGCGACGATCGCCCAGGCGGCGCTGCTCGCGGCGGAGGCCGCGCAGCCCTCCGACGACCTGCGGGGGCCGGCCGAGTACAAGAAGGACCTGGTGCGCGTGCTGACCGCGCGCGCCCTGCGCCGCGCGCTCGAGCGCGCGGCGGCCCGGAGGTGACGTGAGATGCAAGTCCAGCTCACCATCAACGGCGAGAAGTACGAGGCGGACGTCGAGCCGCGCCTGCTGCTCGTGCACCTGATCCGCGAGAACCTGAGACTGACCGGCACCCACATCGGCTGCGACACGACCCACTGCGGCGCCTGCACGGTGCTGCTCGAGGGGCGGCCGGTGAAGTCGTGCACGCTGTTCGCGGTCCAGGCCAACGGCAAGCAGCTCATGACCGTGGAGGGCCTCGAGCAGGACGGCAAGCTCCACCCGCTGCAGGAGGGGTTCATGGCCGAGCACGGGCTGCAGTGCGGCTACTGCACACCGGGCATGCTGATGACGAGCTTCGCGTTCTTGCAGAAGCATCCGAAGCCCAGCGAGGACGACATCCGCTGGGCAATCTCCGGCAACCTCTGCCGGTGCACCGGCTACGTGAACATCGTCAAGGCCGTCCAGCACGCGGCGGCCGCGCTGCAAGGAGGCGCCTGATGGAGCCCCGCACGACGGCCGACGTCGGAGGGATGGGTCACTCGCTCAAGCGCAAGGAAGACCCGCGATTCATCCGTGGCAAGGGCACGTACGTGGACGACGTCGTGCTGCCCGGCATGCTGTACCTGGACATCGTCCGCAGCCCGCACGCGCACGCGAAGATCGTGAAGATCGACTCGGCCAAGGCGCTCGCCGTGCCCGGAGTGCTGGCCGTCATCACGGGCGCGGACCTCGCGAAGTACAACCTGCACTGGATGCCGACGCTGATGTCGGACACCCAGATGGTGCTGCCGGTCGAGAAGGTGATGTACCAGGCCCAGGAGGTCGCGGCGGTGCTGGCGACCAGCCGCTACGCGGCCGCCGACGGCGTCGCCGCCGTCGAGGTGGAGTACGAGCCCCTGCCCGTCGTGGTGGATCCGAAGAAGGCGCTCGAGCCGGGCGCCCCGGTGCTGCGCACCGACAAGAAGGACAAGAAGGACAACCACATCTGGCACTGGGAGTGGGGCAACAAGGCCGAGACCGATCGCGTCTTCACCGAGGCGGACCTGACGGTGAAGCAGGACATCTACATCCCGCGCATTCACGTCGCGTCCATCGAGACGTGCGGCTGCGTCGCCCACTTCGACAAGGTCAACGACAAGCTCACGGTCTGGATGACCACCCAGGCGCCCCACGCGATCCGGACCGTGTTCGCCCTGGTGGCCGGCCACGTCGGGCTCGCCGAGCACAAGATCCGCATCATCTCCCCGGACATCGGGGGCGGCTTCGGCGGCAAGGTGCCGGTGTACCCGGGCTACGTGATCGCGGTGGCCGCCTCCGTGCTCACCGGCAAGCCGGTGAAGTGGATCGAGGACCGCATGGAGAATCTCCAGGCGGACTCCTTCGCGCGCGACTATCACATCACCGCCGAGCTGGCCGCCAAGAAGGACGGCACGCTGACCGCGCTGCGGATCAAGACCCTGGCCGACCACGGCTACACCGACGCGGCGGCCAACCCCTCCAAGTTCCCGGCCGGGCTCTTCCACGTCTGCACCGGCTCCTACGATCTCAAGGCCGCCCACGTCGAGGTGGATGGCGCCTATACCAACAAGCCGCCGGGCGGCATCGCGTATCGCTGCTCCTTCCGCGTCACCGAGGCCGTTCACACCATCGAGCGCATGGTGGACATCATGGCCCACCAGCTCGGGGTGGACCCGGCCGAGCTCCGGATGAAGAACTTCATCAAGCCGGAGCAGTTCCCCTACAAGTCGGCGCTGGGCTGGGAGTACGACAGCGGTAACTACGCGGGCGCGCTGCACAAGGCGATGGACCGGATCGGCTACCCCGAGCTGCGGCGCGAGCAGGCCGAGAAGCGCAAGCGTGGCGAGCTGATGGGCATCGGGATCTCGAGCTTCACCGAGATCGTCGGCGCGGGCCCGTCCAAGCACTTCGACATCCTCGGGCTCAAGATGTTCGACAGCTGCGAGATCCGCATCCACCCGACCGGCAAGGCGATCGCCCGCTTCGGGACCAAATCCCAGGGGCAGGGTCACGAGACCACGTACGCCCAGATCCTCGCGGAAGAGCTCGGGATCCCCGCGAAGGACATCCAGATCGAGGAAGGTGATACCGACACCGCCCCCTACGGGCTCGGCACCTACGCGAGCCGCTCGACGCCGGTGGCGGGTGCGGCGGCCGCCATGGCCTCGCGCAAGATCCAGGACAAGGCGCGGAAGATCGCCGCCTACCTGCTCGAGGTCGCTCCCGAGGACCTCGTCTGGGAACCCGGGAAGTTCTCGGTCAAGGGCGCGCCCAACCGCTCCAAGACCATCCAGGAGATCGCCTTCGCGGCTTACACCAACCACCCGCAGGGCATGGAGGCGGGGCTCGAGGCGGTCAACTACTACGACCCGCCGAACCTCACCTATCCGTTCGGCAGCTACATCTGCGTGGTGGACATCGACAAGGGCACCGGCGACGTGAAGGTGCGCCGCTTCGTCGCCATCGACGACTGCGGCAACATCATCAATCCCATGATCGTCGAGGGCCAGGTCCACGGCGGGCTCACCATGGGGCTCGCGCCCGCGCTGTTCGAGGAGATCTCCTACGACGAGTTCGGCAACGTGCAGGGCGGCAGCTTCATCGACTACCTGCTGCCGACGGCGGTGGAGACGCCGAAATGGGAGACCGGCAACACCGTGACCCCGTCGCCCCATCATCCCCTCGGCGCCAAGGGGGTGGGCGAGTCCGCCACCGTCGGCGCGCCGGCGGCCATCGCCAACGCGGTGGTCGACGCGCTCTGGCATCTGGGCGTGCGCCACATCGACATCCCGATCACCCCACCCAAGATCTGGCGGCTGCTCCGCGACAAAGGCGTCACGGAGTAGCGAGAAGGCCATGAACGCGCGAGGGCTCACACGGGGACTGCTCGTTCTAATTGGGGGGGAGCGGCGCCGCTCCTCCCCCAAGCCCCCCCACCACACTTCTCAATCCCGCGGCGGGTCTGACGCCCGTGCCTGAAGACCTGCTCACCGTCGCGGGCGATCTTCGGCGCCGCGGCGAGCCGTTCGCGCTCGCCACCGTTGTGCGCTGCGAGCGCCCGACGTCGGCTAAGCCGGGTGCGAAGGCGCTCATCCGGCCCGACGGCAGCGTGTCGGGCTGGGTCGGGGGCGCGTGCGCGGAGCCGGTGGTGGCGCGGGAAGCGCTCGCCGCCCTGCGGGACGGCCACCCGCGGCTGATCGTACTGGTCGGCGAGGGCGGCCGCGACCCGGCCCGCACCGAGGGCATCGTGCACTTGCCGATGACGTGCCACAGCGGAGGCACGCTGGAGATCTACGTGGAGCCGTTTCTCCCGAAGGCGCTGCTCGTCCTGGTGGGCCACGGGCCCGTGATCGAGACGCTCGCCACCCTCGCCGGCACCGCGGGCTACGAGGTCTCGGTGCTGCCGGGCGACACGCTGGCCGCTGCGCTGCGGGGCCTCTCGCTCGGGCCGGACGCGTCGGTGGTGGTGGCCACGCATGGAGAGCTCGACGAGGACGCGCTGACCGGAGTCCTCGCGACCCCGGCCGGCTATGTCAGCCTCGTGGCGAGCCGCAAGCGCGCCGGTACCATCGTGGAGACCCTGAGAGGGCGCGGGGTGCGCCCGGAGGATCTCGGTCGGCTCAAGGCCCCGGCCGGCCTCGACATCGGCGCAATCACGCCGGAAGAGATCGCGGTGAGCATCCTGGCCGAGATCATCCAGGCCCGCCACGAGCGGAAGGCCGGGACCCTCCTGATCGCCGACGCGGCCCCGGGTGCCGCGGAGCGGGCCGGCGAAGCGAAGGACCCGATCTGCGGCATGACCGTCCAGAGGGCGACCGCGCGGCACCAATCGGATTGGGCCGGCCGCTCCGTCTACTTCTGCTGCCTGCGCTGCAAGGAGACCTTCGACGCCGATCCGCTGCGCTACGCGGCGGCGCTCTCCGACTGACGCGGCGACCGGACGGGCCGGCCCCGTGGAGTAAGATACCCGGGTGCCTCGGCCCAAGCTCATGTCCATGCGGGACGCCGTCGCCCGCTTCGTGCCGGACGGCGCGTCGATCTGCATGGGCGCCGCGCTCGAGGCGCTCATCCCATTCGCGGCCGGACACGAGCTGATCCGCCAGCGCCGCCGGGACCTCACGCTGATCGGCCCGATCTCGGACATCCTGTTCGATCAGCTCATCGGAGCCGGCTGCGTGCGGCGGGTGATCGCGGCCTGGGTCGGCAACGTGAGCGCGGGTCTCGGCCACAACTACCGGCGCGCGGTCGAGAAGAAGATTCCCGCGCCGCTCGAGGTAGAGGATCACTCCAACCTCACGATCGCCTGGGCGCTGCAGGCCGCCGCCCTCGGTGTGCCGTACCTGCCCACGCGCTCGCTGCTGGGCACCGATCTCCCGCGCTCCAACTCGACCTTCAAGGAGGCGGTCGATCCGTGGTCGGGCGCGCCGTTGCTGCTCGTGCCCGCGATCACACCGGACGTGGCCATCCTGCACGTGCAGCGCGCCGACGAGGAGGGGCACGCGCACGTGTGGGGCACGCTCGGCGTCACGCGCCAGGCCGCGTTCGCGGCCCGGCGGGTGATCCTGGTCGCCGAGGAGATCCGCCCGCGGGAGCGCATCCTGAGCGATCCGGGTCTCGTGCTCACCCCCGCGCTCAAGGTGGCCGCGGTCGTTCACCAGCCGTACGGCGCCTTCCCCTCGCCCGTGCAGGGCTACTACGGCCGGCACCACGACTTCTACCACCGCTTCCACGACGACAGCCGGACCGTGGAGGGATTCCAGCGGTGGCTCGCCCAGTGGGTGCACGGCGTGGAGGACTGGCCGGGCTTCCTCTCCCGCCTCGACCCGGGCGTCCTCGACGCCCGGCGCGTGAAGCGCCCGCTGCTCTCCGAGCCACTCGACTACGGAGCCTGACCCCATGAAGATCACCGCGATCGAGGCCGTGCCGCTGGCCATCCCGCTCAAGCCGATGAACCCGCCGTCGCCGTGGACCGGCGGCACCCGCAAGCAGATCTTCGTGCGGGTGCACACCGACGAGGGCGTCACCGGGCTCGGCGAGGCCTTCGCCTACGGAGCGCCGCTCGCGGTGGTGAGCGTCATCGACGAGAGCCTCGCGCCCCTGATCATCGGCCAGGACCCGCTGCGCATCGAGGCGGTCGTCGACCTCATGCACCGCGGGACCATGATCTACGGCCGCCGCGGACTCGGCATGTTCGCGATCAGCGGCATCGAGATCGCGCTCTGGGACCTGCTCGGCAAGGTGCGCGGCGCGCCGGTCTACGAGCTGCTGGGCGGGGCCCTGCGCACGCGCCTGCCCGCCTACGCGAGCCTCCTCCGCTACGAAGCGCCGGAGGCGGTGGCGGGCGCCTGCCGATCCTTCGTGGCACAGGGGTTCCGCATGCTCAAGCTCCACCAGACCGATGTGGCCTCGGTGCGGGCGGCCCGCGAGGCGGTGGGGCCCGACGTGGAGCTGATGCTCGACACCAACTGCCCGTGGACGCCCTTCGAGGCCATCGCGATGGCGCGGGCGCTCACGCCCTACCGCCTGTTCTGGCTGGAAGAGCCGGTGTGGCCCCCCGAGGACTACGCGGGCCTCGCGCGCGTCGCCGCCGCCACCGAGACGCCGATCGCCCTGGGCGAGAACGAATCGACCCTGTACGGCTTCAACGAGATCGTGCGGCAGCGGGCGGGCGACGTCCTGCAGCCGAGCGTCACCAAGGTGGGCGGCATCTCCGAGTTCAAGAAGATCGCCGCCCTGGCCCAGGCCGCCAACCTGCCGATCGCCCCGCACTCCTTCTATTTCGGGCCCGGCCTCGCCGCGACCCTGCACGTGGCCGCGACCTTCGGCGGACCCCTGCCGGTGGAGTTTCCCACCGGCAACCAGGAGACGCCGTTCCTCGCCCGCCCCATCCAGGCCCGCGACGGCTGGCTCGATCTGCCCTCCGGCCCGGGTCTGGGCGTGGAGATCAATGAGGACGCCATCCGCCGCCACCCATTCGTCAAGGGCGCGGCGAAGCCATTCGTCCTCACATGAGCACGGCGCCGGAATTCACCGAGCGCGAGCTCATGGTCATCGCCGCCGCCCGCGAGATCCGCGACGACGACGTGGTCTTCGTCGGCATGCGCCTGCCCCTGATCGCGTTCGCGTACGCCAAGCGCACCCACGCGCCCGGCGCCACCGGCCTCTTCGAGAGCGGCATCATGCGCGACCAGCCCTCGCCCGAGACGCTGCTGACCATGAGCGACACCCCAAACATCCCGGGCGCGCTCTGGTGCACCGGCACCCTCGAGATCATGGCCTTGCTCCAGCAGGGCCTGGTCGATCTCGGCTTCATCGGCGGCGCCGAGATCGATCGGTTCGGCAATCTGAACACCTCGTACATCGGCGACTGGCGCCGGCCCAAGGTGCGGCTGCCGGGCAGCGGTGGGGGCGGCGACATCGCGAGCCTGGCCCGCCGCTTCGTGGTCATCATGCCGCAGGAGAAGCACCGCTTCCGCGAGCGCGTCGACTACATCACCTCGCCCGGCTTCGGAGACGGTCCGGGCTGGCGCGAGCGCGTCGGCCTCGCGGGGGGCGGGCCCGCCGCGGTCGTCACCACGCTCGGCGTCTTCCGCTTCGATCCCGCCACCTGCGCGATGTACCTGGCCTCGTATCATCCAGGCCAGAGCGTGAAGAGCGTGCGGGCGGCGACCGGGTTCGACCTGGCGGTGGCGGCCGACGTCGGGCCCACCGCCACGCCGACCGCGGCCGAGCTGGCGATCGTGCGCGAGTGCGACCCGGCCGGGTTCTGGACGCGCTGAGCGTGCCGGCCGACGGCGCGGTCGCGGCGAGTCGCCGCTGGCTGATGTGGGGCATCCCGGCCCTCATCTTCCTGATCGCCTTCCTGCACCGCGCGGCCCCCGGGGTCATCGCCAAGGACCTGATGCAGACCTTCGGCCTGACCGGGACCGCGGTGGGCCTGCTCTCGGCGATGTATTTCTACTCCTACTCGGGCTTCATGGTGCCGGGCGGAGTGCTGATCGACAGCGTCGGCCCGCGCTGGGTGATCGCGGGCGGCGGCGCCGTCATGGGGCTGGGCTCGCTCGCGATGGGACTCGCGGTGAGTCCCTCGGTGCTCTTCGCGGGCCGCCTGCTCGTGGGTCTGGGCGCCGCGGTCACCTTCACGGGCGCGCTGAAGATCGCGGCCAACTGGTTCCCGCCCTCGCAGTTCGGCATGATGTCGGCCCTGACCGCCACCGTGGGTGTCCTCGGCGCGCTCATCGGGAACGCGCCCCTCGCCGCGCTGGCCGCCGCGCTCTCCTGGCGGGGAGCGCTGATCCTCATCGGCGCGGCCACCCTGGCGGGCGCGATGCTCTGCGTCGCCGTCGTCCGCGATCAGCCCGCGGCCGCGCGCGACGGCATCCCGCGTGGCGGTTCGCTCCCCGAGGCGCTGAGCGGCACGCTCGCGGTGCTCCGCAACCCCTATACCTGGCCGCCGTTCCTCTGCTTCTTCTTCCTCTATGCCGCGATGGGCAACTTCTTCCTGTGGAGCGTGCCTTTCCTCCGCGACGTCTATGGCCTCGGCGCCACCAGGGCCGCCTTCTACGCCTCGCTGCCATCGGTTGCTCTGCTCGTTTCCGCTCCCCTGACGGGCTATCTCTCCGATCGGGTCCTCCACCGTCGGAAGCTCCCATACACGGTCCTCGCGGCCGGGCAGTTCCTGGCCTGGCTCGTGTTCCTCCTGACCCTCGGCACCCTGCCGCTCCCGGGCGTCTGCGTGCTGTTCCTCCTGCTGGGCGTGGTGGGTGGGGCGTTCGTGCTCACCTGGCCGCTCGGGGCGGAAGTGAATCCGCCGCGGCTCGCGGGCATCGCGGTCGCGGTGACCAACCTGGGCGGATTCGTGGGTGCCGCCCTCAGTCAGGGCCCGGTCGGCGCGGTGCTCGACGCGGGCTGGACGGGGACGATGGCGGGCGGTGCCCGGGTGTACCCGGTCGCGTCCTATCGCGGCGCCTTCGCGGTCTGCGCGCTGTTCGTGCTGGTGGGGGCGGCGATCAGCCTCCTGCTCGAGGAGACGCGGGGGCAGAACGCGTATCACCGGCTCCGCCCGCCTCGGGCGCACGCGGAAAGCGCGCCCCGTATGTCTCCGGGGGGATCCTGAGCGCGTTGGTGACGAACGAGATCAGGTGGTAGAAGCCGGCGAGGGCGATCAGCTCGATGAGCTGCTCCTCGCTCCACTCCTTCCGCAGGGCCCCCCACAGGGCATCGCTCACCTGGGCGCGGTCGTGCAGCTCGTCGGCGAGCCGGAGCAGGAGGCGCTCCCGATCCGGCAGCGCGGACCGGTCGGAGCCGGCGGTGGCCGCCACCTGCGCCGGAGTGAAGCCGACCCGCTCCGCGAAGAGGGCCACGTGGACGCCCCATTCGTACTCGGAGCCGCAGCGGGCGCAAGTACGATCGATGACCAGCTCCCGCTCACGCAGGGTGATCGTGCCGCGGTCGAGCAGGCGGCCCGCCATGAGGCGCAGGAACACCCGCTCGTTGACCGCGAGGGTCCGGAAGAGGGCGAGCGGCGGCACCCCCGCCGGCATGACGCGGTCGAGCGCCGGGGCGCCCGGTGCGCGGGTCGCAGACCGGCCGACCGATCATGGCGCTCCTGGATCTGCTCGGCCGGCGGTGGGCGCTGCGGGTGATCTGGGAGCTGCGTGCCGGCCGGCTCACCTTCCGGGCGCTGCAGGAGGCCTGCGGCGGGGTGAGCCCCACCGTGCTCAACGAACGCCTGCGCGATCTGCGGGAGAGCGGGCTGGTCGACGCGACGGGAGCCGACCGCTACGGGCTCACGCCCCTCGGGCTCGACCTCATCGATCAGTTCTTGTCTTTGGTGGCCTGGCCGACCCGGTGGGCCGCCGCGGTCACTCGCGGTCGAGGAACCCCTCGGTCATCGCGTTGACCTCCGGGATGCCGGTGCGCGCGATCGCGTTGATGCGGGCCTTGACCTCGGCGAGCGGCCGCGCCGGCTTCCCGGCGAGCCGGGCGGCGTAGTCACGCGCGGCCTGGGCGAGCTCGGCGCCCGGCACGACCCGGTGCACGAGCCCCCACGCCTGCGCCTCGACCGCGGAGTAGCGCGCGCAGCCCATGATGATCTCCTTGGCGCGCGCCGGCCCCACCAGCCGCACGAAGCGCGTCGTGGTGCCCACCCCCAGCGGCACGCCCAGGTCCACCTCGGGGATCCAGAACTGCGCCTCCGCGGCCGCGAAGCGGAAGTCGCACGCGAGCGCGAGGCCCCAGCCGCCACCCACCGCGTGGCCGTTCACCGCCGCGATGGTGGCCTGCTCGAGATTCTCGAGCGTGGTGTTGGCGCGCTCGAAGAGCCGTCGGAACTGGCTCTTGCGCGAGAGGAAGAGCCGGCGGCGCTCCTCCGGGGTGGCGGCCTTGGCGTGGCCCGCGTCGGCGCCCGCCGAGAACACGGGCGGCGCGCCGGTGACGATCACCACGCGCGTGCCGGAGTCGTCGCGCAGCTCCGTGAAGGCTGCGCCCAGATCGGTCAGCATCTCGTCGCTCAGCGAGTTGCGCCGGTCGGGCCGGTTGAGCGTCACGGTGGCGATGACCCCGTCGCGGGACAGGGTGATGTTGGGGGTCGTGATCATTTCTCCCTCGTACGGGTGGAGTCTTCGTCGGCGAGCAGGCGCCGGCGCCCATCGCCGACGATGGCAACGGCCCGGGCGAAGCCGTGCCCGCCGCTCCGGGCGGCCTCGATGGCCGGGCGCACCGTCTCGTCGAGGAAGCGCTCGACGGCGCCGGAGAGACGGCGTCGCACCTCGCCGTAGCCGCGCACCACCGTGGCCAGCTCGGCTACCTCGCAGGCCAGGCGCTCGTCGAGGCGGGCGGCGGCCAGCACCGCCTCCTCCCACCGGCTCATCAGCGCAAACTCGCGCTGGCGGCGCAGCGAGGACGGCCGCAGCCCGCGCAGCCGGGCCAGCAGCCACACGCGGAGAAACCCGAGCACCGACGTCGTCGTCACGTGCTGGCCGACGGTCGGCCGGCCCGCGGGCCACCGCCGCTCCGCCCACCGGGCGAGGGGGCCGCCGATCCGGGCCGGCAGCAGGCCGTAGAGCTCGTCCAGGTCCGGCTTGAGGTAGTCGGTCACCACGAGCACCGAGCCGTCGGGCGCCGCCTGCTCGCGGCGGATGCGCTCGAAGCGGCCACGCCGCGTCTTGAGATCGGCGACGCGGATCGCATCCTCGTAGGCCATCCACACCGCGAGGCACCGCGCGAAGGTCCGGGTGAGCCGGATGCCCGGATCGAGGGCGCGCACGCGGCGGACGCGATCCAGGAACAGCTCGGCGTAGCGGGCGTCCTGGTAGTCGATCAGCCGCGCGAGCGCCTCGCCCAGTACCGGGTGCAGCGCCTCCGGGAACTCGGCCTCGGTCCGGGTCGAGAGGACGAGGAACACCGGCCCGCGCGCGCCCAGGGCGGCGGCGCGCTCGGCCCGGACCTCGGGCCACGGCCGGTCGCGTCGCGGGGCGGCGCTACCCGAGTCTCCCGCCGCCACCAGCTCGATGCCGGCCTTGAGCCCGCGCACGTTGCGGTCCACCGCGACGCCGCCTTCGCGGATGGCGGCCTCGAAGTCGCCCGCGGTCATCGGCACGACCTCGCTGGCCGCGAGCGCACCGAGCAGCAGCGCGTTGACCTCGGTCTGGTACTGCCGGGCCAGCGCGAGGGCGTCGAAGCCGATGAACCGGCGGCTGAGCGCGCGGGCGGCGGCCTCCAGCGCTTCGCGAGGGTAGATCCCGTCGCCCGGCGCCGATTTCTCGGCGATCGAGAAGAGTCGGTGCGTGCTGGCGATCAGCGTCGTGCGACCGGGCGAGGCGTAGTCGGTCTCGACGGTGCGGCCGGCCTCGAGCAGCTCGGAGGCCACGATGACGTCGACATCTCCGGGGGTCGGATGGAGCGAGAACACCGGCTCGGACCGCCCCGTCTCGAGGCGCTCCGGGAAGATCTCGACGTAGTACGTGGTGGCGCCGGTGCGCTGCGCCACTCCCGGGATCGAGGTGGCCTGGGCCGCGTAGCCCGCGTGGGCGGCCGCGGCCACGATCCACTCGGTGAGCACGCCGCCACCCTGCCCTCCGAGCGCGGCGATCAGGATCGAGACCGGGCGGCGCGCGCCCATCACGCGGGCTGGAGCCAGCCGATGACCCGGCGCCGCGCGCCGGCGAGCCCGCGGGTCCACGCGCCGGGATTGTGCACGACCCGCGCCTCGTAGAACGACGGGCACAGCACGGCGGCGTGGGCCACCTCCCCGCAGAGCCCGCAGCCCACGCAGCTCTGATCGACGTGGGCCACCGGGTCGTCGCGCAGCGGGTCCGGGTTCTCCTTGAGGGTGAGGGACGGGCAGCCGTTGAAGCGCATGCACGACTTGTCGCCGGTGCACACGTCGGGGTCCACGCCGAAGCGCGGCGTCTCCACCCGCGCGCCCGCCTTGAGCCGCGCCGCGGTCTCCGGCTTCACGCGCCGCTGACGCTCGAGCTGGCACTCCGCGCGCGCGATGATCACCTTGAGGCCGTCCGCGGCGGTGGTCATGGCCTCCCGGATCACCTTCAGGGTATCGGCCACTCGGTACGGGTTCACCGTTCTGATCCAGGAGACACCGAGGCTGCGGATGGTCTCGGCAATCGACATCGTCACCTGGTCCCCGCGCGGGTTCCTCCCCGACGAGGGATTCGCCTGCTGGCCGGTCGCGGAGGTGTAAAAGTTCTCCAGCACCACCACGATCGAGTCCTGCTTGTTGAAGACCGCGTTGGCCACCCCCGCGGTGAGGCCGGAGTGCCAGAAGCCGCCGTCGCCCAGGATCGAGATGACGCGCCGGTCGAAGTTGGGGGCCACCGCGCTCGCGGAGGCCACGCTCATGCCGTAGCCCAGGATCGTGTTGCCCTGGTTGAACGGGGGCAGCGTGGCGAAGGCGTGGCAGCCGATGTCGGCGGCCACGTGGGTCGCGCCGAGCTCGCGCTGCGCGATCTTGAGCGCGCTGAACACCGGGCGCTCCGGGCAGCCCGTGCAGAAGGCGGGAGGGCGCTTGGGCAGCGGGGCGCGCAGGAGGGCCCGCCCCCGACCCACGTGCTCGGTCAGCGCTCCGCGCCGCCGCTCCGCCTCGCCGCCGAGGAAGCGAGCCAGCGCGGCGAGCACGACCTCTGGCACGTACTCACCCTGGGCGGCGACCACGTCCTTGCCATGGATGCGGGTGGTGAGCCCGTGGTCGTAGGCCAGCGCCTTCAGCTCCTGCTCGATGAAGCTCGGCATGCCCTCTTCCAGCACCAGCACCCGCTCCTTGCCCTCGAGGAAGCCCCGGAGCTGATCGGGCACCAGCGGGTGGATCACGTTCAGCACCAGCATGGGGATGCGGCTCTGGCCGAACGCGTCGGCCAGGCCGAGCAGCTCGAGCGCGCGCAGCGCGGTCGGGGTGAGCCCGCCCTGCAGGATGATGCCGAGCCCCTTCTCCTCGCCGGGCCGCGTCTCGTTCAGACCGCGCTCCACGATGTAACGCCGGGCCGCGGGCAGCCGGCGCTCGAACTTCTGGATCTCCTGAGCGTAGGTGGACGGCGGGTGGCTGAGCCGGCTGTAGTCGAAGGAGTGGCGCTCGAGGCGGGTGTTCATTCCGACCGCCGGGCGGACGTTGTCGCGGCACACCATGCTCCCCCGCATGTGGGCGGCCCGTATCCGGAGACTGATGACCGTCGGCAGATTCGAGGCCTCCGACATCCCGAAGCCTTCCTCGACCATGCGGGCCAGGCTCGGCAGGGTCGGGCGCGGATCGATCAGGAGCAGCGACGACTTGAGCGCGAAGGCGTGGGTGCGCTCCTGGATGACGCTGGCGCCCGCGCCGTAGTCCTCCCCCACCACGATGAGGGCGCCGCCGATGACCCCGGCCGAGGCCAGGTTCGAGAGCGCGTCGGCGGCCACGTTGGTGCCGACGATGGACTTCCAGGTCACCGCCCCCCGCATCGGGTAGTTGATGGACGCGCCGAGCAGCGCGGCCGCCGCCGCCTCGTTGGCCGAGGCGTCGAGGTAGACGCCCATCGGCTTCAGCAGCGATTCGTTGGCGTCGGCGAGGACGTCGAGGAGATGTGAGACCGGCGCCCCCGGATAGCCTCCGACATAGGACACGCCCGACTGGAGCAGGGCCTTGGTGATGGCCAGGATGCCCTCCCCACGGAGAATCTGCCCCTCTCCCAGCGCGAGCTGCTTGACTTCCGCGGCGAAGGACCGTTCCATAGAACCCTCTTGTACCACAACCTCCGGGGGAGGGGCCCGTGGCACACTTCACGACTTCCGACGGCGTCCGCATCTACTACGAGTCCCACGGCGACGGCGATCCGATTCTCCTGGCCTACGGCATCGGCGGCAACGCGGGGATGTGGCGGCCGAACGTCCACGCCCTCTCGGCGCGGAACCGCCTGATCCTCTGGGAGCCGCGGGGCCACGCCCGGTCCGAGAGCCCGACTGACCCCACCCGGGTCACCTTCGGGCACTGGGTCCTGGACCTCCACGATCTGCTGGGCCACCTGGGGCTGGACCGCGCGATCGTCGGCGGCCTCTCGCTGGGCGGCGGCATCGCCACCCGCTTCACCCTCGCGCACCCCGAGCGCGTCCGCGCCCTCGTGGTGGTCGACTCGTCCTCCGCGGTGGGCCTGCCGCTCTCGGTCGACAACCTCGTGATGCGGGCCCGCTCCATCAAGGTCACGCTCGAGGGCGGAATGGACGCGATGGCCGAGTTCGCGATCTCCTCGAACCCGAACGTGTCGGGGCGGCTCAAGCTCGATCCGGGAGCCCGTCAGGAGATCTTCGACTACTACCGGATGCTGACCCCGATCGGGTACGCCAACGCGCTCCGGGCCCTCCTGCAGATGGACTACATCACGGAGCGGCTGCCCGACATCTCGGTGCCGACGCTGCTGGTGTGCGGCGACGAGGATCCCTCGCTCCAGCCGATGCGGGTGATGGAGAAGAAGGTGAAGCAGGCGCGTTTCGTGCTGCTGTCCCCGGCCGGCCACTTCGCCAACCGCGACCAGCCGGAGGCTTTCAACCGCGCCGTGCTCGAGTTCCTGGACGAGATCGGGCCCGCGTGACGGTGACGTCGGCGCCCCGCACGCCTTCCCCGCAGTCCGGACAGTAGTAGCCGACCGATACCGGGTGCCCGCACCCGGTGTGCACGAGCTGGGTCTCCCGGTGCACGTGCCGGCCGCCCCACGCGGCGAGCGCGCCCACCACCATGCCGAGCTCCCGCCCCCGCTCGGTGAGCGCGTACTCCGCGCGCGGGGGGTGGTCCGAGTAGAACTGGCGCCGGATCAGGCCGTGCTCCTCCATCAGCTTGAGCCGCGCCGAGAGGATGTTGGGGGCGATGCCGGGCAGCGTGGTGAGGAGATCCTGGAAGCGCTTGGTCCCGGGCAGGAGATCGCGCACCACCAGCAGCGTCCAGCGATCGCCGATGACCTCGAGGGTCTTGGCCACCGGGCAGGCCTGGTTGTAGCGCTTCGGCATGGAGCGAGTATACCGAGCCTCTTGACATCGGAGCAAGTGACTATTATTTTACAAGTCACTGACGACGACTCCCAGGAGGGTCCGATGCCGAAGGCGATCGACATGATCCGGAAGGTCCAGACCGGCGAGCTGCCCCCACCCCCGGTGGCCACCCTGATCGGATTCACACTCACCGAGGTCGAGCCCGGGCGCGCGGTGATCGCGCTCGACGCGGACGGGCGCCACGCCAATCCGATGGGCACCGTGCACGGCGGCGTGCTGTGCGACATCGCGGACGCCGCGATGGGCATGGCCTACGCGGGCACCCTCGACGAGGGCGAGACCTTCACCACCCTCGAGCTCAAGATCAACTTCCTCAAGCCGGTGCGGACCGGCCGCCTGGTGGCGACCGGGCGCGTGGTGAAGGGAGGGCGCTCGGTCGGCCTCGTCGAGTGCGACGTGGTCGACGACAAGGAGGGCCTCGTCGCGCGCGCTTCCAGCACCTGCATGACCCTGCGGGGCGAGCAGGCGCTCGGGCGCTAGATGAGCCACGCCGCCGCGGCCTCGGTAGCCGCCCGCGCCCGCGTCGCGCTCTCGCCGCGCACCCGCCTGCTGCTGGAGGGCCCGGTGGCCCGGACCCTCCTGCGCCTGGCCGCGCCGAACGTGCTGGTCATGGTGCTGCAGGCGGCGGTGAGCACGCTCGACGCGGTGTTCGTAGGCTGGCTCGGCTCGGACGCCCTCGCCGGGGTGTCGCTGGTCTTCCCGCTCGTGATGCTGATGCAGACCATGTCGGGGGGCGGGATGGGCGGAGGCGTCGCCTCCGCGGTAGCCCGCGCGCTCGGCGGCGGCCGCCGCGCGGATGCGAACGCACTGATGGTGCACGCGATCGTGATCGCGGTCACCATGGCCGCGTGCTTCACGCTCCTGCTCGAGCTGGGGGGGCCCGCGCTCTACCGCGCGATGGGCGGCCACGACGCGGCGCTCGACGCCGCGGTCGCCTACTCCCGCGTGCTCTTCGGCGGCGCCCTTGCCTACTGGCTCTTCAACACGCTCGGGAGCGTGATCAGGGGCACCGGCAACATGGCGCTGCCCGCGTCGGTGATGGTGGGCAGCGGCGTCGTCTACCTCGTGCTCTCCCCCGCCCTGATCCTCGGCTGGGGCCCGCTGCCGCGACTCGGGATCGCGGGGGCCGCCGCCGCGAGCGTCGCCTCGTTCACGCTGGGCAGCCTCGCCCTGCTCGCCTTCCTCTGCTCGGGCCGGAGCCTGGTGCGGCCTACCCTGCGCGGCCTGCGGCTCCGCCGCTCGCTGTTCTGGGACATCCTGCGCGTGGGAGCTCCCGGCTCCCTGAACACGATCCTGACGAACCTCACCGTGGTGCTGCTGACATCGCTCGTCGGGCCGTTCGGCGCCCCCGCGCTCGCCGGCTACGGCATGGGGGCGCGGCTCGAGTACCTGCAGATCCCGATCGTCTTCGGCCTCGGCTCCGGGCTCGTCACCATGGTCGGGACCAGCATCGGCGCGGGCGACCGCGACCGGGCCCTGCGGGTCGCGTGGGTCGGGGCGGCCATCGCGGCCGGCGTCACCGGCACGATCGGCGTGCTCGCGGCGCTGTACCCGCTCGCGTGGCTCTCCCTCTTCGCCTCCGACCCGGAGATGCTCGCGGCCGGGACTCGCTACCTGCGCATCGTGGGTCCCTGCTACGGCTTCTTCGGCGCCGGCCTCGCGCTGTACTTCGCCTCGCAGGGCGCGGGCCGGCTCCTCTGGCCGCTCCTGTCCGGGTTCACCCGGCTCGTCGTCGCGGCCGCGGGGGGCTGGCTCGCCACCGCGTGGCTCGGAGCCGGTCTCTCCGGCCTCTTTGCCGCGATGGCCAGCGCGCTCGTGATATTCGGGGTCATCAACGTGGCGGCGGTCCGGCTCGGGGCCTGGCGCGCCGCCGACCGGAGGACATCATGACCAGCCAGCAGATCTTCGGGCTCCAGGTCCTGCTCAGCTTCGTGGTCTACGGGCTCGCGGCAAAGTGGTACGTCGCTCCGCGCCTCGCTCCGCTGCCGCTCGGCCAGGCGCTGCAGCCCCTCCTGCTGCTCCACGCCTTCCGGCATCTCGGAATGGTCTTCCTCGTTCCCACCGTGGTCGGCGACGCGCTGCCTCGGGGCTTCGCGGCGCCCGCGGCCTACGGCGACCTCATCGCCGGCCTCCTGGCCCTGGCCGCGATCGCGGCGCTGCGCGCCGGCGCGGCGCTCGCGCTCCCCCTCACCTGGGTGTTCAACGTGGTGGGACTCCTGGACTTGGTCAACGCGTTCTACCAGGGCCTATCCAGAGGCGTCCAGCTCGGCGCCGCCTACTACATCCCCACCTTGATCGTGCCGGCGCTGGTGATCACACATCTCATGATCTTCCGCACGCTGCTGCGGGATGGGGTCGCCCCGGGGCATTTGCCCGCGTCGTCACACATGTGAAACAATCGCGGGCGATGAGCCGTCGCGCCCGCGCCGTTCTCGCCACCGCCTGCGGGGCGCACTTCATCCACGACGGCTTCTCGGACATCCTCTACATCCTCCTCCCGGTGTGGGCGTCCGAGTTCGGCCTGAGCTTCGCCCAGGTGGGCCTCCTCAAGACCCTGTACACGGGAGGCATGGCGAGCTTTCAGGTGCCGGCCGGCATCCTCGCGGAGCGTCGCGGCGAGGCGCGCCTGCTCGCGGCGGGCACCGCGGTCACCGCGCTCGGCTTCCTGGCTGCCGGGCTCACCGGAGGCTTCCTCGCTCTGCTCGCCTGTCTGGCGGTGGCCGGGCTGGGCTCGGGGTGTCAGCACCCGCTCTCCTCGTCGCTCGTGTCGAAGGCCTACGAGACGGGAGCGCGGCGCACCGCGCTCGGCACCTACAACTTCTCCGGCGACCTGGGCAAGGTCGTGGTCCCGGCCGCGGTGGCGCTTGCGCTGCCCTGGCTCGGCTGGCGCCGGGCGGTGGAGGTGTACGCGGGGCTCGGCCTCCTCGCCGCGGTCTCGATCCTGGGGCTGCTGACGCGCCTGCAGGCGGGAGGGCGCGTGACCGCGTCGCCCGCCGAGGCCGCCGCCGCGCGCGCCAGCCGCTGGGGCATCCGGGACCCGCGGGCCTACGGCGCGCTCTCGGCCATCCACGTCATCGACAACTCCACGCGCACTGCGTTCCTCACGTTCTTGCCGTTCCTGTTGATCGCCAAGGGCGCGACGGTGCCGTCCGTCGGGCTCGCCCTCATGCTGGTCTTCATCGGCGGCGCCATCGGCAAATTCGCGTGCGGCGCGCTCGCCGACCGGGTGGGCGTGATCCGCACCGTGGTGATCACGGAAGCGGCGACCGGCGCCGGGATCCTGCTGCTGCTGTCCCTGCCGCTCGGGGCCTGCCTGTTCGCGCTTCCGCCGCTCGGCATCGCGCTGAATGGAACCTCGTCGGTGCTCTACGGCACCGTTGCGGATCTGGTCTCGAGCGACCGGCGGGCGCGGAGCTACGCGATCTTCTACACACTCGGGATCGGGGCGTCCGCGCTGTCGCCCTTCGGCTACGGTCTGCTGAGCGACTGGGGTGGCGTGCGGCTCACGCTCACCGTCGTCGGCCTCGTCGTCTTCCTCACGCTGCCCTTCACGCTGCCGCTCCGCGCGCCGGCCACCGTTCCCGCTCCGCACTCGGCATAACCGCGGCCTGGCCCGGCGAGCGGCGGGGGCGGCCGCGGCGGGGGGCACCGGGCCGAACTGACCCGTTCCTGCCAACCAGAACGAAGCCGCGCCCGCCCGGATTGGGAACTCCTCGCGTGTGGGCGAAGACTCGCGCCTCGTGGTCAGGCGGCCCGGTGCCCCCCGCCGCGGCCGCCCCGCCGCTCGCCTAGGGTTGGCGCGGCATCGTCGGGATCGAGATGCGCTCGGTCACCGGCATGCGCTCTTTTCCTTGCAACCACACTATGGTCAGGCGGCCGTCGGGATCGAAGTGAATCGCAGTCAGGGCGGCTTGCAGGGGGCCGGGAGTCCAGTCGCGGTCGATGCGGGCGACGTCGCGACCGGAGAAGATCTGGCGGACGGCCAGGGTCCGGCCGTCGGCCTGGGCGAGCAGGAGCCGCCGCAGGTCCACATCGAGGACCTGCGGGCGCGGCGGGGAGAGACGACGGAACTTGGCCTCGAAGAAGTAGGAGACGCGACAGGCCGGTCCGCAGGCGAATCGAATCTCGGCGAAGGTGGCCGCGTGCCAGATCACCTCGGGCTTGGGAAGCGTGGGGAGACCGGGCGGCGGCTCGAGCCAGACCGGATGCTCGGGATCGCCGTAGTAGTAGCCGACGCGGCAGTCCCGGTCGGAGCGGCACTGGGCCACCAGGCCGGTGCTCGGGAACGCGGAGCGGAAGATGCAGCGCGAGGGCTGCTCGGGGCCGGCGCCCGCGCAGTCGCCCGCGACGGGTTGGGGCGTGGAGGCGGCCGCGAGCGACAGCAGGCCGGCCAGCAGGATCGAAGCGGGTGTGGCCAGCGCTACGTCTTCTGCGACGTGAGGAGCTCGGTCATCCGGTTGAAGAACTGATCGAGCATCATCTTGGTGACGCCGCCCAGCATCCGCTGGCCGACGCTGGCGATGAGGCCGCCGACCTGCACGTCGGCGTCGTAGCTCACGCGAGTGCCCCCGTCGACGTCGGAGAGCTGCATGCCCGCGTCGCCACGCACGAAGCCGGGCCCGCCGCTGCCCTCGACGGCCATGCGATATCGGTGCGGCGGCTCGAGGTTGCTCAGCTTGACCTTGCCCTCGAACGTGCCCTTGATGGCCGCGACGCCGACCTTCATGGTGGCCTTGTACTCGTTCTCCCCGATGGCCTCGAGCTTCTCGCAGCCGGGCAGGGCCTGGGCCAGGATGTTGGGATCGAGGAACGCGGCCCAGACTCGATCGCGCGCGGCGGGTATGTCGGCGGCGCCCTCGATCTTCATGGGCTAGCCCTCGAGCCCGCGGACCGCGGCGTCCATCCGGCGCAGCCCTTCCTTGATGGTGTCGAGGCCGGTCGCGTAGGAGAGCCGGATGTGGGCATCCGAGCCGAAGTCCACGCCGGCCACGGTGGCGATGCGGGCCTCGTCGAGGAGAAACGCGCACACGTCCGCGGAGCCCCGGAGCACGCCGCCCTTGGCCCGCTTGCCGAAGAGGCCGGAGACGTTCGGGAACGCGTAGAACGCGCCCTTCGGCATCACGCAGCGTACCCCGGGAATCGCGTTGAGCCCCGCGACGATGACGCGCCGGCGACGATCGAACTCGCCCACCATCTTCGCGACCTCGTCCTGCGGACCGCCCAGCGCCTCGACCGCGGCCCACTGGGCCACCGAGGTGGGGTTCGAGGTGACCTGGCTCTGCACGTCGGTCATCGCCTTGATGATGGGCTTGGGGCCGCCCGCGTAGCCGATGCGCCAGCCGGTCATCGCGTAGGCCTTCGAGCACGTGTTGACCACGATGGTGCGCGCCTTGATCTCGGGGGAGAGCGACGCGATCGAGACGTGGCGGCCCTCGTAGGTCAGCGACTCGTAGCACTCGTCGGAGATGACCCAGAGATCGCGCTCCACCGCGAGCTTCGCGACCTCGGCGAGGGCCTGCGGGGAGAACACCGCCCCGGTCGGATTGCCGGGGCTGTCCAGCACGACCATCTTGGTCCGCGGCGTCACCGCCTGGCGGAGCGCGGCGGGATCGAGGTCGAACCCGGTGGACTCGTGGGTGATCACCGGCACCGGCACGCCGCCCAGGAGGCGCACCTGCTCCGGATACGAGACCCAGTACGGGCTCGGAATCAGCACCTCGTCGCCCGGGTTCACGAGGGCCATCACGATGTTGTAGAGCGTGTGCTTCGCCCCGCAGGAGACCGTCACCTCGTCGAGCGCGTACTCCAGGCCGTTGTCGCGCTTGAACTTCTGGCAGACCGCGGCCCGCAGCTCGGGAATGCCGCCGACCTCGGTGTACTTGGTCTGGCCCGTCTCGAGGGCCCGCACCGCCGCGTCCTTGATCCGGCGGGGCGTGTCGAAATCGGGCTCTCCGGCTCCGAAGGAGATCACGTCGATGCCCTGCGCGCGCATCGCCCGGGCCTTGGCCTGCATGGCGAGGGTCGGGGATGGGGCCAGTGTCTTCATCCGATCGGCGAGCATGGGCTCCTTGCCTGTGGTCTACCGGTGACTGGAGAACTTCTGGGCGAGACGCTCCTCGACCGGCGGCGGCACCATGCCGGTGATGGGCGCGCCCAGCGACGCGACCTCCTTGATGAGGCGCGAGGAGATGTAGGTGTAGCGCTCGTGCGGCATCATGAACACGGTCTCCACCGTGTGGCGCAGCTTGCGATTCATGAGCGCCATCTGGAACTCGTACTCGAAGTCCGACACCGCGCGGAGGCCCCGCACCACGCAGTCCGCGCCCTCGCGATCGACCAGATCGATCAGGAGCCCGTCGAACGAGGTGATGCGCATCCGGCCCATCCCGATGCCGGTCGTGCACTCGTCGATCAGCTCGAGGCGCTCCTTCGCGGTGAACAGCGGCTCCTTGGAGGGATTGGCCACCACCGCGACGATCAGCTCGTCGAAGATGCGGAGGCTGCGCTCGATGAGGTCCAGGTGTCCGTTGTGCATCGGATCGAACATGCCCGGATACACCGCCCGCTTGCCCACGATGGCCTCCGCGTCGTCGTCTCGAAACCTCTGAAAACGCTGCCAAGTTTACGCATCGGTTCGAAAGAAAGTCAAGGTCGTCTCCCCGAAGCGGCGCGCCTTCCAGAGCGAGAGCGCGCCCAGCGACGACGGCGGCGGCGTCTTGGTGCCGTGCTGGAGCACCACCACCGCACCCGCGAGCAGCACCGGACCGGTCGCCACCGCCTCGAGCGCGGCCGCCGCGCGGGGGGAATCGTACGGCGGATCGAGGAAAACCACCGCGAAGCGCTCGCCGGCCGCGGCCAGATCCGCGACGGCCCGCGCCGCGTCGGAGCGCACCACGCGGGCGCGGTCCCGCAGGCCTAGTCGCTCCACGTTGTCGCGAAGGGCGCGGAGCGCGGCCCCATCCTGCTCGACGAAGGTGGCCGCCGGCGCTCCGCGGGACAGCGCCTCGATGCCCACGCCACCGGCGCCCGCGAACAGGTCGAGAAAGGGCCCCGCGTCGAGAAACGGCATCAGGGTGTCGAGGCAGGCGATCCGCACCTGGTCCGCGGTCGGCCGGGTGGTGCGGCCGGGCGGCGTGGTGAGCCGCTGGCCTTTCAGCTCGCCCGCGAGGACCCTCACGGGGTGGTCTCCGACGGGCCCACGCGCCGGCCGTCGATCCTCCACTGATCGCCCTCGCGCAGGATCGCGTACTCGACGCGATCGGGGAGCCCGCCCTTCTCGGCCGCGCGCGTCGCCTCGGTCACGAACACGACGCGCGACGGGCTGCGCCGGATCTGCTTCACGCGGAAGTCCGAGTAGCGAGGCTCGCCCGCTCCCCTCGACTCCGCGTACTCGGTCGCGGTCGCCCGACCCTGCCGCGCCCACTCCGCCTGCACCCGCTTCGACAGCAGCGCCCAGCACGGGCCGAAGCGCCGGGTCCGCTCGCACGTGGTGTAGAACTCGAGCACCTGCCGCGCCTTGGCCACCTCCACGCTGTTCTGTGCGGGAGCGGAGCGCGGACCGGCCGTCGCGCCCAGCAGGAGCGCGCCGCACAGCGCCAGGAGACGGCGGCGGGACGTCAACCCACCCCGGCCAGGTCGAGCTTGCCCCGCCAGCGCTGCAGGAGCGCCGCGCGCAGCGCCTGGTGCTCCGGTGCGCGCAGGTGGGGATCGTCGCGGATCAGGGCCACCGCGTCCCGCCGAGCCGCCTCCAGCGCGGCGGCGTCGCGCAGCAGGTCGGCGACGCGGAACTCGGGCAGGCCCGACTGACGGGTGCCGAAGAAGTCGCCGGGCCCACGCAGCGAGAGATCCGCCTCGGCGATCTTGAAGCCGTCGTTGGTGGCGGTCATGGCACCGAGACGCTCCCGGGCGTCCTCCGACGCGGCCCCCGAGAGCAGGATGCAGTAGCTCTTCCACGGCCCGCGCCCGACGCGCCCGCGCAGCTGGTGGAGCTGCGAGAGACCGAATCGCTCGGCGTGCTCGATCAGCATGACCGAGGCGTTGGGAACGTCGATCCCCACCTCGATCACGGTCGTGGAGACCAGGATGTGGATCTCGCCCGCCTTGAACTCGCGCATCACCCGGTCCTTCTCCACGAACGGCATGCGCCCGTGGAGCAGGCCGATCCGGAGGTCCCCGAAGACCTCGCGCTGCAGGTGCTCGGCCATCTCGGTGGCGGCGCGCAGGTCGATGACCTCCGACTCCTCCACCAGGGGGTAGACCACGTAGACCTGGCGCCCGTCGCGTACCTGCTCGCGCAGGAAGCGGTAGATCTGCCCCCGGGCCGACTCGGAGCGCGCCTTGGTCACGACCGGCTTCCGTCCCGGCGGGAGCTGGTCGATCACGGAGACCTCGAGATCGCCGTACAGCGTCAGCGCGAGCGTGCGGGGGATGGGCGTGGCGGTCATGACCAGCACGTCCGGGCTCTCACCCTTGCGCTTCAAGGTCGCGCGCTGGTTGACGCCGAAGCGGTGCTGCTCGTCCACCACCGCCAGGCCGAGGCGGCGGAACTTGACCTCGTCCTGGACCAGCGCGTGGGTGCCCACCACGCAGGACAGCTCGCCGGCGGCGGCGGCGGCCAGCACCCGCTCGCGCGCCTTGCCCTTCACCGCGTTGGTGAGCAGGGCCACCGGGACCGCGAGGGGCTCGAGCAGCGCGGTGAGCGTCATCAGATGCTGCTCGGCCAGGATCTCGGTCGGCGCCATGAGCGCGGTCTGGAGTCCCGACTCGACCGCGGTGAGGATGGCGAGCGCGGCCACGATCGTCTTGCCCGAGCCCACGTCGCCCTGCAGCAGCCGGTTCATCGGATACGGCTCGGCCATGTCGGTCCGGATCTCGCGCCAGACGCGCTCCTGCGCCTCGGTCAGCGCGAACGGCAGCGAGGCGAGCAGACGCCGCGCGAGCGCGCCCGGTGGGTTCATGGCGAGTCCCGGCTGCCGACCCTGGCGGTGGCGGCGGATCGCCAGACCTAGCTGGAGGAGCAGGAACTCGTCGTAGACGAGCCGCCGCCGCGCGGCGGCGTAGTCGCCGTCCGTCTTCGGGAAGTGCCCGGCGCGGAGGGCCTCGGGCAGCCGCTCCAGGCGATGGCGCGCTCGCAGCGCCTCGGGCAGCGGATCCTCGAGCCCGTCGAGGTAGCCGTCCACGAGGCGCTTCATCAGCCGACGCATCGGGCGGGCGGTGAGCCCGCGAGTGAGGCCGTACACCGGGACGAGCCGGCCGGTGTGGAGCGTCTCGTCGGACGGATCCGGGGCGGCCTCGCCGGCCTCGTCCTCGACGATCTCGTAGTCCTTCACCTGCATCTGCAGCGGTCCCGAGCGATAGCGCTGCGCCTTGCCGTGCACGATTAGCCGCTGACCACGCTGGAAGAGGCGCTCCAGGTAGGCCTGCCCGAACCACACGCAGGTGAGGAAGCCGGTGCCGTCGCTCAACAGCACCGACAGCGGCACGCGTGGGCGGCCGCGAGGCGGGGGGCTCACCGCGCGAATCGTCCCGCTGACCGTCGTCACGTCATTGGGCTTGAGGCTGCGCAGCGGCGTGAGCTGGCTGCGATCCTCGTGGCGAGCCGGCAGATAGTAGAGCGCGTCCTCGACGGTCTGCAGCCCGAGATTCGCGAGGAGCTTGGCGCGCTGAGGCCCGATGCCCTTGACGAACTGCAGCGGCGTGGCGATCGGGTGCGTGGCCTCGGTCGCCGCGCGTCGTCCCGGCGCGCCCACCGGCTCAGTCCTGGGCAACGGTTTGCCTCATGCTACCCCTCATGCTATAAAAGGAGGCTGCAGCGGGCAAACCACACTCACCCAGAGGATCCGCATGGCTCAGCGCTGTGACATCTGCGACAAAGGTCCGGCCGTCGGCCACAAGATCAGCCACGCCCACAACGTGACGAAGCGGCGCTGGCTCGTCAATCTCGTATCGATACGCGGCCTGGTCAAGGGTAAGGTGCAGCGGATGCGGGTCTGCACGCGCTGTCTGAAAGCCGGCAAGGTCGTCAAGGTCGTCTGAGCGTGAGCGCCGTCAAAATGCGGCGGGGGGTGTCGCCACCCCCCGCCGTAACCATACAGTAAGCAGAATGAGTCCCGGTGGGAGGCCGCCACCCCCCACCGCACGACAACAGCGTTACTTCTTCTTCTTCTTGGCCGCCTTCTTCTTCTTCGCCATGAGGTCGTCACCTCCTTTCCTGAGGATTGACATCGTGCGGCGCGCTACTTCCGCTTACCCTTCTTGGTGGCCTTCTTCTTCTTGCCACCCTTCTTGACCGCCTTCTTGCGCTTCGGCATATCGGGTCTCACCTCCCTCCGGTCGAGGATTCAGTAGCCCATCGCTTCGCGCCTGAGGTGGGCGGCCTGGTCCCGGCCCCTGCGCTCGTAGTGATAGAGATCGGCATAGAGCTGCGGCAGACAGACGACGGGCAGCCCGCCCTTCGCGATCGGTGAATAGAACACGCCCTGGTCGTACGGGGCGAGCAGGTAGACGTTGCCTTCGCCCTCACCGGGCCTCAGCCCGAGCGCCCGCGCCACCGGCTCCGGGTCGCCCTCCAGGTAGCAGTGGATAGCGGGGAAGCGCACGTTGGGGGCGACCAGTGCCGCTCCGGAGTGGAGGGTGAAGGCGTAGCGCCGCCGGGCCTCGTGCGCGGCGCGTGCGAGCTCGGCCACCAGCCCTCGCGTGATGCGCTCGGGAGAGAAGTACGCCTGGACGTCGTTCAGGCGATAGGAGTAGGCCTCCATCCACGCGTCGAGCAGCTCACCCGGCCGGGTGAGCTGGATGCGCTGCTGCCCGTTCCGCTCCACCCAGGACAGCTCCTCGAGCCGCTTCACCACGTTGTGGGCATGTCCCAGGCTCACCTCGGCCGCCTTCGCCAGCTCCTCGAGGCGCCAGGCGTGCTGCGGATCTACCAGGATGACCCTCACGACCCGGGTCGCGCGGGGCGCGAACAGGGATTTCAGGGGGCGCGTGGAGGGGCGGAGGTTGGGCTTGCCCTCTTTCTCGATGAGCACGTGCTCGAAGCTCAGGTAGCAATTGCCCGACAGATCGAGATAGCCCAGCCCGCTCCGCTTCAGAAGCGCTGCGCTCTGGGGGCTTATGTAGGGAGATACCGCGACGGGATAGACCTCGGCCATCTCCCGGCGGATATCGGAAAGTCTGGTAATGGCCTCGCGGATCTGCCGAGGCTGACCGAGGGAACTCACACCGATCGCGAGCGCGTGTGGCTTGTCGCCCATCTTGAATTTGATCAATAGATCAGCGGTTTGGCCGCCAATCTTTACGTCGGCAGCCTGTTCCCACCCGCTGGCTTTCGACATGAGCTCTCGCAACCGCTGCGCCGCCAGCGTCCTGATATCGTCTGCTTTCGCCATCCCTTCACTTTCAGTTTCACTTGTTCCTTCATTTTCAGCGTCTGCTGAAAACATATGAACAAATGAAAATACTGTCAAGCATAAAAACTCACTGGCGCGTCGACCGGAAGGAACTAGAACAGCGGGGCACTGTTCGAGTCAGGGCCGCCGATGGATCAGTCGTCGTGCTCGATCCCGTCCATCGTCTCGTCGTCCAGCCCGAAGTAGTGGCCCACCTCGTGGGTGACGACGTCGCGGACGAGGTCCTCCATCTCCTCGCGGTCCGCGCAATCCTCCTCGATGGGCCCCTGATAGATATGAATCGTGTCGGGCAGGACGTTGCCGTACGACGAGTCGCGGCGCGTGATGTCGACGCCCCGGTAGAGCCCGTAGAGTGTGTCGGGCGGCTCGATACCCATCTCCTCGAGGGTCTCCTCGTCGGCCCAGTCCTCGACCACCACCGCGATGTTCGCGAGCTTCTCTCGGAAGGCCCGCGGCAGCTTCCGCAGCGCGGTGTCGACCAGGGCCTCGAACTCTCGACGGGTCATGCTGATCGGGGGACCGGGCTCAGCGCGGGCCCGGCACGGCTCCGGACACGCGGCGATCGCGGCGCCGCGGCTAGACGCCGCGAACCCGCTCGACGTTGGCGATGTCCTTGACTTCGCGGATGGCCTGCATGATGTCCTGGAGCTGCCGGAGGTCGTCCACCTCGACCACGAAGTGGTTCAGCCCCTTGCGGTCCTCGGTCACCGTGATCTCGGCCTTGATGATGTTGCCTTGACGGGACGAGATGGCACTGGTGATCTCGGCCAGAAGCCCGGGACGGTCGCGACCGATGTAGACCGCGATGCGCACGGGACGCTTGGTCGACTCGCCCGCCTCCCACTCGACCGCGACCAGCCGCTCGCGGTCGAGCACGTTCTTGGCCACCGTCAGACAGTCGCGCGCGTGAACGGTGAGGCCCCGGCCTCGGGTGATGAAGCCCACGATGCCGTCGCCGGGCACCGGCGCACAGCACTTGGCGAAGCGCACGAGCAGATCGTCCACACCGCTGATCCGGACCGCGGGGCCCTCGGCCGTCCTCCGGGCCGTTTTCACGGTCTTGGCCTCGGCCACCGCCTCGGTGTCGTGCACCGCGGCCGGGGCCAGCTTGCCGAGGACCTGCTGGATCGAGGTCTTGCCGTATCCGATCGAGGCGAGCAGGTCGTCGGCCGAGGGGAAGCCGAGCTCACCGACGAGCTTCTTCATCTCGTCGGAGACGAGCAGGGTCGCGGGCGAGAGCCGATATTTCTTGGCCTCGCGCTCGAAGAGCTCCCGGCCGAGGGCCAGCGAGCGCGCCCGCTCCTCCACCTTCAGCCACTGGTTGATCTTGGCGCGCGCCCGGTTCGACTTGACGATCTTGAGCCAGTCCCGGCTCGGGTGCTGGGTCGGCGACGTGACGATCTCGAGGATGTCGCCCTGCCGAAGCGTGTAGCGGAGGGGCACCAGCTTGCCGTTCACCTTCGCGCCCACGCAGTGATGGCCGACGTCGGTGTGGACGGCGTAGGCGAAGTCCACCGGGGTCGCGCCCTCGGGCAGGGCCTTCACATCGCCGCGGGGAGTGAAGACGTAGACCTCGTCCGGGAACAGGTCGAGCCGCACGCTGTCGAGGAACTCCTTGGGGTCGCTCGTCTCCTTCTGCGACTCGAGGAGCTGGCGCAGCCACGTGAAGGCGTCGTCGAACTTGTCGCGGTCGCTCCGCTTCTCCTTGTAGAGCCAGTGGGCCGCGATGCCTTCCTCGGCGATGCGGTGCATCTCGTAGGTCCGGATCTGGATCTCGACCGGGTCGCCCCTGGGTCCGATGACCGTCGTGTGCAACGACTGGTACATGTTGACCTTGGGCATCGCGATGAAGTCCTTGAAGCGACCCGGCACCGGCTTCCACAGGGAGTGCACCACGCCCAGCGCCCCGTAGCAGTCGCGCACCGTGTTGGTCAGCACGCGGACCGCGGTCAGGTCGTAGATCTCGTCGAACTCCCGCCCGCCCTCGTGCATCTTCTTCCAGATCGAGTAGAAGTGCTTCGGGCGGCCCGCGATCTTGGACCCGATGCCCACCTCGCCCAGCTTCTCGTGCAGCAGGGCGATCAGGTGGTTGATCTCGGCCTCGCGCTCGAGCCGCCGCTTGGCCACGCGCCGCATCAGCTCCTGGTAGTCCTCGGGATGCAGCACCCGGAGGGCCAGATCCTCCAGCTCGGCCTTGACCTTGGCCATGCCCAAGCGGTGGGCCAGCGGGGCGTAGATGTCCAGGGTCTCCTGGGCGATCTTCCGTGCCTTGTCGGTGGGCAGGTACTGGAGCGTCCGCATGTTGTGGAGCCGGTCGGCCAGCTTGATCATCAGCACGCGGAGGTCGCGCGCCATGGCGACCAGCATCTTGCGGAAGTTCTCGGCCTGTCGCTCTTCTCGGGAGGAGAAGGCTAGCTTACCGATCTTGGTCACCCCATCCACCAGGTCGGCGATCTCGGCCCCGAACTCGCGCTGGAGGTCGCCCTTGGTGGCCTTGGTGTCCTCCAGGACGTCGTGGAGCAGACCGGCCGTGACGGTCGTCACGTCCATCTTGAAGTTGACCAGGAGGCCGGCGACCTCCAGGGGATGCGACAGGTAGGGCTCGCCCGAGGCGCGCTGCTGACCCTGGTGGGATTGCTCCGAGAACCGGTAGGCGCGCTCCAGGAGGCCCAGGTCAGCGGCAGGCTGATACTTGGGAATCTCCTCGATCAGCGTCTGCAGTTGGGTCAACCTCGATCCTCCTCGGGCTGACCTCGAATTCTGCCACTAAAATCAGGCTTTTGCTACGACTTTCTTCCTCTTGACCAACCAGCGCTCGCGCCAGCCTTGCCAGTCGACGATGAGCGAGCCAGCGATGTAGACGGTCGAGAAGGTGCCGGTGACCACCCCGATGGTGAGAACGAAGGCCATATCTTCCAGCACCTTGCCACCGAAGACGTAGAGTACCGCGGTCGTGAAGAAGACCGTCAGGGCCGTGAGCACTGTCCTGGACAGGGTCTGGTTGATCGCGTTGTTGATCTGAGTCGCGAAAGACTCACTCTTGCGACGCGACCCCTTGGTCCGGTTCTCCCGCACCCGGTCGTAAGCCACGATGGTGTCGTTGACGGAGTAGCCGATGATCGTGAGCAGGGCGGCCAGGATGGGTAGCGACATCTCCCGGTTGGTGAGCGACATGGCCGACAGGCAGATCAGGACGTCGTGGATGATGGCGGCCACCGAGGCCATGCCCCCCATCATGTCGAAGCGGATCGCGACATAGGCCAGGATGCCGGCCATGCTCCAGAGCACGGCATAGATCGCCTGGATCTGCAGATCCCGCCCGACCTGGGGTCCGACGAACTCCACCCGTCGGACCTCCGGGGTGCCCAGCTCGGGCTCCCTGGCGAGGGCGGCCAGGGCCTGCTTGGTCACTTCCTCGTTCGAGACGTCGCCCAGGGGCAGCCGCAGCAGGTACTCGCGGGTGTCGCCGAACTCCTGGATCACGCTCTCCCCCATCTTCACGGTCTCGAGCGCGCGCCGGATCCGATCCACCGGCACCGGCTTCTCGAAGCGCACCTGGATGAGGGTGCCGCCGGAGAAGTCGATCCCGTAGCGGAGCCCTCCCTTGGCCACCATCGAGCCGAAGCCGGCCAAGATGAACAGGACCGAGATGATGTAGGCCCACTTCCGGCGTCCGATGAAGTCGAAGTTCGGATTCTTGAAGAGCTCGAACGTGGCCATCAGATCGACAGGGACTCGCGCTTGTGCCGACCCATGTAGATCAGGTCGAAGAGCAGGCGCGTGAAGAAGACCGCGGTGAAGAGGCTGGCCGCGATGCCGATCATCAGGGTGACCGCGAAGCCCTTGACCGGCCCCGTCCCGAACTGGAAGAGGATGAGGCCCGACACCAGCACGGTGACGTGGGTGTCGATGACCGTCTTGAACGCGCGGGAGAAGCCGGCGTCGATGGCCCCCCGCACCGTCTTGCCGGCCCGGAGCTCCTCCCGGATGCGCTCGAAGATCAGGATGTTGGTGTCGACCGCCATGCCGATGGTGAGCGCGATGCCCGCGATACCCGGCAGCGTGAGGGTCGCGTGGAAGCCGGCCATGGTCGCGAGAAGGAGCAGCAGGTTCAGCCCGAGCGCCACGTCGGCGATGAAGCCGGACAGACGGTAGTAGACGAGCATGAACAGGAACACGAGCGCGGTGGAGGCGAGGATGGCGATGATACCCTGGCGGATCGAATCCGCGCCGAGCGACGGCCCCACCGTCCGCTCCTCGAGCACCTGGACCGGGGCGGGCAGGGCGCCCGCCCGCAGCACGATCGCGAGGTCGGTGGCCTCGTCGGTGGTGAAGCCGCCCGTGATCTGGGCTCGGCCCGAGGGGATGCGCTCGCGGATCTGCGGCGCCGAGTGGATGTTGCCGTCGAGCACGATGGCGAGGCGCCGGCCCACGTTGGAGTCGGTCAGATCCGAGAAGGCCCGGGCGCCGTTCGCGTTGAAGTCCACCGACACGTACGGCTCGCTCGTGTTCTGGTCGATGGAGACGCGCGCCCCGGAGACGTCACGGCCGGTGATGTAGGCCTTCTTCTGGACCAGGAACGGGACCTTGCGCTCGGCCTTCGTCTCCTTGTCCACCCGGCGCTGGTAGAGGACCTCGTCGCCGTCGGGCACGCCGGTGCGCAGCGCGGTCTCGGGATCGGTGCGCTCGTCGACCAGCTTGAACTCGAGAAGCGCGGTCTTGCCGATGAGAGCCTTCGCCCGCGCCGGATCCTGCACGCCCGGCAGCTGCACCAGGATGCGGTTGTCGCCCTGCTGCTGGATGGAGGCCTCCGACACCCCGAACTGGTCGACGCGGTTCCGGATGGTCTCGAGCCCCTGCCGCACCGCGAGCGTCCGGATCTCGGTGGCCTCGCGCGGCTTGAGCGTCAGCACGATGCGGTCGGCGGCCTGGTCGGCCTCCTTGCGGTCGAAGGCGGGCAGCACCTCGCTCACCGTCTGCAGGGCCGAGTCCCAGCCCTGAGGCGACGCGAGCTGGATCACGAGCTCGCTGGTTCCGCGGCGCTCGGTCTTCGAGACGGTGACGCCCTTCTTCTGCAGCTCGGCCCGCACGGTGTCCCCCGCACGCTCCACGTGAGCCTCGAGGGCCCGGTCCACGTCGACGCCGAGAACCAGATGGATGCCGCCCTGGAGGTCGAGCCCGAGATTGATGGACTTGGCGGGCGGGTGCAGGTACCAGAGTGACGCCGCCACGACAAGCGCGACGATGCCGATGCGGAGGCCGAGGTTGCGGGACATCTTAGGCCGCGGACTCCTTGTCACCCTGGGCCGGCACGATGCGCGCCACCGCCGAGCGCTCGAACTCGAGCTTGACCTGGTCGGCCACCTTCAGCGTGACGGTCTGCTCGGATAGCCCCACCACCGTGCCGAAGAGTCCGCTGGACGTCACTACCCGGTCGCCCTTCTTCACCGCGGAGAGGAGCGCCTCGCGCTCCTTCCGCTGCTTCTGCTGGGGCCGGATGATCAGGAAGTACATGATCGCGAACATGCCGATCATCAGCGGCAGGACGGACATGATACCGCCGCCACCGTTGGCGCCACCGGCAGGCCCCGGCGCCATCGCGTATGCGAGATCCACCATGAAGGTCACGCCTCCGAGTCTGCGGGAGTGTCGTCGGCCGAGCCGCGCAGGGATTCTACCCCATAACGGTCCAGAAACCGAGACCGGAACGGCGAGAAATCCCCCCGAGCGACGGCCTCCCGCATCTGCCGCATCAGCCCCAGGTAGAAGGTCAGGTTGTGGAGCGTCAGGAGACGGTAGGCCAAGAGCTCGCGCGCGGCGAACAGATGCCGGACATAGGCGCGGGAGAAGCGCCGACACGCCTCGCACGGGCACTCCGGGTCGATCGGGGCGGGATCGCGGATGAACCGGGCGTTGCCGATGTTGATCGGCCCGTCCGGCGTGAACGCCTGGCCGTTGCGCGCGTTGCGCGTGGGCATCACGCAATCGAAGAGGTCCACGCCGCGCGCCACCGCCTCCACCAGATCGGTGGGCTTGCCCACGCCCATCAGGTAGCGCGGCCGGTCCGCCGGCAGCCGGCTGGTCACCAGCTCGGTGATGTCGTACATGACCGGCTTCGGCTCGCCCACCGCGAGCCCGCCGATGGAGTGGCCCGGCAGGTCGAGGGCCCCCACCGCGTCGACCGCGCGGCGGCGCAGGGCCTCGTAGGCGCCGCCCTGGACGATGCCGAAGAGCGCGCCGGGCGCGCCGGCGGCCCGATGCGCCGCGACGGCCCGGGCGAGCCAGCGCTGGGTCAGCGCGAGCGAGCGCTCGGTCTCCGCGATGGTGGCCGGATGCGCCAGACACTCGTCGAGCGGGTGGAGCACGTCGACGCCGAGGGCGTGCTGGACAGCGACGCACGATTCGGGCGAGAGCGTGCGCAGCGTGCCATCCACGTGGGAACGGAACTCGACACCGTCCTCGCCGATGCGCCGCAGCTTCGACAGGCTGAAAACCTGGAACCCACCCGAGTCGGTCAGGATCGGTCCGTCCCAGCCCATGAACCGGTGCAGCCCACCCAGCTCGCGGATCAGCTCGTGCCCGGGACGCAGCATCAGGTGGTAGGTATTGGCGAGGACGATCTGAGCGCCCGCCGCCACGAGATCGGCCGGCGCGAGGCTCTTGACCGAACCCTGGGTGGCGACCGGCATGAACGCGGGCGTGTCGACCGCGCCGTGGCCGGTGACCATGCGGCCGAGGCGCGCGCGGCCATCGGACTTCAGGAGCTCGAACCCGAAGCCGCCCATCTCAGGCGATCAGCATCGCGTCGCCGTACGAGTAGAAGCGGTAACGGGCTTCGACCGCGTGGCGGTAGGCGCCCAGGATGACCTCGCGTCCGGCGAGCGCCGACACCAGGACCAGCAGGCTCGAGCGCGGGAGATGGAAGTTGGTGATCAGCGCGTCCACGATCCGGAACCGATGCCCGGGCCGGATGAACAGGTCGGCGTCGCCGCGGCCCGGCCGCACTCCACCGTCGGCGGCGGCCCACTCGAGCGCCCGCGTGGTGGTGGTGCCCACCGCGATCACGCGGCGACGCTCGCGCCTGGCCTCGTCGATCGCGCGTGCGGTGGCGTCGGGAATCTCGATCGGCTCCGGCTCCAGGTGGTGCTCCTCGAGCCGCTCCCCTCGAAGGGGACGGAACGTGCCGGGCCCCACGTGGAGGGTCAGGTAGTGGACCGCGACGCCGCGGTGCTCGAGGCGCGCGAGCAGCTCCGGGGTGAAGTGCAGGCCCGCGGTCGGGGCCGCCACGGAGCCGTCCTCGCGCGCGTAGACCGTCTGGTAGCGCTCGCGATCCTCGGGCTTGGGCGCGTCGTGGCGGGCGATATAGGGCGGCAGCGGCGGCAGCCCGTGCCGCTCCAGCAGCTCGCGCAGGGGCCACGGTCCATCGACCTCGACGACCCGCGCTCCCTCGCGGCCCTCTCCCACCACGTGCGCGTGCGCTGCGCCCGACGCCACCTCGATCCGCGCCCCGACCCGACACCGCCGGCCCGGCCGCACCATCGCCTCCCACCGCTCGCCGCCGACCGGTCGCAGGAACAGCAGCTCCACCGGGCGCCCACCGTCGCTCACGCCGAGCAGGCGGGCCGGAATCACGCGGCTCCGGTTGGCTACCAGGCAGTCGCCCGGCCGCAGCAGCTCCACCAGGTCGGAGAACCCACGATCCTCGAGCGCGCCGGTCGCCCGATCCAACACGAGCAGCCGCGATGCATCCCGCGGCTCCGCCGGCTCCTGCGCAATCAGCTCCGCCGGGAGCTCATAGTCGAATAGCGCAACGTCCATAGCCAGTGAAGTGTAGCCCGCGCGCGGGTCACGAACCATACAGGGCCACCCGGGCCGGGGCGGGGCGGCGGCGCACCCTCGCCGGGACCGTGTCTTCTGCGTGTCGTCGAAGGCACAAACGTCCCATCTCGTGACTCGATCGAGACGCCGCATCGGGTAGCGAGTCAGAGGCTAGCCGATGCACGAGTCGGGCAACACGCGATGCCCGCTGCGGAGGAACTGCCCCATTTGCGGTGCCGGCGCCCCAGGCACCGCAGCGTCTTGCCGCCGGCTCTGCCGCGCGATCGGAAGCGGGTCAAGCACTTTCCGAGGCGAGCGGGGATGGCTCGGCCTATGCACTAGATACCGACGTGAGCCGCATCTGGCCGCGCTACGACTTGCCCAGGAAGCTTGCGGTCTTGGCCGAGCTGGCCCTCGACGTGCGCTGGACGTGGAGCCACGCCAGCGACACGCTCTGGCGCATGGTGGACGCCGATGCCTGGGAGCGGACCCGAAATCCCTGGACGATCCTGCAGGATGTCCCGCGCGCTCGGCTCGCCGCCCTCGCGGCGGATCCCGCCTTCATGGAGGAGCTCGCTCGGATCCTCGAGGCCCGCCTGCGCTACCGGAGCGAGCCAAGCTGGTACGGCCAGACCCAGCCCCGGTCCGCCCCCAAGCGCGTCGCGTACTTCAGCATGGAGTTCGGCCTCGGTGAGGCCCTGCCCCTCTACGCAGGCGGCCTAGGAATCCTGGCCGGCGACTATCTCAAGACGGCCAGCGACCTCGGCGTGCCCGCGGTGGGCGTGGGCTTGCTGTACCAGGTGGGCTACTTCCGCCAGATGCTGGATGCAGAGGGACGGCAGCAGGCCATGTACCCCTACAATGACCCGGCGAGCCTGCCCATCGAGCCGGTGCAGGCGCGCTCCGGCGGCCGGCTGCACGTGCCCCTGCCCCTACCCGGGCGCATCATCCAGCTGCGCATATGGAGAGCCCTGGTCGGTCGCACGGCTCTCTACCTGCTCGACAGCAACGACCCGCTCAACAGCCCGGCGGATCGGGGCATCACCGGGGAGCTCTACGGCGGGGGTACCGAGGTCCGCTTGATGCAGGAAGTCGTCCTCGGTATCGGCGGCTGGCGCGCACTCGAGGCCATGGGCCTCGAGGTAGACGTCTGCCACCTGAACGAGGGGCATGCTGCCTTTGCGGTCCTGGAGCGGGCGCGCGCCTTCTTGCAGCAGCACCGGACCTCCTTCTGGGAGGCGCTGTGGGCTACGCGCGCGGGCAATGTCTTCACGACTCACACGCCGGTCGCGGCGGGCTTCGACGCCTACCCGAGGGGCCTCATCGACAAGTACTTCCCCCACTTCGGGAGCTATGTGGCCGGACTGGGCCTCTCGAGAGAGGCGATGCTCGGGCTCGGGCGGCGCGACCCGGCCGACCCCGGCGAGCCGTTCAACATGGCCTATCTCGCGATGCGCGGCTCGGCGACCGCCAACGGGGTGAGCCGCCTGCACGGAGCGGTGAGCCGGCGGATCTTCGCGCCGCTCTATCCACGCTGGCCTGAAGACGAGGTCCCGGTGGGACACGTGACCAATGGCGTGCACGTGCCGAGCTGGGACTCGCGGTGGGCCGACACGTTGTGGACCGAGGCGTGTGGCAAGACGCGCTGGCGCGGCGCGATGGAGCCGCTCACGGCCGCCATCCAGTGTGTCAGCGACGAGGTCCTGTGGGAGCTCCGCGGCAAGGAGCGCGCTGACCTCGTCCGCTACGCGCGCGAGCGGCTCGCCTGGCAGCTCGGGCAACGTGGCTCGGCTCCCGAGACCATTGCCGAGGCCGCCCACGTGCTCGATCCCGACGCGCTCACGCTCGGCTTCGCGCGCCGCTTTGCCGGCTACAAGCGGCCCAACCTGCTGCTCTCCGATCCCGGGCGGCTCGAGCGCCTGCTCGGGTCCACCGAGCGGCCGGTGCAGATCATCGTGGCGGGCAAGGCGCATCCCGACGACGAGGAGGGCAAGCGTCTCGTCCAGGCGTGGGCCGAGTTCGTCCGCCGGGCCCCGGTCCGTCGCCGCGCCATCTTCCTCGAGGACTACGATATGTCCCTGGCCCAGGAGCTGGTGCAGGGCGTGGACGTCTGGATCAACACCCCGCGCCGGCCCTGGGAGGCCTGCGGCACCAGTGGGATGAAGCTCCTGGTCAATGGCGGGCTGAACCTCTCTTCGCTGGACGGCTGGTGGGCCGAGGCTCACCGTTCCGGCGTGGGCTGGGCGCTGGGCGACGCCCAGGAACACGAGGGGTCTACCCGTGATGGCGCAGAGGCCGAGGAACTCTACCGGCTGCTCGAGGACGAGATCGTCCCGGCCTTCTTCGCACGGGACGCCCAGGGCGTCCCGCGCGCGTGGGTCGCGCGGATCCGGGCCAGCATGTCCCTGCTCGCCCCCGAGTTCAGCAGCAACCGGATGATGCGGGACTACGTCGAGCGCTGCTACCTACCCGCGGCGGCCGCCTTCCGCCGCCGCAGCTCCGGCCGGGCCAAGCTGGCGCGCGAGCTGGAGGCGTGGTGGCGATCGATCGAAGTTCACTGGAAGGAGGTGCACGTCGGGAGAGTGACGGCCGAGCCGCACGGCGGTTGGTGGGCCTTCGCCGCCGAGGTCCACCTGGGCTCGCTCCCGGCAGCGACGATCGAGGTGGAACTGTATGCGGATGCCGTGGACGGCTCACCGGCGGTGCGCGAGGTGATGAAGCCGGACACCGCCGCGCCGGACCCGAGCGGCGCCTCGATCTACCGGGCGAGCGTCCCCTCGACGCGGCCACCCTGGCACTTCACCCCGCGCATCGTCCCGTACCATCCCGAAGCCCGTGTCCCGATCGAGGCCCCCCTGATCGTCTGGCCGCGGTGAATCTCGGCCCTGCCGAGCTTCGCTGCGAGCGGAGTGGGCTCAGCCGATCCTAGAGCCCGGCGCCACGTCCAGGTCTGGGCGCAATAGAACCACTTCGCCCGCGTCGTCGTACGCCCCGAGCACGAGCACCTCGGACACGAACGGCCCGATCCGCTTGGGCGGGAAGTTGACCACCGCGATCACGCGCCGGCCGACCAGCGCGCCAGGCGCGTAGTGGTGCGTGATCTGCGCGCTCGACCGCTTGACGCCGAGCGGCCCGAAGTCGATCTCGAGCTTCAGGGCGGGGCGGCGCGCCTCGGGAAAGTCCTGGGCGGCCACGACCACGCCGACGCGCATGTCGACGCGCTCGAAGTCCTCCCAGGAGATGGTCACGCCGGGCGAGGGCTCAGCGGAGGCCGGACGAGGCCGGCAGCACGGAGAGCGTGGCCCCGGGGTAGTAGTAGGCCACGATCTGCTGGGCGCGGTAGCCCTGCTCGGCCATGGTCTTCGCGCTCCACTGATCGAGGCCGACCCCGTGACCGTAGCCGCGGCCGACGAAGCGGACCACCGGGCCTGCCACCGACACCGCGAACAGCGTGCTCTTCAGGGTGTCGTAGCCGACCAGGCGTCGCAGGTCGTTCCCCCGGAGCGTCACCGTGCCAGTGGTTCCGCGGACCGCGATCCGCGCGACCCGCAGCGACACGCTGCGCTCGAGCACGTCGAGGGCCACCACGCGCCCCACCGAGATGCCGCCGCGCAGCAGGGCGGCCGACAGCTCGGATGCCGGCAGATCGAGCCGCCAGCGATGGTGGGGCGACGCCGAGGGAAACTCCACCCGCACCGGCTTCAGCGCGGGCATGTTGGTCGCCGCAAAGACCACGCGCGGATCCTCGGTGTAGCCGCCGCTGTCCGTGTGATAGAAGGCGGGGAACAGCTCGCCGTTCCACAGGAGCACCTGGCCCGCGGTCTCCCTGACCGCCGTCCACACCACCGAGTCGGGCGCCACGCGGCCGACGTACTGCTGGTTGAGCGTGGAGGCCACCAGGTGGTAGGACTTCTCGGCGTTGAGCCGGCGGTGATACGCCGCGTAGGTCCGGGCCACGATGGCCTGGGCCTTCAGCATCTCGAGCGGCATCTTGTCCCCTGCCTCGGCTTTGACCGCGCCGGCCAGGTAGTCCTCGAGCGGCAGCTCATTGATCACGACAATGCCGTCGGCCGCGCGCACCATCTCGAGCGCGCCCGGATACTCGCGGCCGTTCAGGCGGAGGAGCCCGGTATCGGCGGGAGCCAGGCGCAGCCCGTCCACACGGCGGCCGCCGCTCACCTCGATGCGGCCGTCCTTCAGCGAGGCGCGCAGCCAGGTGGGCGACTCGCTGACCACCACCCGCCCGTTCAGGTCGCTCACCATCATCGGGCCGCCGCCCACCTCGACGGTGCGGAGGCCGTCCGCGATGGCCACCCGGATGTCACCGGAGGCGAGGGCGGGAGCCGCCCACCCCAGCAGGGCGAGGATGAGGAGCGCGCGGCCCGTGCGGGTCAGCGCCGGCCGAAGAGCGAGAAGAGCAGCGTGAGCACGATCGAGACCACGAGGCAGGTGGCGAGGGGGAAGTAGAAGGACCAGCTCCCGCGCTGGATGTGGATGTCCCCCGGCAGCCGTCCGAGCCATGGCACCTTTCCCGACAGATTTCCCGCGACGAGCAGGACCAGTCCCAGGAGTACCATCAGCGCCCCGAATCCCAGAAGCATTTTCCCCAGATCGCGCATCGACGGCCCCGGCTAGAGCGGCAGCTGGCCTTGCCCGCCGGGCGACGAGGGAACCGCGTGGCCGAGATGCGCGTAGGCGGCGGGGGTCGCCTTGCGACCGTTCGGGCTGCGGACGACGTAGCCGATCTTGAGCAGGAATGGCTCCACCACCTCGGCGAGTGTCTCCGCCTCGTCGTTGATGGTCGCCGCGATCGCCTCCAGCCCCACCGGTCCGCCGTGGTACTGCTCGATGATCGCGGTGAGGAACCGGCGATCGAGCCGGTCGAGGCCCGCCGCGTCGACGCCCTCCTGATCGAGGGCGCGCTCGGCCAGCGCGGGAGTGACGGTGCCGTCGGCCTTGACCTGCGCGTAGTCGCGCACCCGCCGCAGGAGACGGTTGGCGATGCGCGGGGTGCCGCGTGCCCGCTGGGCGATCGTTTCCGCCCCGCCCGCAACCAACGGTGCGCCCAGGATCGACGCGGACCGACGGATGATCGCGGAGAGCTCCTCGCCGGAGTAGAAGTCGAGGTGATGGAAGATCCCGAAGCGCTCGCGCAGCGGCGAGGACAGCATGCCGGGCCGCGTGGTCGCCCCGACGAGCGTGAACGGGCGAAGCGGGATGCGGATGGTGCGGGCGTTGAGGCCCTTGTCCATCACGAAGTTGACCGAGAAGTCCTCCATCGCCGGATACAGCAGCTCCTCGACCACCCGCGGGAGCCGGTGGATCTCGTCGATGAAGAGCACGTCGCGCTCGGCCAGATTCGTGAGAATGCCCATCAGGTCCGCGCCCCGCTCCAGCGAGGGCCCCGCGGTGGTGACGATGTTCGCACCCATCTCGTTGGCCATGATGGTCGCGAGCGTGGTCTTCCCGAGCCCGGGCGGGCCGGAGAGCAGGACGTGGTCGAGCGGCTCGTTCCGCCGGCGGGCCGCCTCGACAGACACCCGCAGGCTCTCGACCGCCGCGCGCTGGCCCACGTACTCCTCCAGGCGCTGCGGCCGGAGCTGGCGCTCGACCTGCGTCTCGTCCGGCAGGGCGACGCGGCTCATGACGCGGGCCTCGTCGGTCATGTCCGCGCCCGCGCTAGCCCTTGCGTCCGCCACGATAGATCTCGTCGAGGAGCTCCTCGGGAGTGGTGGCCCCCGGCCGGCGCCCGAGCGCGGCGGTGATGATCGGGGCCGCCTCGCTCGGCCGGTAGCCGAGCTGCTTGACCAGGATCTCGAACACCATGCCGCGAAGCCCTTCCTCGTCGGGCGCGGCGGCCGCGGCCGGCTCCGGACTCGCCGCTTCCGGCCGGGCGAGCGCGAATTTCGCCACCTTGGCCTGCAGCTGGGCGACGATGTTCTTGGCCTTCTGCGGCCCGATGCCGGGCAGGCGCCGCAGATAGCCCTCGTCCTGCCGCGCGATCGCGGCCGCGATCTCCGCCACCGGGGCGGCCAGGGAGCGCGCCGCGACCAGCGGCCCCACGTCCTTGACCGTGATCAGCTTCTCGAAGAACTCGCGATCGAGCTCGGAGGTGAAGCCGATCAGCACCGGCCGCGGCTGGTTCTGGGTCGCGTGGTAGTGGATCTCGAGGGCCACCTCGTCGGCCGCATCCCCGTCGGCGGCCTTGCGGTGCACCAGCTCCTGCTGCGTCACCGGCGGCACGAAGACCTCGTAGCCGACGCCGCCCGCCTCGACGACGACACGGTCCTCGAGCTTGCGCCGCAGCCGCCCGCGCAGCGAAGCGATCACGGTTGAGGGGCAGCACCCCGCGCGAATGACACGCGTGGGGGGGAGTGCGGGGGCCATTTCTGGGCCCCCGCAGATGAAGGCACTCGCCCGGTGACGCGGGACATCCCGGTCGCGGCGAGGCCCAGTGCGTCGGCCACGTGCGAGGGGCGCGGCAGATCCTTGAGACCGAGCAGGCTCTGCACCGCGCGCTGCATCTGGGCCTTGCCGGCGGCGCCGTTGCCGGTCATGGCGCGCTTGACCTCGGCGGGGGCCAGCGCGAGCACGCCGACGCCCAGCTGGCGGGCGGCCAGGTAGATCACCCCGCGGGCGTGGCCCATGAGGATCGCGGTGCGCGGGAACTTGTACTCGGTGTACAGGTCCTCGACCACGAGCAGCTGGGGCCCCTCGATCTCGATGATCCGGTAAATCGCACGGTGCAGGGCGTTGAGCCGGGCCTCGAGCGGCTGGCCGGCGGTGGTGCTGATGACGCCGGCGTCGCGAACGGCGACACCACCGACGCCCGCTTCCAGCACGCCGAACCCGGTGGCGATGAGCCCCGGGTCGACGCCCATGACGCGCAGCGCGCTAGGCCGCGGTGATGGCGTCGATGACCTCGTCCGCGATGTCGTAGTTGGAGTAAACGGACTGGACGTCGTCTTGCTCCTCGAGGGCCTCGATCAGCCGCAGCACCGCGGCGGCCTCCTTGCCCTCCACCTTCACCGTGGACTGCGGCACCATGTCGACCCGCGCCTCGAGCACCGGCATGCCTTGCCGCTCGAGGGCCTGGCGAACCGCCTCCATTTCATCAGGATTCGTGGTGACCTCGAACACTTTTTCGATCTGCTTGACGTCGGTGGCCCCCGAGTCGAGGGCCTTCTCGAGCAGATCGTCCTCCTTCACCTTCTGGGCGTCCACCTCGATCATCCCGCGGCGGTCGAACATCCAGGCCACGCAGCCCGACGTGCCCATCCGGCCCTCGTTCTTCTCGAAGATGTGCCGGATCTCGGGGCCGGTGCGGTTCTTGTTGTCGGTGAGCGTGCGCACCATGACCGCCACCCCGCCCGCCCCGTAGCCCTCGTAGGCGATCTCCTCGTACGACTCGCCGGGCAGCTCGCCGGTGCCCTTCTGGATCGCTCGCTTGATGTTGTCGGCGGGCATGTTGGCCGCCCGCGCCGACTCCATCGCCGCCTTGAGGCGGAGATTGCCCTTGGGGTCGCCCCCGCCGTTCTTGGCCGCGACCGTGATCTCGCGCAAGATCTTCGAGAAGAGCTTCCCGCGCTGGACGTCGGTCTTGCCCTTCTTCCGCTTGATCTGCGACCACCGTGAGTGTCCAGACATGCCGGTCTCCTACGCGCTCAGAGATAGCTTCAAGGATTTGACGCGTTCCAGGCGCCGGGCCCGGCGCTCGAGGGCCAGGGCCCATCGGCGCTGCTCGGCGGGGGTCTCGGGGGAGAAGGTCGGGCACGGCTGGGGCCGCAGCGGAGCGCTCGGGTCGGCGCCGAGGTGCACGAAGGTGAGGTACGCGGTGCAGGCGTGCTTGATCTCGCCCGTCCACGGCACCTCGCTCAGCACCTTGACCCCGATCTCCAGCGACGACGTCCCCACGTGGTTCAGGCCGGCCTTGAACGTCACGACCTCGTTCGACTGGATCGGCGCGTAGAAGTCGAGCGCGTCCAGGCACGCGGTCATGACGAAGCCCCGACAGTAGCGCATCGAGAGGATGCCCCCCGCCTCGTCGATGTCGAGCAGGAGCTTGCCCGCGAACATCGTGCTGCCGAACAGGAGATCCTCCGGGAGCACCGACCGGCAGGACTCGAACTTCCAGCGGAGCTGGTCCGGGGCGTCGTCCTCCACCTCGCGCATGCGCTCGGCCCGCCGGGCGAAGCGCTCGAGCCGGCGGGCCCGTCGCTCACCCGCCCTCGCGTGGAGCGCTTTCTCCTGGAGCCCGCGCGGCACCACCGCTTGCGGCACCGGTATTGGCTTGACCTGCTCGTCCACCTTGACGAAGACGAGGTGGGACGACAGCGTGAGAGCTCGCTCACCGGTCGCCGGCTTCTCGGCATAGACCCGCACGCCGACCTCGAGGGAGCACCGCCCCACGTACTCCACCTGGGCCCGCAGCACTGCCACTTCGCCCACCTTCACCGGGTGCAGGAAGTCGATGTCGTCCATGGCCCCCAGGACCACGTTGCCGCGGGCCACCCGGGAGGCCGCGATGGTGCCGCAGGTCGCGATCCACTGCATCATGCGACCGCCGTGGATCTGGCCCGGCGCTCCCGCGTGCTCGGGGAACACCCAGTTCACCATCTCGGTAGCCGTGTCGGAGATCGAGAGCATGGTCGGCCCTGAATGCCGCGTAAGTCTCGCATTTTTCTATCACGCCGGGCAGTCCAAGTCCAGCCGGGGGACGGGCCGGGGGCGTTGACAATCACCGGCTCGGGCCCTAGGGTTGGGGCCACGCGAGGAGCGGACAAACCCCCATCGGCGGAGGGCCACATGGAATTCGAGTACTCGAAGAAGACCAAGATGTACATGGAGCAGCTCACCGACTTCATGAACAAGCACATCGTCCCGAACGAGCAGGTCTTCGTCGACCAGCTCAACTCCGGGCCGACGCGCTGGCAGGTTCCGCCGATCATGGAGGAACTGAAGGCCAAGGCGCGCGAGCGCGGCCTCTGGAACCTGTTCCTCCCCGAGAGCGAGCGCGGCGCCGGCCTCACCAACCTCGAGTACGCCCCGCTGTGCGAGGTCATGGGTCGCTCTCCGATCGCCCCGGAGGTCTTCAACTGCTCGGCGCCCGACACCGGCAACATGGAGGTGCTGGAGCGCTACGGCACGCCCGAGCACAAGAAGCAGTGGCTGGCCCCGCTGCTCGAGGGCAAGATCCGCTCCGCCTTCGCGATGACCGAGCCGAAGGTGGCGTCGTCCGACGCGACCAACATCGAGTCGAGCATCGTGCGCGACGGCGATCAGTACGTGATCAACGGCCACAAGTGGTGGACCTCGGGGATCGGCGATCCGCGCTGCCAGGTCCTCATCTTCATGGGCAAGACCGACGCGAAGAACCCGGACAAGTACAAGCAGCAGTCGATGATCCTGGTGCCGCGGAACGCCCCCGGCATCAAGGTCGTGCGGATGCTGACCGTGTTCGGCTACGACGACGCGCCCCACGGCCACGGGGAAGTGCTGTTCGAGAACGTGCGGGTCCCCGCCTCGAACATGCTCCTCGGGGAGGGCCGCGGCTTCGAGATCGCCCAGGGCCGCCTCGGCCCCGGGCGCATCCACCACTGCATGCGCCAGATCGGCGTGGCCGAGCGCGCGATCGAGCTGATGTGCAAGCGGGCCACGAAGCGCATCGCCTTCGGCAAGCCGCTGGCCGACAACGACATCACGCTCGAGCGGATCGCGGAGTCCCGGATCGAGATCGATCAGGCGCGCCTGCTCGTGCTCCACGCCGCGTACATGATGGACACGGTGGGCAACAAGGCCGCCCGCCAGGCCATCGCCGAGATCAAGGTCGCGGTGCCGAACATCACCGGGCGGGTGGTCGAGCGCGCGATGCAGCTGCACGGCGGCGGCGGAGTGAGCCAGGAGTTCCCCCTCGCCTCGATGTGGGCGCACTCCCGGACGCTGCGCTTCGCGGACGGGCCGGACGAGGTGCATCGGCGGCAGATCGGGCGGCTCGAGCTTCGCAAGCACAGCTAGCTCGCCGGGAAGAAGCGGGCGGGGCGCGGGGCCGGCGGGGGCCGGCCTCTGACCACGACCCGCCCCTTCCTTTTCTCGCGCTAGGAGTTCCCAATCCGGGAAGTGTCGCTGTGGGCAGTCCGCGGCGGGGAACGGGTCAGCCGGCCCGCCCGCGCCGGCCCCGCGCCCCGCCCGCCCGCTCGGTCTCATTCTCGCGGTTGCCTCCGCGCGGGCTCCTTTGGCCCGCAGGAGCGGGAGCAGCCCGCGTCTCAGCGTCCGGGTGCGGACGTGGGAGGTAGTGAGGGGGCGGGCTGGTCGACCCAGACGCGGTCGAAGCGTGGGTTTCCGCTCGGATGCAGCCGGAGGTTGCGCACGTCGGCGCGCGCGACCCCCCAGTGCAGCCGGACGTAGAGCGGCACCCACGGCACCTCCTCGGAGAGCATGGCCTGAGCCCGGAAGTAGAGCCGCTGGCGCTCGGGACGGAAGGAAACCTGGCTCGCCCGGATCAGGAGGTCGTCCAGCGTCCGGTTGCGATAGAAGGACATGTTGGTCGCGGAGCCCTTGCTGGCGCCCTCGCTGCTGGAGAGCGGATAGAGGAGGAAATGCGGGTCGCCCGCCTCCACTCGCGCTTCGAGGAGCGCCATCTGATGCTGGCCCGTGCGCGCGAGCTGGAGCGCCGCTTCCGGGGACTCGATCTGGATCGGGACCGTGACCCCGGCCACGGCCAGCGAGTCACGGATGGCCTCGGCCACCCGCGATTGGTCCACCCGCTTGCCCCCGTCGCCGATGAGCAACCCGGCCGACGTACCGCGGAGGAAGCCGGCCTCGGCGAGCAGCTTCTTGGCGTTGGCCGGGTTGGCCTCGAGCACCGGCGGGCCGTCACGCCGGCCCCACACCCCGAGGGGCAGGAACGAGAGCAGCGGCACCCCGACCTCGCCGACCGCCGGCGCGAGCAGCGAGGGATCCAGGGCGGCCGCGACCGCCCGGCGCGCCCTCGCCTGCCTGAACGGGTCCTTCTCGGTCTCGAGCGCGAGGTAGCCGATACGCCAGCTCGGCACCGAGAGCGCTCCCGACTGCCGTGCCGGGGCAGTCGGCGGCAGGATGACGTCGACGGCCTGGGCCTCCAGCATCGCCTCCCCGCGCGCGTCCTCGCCGGTCTCGACGAAGATCAGCCGCGTGGACCTCGGGGCTCCGGCCCAGTAGGAGGGGTTTGCGTCGAGGACCACCCGCCCCTGGCTCGCCTCGGTGAGAGCGAACGGGCCGGTGCCGACCCAGCGCTGGCCGAGACTGCTCGTCAGCACGATCGAGAACGCGGGGTGAGCCAGCACCGCGGGCAGCGGCGCGTAGGGCAGAAGGAGACCGATCTGGACCGTCCGCGCGTCGACGGCTCGGATCTCCTTGACCACACCCGGTGTACCCCGGACCAGCCGCGGGGCGGCCGCGTTGGGGCTGGGCGCGTGCGGCGCGTCCGGCTGGATGACGCGGGCCAGGCTCTCGACCACGTGCTGGGCGGTCAGCGGGGTGCCGTCCTGGAACCGGACTCCGTCGCGGAGCCTGAACGTCCACACCAGCCCGTCCCGGGAAACCGACCACTGCGCGGCAAGACCCGGCTCGATATCGCTCGTGACCTCGCGGTACTGCACGAGGGTGTCGAACATCTGGCGCGCGATGATCGACACCGACCCCTCGAGCGCGGTGGCCGGGTCGAGCGACGTGGAGATGGACGGCAGCCCGACCCGCAGCACGCCACCCTGCGCGCCCGCGATGCCCGTCAGCCACAGGGTGACCATCACTGTCATTGCGAGGCGACACAAAAGGCGCGGCAGGGGACCCGGCTTGAAGCCCAGCGTGGAGCCCGGTACTGAGCCCAGCATCAAGATCGTTATACGACGGAACGTCCCGCCTGCGCGATGTGTAGTCAGTTTCATCAGCATTGCTCATCGGCTGAGCCTCCACGGCGGCTCCACGTGACTCCGCCTGGCACCGAAGCTGCTTGCATCTCATCTCGAGTGGTGAAGGGGGTGGTCCAAGGAGAGCGGAACTACTCTCGGTCAGCCCCGGTTTCACTCGGTGACTGCGATAGGTGATCGCACTGGGGGGAATCGGAGAAAATGAAATGAAATCAACGGCTCCCGAGAGCAAAATGGGGCCAATTCGCTTGACTTACCGCGAAACGGGCTCCTATACTGAGGTCACCTTTCGGAGGCTTGGGCGGGGCGCGGAGGCAAACGCGCGCGGAAGTGCCCGATGGTTCACCCGGAAAGGAATGGGCGAACATGAAGGAGTTCGACAAGAAGGGCAATCCTAGCCGGGAGCCCTCGTCCGAAGGGATGAAGGGACTCTCGAAATTCCTACCCATGACCGACTCGAATTACCGGCGGCGCCTCACCGAGTACGAGGTCCAGGTCCAGGACCTCCAGGCCTACGTCCGTTCGCTCGAGACGGAGACCGGACGGCTGCGCAAGAAGCTCGAGGACGCCCCCAAGGAGTTCATGATCCTCGAGAACAAGCTGCGCGAGGCCAATCGCCAGCTCGTGCAGGCCTTCAATCAGAACGAGAAGCTCGTCAACACCCTCTACGAGGCCCGGGAGCAGATCACCTCGCTGAAGGAAGAGGTGGACAAGCTCTGTGCCCCGCCCTCGACCTACGGGGTATACCTGTCGGTCAACGAGGACGGCACCGTCAACATCCTCTCGCAGGGCCGCAAGGTGAAGGTCAACCTGCACCCGTCGATCAAGGCCGAGGACATCAAGCCGGGACAGGAGCTGGTCCTGAACGAGGGCCTGAACGTCGTGGAGACGGCGGGCTACGAGATCCAGGGCGAGGTGGTCATCCTCAAGGAAGTGCTCGACGAGGAGCGCGCGATCGTCACCCAGCGCGCGGACGAGGACCGCGTGGGCATCATCGCGGACCCGCTGCGCCAGGTGAAGCTGAAGATTGGCGATCACCTGCTCATCGACGCCAAGAGCGGCTATCTCCTCGAGAAGCTGCCCAAGAGCGAGGTCGAGGATCTCTCGCTGGAGGAAGTGCCGGACATCGCCTACGAGGACATCGGCGGCCTCAGCACTCAGATCGAGACGATCAAGGACGCGGTCGAGCTCCCGTACCTCTACGCCGACTACTACAAGGAGCACCACCTCGCGCCCCCGAAGGGCGTGCTGCTCTACGGCCCTCCGGGCTGCGGCAAGACCATGATCGCCAAGGCGGTGGCCAACAACCTGGCCGCGCGGATCTCGGAGAAGCGCGGCGAGAAGGTGAAGGGCTTCTTCCTGAACATCAAGGGCCCCGAGCTGCTGAACAAGTACGTGGGCGAGACCGAGCGGAAGATCCGCGAGATCTTCATCAAGGCCCGCGAAAAGGCAGCCGAGGACGTGCCGGTGGTCGTGTTCTTCGACGAGATGGACGCGCTGTTCCGCACCCGCGGCTCGGGCATCTCCTCGGACGTCGAGACCACCATCGTGCCGCAGCTGCTGGCCGAGATCGACGGCGTCGAGCACCTGAAGAACGTGATCGTGATCGGCGCCTCGAACCGGCAGGACCTGATCGATCCGGCCATCCTGCGCCCGGGCCGGCTCGACGTGAAGATCAAGATCGAGCGGCCGGATGCGGCCTCCGCGGTCGACATCTTCAACAAGTACATGACCACCGTGCTGCCGATCCACGAGTCGGAAGTGCGGCAGAGCGGCGGTGACACCCAGGCCGCGGTGGATCGCATGATCGCGGCCACCATCGAGGAGATGTACAGCCTCGAGGAGGAGAATCGCTTCCTGGAGGTCACCTACGCCAACGGCGACAAGGAGGTTCTGTACTTCAAGGACTTCTCGTCGGGGGCGATGATCGAGTCGGTGGTGCGCCGGGCCAAGAAGCTCGCGCTCAAGCGCTACATCCAGCTGAGCGAGAAGGGCATCAAGGTCGAGGATCTGCTGAACGCGGTCCGCGAGGAGTTCAAGGAGAACGAGGATCTGCCCAACACGACGAATCCAGACGATTGGGCGAAGATCGCGGGCAAGAAGGGCGAGCGGATCGTGTACGTGAAGCCGCTGATGGGCGAGACCAAGGAAAAGCAGCGCGCCGTCGAGCGCGTGATCAACACCGGCCAGTACCTGTAGGCCCTGCGGCGGGGGGGAGCGCTGGGCTCCCCCCCGCCGTGTGTCTTTCAACCGCCCAGTGCAATCGAGGATCCGGGGACGTCAATGGCGATTCCGAAGGTGATGGGGATCGAGACCGAATACGGCATCACGGTCAAGAACCAGCCCGATTTCAATCCGATCCTCTCCTCGCTGCTGCTGATCAATTCGTACGAGACCTACCGCTCCTCCCGGATCCGCTGGGACTACGAGGCGGAGAGCCCGCTCCGGGACGCCCGCGGCTTCGAGTACATGGAGGACAAGGAGGTCCCGTCCAAGGAAGAGTCGCGCCTGATCAACCTGATCCTCTCCAATGGCGCGCGCTTCTACGTGGACCACGCCCACCCCGAGTACTCCTCTCCGGAGACCACCAATCCGCGCGACTGCGTGATCTGGGATCGGGCGGGCGAGCGCATCCTGAACCTCTCGCGCACGCGAGCGGAGGCGGTGTCTCCTCCCGAGCAGCGCATCCTCATCTACAAGAACAACACCGACTCGAAGGGCAACTCCTACGGCACCCACGAGAACTACCTGATGGACCGCAAGGTGCCCTTCGCGCGCATCGTCCAGTACCTGCTCCCCTTCTTCGTGAGCCGGCAGGTCTTTACCGGTGCCGGCAAGGTGGGCGCCGAGAACAACACCGAGTTCTGCGAGTTCCAGATCTCGCAGCGCGCCGACTTCCTGGAGACCGAGGTGGGGCTGGAGACGATGCACAGCCGGCCCATCATCAACACCCGCGACGAACCGCACGCCGACCCCGAGAAGTACCGCCGGCTGCACGTGATCGTGGGCGACGCCAACATGAGCGAGGTCTCCAACTATCTCAAGTGCGGCACGATGGCGATCGTGCTCAGCATGATCGAGGACGATTTCATCGACCGCGATCTGTCGCTCGACAGCCCGGTGCTCTCCTACCGGCGGGTCTCCCGCGACCTCGCCTGCCGCGAGACCATGCGGATGAAGGACGGGCGTGCCCTCACCGCGGTGGATCTGCAGCGCGAGTTCCTCGACCTGGCTCACCGCTACTATCGCGACCGGGAGCACGAGCCGTGGGTCGACGACGTGATGGCACGCTGGGGCTCGGTGCTGGACCGGCTCGCGGTGGACCCCATGAGCCTGGAGCGTGAGCTCGACTGGGTGATCAAGCGGCACATCATCGAGAACTACATGGCCAAGCACGGCTGCGAGTGGTCGGACTCCCGGGTCGCGATGATCGACCTGCAGTACCACGACATCCGGCCCGGCAAGGGCCTGTACTACAAGCTCGAGGAGTCCGACGCGGTCGAGCGGCTCACCACCGAGGACGAGGTGACCAAGGCCATCTACGATCCCCCCAAGGACACCCGCGCCTACTTCCGCGGGATGTGCCTGCAGAAGTACTCCGACGAGGTGGTCTCCGCCTCGTGGGACTCGGTGATCTTCGACCTCAAGGAAGGCCCGCTCAAGAAGATCTTCATGCTGGAGCCGCTCCGGGGCACCGAGGCCCACGTGCGGCAGCTCTTCGACGAGTCGCCGAGCGCGGGCGATCTGCTCCGCAATCTCGGCAAGCCGAGCGGCGACTTCTAGGATGCTCGACGAGCGCTGGAAGAACACCTTCTTCGACTACTCGACCTCCAGTTTCGCGGAGATTCTCAACCGCGCCGCTCCCCACCTGCTCCCCGGCCGCTCGGAGCCCGCGCCCGAGGACGCCGGATCGACCGGAGTGCCGCACGGCACCACCGTGCTCGCCATTCGCTACCGCGACGGGGTGATCATGGCGGGTGACCGTCAGGCGAGCGAGGGCTACCAGGTCGCCCACCGCCGCATCGAGAAGATCTTCAAGGCCGACGATCTCTCCGGCGTGGGCATCGCGGGCGCGGCGGGACCGGCCATGGAGATGGCCCGGCTCTTCCAGACCGAGCTCGAGCACTACGAGAAGGTCGAGGGGGAGAATCTCTCGCTCGAGGGCAAGGCGAACAAGCTCGGGCAGATGATCCGGATGAACCTGCCCATGGCCATGCAGGGGTTGGTGGTCGTGCCCATCTTCGCCGGCTTCGACGAACGGTCCGGCCTGGGGCGGCTCTTCAAGTACGACGTCACCGGCGGCCGCTACGAGGAGACCGACTACTTCGCGCAGGGCTCGGGTGGCAAGGACGCGCGCGACTCGCTGAAGAAGCGCTTCAAGCGCGACATGAGCCGCGAGGAAGTGCTCCGGGTGGCGATCGAGGCGCTCATCGACGCGGCCGACGAGGACCTCGGCACCGGCGGGCCCGATCTGCTGCGCGGTATCCTTCCCTCGGTGAAGACGATCACGCGCTCCGGCTTCGCGGAGGTCCCGGACGACGAGATCCGGCGTCACTGCGAGGCCGTCCTCAATGACCGAAACCGCCTCTAGCCCGCGAGCGACCTGACCATGCCGCTGCCCTACTACGTGTCGCCCGAGCAGATGATGAAGGACAAGGCGGAGTATGCCCGCAAGGGCATCTCCCGCGGCAAGGCCATCGTTGCGATCGAGTATCGCGACGGGGTGCTGCTGGTGGCCGAGAACCCGTCCACGCTGCTCCACAAGATCTCGGAGATCTACGACCGCATCGCGTTCGCGGGCGTGGGCAAGTACAACGAGTTCGAGAACATGCGGGTGGCCGGGGTGCGGCACGCCGACATCAAGGGCTACTCCTACAGCCGGGGCGACGTCAGCGCCAAGTCGCTGGCCAACGCCTACTCGCAGGCCCTCGGCAACATCTTCACCCAGGACATCAAGCCGTTCGAGATCGAGGTCCTGGTGGTGGAGGTGGGCGACGCCAACGGCACCAAGAACGAGATCTACCACATCCTCTACGACGGCACCATCGAGGACGAGAAGAACTACGCAGCGATGGGGGGACAGTCCGAGGAGATCCGCCGGTACCTGAAGGACAACTTCCAGGAGAGCCTGGACCTGGCCGCCGCCCTCCGCCTCGGCGTCCGCGCCCTGATGGTGACCCAGAACAAGACGCTCACCGAGCGCGACCTCGAGGTGGCCGTCCTCGACCGCACCAAGGAGCGCCGTAAGTTCCGGCGCATCCCGGCCGAGGTGCTCCACCAGCTCCTCACAGACGCGACCTGATCGCTTCGCCCGAATCCTTGCCCCCCGGCCGCTCCCCTGCTACCCTGAAGGCCACATGAAGCGTCGGATCTTCGGGCTCGAGAACGAATACGGCCTCACCTGTACCCTGAACGGCCAGCGCCGCCTGTCCCCGGACAACGTGGCGCGGTACCTCTTCGAGAAGGTCATCCCGGGGGCCCGGAACGCCAACGTCTTCCTCGAGAACGGGGCCCGTCTCTACCTGGACACCGGCTTCCACCCCGAGTACGCTACCCCCGAGTGCGACGACATCGCGGATCTGGTGATCCACGACAAGGCGGGCGAACGGATCGTGGAGGACCTGCTGCACCAGGCCGAGAAGCGCCTGCGCGAGGACGGCATCTCGGGCCACATCCTGCTCTTCAAGAACAACACCGACTCGGCGGGCAACTCGTACGGCTGCCACGAGAACTACCTGGTCAGCCGCGACGTCTCGTTCCAGCGGCTGGCGGAAGGCCTGATCCCGTTCTTCGTGACCCGGCAGATCTTCGCGGGAGCCGGCAAGGTGCTGCAGACGCCGCGCGGCTTCCACTACTGCCTCTCGCAGCGGGCCCAGCACATCTGCCAGGAGATCTCGGGAGCGACCACCTCGTCCCGATCGATCATCAACACCCGAGACGAGCCGCACGCCGACGCCGAGAAGTACCGGCGCCTGCACGTGATCGTCGGCGACTCCAACATGTCCGAGGTCGCGACCTACCTGAAGGTGGGCACGACCGCGCTGATCCTGGACATGATCGAGGACGGCCACTTCGACCGCGACTACAGCCTGCAGTCGCCGGTCCAGGCCATCCGGGACATCAGCCACGACCCGACCCTGCGCGAGACGATCCGTCTCAAGGACGGCCGCGCGATCACCCCGCTGCAGCTGCAGATGGAGTACCTCGAGCACGCCACCCGCTACGTCCAGGCCATCGACGCGGACCCGGTCACCCGCGACGTGCTCGCGAGGTGGACCTACGTGATCGAGCAGCTCGCGGACGATCCGATGCAGCTCAACCGTGAAGTCGACTGGGTGATCAAGCAGCAGCTCATCCAGGCCTACATGGAGAAGAACCGGCTGTCCTGGCGGGACCCCAAGGTCTCGCTCATGGATCTCCAGTACCACGACATCCGGCCCGACAAGGGCCTGTACTTCAGTCTGGTGCGCCGCGACCTGGTGGATCGCATCACCGACGATGAGTCTATCGAGCGCGCCAAGCACGTGCCCCCGCAGACCACGCGGGCGCGGCTGCGGGGCGAATTCATCCGCCAGGCCAACCTCAAGGGCAAGGACTATCGAGTGGACTGGGTCTATCTCAAGCTCAATGATCCGGAGCGTGAGACGATTCTCTGCAAGGACCCGTTCCAGAGCCACGACGAGCGCGTCGAGCGACTGATCCGCTCGTTCTAGACCACACCGCTCGCGCGGTTCCCGGCGAGTGGCGCAGGACCGACCAACCATGCCACACACTCCGCTCCGTCCGGATACGATCAATTCCATCGTGACCGGTCAGCACGGCGACCCGTTCGCGGTGCTCGGGCCTCACGAGGCCCGCGAGGGGATACTCGCGGTGCGGGTCTTCCTGCCCTCCGCCCGCGCGGTCGCGGTCCTGCTCCCCGACGGATCGGTGACCCCGCTGCGCTCGCGGCACCCGGCCGGTTTCTGGGACGGGGAAGTCCGGGGTCGGAACCTGCCGCTGGCCTACCGGCTGCGCGTGGTCGACGCGCAGGGCGAGGTCGCCGAGATCGAGGATCCCTACCGCTTCCCGCCGACCCTCAGCGCGTATGACCTGCACCTGCTCGGCGAGGGCACCCACTACCGGCTCTTCGAGCGGCTCGGAGCTCATCCGATCCGGCACGAGGGCGTCGACGGGGTGCGGTTCGCGGTGTGGGCGCCCAACGCACGGCGGGTCAGCGTGGTCGGCGACTGGAATGGGTGGGATGGACGGCAACAGCCGATGCGTCTGCACCCCGGCAACGGGATCTGGGAGATCTTCGTGCCCGGGGTAGGGCTGGGCGCCCGCTACAAGTACGAGATCCTCGGGCGCGACGGCGGACTGCTCGCGCTCAAGACGGATCCGGTGGCGTTCGCGTTCGAGGCCGAGGAGCCCCGGACCGCCTCCGCGGTGACCGACCTCAGCGCCTTCACCTGGGGCGACGCGGAGTGGATGGACGAGCGCAAGCGCAAGAACGCGCTGCACCGCCCGATGGCGGTGTACGAGGTGCACCTGGGCTCGTGGCGGCGACCGGACGGCCGGATCCCGACCTACCGGGAGCTCGCCGAGCAGCTGGCCGACTACGTGAGCGAGATGGGCTTCACCCACGTGGAGCTGCTCCCGGTCACCGAGCACCCGTACTACCCGTCCTGGGGCTACCAGACGCTCGGCTACTACGCGCCCACGCGCCGCTACGGCTCGCCCATCGACTTCATGGCCTTCGTGGATACGCTGCATCGTCGCGGGATCGGCGTGATCATGGACTGGGTGCCCGCGCACTTCCCGAAGGACGCTCACGGGCTCGCCTTCTTCGACGGCACTCACCTCTACGAGCACGACGACCCGCACCTGCGAGATCATCCCGACTGGGGCACCCGCGTGTTCAACTTCGGCCGCCGGGAGGTGGCCAACTTCCTGATCGCCAACGCGGTGTTCTGGCTCGAGCGCTACCACATCGACGGCCTGCGGGTTGATGCGGTCGCCTCGATGATCTATCGAGATTACTCCCGGAAAGCAGGCGAGTGGGTGCCCAACGAGTACGGCGGGCGCGAGAACCTGGAGGCCCTCGCCTTCCTCAAGAAGATGAACGAGGTGGTCTACGGCGGACAGCCGGGGGCGGCCACCATCGCCGAGGAGTCCACCGCGTGGCCGCAGGTCTCCCGTCCGGTGCACCTGGGGGGGCTCGGCTTCGGCTTCAAGTGGAACATGGGGTGGATGAACGACATCCTCGAGTTCATGCAGCACGCGCCGGTGCACCGCAAGTACCACCACAACCAGCTCACCTTCGGCCTGCTCTACGCGTGGACCGAGAACTTCATCCTGCCGCTCTCCCACGACGAGGTCGTGTACGGAAAGCGCTCGCTGGCCCGCAAGATGCCGGGCGACGACTGGGAGCGGTTCGCCAACCTCCGCTTGCTCTACGCCTTCATGTGGGCCTACCCGGGTAAGAAGCTCCTGTTCATGGGCGGGGAGTTCGGGCAGTCCGACGAGTGGAACCACGACCAGGCCCTCGACTGGTGGCTGCTCGACGCGGGACCGTTTCATCGGGGCCTCCAGCGTGTCGTGAAGGACCTGAACCGCCTCTACCGGAACGAGCCGTCTCTATACGAAGTAGACTTCGAGCCGTCGGGCTTCCAGTGGATGGACTGCAGCGACTGGGAGCAGAGCGTGGTCACGTTCTGCCGCTTCTCCCGCAACCAGCAGCGCCTGCTCCTCTGCGCCTGCAACTTCACTCCGGTGGCTCGACGGGGCTACCGGGTCGGCGTCCCCCGGCCCGGCTACTATCGCGAGGTGCTCAACACCGACGCCGCCCTCTACGGGGGCGGTGACGTGGGCAACGCGGGCGGCGTGCCGAGCGAGCCTCAGCCCTGGCACGGGCAGCCCCACTCGGTCGTGCTGACCCTTCCGCCGCTGGCCGCGGTCTGGCTGGTCCCGGCGTGAGACCGCCCCGCGCATGAGCGAGGCCTTCCCGCGCACGCGCCCGGGCCGGCCCTATCCGCTCGGCGCCACGTGGGACGGCGCGGGTGTCAACTTCGCCCTCTTCGGCGAGCACGCGACCGCGGTCGCGCTCTGCCTGTACGACGAGAGCGATCCCGGCAAGGAGATCCGGCAGATCCGGATCGAGCAGCGCACCGATCAGGTCTGGCATGTCTACGTGCCCGGGATCCGGCCGGGCACGCTCTACGCCTACCGGGTGAACGGCCCTTACGAACCCCGCCAGGGGCACCGGTTCAACCCGGCCAAGGCTCTCCTCGATCCCTACGCGAAGGCGATCGCGGGCACGCTCGAGTGGAGCGACACCTTCTTCGGCTACCGGATCGGCGATCCCGCGGGCGATCTCATGCCCGACGATCGGGACAGTGCGCCCTACCTGCCCAAGAGCGTGGTGGTGGATCCGGCCTTCGACTGGGAGGACGACCGGCCCCCGCTCACCCCTTGGTCGCGCACCGTCATCTACGAGGTGCACGTCAAGGGCTTCACGCGGCTGCACCCGGAGGTGACGCCCGAGCTCCAGGGCACCTACGCGGGACTGGCCTCTCCCGCCGCGATCCGCCACCTCACCGACCTCGGGGTGACCGCGGTCGAGCTGCTCCCGGTCCACCATTCCGTGACCGAGAAGTACCAGGCCGACCGTGGGCTCACCAACTACTGGGGCTACAACTCGATCGGCTTCTTCTGCCCGGACTCTCGCTACTCGGCCTCCGGCCACTTCGGTGGGCAGGTCCACGAGTTCAAGCAGATGGTGAAGACGCTGCACCGCGCGGGCATCGAGGTGATCCTCGACGTGGTCTACAACCACACCGCGGAGGGCAATCACCTCGGGCCCACCCTCTGCTTCCGGGGCATCGACAACGAGGCCTACTACCGGCTCGCCCCCGAGGACCTGCGCTACCACGTCGACTACACCGGCTGCGGCAACACGCTGAACATGCGGCACCCCCGCACCATCCAGCTCCTGATGGACAGCCTGCGCTACTGGGTGCTCGACATGCACGTGGACGGCTTCCGCTTCGACCTCGCCGCCGCGCTGGCCCGCGAGCTGCACGACGTGGACCGGCTCTCCGCGTTCTTCGACGTCATCCACCAGGACCCGGTGATCTCGCAGGTCAAGCTCATCGCGGAGCCGTGGGACCTCGGCGAGGGCGGCTACCAGGTCGGCAACTTCCCGGTGGGGTGGACGGAGTGGAACGGCCGGTACCGCGACACGATCCGGCGCTACTGGAAGGGCGACGAGGGGCAGGTCGCGGAGCTGGGCTACCGGCTCACCGGCTCCAGCGACCTGTACGAGATGGGAGGGCGCCGCCCCTACGCGAGCGTCAACTTCGTCACCGCCCACGACGGATTCACCCTGGCCGACCTCGTCTCCTACAACAGCAAGCACAACCTGGCCAACGGCGAGGACAACCGCGACGGCACCGACGACAACAACTCGTGGAACTGCGGAGTCGAGGGCCCGACCGACGATCCCCAGGTCACGGCTCTGCGCGAGCGACAGCTCCGCAACTTCCTGGCCACCCTGTTCCTGTCGCAGGGCATCCCGATGCTGGTGGCCGGCGACGAGATGGGGCGCACCCAGCACGGCAACAACAACGCCTACTGCCAGGACAACGAGCTGTCCTGGCTCGACTGGCCGCCCACCGAGACCGGGCAGCGCCTCATGGACTTCACGCGGCGCCTCATCCGGCTCAAGCACGAGAACCCGGTCTTCCACCGCCGCATGTTCTTCCAGGGCCGCCGCATCCAGGGCTCCGCGGTGAAGGACCTCGCGTGGTTCCGTCCCGACGGGCACGAGATGACCGACGAGGAGTGGAGCAACAATCACGGGCGCTGCCTGGGTCTGCGCCTGTCCGGCGACGCCATCGAGGAGGTCGACGACATGGGCGAGCCGATCGTCGGCGACACGTTCCTGATCCTGCTCAACGCCTATCACGCGCCGGTGCCGTTCGTGCTGCCGTCGCGCGAGGGCCGCGTGCGCTGGACTCCGGTGCTGGACACCCGCGACTGGGACGGCGCGGCAGATCGGCAGCCGCTACGCACTGGGGAGCAGTACGAGCTGGCCGGCCGCTCGCTCGCCGTCCTGCGCCTCGCCCGGCCTCTCCGCCCCGCCGAAGGAGCCTGACCGATGCACGACTCCCCCGAGTTCGACTCCGAGCTCCACCGCACCGCGCTCGCCCAGCTCGATCGCGTCGCGGCGCGCCTGAGCCTGGACCACGATATCCACGAGCGGCTCCGCTTCCCCCGGCGGGCGCTGGTGGTCTCGGTGCCGGTCCGCATGGACAGCGGCAGGACCGAGGTGTTCACCGGCTACCGCGTGCACCACAACACCGCGCTCGGCCCCACCAAGGGCGGGCTCCGCTACGACATGGGGGTGAACCTCGGCGAGGTGACCGCGCTCGCGATGCTGATGAGCTGGAAGTGCGCGCTCGTGGGCCTTCCCTACGGCGGGGCGAAGGGCGGCGTCCGATGCAATCCGCGCGCCCTGTCCCCCCGAGAGCGGGAGCATCTGACCCGCCGCTACACCACCGAGATCATCCTCATGATCGGGCCCGACATCGACATCCCGGCGCCGGACCTCGGCACCGACGAGCAGACCATGGCCTGGATGATGGACACCTACTCGATGACCCAGGGCAAGAGCGTGCCCGGTGTGGTCACCGGCAAGCCCCTCATCGTCGGGGGCTCCGCGGGCCGTCGCGAGGCCACCGGCCGCGGCATCGTCTTCGTGCTCTACCAGGCGGCCAAGAGTCTGGGACAGGAGCTCCGGGGCAAGAAGATCGTCGTGCAGGGCTTCGGCAACGTGGGCGGGACCGCCGCGCGGCTGCTGTGGAACGACGGCTGCACGATCGCGGGCGTCAGCGACTTCAAGGGCGGAGTGTGGAACCCGAGCGGCATCGACGTCCGCCAGCTCCAGGCCTACGTGGCCGAGACCGGCAGCGTGACCGGCTTCCCGGGCGGCGAGGCGATCAGCAACGAGCTGATCCTCGAGCAGCCCTGCGACGTCCTGATCCCCGCCGCGGTCGACTCGGTGATCCACGAGCGGAACGCGGACCGGATCAAGGCCCTCATCATCGCGGAGGGCGCCAACGGTCCCACCACCCCGGAGGCCGACGTGATCCTGCGCGACCACGGGATCACGGTGATCCCCGACATCCTGTGCAACGCGGGCGGGGTGGTCGTCTCCTACTTCGAATGGGTGCAGGGCCTGCAGTACTACTTCTGGAAGGAAAGTGAGATCATCTCGCGCCTGCAGGAGATCATGGCGCGGTCGTTCACCCGCGTCTGGCAGACCGCCCAGAAGAGCGGCGTGGATCTCCGAACCGGCGCGCTGATGGAAGGCGTCAGCCGGGTCGCCGACGCCCACGTGTCGCGCGGCCTGTATCCGTAGCCGCGGGCGCCGGCCCCGGCTCGACCGGGGGCCGGCGCAGCACCCACAGGAGGCCGGCCACCGCGATCAGCACGCCGGCCACGCTCGCGAGCTGCGGCACGCGGAGCGAGCCCACCCAGAAGCTGTCGAGCCGCAGTGACTCGATGAAGAAGCGCCCCATCGAGTAGAGCCCGATGTAGGAGAAGAAGATCGCGCCCGGATGGCGGCGGACTCGCGGCCGCACCCACCACACGAGCAGGACGAAGACGAGGGCGTCCCACAGCGACTCGTAGAGGAAGGTCGGGTGGAAGTACTCGGCGTTGCGGAACTCGGGCGGGCGGTGCGCCGGCGAGATGTAGAGCTTCCAGGGCAGATCGGTGGGCCGCCCGAACGCCTCCTCGTTGAAGAAGTTGCCCCAGCGCCCGATCGCCTGTCCCAGCACCATGCTGGGCGCGACCACGTCGAGGCTCTTGAGGACGGGCAGGTGCAGCCGCCACGCCATGAGGGCGCCCACGAGCGGGCCCGCGATGAGCCCGCCGTGAATCGCGAGACCGCCCTCCCACACCGCGATGATCTTCGAGGGGAAGCGGCCATAGTAGTCCCAGTTGAACGCGACCTCGTAGAGACGCGCGCCCACCAGCCCCGCCACCACCGACCACTGCGCGACCCGTAGCAGATCGTCGGCGGGCACCCCGTCCTCGACCGCGCGGCGGTGGGCGAGCCAGAAGCCCACCAGGATGGCGGTGGCCATGAGGATGCCGTACCAGCGGACCGTGATGGGCCCGATCTCGAACGCGATGGCGCCAGGCGACGCGAGCACGACAAGCACGATATCACGGCGATCCCGGGACTACCGGTAGTCGAGGCCGGCCTCCGAGAACTTCGCCTTGAAGGCCGGGCGCATCAGGAACGCGATGAACGCCCGCGCGGCCTCGGGCGAGGCGCTGCGCGCGGCCAGCCCCGCCGAGTAGACCGTGACCTTCTGGAGATCTGGCGGCAGCGGGCCGACCAGCACCACACCCTTCACCGGCACGATCTCGCTGATCTGGTGCACCACCAGCTCGGCCTCGCCGCTTGCCACCTTCTCGGCGGGATAGCCCCCGGCCACGAGCTGGGATTTGCCCCTCACCGCCTCCGCGATCCGGAGGCGCTCGAGGACGCTCTTGAAGTGGATGCCGCTGGTGGCCCCCTGCGCCGGATCCACGTAGACGAGCGACTTCGCCTGCAGGAGCGTGGCCTTGAAGGCCTCGTCCGTGGAAATGTCCGGCTTGGGTGCGCCCTCGCGCACGCCCACGCCCATGCCCGTCCGCGCGATGTCCGCGCGGCTGCCCGGCACCACCGCGCCCTGCTTGGCCATGTCGTCGATGGCCACGTCGGTCATGATCACCACGTCCACCGCCCCGCCGCCCAGGAGCTTCTGCCGGGTCTGGCCCACGGTGCCGAAGGACAGGGTCACGGTGTGGCCGGTCTCGCGGCGGAACATCTCCGCCAGATCGCTCACGATCGCACGCACCGCGCCCGCGCTGAACACCTTCACCTCGTCGGCCCGGACCGGAGCCGCCCCGACCGCGCCGATCCCCGCCCACACCCCCACCAGGACCGCCACCCACGAAGCCTTCATGATCGCCCTTTCTCGGACGCCGGCACGAGCCCGGCCTCCGGTTTCAGATCGTAGAGCTGTCGGCGCGCGCTGCCGCCAAAGCCCGTGACCGTCCCACCCCACTCGACGGCATCCACCGGCCTGCCGTGGGCGCGAACCCAGTCCGCGAGCGGGCGGCCGGCCGACTCGGCGCCCATGTAACGGCTCGCGATCGACAGATCGCCCAGCATCACGAAGCGCACCTCACGCGCCTCGACCAGCGCGGCGAGCCGGTCCGGCGTCAGGATGGGGTCGAGCCCATGGAAACCCCCCATGGCCATCACCGGCTGGCCGGTGGCGATGATGAGCGGTGACGCGAGCTGCGCGCTCGGTGTGGCGAGCAGGAAGCGCTCGCCGCGGTGGTTCGCCTGCAGGAACGCGATCAACGCCTGGCGGTCCGCCGCTTCCGCCGCCCGCCAGCGGGCGAGCGGCTCGGCGGCAAACGCTCGCGAGCGCAGACGGCCGATGTCGGCGGACGGGATCACCGCGACGCCCCGCGCCAGCACGCTGCTGAGCGCCCACGTCGTCGGGATCACCAGCAGCGCGGCCACGCCCACCCCCAGCACGGTAGCCGGCAGCACCCCCGGCGACGGCGCCGGCCCTCCCTCGCCGCGACGGAGCAGCGTCGCGAGGAGCGTACCGGGCGCCACCGCCACGCCGAGCAAGGCCCAGACCGGCAGACGCCGCTGCCACTCGTCGGCGACGCTGGGCAGCCCCGTCGTGTGCACGTAGCACTGCCACATCGCGGTGACGAGCAGCGCCCCCGCGAAGAGAACGGAAGGCGCTCGGCCGTCCCGATAACGGCACCACAGATCGACCGTTCCGCTCGCGGCCAGCGCGGCCAGCGGGGGGCCGAGCGTCGCGAGATAGTAGAAGTGGAAGATCCCACCCGCGTAGCTGTAGACCACCGCGTAGGTCAGCGCCCACCCGGTCCACAGGAGCAGGCTCAGGCGTGACGGATCGATCGGCGGCCGCCGGCCGCCGCGCGCGAGCCCGACCGCGCCCGCCAGGGTCAGCGGCAGGAGCCACGCGGCCTGGGCGGCGAGCAGTCCGTCGAGCAGCCTCAGCGGACCGACCGGCGTTCGCACGAACAACCGCGCGTAGGTCTCGCTGGACGCGGGCGTGCTGCTCGCGATGGTCCGACGCGGCGGCGCGTGGTCGGTGCGGGCGTTCTGCCACAGCCGCACGAAACGGCCGACCCCATTGTGGCCAACCGCGAGATCGATCATGGAGTTCTGCGGGCTGCTGCCGACGAAGGGGCGCTTCGCGGCCGGCGTCAGGTCGTAGGCGATCATCCACGGCAGCGACACCGCCGCGACCAGCACGCCGCCCCACGCCAGATCGACGAGGCGGCGACGCCACGGCACCGCGGCGCCGAGCCAGTAGACGAGTGCGAAGGTGGGCAGCACCACGAACGCGGCGAGCATCTTGACGTTGAAGCCGAGCCCGATCACCGCCATCGCCAGCAGCAGGAGCCCGCGCCGGCCGCGCTCGGCGGCCAGGATGAGGGCCCAGGCGGCCAGCAGCAGCACCAGCACGAGCCCGGTATCCGTGTTCCCGGACCGGTCCACCGCAACCGCGATCGGCGTCAGCGCGAGGAAGAGTCCGGCGATGGCTCCCGCCCCCGCGCCGGCGCGGCGGCCGACCAGATGCATCAGGACCGCCACCGCCGCCACGCCTTCGACCACCTGCGGCAGGAGGACCGCCAGAGGCGAGAACCCGAGGAGCTTCGCGGCCGCCACCTGGATCCAGAGAGCGAGCGGCGGCTTGTCGACCGAGACGAAGCCGGCCGGATCGAACGAGCTGTAGAAGAAGGTGTGCCAGCCGCTCATCATGCTCCGCACTGCGGCGGCATAGTACTCGTTGTCGAATCCGTTCTGATCGAGCCGCCAGAGGCGCAGGGCGGCGGCCACGACCAGCACCGCGGCCTGGGCCGCGTGCGACCAGACGGGGCGCGGCGCCCCGGGGCTAGGCTCCATCGCGACGACGGATGGTCTCGGGTAGGATCGGCAGCGCGGTCACCGCCACCCCGAGCGGCTTCACCGCGTCGGCCACCGCGTTCGCCACCGCGGCGGGCGCGCCGATGGTGCCGCCCTCGCCCATGCCCTTGTAGCCTCCCGGGGTCAGCGGCGACGGCGTCTCCAGATGGCCGATGGTGAACGCGGGCAGGGCGGACGCCACCGGCAGCGCGTAGTCCATCAGGGTGCCGGTCAGGAGCTGGCCGCTCTCGTCGTAGACGAGCCGCTCGCCGAGCGCCTCGCCAATGCCCTGCGCGACCGCGCCGTGGATCTGGCCCTCGACGATCATGGGGTTGATCACCGGCCCGCAGTCCTCCACTACCGTGTAGTCGCGCACGCTCACCCGCCCGGTCTCCGGATCCACTTCCACGGAGGCGACGTGCACCGCGCCGGAGAACGTCGGCCCGGGCGGATCGAACCGCTCGCTCGCCTCCAGGCCCGGTGTCATCCCCTCCCGCAACGCGCCAGCTCCCGATCGGTGGGCCAGCCGCGCGACCTCCGCGATCGGTACCGCCCGATCGGGCATTCCCCGTACGCTCACCCGCCCGTCGCGCAAGAGCAGATCCGCTGGGCTCGCCTCGAGCAGCCCGCCCGCGATGGCCAGCAGCTTCTGCCGCACGGTGGCCGCGGCGACTGCCGCCGCGCCGCTCTGGGCCACCGCGCCGCGGCTCGCGAACGTGCCGCTGCCGTCCGGGGACACGTCAGTGTCGGGCTGCCGTACCGTGACCACCTCGAGCGGCACCCCGAGCTCATCGGCGACGAGCTGCGCGGTGGTGGTGGCGTGCCCTTGCCCCTGCGAGGGGAAGGACACGTGACAGGTCACGGAGCCATCCTCCGCCATCTCGACCCGGGCCCCCTCGTGCCCCGGCACGTCGGTCTGCCCGCGGCGACGGTACGTCTCGGAGCCCATGCCGGTGTACTCCGTGTAGCACGCGATCCCGATGCCCAGCAGCCGCCCTCTCCCGCGCTCGACGTCGCGCTCGCGCTTCCGCCCCGCATAGTCCGCCAGCGTGAGAGCCTGTTCCAGCGCCTTCGGATAGTCACCGCTATCGTAGACGAAGCCGGTGGCGGATGTGAACGGATACGCCTCGCGCGGGATCAGATTGCGCCGGCGGATCTCGGCGGGGTCCAGGCCGAGCCGGTCGGCGAGCAGGTCGAGCGTGCGCTCCATCACGAAGGCGCCCATCGTCATGCCCACTCCGCGGTAGGCGCCCACCGGCGGCTTGTTGGTGGCCAGCGCGGCCAGCTCGAAATCGTAGGCCGGCGTGCGATAGGGGCCGGGCAGGATCGAGGCAGTGCCCAGGGGCTCGAGCGCGCCGGTGAGCGGGTAGATGTGGTAGGCGCCGGCATCGGCGAAGATGCGGGCGCGCAGCGCGAGCAGTGTCCCCGCCGCGTCCGCGGCCGCCTCGATCTCGACGCGCTGCTGGCGGGCGTGGGCCGCCGCGGCCAGGTTCTCGCGCCGCGTCTCGAGCCACTTCACCGGCCGCCCGGTGCGCCGGGCCAGCGCCGCCACCGCGAGATCCTCCGGCATTACGTACATCTTCTGGCCGAAGCCGCCCCCGGTGTCCGGCACGATGACCCGCACGCGGGCCTCTGGAAGTCCGAAGGCGCGCGCCACGCCGATCCGGATGAGGCTCGGGGTTTGGACGCCCGTCCAGAGGGTGAGGGCGTCGCCGGCCCAGTGGGCGATCACGCCCCGGCCCTCGAGCGGCGTGGCCGAGCAACGGTCGTGGGTGAAGGTCTCGCGGATCACGTGGGCGGCGGCGGTGAAGGCGGCCTCCACGTCGCCTCGACTCCCACGCCGCGCGAACAGCACGTTGGAGACCTGCTCGGGATGGAGCCGCGCCGCGCGCGGATCTCGCGCGGTGTCCACGTCCAGCACCGGGGGCAGCGGATCGTACTCCACCGCGATCAGGGCGCAGCCATCGACCGCCGCGTACGGGGTGGCGGCGGCCACCGCGGCCACCGGCTCACCCACGAACCGCACCCGATCAATCGGCAGCGCGGGCCAGGGAGTCGCCGCGAAGCCTGGCCCCTCCAGGCGGGCCTGGATCGGCGCGACCACGCCCTCGAGGTCGCGGCCGGTCAGCGTCGACTCGACTCCGGACGCGCCACGGGCGGCGGTGGCGTCCACCCGGCGCAGGAGGGCGTGGGCGTGCTCGCTGCGGACGAAGGCGGCGTGCAGCAACCCGGGCAGCGTGATGTCGTCGAGGAAGCGCCCCCGTCCCGCCAGTAGCCGCGGATCCTCCAGCCGCTTGACGTGCGCGCCGAGATAGCGTGGCGAGGGCGTGCTCAGGTCAGGGCCTCGCCACGCGAGGCAGCACCTCGCCGGCCAGCAGCTCGAGCTGCTCCATCCCCCAGTTCAAGGGGTTGAGCACGACATACTCGCAGCCGCCGAGGTTGGCGATCTTGGCGCGGATCTTCTCGGCCAGCTCCTCGGCCTCGCCCAGCAGATAGAACTCCCGCCAATAGGGGAGGTCCATCCCGGAATAGGTCTTGAAGTACGGGATCGCGGTCTCCGGCTTCTCTCCCTTCTTCAGGACCCACACGAAGTTCGAGTAGACCTTGCTCATGTCGCCCGGCTTGCGGTGGAACTCGACCATGAAGCGCTGGATCTTCTCCCAGTCGCCCTTCACCATGTCCGCGGTCGCCGAGGAGTGGGGCACCCAGGTCTTGGCGTACTTGGCGATCCGACGGAGCACCGGTTCGATGTTGGTCACGGTCTGGCCGTACACCTTCTCGAAGGGCTGGCTGCCCCCGCCGATCCAGATCGGCGGGTGCGGCTTCTGCACTGGCTTGGGATCGATGGTGAGGTTGCGGAACCGGTAGTACCGGCCCTCGTAGGTGACGTCGTCACCGGCCCAGAGCGCGGTCACCGCCTCGAGCATCTCGTCCATGCGGCGGCCACGCTCCTTGTGCGGCACGCCCATCAGCGCGAACTCCTCCTCGTGCCAGCCCACCCCCACGCCCAGGATGCTGCGGCCGCCCGAGAGCAGATCCAGCGTGGCCCACTCCTTGGCGAAGTAGGCCGGGTTGCGCAGCGGCAGCACCAGCACCATGGTGCCGAGCTTGATGGTGCGTGTCACCCCGGCCAGCGCCGAGAGCAGCGCCTGGGGCTCGAGCCAGGTGCACGCGTAGGCGGGCGGCGTGAGCAGCAGGTGATCGATGGACACCGCGCAGTCGAAGCCCAGGTCCTCGGCGCGACGCAGGTACGCACCCATCTCGGCGAGCGTGGCCGTCTTGGCTCCGAGGGCGAAGCTCGGGAGGCGGAGACCGAACTTGATGGGGGCGTTCCGAGGTAGCGGGGTGATTCTGGTCGCGGCATCGGTGAGCGTGATGCGGCCGGAACTTCTCTGTTTTGAGCGGTTCGTCGCGCTGCTACGGGGACTTCTCTTCTTTGAGCGCGGGGGCGTGACCTTCCTCGGGTTGCGGCTTGGCCTCTTCGCCGCTGCGCGGCTCATCGGAGGCCGTCTTCTTTCTTGGCTTCGGCCACCGTGAGGCCGCCGACGCGGGGGTGTGGGCGGCCGCCGTCGGTCACCACGAGGGCGACCAGGATCTCGCTGGCCCGCGGCGCGTCGTTGAGGCGCACCTCCATCGCGTCGAAGTGGGTGCGGACGAAGGCCGCGTCCTTGAAGTGGAGCGGCACGTCGATGGTGGTCCCCGGCCCGCCCAGCTTCTTCGCGGAGGGGATGATGGCCTTGCCACCGTGCACCAGGGCGCGAAACGGCGTGCCGAGGGTGGGATGCAGGAGGGCGGCGGCGTGCTCGTGTTCGCCGTCCACCCCGACGATCGCCGCCTTGCCATAGGAGTGCACCGGCGCTCCCAGCGCGGCCACCGCGCGGCGGCCGAGCAGGTCGCCCAGCTCCTCGCCGGTCTTGACCAGCTCCTGGAGGTCCTCCACGAAGCGGCCCGCGAACGGATTCTCGATCACCGCCACCGCCGCGACCTTCCGGATGGGCTTCTCGACGCGGCGGCCGCCGTCCTCCTGGATCTCCTCCACGATCGTGACCAGCTTGCGGATCTTCATCAGTGTCCTCCCGCGGCGGGTCCCTGCCCCTTCACGACCTCGGCCGCGCGCGTGGCGGGCGGGGTGTTGCGGCTCCGCCCGATCTTGATCTGCCCGTCGATGAGAATCATCGAGACCCCGAAGAGATCCCCCACCCGCAGCGCCTCGAGCGCGGTCCGGCCCTGCGAGCCGATCGGCGCGTCCACGATGCAGAGATCGGCCTCCCGGCCCGGCGCGATCACGCCCACCGGCAGCTTGTACACGCGCGCGGTGTTCCCGGTGGCCATGCACACCGCCGTCTCGGGGGCCAGGTCGCCGAGCGAGACCAGGTGGGCGAGCACGCGCAGGATACCGAGCGGCACCACGCCGGTGCCCGAGGGCGCGTCGAGCCCGATGATGATGCGGTGGGTCGCCCTCGCCTCCTGGGCGCGCCGCAGAGTGTGCAGCGCCGCCTTGCCGTTGCCGCAGTGGACGATCTCCAGCGCCATCTCGGTGGCCACCAGCGCGTCGATCTCGCGCTCGCTCATCGCGGTGGTGCCGCCGTTGATGTGGCCGACCACGTCGGGATCGGCCTCCAGCACGACCTCCCCGCTGATCGCGCTGGAGCCCGCGATGGACGGCCCGCCGGTGTGGATGGTGACGGTCATGCCGTGCTTCCTGGCCCACTTCACCATGGGAGCGGCGTCCTTGCCGGTCCTGACCGAGCCGAGGCCGATCTCGCCCACCAGCTTGACTCCCGCCCTCGCCATCTCCGCGAAGTCGTCCTCGACCATGCCCAGCTCCAGGATCGGCGCGCCCGCGTGCATCTTGACCCCGGCCGGCCGCTGGTTGGCGTAGGCCTTGGCCGCCACGATCGCGAGGGCCTTGAGCCCCACGACGTCCTTGGGCCGCCCGGGCAGGTGGACCTCGCCGGCCGAGATCATGGTGGTGATCCCCCCGTTGAGGCCGGAGTCGATGAAGTCGATGGTGCGCTGCCGCGGCGTGAAGTCGCCGAAGACGGGATGGCAGTGGGAGTCGATCAGGCCGGGCACCACCGTGCTGCCCTTGGCGTCGACGACGGTGTCGGCGTCGCCGTCGAGGCCCCGGCCCACCGCCACGATCTTTCCGTGCTCGATCGCGATCGTGTCCCCGTCGAGCAGCGGGGCCGCGATGTCCCCCGAGACGATCTGCCCGATGTTCCTGATCAGCGTCTTGCTCACTGGCTCCTCCCGATCGTCTTTTCACACCGTCAGATACTTCCGCCGCAGCCCCTCGTCGGCCATCAGGGCGGCCATCGGCCCGTCGAAGCGGATCTCACCCTTCTCGATGATGTAGGCCCGATCGGCCAGCCGCGCCGCGAACTTGAGATTCTGCTCGGAGAGCAGGATCGTCAAGCCCTCTCGCTTCAGCGCGGCGATCTGGTCCCCGAGGGCCCGGACGATGACGGGGGCCAGGCCCTCCGAGGGCTCGTCCAGCAGCAGCACGCGCGGATTGCCCATGAGCGTGCGGGCCACCGTCAGCATCTGCTGCTCGCCGCCCGAGAGGCTGCCCGCCCGCCGGCCCGCGAGCTCCTGCAGCTTCGGGAAGAACTGGTAGACGCGCGAGCTGCTCCACACGCCACCGCCCTTCTCACCCACCACCAGGTTCTCCGCGACGGTGAGGTCGCCGAAGATCCGCCGGTCCTCCGGCACGTAGCCGACCCCGAGCCGGCTGATCTCGTGGGTGGGCCGCCCGGTGATCTCCCGGCCGTCGAAGCGCACGACCCCGCCGGTGACCTCGACCAGGCCCACGATGGCCTTGAGCGTGGTGGACTTGCCGGCACCGTTGCGGCCCAGCAGCGAGACCACCTCGCCCGCCCGCGCGGTCAGGCTCACGTCGTGGAGCACTCGCGAGAGCCCATAACCGGCCTGGACGTGGTCGAGCTGGAGGGCGTGGGTCATTCGTCTTCGCCCAAGTAGACGCGCTGGACCTGGGCGTCGGCGCGGACCTGGGCGGGCGGGCCCTCGGCGATGACCCGTCCCTGGTGGAGCACCATGATGCGGTCGGCGATGGAGAAGACCACGTCCATGTCGTGCTCGGTGAACAGCACGGTGAGCTGACGCTCGCGCGCGATGCGGCGGGTGAGCGTCATGAGCGCGCCGCGCTCGGCGGGGGCCATCCCGGCGGTGGGCTCGTCGAGCAGCAGCAGCTGGGGGTCGTTGGCGAGCGCGACCGCCAGCTCCAGCTTCTTGAGATCGCCGTAGGCGAGGACCGCGGCCATGCGCCCGGCCTGCTCGGCCATGCCCACCTGATCGAGCAGCGCGCGGGCCTCGTCGGTCTGCAGCGACGAGGCGGGCTCGATCAGCGAGTAGGTCTTGCCGACGTGCGAGAGCCGCGCCACCCGCACGTTGTCCAGCGCGGTGAGGGTGGCGAACGTGGCGGTGATCTGGAAGGTCCGGCTCACGCCGCGACGCCAGACCGCATAGGGAGGCAGCCCGCTGAGGCGGTCGCCCTTGAAGCGCACCTCCCCCGCGTCGGCCCGGAGTTGGCCGGTGAGCATGTTGAAGAACGTGGTCTTGCCCGCGCCGTTCGGGCCGATGAGGGCCCGGATCTCTCCCTTGGGCATCGAGAGATCGACGCCGGTCACCGCCTGCACGCCCCCGAACGACTTGGACAGCCCGCGGGTCTCGAGCACCGGCGCGGCGGCTCCCGGAGGCGACGGGCTCACGAGCGCCGGCCGTCGAGCACGCCCGCGATCCCGCGCGGGAAGACCAGCACTAGCACCATCAGGATCGCGCCGAGCACGAGCTGCCAGTAGTCGGTGTAGCGCGTGATGATCGTGTCGAGCAGCTTGTACACCGTGGCGCCGATCAGCGGACCCGACGGCGAGCCCACGCCGCCCAGCAGGACCATCACGAGCGGCTGCACCGACATGGGCGACTCGGTGTAGACCGGGAACACGCTGCCCTTGAGGAAGACGAAGATGGCCCCGCCCAGGCCCGCCACGAAGCCGGCCACCACGAACGCGGTCCACTGCAGCGCCCGGATGTTCACGCCCAGCGCCTCGGCCCGCCGGGCGTGATCGCGTGCCGCCCGGAGGGTGAGCCCGAACGGCGACGCGGCGACCAGCCGCAGCAGGACGATGCCCACCACCGTGGCCACGAGCGCCCAGTAGTAGTAGCGGCCGGGCCCGGCCAGCCAGGAGGCCGGCCACACGCTCAGGATTCCGTTGTCGCCACCCGTCACGTCGTCCCACTGGTGCACGACCGCGTAGACGATCTGGGCGAAGGCCAGCGTCAGCATCGCGAAGTAGATGCTGCTGAGGCGCACGCAGAAGTACCCGAAGGCCGCCGCGGCCAGCGCGGCCACGAGCGGCGCTCCCAGGAACGCGACCGGCATCGGCAGTCCGCCGACCTTCAGGAGCAGGGCGGCACCGTAGGCCCCGAGACCGAAGTAGGCCGCATGGCCGAACGAGACCATGCCGCCCACCGCCATCAGCAGGTGCAGGCTGGCCGCGAACAGCGCGAACGCGAAGATCTCCACCGCGATCGACACCCAGAAGGTCGGCAGCCCGAGCGGCAGCACGGCCAGGACGACCACCGCGGCGACGAGCCACGCCGGACCAGGCCGGCGCGCCGTGGCCTCCGCGACCGATCCCCCGCCCGGCGGCCTCAGCTCGATCTCGGGCCGCCCGAGCAGGCCCCACGGCCGCACCACCAGCACCACCGCCATCACCACGAAGATCAGCACGATGGCGATCTTCGGCAGCAGCAGGACGCCGTAGGCGTTGAGCACGCCGATGAGCAGCGAGGCGAGCAGCGCGCCCCACACCGAGCCCATGCCGCCGATCACCACCACCACGAAGGCCTCCACGATGACCGAGGTGTCCATCACGGTGGTGAGGGCCAGTCGCGGCACCTGCAGCGCGCCGCCCAGCCCGGCGAGGAACGAGCCGAGCACGAACACGGAGGTGAACAGCCGCGACTGATCGACGCCGAGCGCGGCCACCATCTCCCGATCCTGGGTGGCGGCGCGGATCAGGATCCCCCAGCGGGTGCGGTGGAAGAGCAGCCAGAGGCCGAGCGCGACCAGCGGTCCGAACGCGATGATCGCGAGGTCGTACGAGGGGAAGAGCTGCCCCGCGATCGGCACCGAGCCGGCGAGGCCCGGCGCGGCGGGGCCGGTCTTGTTGTCGGCGCCCCAGATGTAGCGCACCGCGTCCGCGACCACGAGCACGAGCGCGAAGGTGAGCAGGAGCTGGTAGAGCTCGGGGGCCCGGTACACGCGGCGGAGCAGCAGCACCTCCACGAGGCCCCCGAGAGCCGCCACCGCGAGCGCGGCGAACAGGGCCCCCAGGTAGAAGGCGGCGGGGCCGCCCGGCAGCATCGCGGTGAGCGAGTAGGTCAGGTAGGCGGCCAGCATGTAGAAAGAGCCGTGGGCGAAGTTGACGATGCGGGTGACGCCGAAGATCAGGGAGAGGCCCGACGCGATCAGGAACAGGAACATCGCGTTCGCGAGCCCGCTCAGGAGCTGGACGAGGAGGAGGGACATGCTCGGAGCCCCCCTCACCCTGCCTTCTCCCCCTCGCCGGGGGAGAGGGTCACGGATCTCTCTCTCCCGGGCCGGGGAGAGGGCAGGGCGAGAGTCGCCGTCAGTTGGCCGGGCGGAGCTTCTTCACTTCTTCGTCGGACGGCAGCACCTTCTCGCCCGGAATCAGCTCGTGGTTGACCATGATACCGACTCCACGCTGGGCGTCGAGCTTCGTCGTGCCCACCCACGCGCCCATGGTCGACTGACCATCGACCGCCCGGAACATGATCGGCCCCATCGGGGTGTCGACCTTCAGGCCCTTGAAGGCGGCCACGAGCTTCGGGGTCTCGGTGCCGCCCGCCTTCTTGATCACCTCCGCTACCGACAGATACGTGACGTAGCCGATCAGGGAGCCGAGCACCGGCGTCTTGTCCCCGCGCTTGATGTAGCGCGCCACCCACTCCTGGTGCCCGGCGATCTTCACGTCGTACCAGGGATAGCCGGTGACCAGCATGCCCTCCGGGGCCTCGAGCTTGAGCGGATCGATGTACTCGGGCTCGCCGAGCAGGATGCCGACCACGAACATCTTCTGGAAGAGCCCGCGCTTCTGGGCCTCGCGCACGAAGGCGAGCCAGTCGCTGCCGAAGAGCGAGACGTACAGGGCGTCCGGATTCTGGTTCAGGATCGCGGTGACGAGCGGCCCCGGCTCGATCTTGCCGAGGGTCGGCCAGTGCTCGCCCACCACCTGCATGTCGGGTTTCAGCTCCTTCATGCGGTCGCGGAAGGTCTCCCACGCGCGCTTGCCGTACTCGTAGTTGGGCCCGATGGTCGCCCACTTGACGTACTTCATCTTGCCGGCCTTGTCGGCCAGCATGCGACCCTGCTCGTAGGTGTTGGGCCGCAGGCGCACCGCGTGGTCGTGCCCCTTGGACCAGGTGAGCGCCTCGGTCAGCGACTCCGCGGCCAGGAACATCGTCTTGTTCTGCTTGGCCCAGTCGGACACCGCGAGCCCGACGTTGGAGAGGAAGCTCCCGGTGATCATCACGACCTTGTCCGATTCGACCAGCTCCTGGGCGTGCTTCACCGCCTCGGCGGGCTGGCCCTTGTCGTCGCGGAAGAGCACCTCGATCTTCCGGCCCAGCACGCCGCCCTTGGCGTTGATCTCCTCGACGGCCATCTCCACGCCGGCGCGGTAGGGGCCCGTGAAGGGGGCGCCGATGCCGCTGTAGGTGTTGATGTCGCCGACCTTGATCGGCGCCTGGGCCGTGACGGGGCCTGCCCCCAGCGCGAGCAGCAGGGCGGCCGCGGTGAGCGACAGGAGACGTGATGCGCGCATGCGGAGCCTCCTCGTGGGTCGTTCGTGTTGCGCCTGAGTAAAGCAAATGCGCGAAGCGTGTCAAGCCGATTCTCGGCGCTTGACAGGGAGGATACCCGAGTGGTTTCCTCTCAAGCAAGCGGAGATTGCCCTGGACGAAAGCTCCGAGACCAAGCAGCTGGTGCAGGCAGTGGCGGCGCGCCTGCGAGAGGCGCGCCGGACGCAGCGCCTCACCCTGCGCGCGCTCAGCGAGAAGACCGGCCTCTCCGAGCCGTTCCTCTCGCGGCTCGAGCGCGGGCGCGTCTCCACCTCGATCGCCAACCTCATCCTGATCACCCGCACGGTGGGCATCGATCTCGGCCAGCTCTTCCAGGACGCGGCCGGCACCACCGCGACCCAGCACTACACGCTGGTCCGCGCGAGCGAGCGGCGGGCGCCCCAGTCGGTGCCCGCCTCCGGGTACAGCTATCAGCCGATGGCGGTGGGCTGGCCGGGACAGCGAATGGACGCCTTCGTGCTGACCTTCCCGGTGAAGAACCGCGCCGACGTGCTCACCGCGCACGAGGGCGAGGAGCTCTCGTTCGTGCTGCAGGGCGAGATCCTCTTCCAGCTCGGCGACGAGAAGATCCCGCTCCGGGCGGGCGACTGCCTCTACTTCAACGCCGAGATTCCCCACATGGGCAAGAACGTCGGCCGTGTCGACGCCAAGGTGCTCATGGTGGCGGCTCCCGGCCGCGGCCCCGGACGCGAGCTGGGATGGTGGAAGACCCCCGCCCCCGCGCGGCCCGGCGCCCCGCGCCCGCGAGCCGCCAGGTCCCCGCGCACAAGGAGCGAGAGCTGACATGGAACGGACGATCTACACCTCGTGCACGCTGGACTGCCCGGATGGCTGCGGGATCATCGCGCACGTGAAGGACGGGCGCGTGGTGAAGCTCGAGGGCCATCCGGAGCACGAGTTCACCCAGGGCTATCTGTGCGGCAAGACCTACCGCTTCCCGGAGCGCGTCTACAGCCCGGAGCGCCAGCTCCACCCGCTCAAGCGGGAGAACGGGCGCCCCGACGGAGGCTGGGTGCGCATCGGCTGGGACGAGGCGCTCGATCTGGTGGCCGAGAAGATCCGCGGCTATCTCGTCTCGCCGGGGCCGCTGTCGATCATGCACTACCAGCGCACCGGGTCGTGGGGGGCCACCAAGCTGCTGAGCCGGCGCTTCTGGAACCTGCTGGGAGGCGTCACCACCACCAGCGGCTCGCTCTGCAGCGGCGCGGCCCGGGCCGGCCAGGCGCTGGACTTCGGGGTGCGCGCCGGTCACGATCCGTCGGACATGCTCAACAGCCGCCTCGTGCTGCTCTGGGGCCGTAACCCGATGGCCACCAACCTCCACACGGTGCCGATCCTGAAGGAGATCCGGCGGCGGGGCGGCCAGGTGATCCTGATCGACCCGGTGCGGAGCGAGTCCGCCAACTTCTGCGACCGCCACGTGCAGCCCCGCGTGGCTACCGACGCCGAGCTGGCCATGGCGATGGCCAAGGTCATCCTGGAGGAAGGCCTCGAGGACTGCGCGTTCGTGGCCGCCCACACCCACGGCTTCGCCGGGTTCCGCACCCTGCTCGACGCGCGCCCGCTCGCCGAGCTGTGCCGCGCGGTCGAGCTGCCCGAGGACGAGGTGCGCGCCCTCGCCCGCGCCTACGCCACCACCCGGCCTGCGTCGATCCTGCTCGGCTGGGGGCTCAACAAGTACCAGCACAGCGCCGAGATCTTCCGCTGCGTCGACGCCCTCGGCGCGCTCTGCGGGCACATCGGGGTGCCGGGTGGCGGAGTCTCGCACGGCTACAACACGCAGCGGCATTTCGACAAGACGGTGGAGGCGGGCGACCGCGCGAGGCACCACCGGGCGATCCCCGAGCCCCTGCTCGGCCGTGGCCTCCAGGACGCGCAGCAGCCGCCGATCCGCATGATGTTCGTGAACGGCGGTAACCCGGTGAACCAGTCGCCGAACTCGAACCTGGTCGCGCGCGGGCTGGCCGACCTCGAGTTCGTGGTGGTGGTGGACCAGGTGCTCACCGATACCACCGACTACGCACACGTGTTCCTGCCCACCACGACATTTCTCGAGGAGGAGGACATGTTGGTGTCGTGGGGGCACAACATCATCGGCGGGGTGAACCAGGTCATCCCGCCGGTCGGCGAAGCGCGGTCAGATCTCTGGATCTTCCAGCGGCTGGCCGAGCGGCTCGGCATCGGCCCCGAGATGGCGGGCGCGCCCCGCGACTGGCTCACGCGCATCTTCACCCCGCTCACCCGGACCGGGGTCACCATCGATCAGGTCATGACCGCACCGGTGCGCTGCCCGGTCGCGCCCATGGTGCCGTTCGCAGACCACGTCTACCCGACCAGGTCCGGCCGCTTCGAGTTCATCACCACGCTCCGTCACCAGCCGCGGGTCGTGCCCGAGTTCCCGTTGACTCTCGTGACCAACTACAGCAAGAAGTGGCTCCTCTCCCAGATCCTCGAGAAGGAGCATCCGTCCATCGCCTCGGTGCGGATCGGGACCGAGACCGCCGGCCAGTACGGCATCGAGAGCGGCGAGCGCGCGATCATCCGGTCCCCGGTCGGGCACCTCGAAGTCGAGGTGCTGGTGGACGCGCGAATCGGTCGGGGCATGGTGATCATGCCGGTGGGCACCTGGATCAAGCGGGGAGGCGGCGCCAACGTGCTCACCGAGGACATCATGTCGAACTTCGGGCAGATGGCCGCCTTCGGCGAGACCCGGGTACGGCTCGAGCGGCTCGCCACCGGCCGGCGGGAACCGGAGGTCGCCCCCGCGAGTTAGACTCGGCCGGGAGAAACCCCATGGCCAACCCGCTGAGTCGAAGGGAAGTCCTCAAGTACGGCGCCTTCACCACCGTCGGGGGTGTCCTCACGCCGGGCGTGGTGCTGGCCCAGGCGATCGCCACCGACAGCAAGGGCATCATCGCGCGCGACATCCAGATTTCCTCGGCCGGCGCCATGATTCCCGCCTACGACGCCCGTCCCGAGGCGGCCGGCCGCTACCCCATCGTGGTCGTGATCTCCGGCTTCACCGGCAACTCCGAGCAGAACAAGGACGTGGTCCGTCGCTTCGCCCAGGCCGGCTACTACGCGATCGCCCCCGAGCTGTACTCGCGGGAGGGCGGCATGCAGGGCAAGAACTTCCAGGAGATGGGGCAGATCGCCTCCAAGGTCACGCGCGCTCAGTACCTCGGCGACATCCGCGCCGCGGGCGACTACGCCAAGCAGCAGCCGTGGGCGCGGGCCGATCGCCTCGGGGTCACCGGATTCTGCGGAGGAGGCGCGCTCACCCTGCACACCGCCGCCGAGTATCCGGGCGTGGCCGCCGCGGTGCCCTGGTACGGCCACGTCAAGCGGACGTACTCCGACGCTCCCGGCGTCGACGCGTTCAGCCTGACCTCCAAGATCAAGGCGCCGGTGCTCGGGCTCTACGGCGAGGCGGACAGCGGCATTCCGCCGGAGGACGTGAAGCGGTTCGAGGCCGAGCTGAAGAAGGCGAATCCCAACGTCGAGTTCGTGCTGTATCCCGGCGCACCGCACGCCTTCTTCTCGGACGACCGCCCCCAGGTCTACAAGAAGGACGCGGCCGAGGACGCCTGGAAGCGCTGCCTGGCCTTCTTCGACCGCTACCTCAAGGGCTGACCCCGCCAACTCCAGGCTTGACATCGGGCGGGTTTGCCCCCAGATTGGCGCAAATCCAAAGCCTTACAATCCCGGTCTAACACGTCACCGACGACCTGGAGGATTGCGGATGATCACCGATCTCACCCGTTTCCCGCTGAGCCGCCGTGATCTGCTGAAACTGGGAAGTGGCGCCGTCGCGGTGGCGGTCTCGGCCTCACCCGCCCGGGCCCAGACGCCCAAGCGGGGCGGGGTGCTCACGGTGCGGGGGTGGGATCCGCCCCACTTCGATCCTCACCTGACCGTCTCGTACAAGACCCACATCGCTTACTCGTTCACGCACAGCCGTCTCGTGAAGCATAAAGCCGGCCCCGGGCTGCAGCCGGGCGTCTTCTCCCTCGAAGGCGATCTCGCCGAGTCGTGGACGCAGCCCAACGAGAATACCTACGTCTTCAAGCTGCGCCGCGGGGTGCGCTGGCAGAACAAGCCCCCCGTAAACGGGCGCGAGCTGGACGCCGAGGACATCGTGTACACGCTGGACCGTTTCCGGACCGTCAAGGGCAACGCCAACGCCTACATGCTTGCCTCCCTCGACAAGGTCGAAGCTCTCGACAAGTACACCGTCAAGTTCACCCTGAAAGAGACCTACGCCTGGTTCCTCGACATCCTGGCCAATCCCATGGCCGTCTGCATCGTAGCCAAGGAGTGCGTCGAGAAGATGGGGGACCTCAAGAAGCCCGAAGCCACCGTCGGCACCGGGCCATGGATGCTGGACAGCTACCGGCCGAATGTCGGCATGACGCTCGTCCGGAATCCGACGTACTTCGTGCCCGGTCTGCCAAATATCGATCGCATCGAGATCCTCGTGGACGAGGACAAAGCCTCGCGCATCGCGGCATTCCTGACAGGTAAGTACGATCTCGGCACCGAGTTTCCCGGCATCATCGACTGGACCGACTGGGACGTCGTCAAGAGGGGTCGGCGGGATCTCAAGACCATGATGTTCCCGTCGAACGTGATGAGCCACATCTACGTCCGGAACGACAAGCCCCCCTTCGGCGACGTGCGGGTGCGCCGCGCCATGTCCCTGGCGATCGATCGCCAGGCCATCATCGACGCGACCTACGAGGGAAACGGTGCGTTCAATCCCCCGGTACCCGCCGCGCTCAAGGAGTGGTCCATCCCCATCGACCAGCTCGGCGAGGGAGCTCGCTACTACAAGCCGGACCTGGCCGCGGCCAGGAAGCTCATGGCCGAGGCCGGACATCCCAGCGGCTTCCAGACGACGATGGACTTCACCACCTACGGGTCGAACGTCCTGGTCGATCAGATGCAGCTCATCCTCAAAGATCTCAAGAGCATCGGGATCGAGGTCAAGCTGAACACCAAGGAGTACGGGGCCTACATCGCGACCACCTTCTACGGCAAATACGACGCGATGGCCTTCGGTCCTCAGACGCCGTTTCTCGAGCCGGACAACTTCCTCTTCGGCCAGTACTACCCAGGCGAGATCAAGAATCACGGCCACATCAACGATCCGGTGGTGGCGGACATGCTGATCCGACAGAGGCGCACCCCGGATCCCGCGAAGCGCCGCGAGCAGATCTTCGAGATCCAGCGGTATCTAGCCAAGCAGCAGTACTACGTGCAAATCGGATCGCAAATCTACAACGCGGTCTGGAATCAGGCGCTCAAGAACTACGGGCCCAACCTCGGGTACGACTACGGCGGCCGCCTGATGGTCGCCTGGCTCGACCGTTAGCCGAATGCAAGGAGAAAGGCCATGGATCAGTCCACCTCGCCGCTGACCCGTCGTGACGTGCTCAAGCTGGGCGGTGCCGCCCTCGCGGCCGGCGCCACCTCGTCGGTCCTGGCCGGCCCCCGGCCGGCGGAGTCTCAGACGCCCAAGCGCGGCGGCCGGTTCCGCCTGCGCTCCCACGTCGCGCCGGTGCACTTCGATCCGCACCAGACCATCGCCTTCTCCACCATGATCCCGCTGTCGTTCGCCTACAGCCGCCTGGTCAAGGTCAAGGCGGGCTCGGCGGTCGTCCCCGGCACCCAGCCCATCGAGGGCGACCTCGCGGAGTCCTGGGAGCGCCAGGGCGACAACGTCTACGTGTTCAAGCTCCGGAAAGGCGTCCGCTGGCACAACAAGCCCCCGGTCAACGGCCGGGAGCTGACCGCCGAGGACGTGCGCTACACCTACGATCGCTTCCTCACCATCAAGGGCAACGCCAACAAGGCCATCCTGGAGATGGTCGACAAGGTGGAGGCCCCGGACAAGTACACGGTGAAGTTCACCCTGCGCGAGCCCAATGCCTGGTTCGTCGACCGGCTGGCCTCGACCTCGACCTGGATCATCGCCAAGGAGTGCGTGGACCAGTACGGCGATCTCAAGAAGCCGGAGAGCGTGGTCGGCACCGGTCCCTGGATGCTCCAGGGCTACGAGCCCAGCGTCCGGCTCACCTTCGCCCGCAACCCGAGCTACTTCATCCCCGGGCTGCCCTACGCGGACGGCGTGGACATCACGATCTCGCCCGACCCCGCTGCCGCCTTCGCGTCGTTCCTGTCCGGCGACTTCGACTTCGGCCCGGAGTACGGCATGGTGATCCGCCGCAGCGACCTCGACATCGCGCTCCGGCGCGTCAAGGGGCTCGGCATGCGGGACTACATCGTGGTGTTCGGCGGCTACACCGCGATGAAGATCGACCAGGAGCCCTTCAAGGACGTGCGGGTGCGCCGGGCCTTCGCCATGGCCCAGGACTGGCGGGAGATTCTGGAGACCAACGCCTGGTCGCAGGGCAAGGGCGCTCCCAACCCGCTCATCCCGGCCGCGCTCAAGGAGTGGTCGATCCCGATCGGCCAGCTGCCGCCGGAGGGGCGCCAGCTCTACGAGTTCGATCCGGCCGGGGCCAAGCGCCTGCTCGCCGAAGCCGGCCATCCCAGCGGCATCAAGCTCCCGGTCGAGACCACCCCCGGGTACGGGCCCGACTGGATCGACGCGGTTCAGGTCTCGCTCCGCAACTGGAAGCAGGCCGGGATCGAGGGCGATCTCAAGCTCAAGGAGTACGGCGCGTTCGTCTCGAGCGCCATCTTCGGCAAGTTCGAGAAGATGATCCTGACCCTGCGCGGGGCCACCACCGATCCCGACACCTACTTCATCCCGTTCCTGCCCGGGGAGCCGCTGAACTCCTCGGGGGTCAACGATCCGAAGCTGACCGAGATGATCAAGCTGCAGCGGCGCACGTTCGACGAGAAGAAGCGCCGCGAGATCGTCAACGACATCCAGCGCTACGCCTCCCAGCAGGTCTACTACGGCTTCGGGCCGTCGGTGAGCGCGGTGGGCGCCTGGATGCCGTACGTGAAGAACTTCGGCCCCAACATCGGCCACGACTACGGCGGCCGCCTGATGGTCGCCTGGCTCGACAAGTAGCCGAGAACCACCGCAGAACAATGCGCAGCCACCTCATAGAGGTCGCCCCTTGGGGCGACCGTGCAATCAAATAAGAGGGCGTAGCATTGCCGAGCGCGTGGCCCCCAGGATGCGTCGCACTATCAAGCGCATGGTCCACGGGACCGGCAGCCTCATCTTGCGCGGCGCCAACAGGCCCGGTCGCACTACCAGGCGCGTGAACGCGCGGCCCGCGTGACGTGAAGCGCTACGTCATCCGCCGCCTCTTCGTGGCGATCCCCTCGCTGCTGATCGCCTCCCTCATCGTCTTCAGTCTGCCCCGGCTGCTTCCCGGCGACGTCGTCCAGCTCATGCTCGAGGAGAAGGCCTACGGAAAGGACCTGGACGATCTCCGGGCGAAGCTGGGCCTCAACCGCCCCATGTACATCCAGTACGTCGAGTGGCTGGGCCAGGTCCTGCGCGGCGACCTCGGGCAGTCCCTCTGGACGAGCCGCCCGGTGCTCGAGGAGCTGATCCGCCGCCTCCCGGTGAGCCTCGAGCTGGGCGTGCTCGCGCTGTTCTTCGCCATCGTCATCGCGGTGCCCATCGGCGTGCTGGCTGCCGTGCGGCAGGATAGCGCGGCCGACTATGCCATGCGCAGCATGGCGATTCTCGGCCTCTCGGTCCCCGGGTTCTGGATCGCCACCCTCGCCATCCTCCTGCCCGCCATCTGGTGGGGCTGGAGCCCCCCCATCCAGTTCACCGCGTTCTCGGCGAATCCGTGGGCCCACGTGGCCCAGTTCCTCCTGCCCGCCTTCATCCTCGGTATCGCGTCCGCCGCGGCGATCATGCGCCTGACCCGCGGCACGCTCCTCGAGGTGCTGCGCCAGGACTACGTGCGGACCGCCTGGTCCAAGGGACTCCGCGAGCGCGTGGTGGTGCTCAAGCACAGCCTCAAGAACGCGCTCATCCCGGTCATCACCGTGCTCGGCATCCAGGTGGCGCAGATCCTGGGCGGCACCGTGATCTTCGAGAGCATCTTCGGGCTGCCCGGCATGGGCCGCTTTCTCTTCGACGCCATCAACCAGCGGGATTACCCGGTCATCCAGGGGGTCAACCTGCTCATCGTCACGGTGGTGGTCGTGATGAACCTGGTCGTCGACGCCTTCTACGCCTTCCTCGACCCGCGGATCCGCTACTGAAAAGATGCGAAGCGACCCTATCGAGGTCGCCCCTTGGGGCGACCGTACAACAAATAAGAGCGGGTCGCCTCACCGTAGCGGGGTCGTCCGCCTCGGAGCCGCCCTGAACGGCCTGTGGCACTTCTCACGGCACAAGCCGCTTGGCGCCCTCGGCGGTCTCATCGTGCTCGTCCTGCTCCTCCTCGCCCTCTTCGCGCCCTGGATCGCGCCCTACAGCTACGACGAGACGATCCCCGGGGCCCGGATGAAGGCGCCCGGTGCGCAGTTCTGGATGGGCACCGACAACCTGGGGCGCGACGTGTTCAGCCGGGTCATCTACGGAGCCGGGGTCTCGGTGACGGTGGGCTTCGGCGCGGTCCTCCTCGCCAACGTGCTCGCCACCATCATCGGCATCACCAGCGGCTATTTCGGGGGGGCCTACGACATCTGCGTGCAGCGCGTAGTGGACGCCTGGCAGTCCTTCCCGTTCCTGGTGGTGATCCTCTCGATGATGGCGGTGCTCGGGCCCGGGCTGCTCAACCTGATCCTGGCACTGGGGATACTGGGCGCGGCAGCCGCATCTCGGGTGATCCGCGGCACCACCATCAGCGTGATGCAGAACACCTACGTGGAAGCGGCGCGCGCGCTCGGCGCGGGGCACCTGCGCATCATGCTCCGCTACATCCTGCCCAACGTCGCCGCCACCGTCATCATCCTGGCCACCATCGGGCTCGGGGCCGCCATCCTCGCCGAGTCCGCGCTCTCGTTCCTGGGCTTCGGGGTGCCGCCGCCCTATCCGTCCTGGGGCGCCATGCTCTCGGGCTCGGGCCGCTCCTTCATGTACCGGGCGCCGTGGATGGCCATCTGGCCGGGCACCGCCATCTCGCTCGCCGTCTTCGGCTTCAACATGCTGGGCGACGCGCTCCGCGACGTGCTCGATCCGCGGCTGCGCGGCGGGGGCGGGCGGCCGGTCAGCTAGAGAAGCGAACGGGGCAGCGGCGCTGCCCCGTCCCTTACTCCCCATCCCCGCCCCTCACCCTGAGGGGTGAGAGGAGGAAGGGCTCTCAGAACTTGGCGTAGATGGCCTTGATCTTCTCCTCGGCCCACTTGATCGTCTGCTCCAGGTCCATCTTGTCGGTCGCGAACTGGGCGAGCGCGTCCACCATCACGAACTGCTGGTAGACCTCGTCCGCGGCCGGGGTCAGCGGCCCCGGGTAGCCGGTGGTGAAGTGGTACTCGGCGTCCTGCTCCAGCGGCTTCAGCTTCGGGTCTTCGCTGATGACCGGGAACGGTGGCTTCGCGTAGCTGTTCAGGAATGGCATGTTGTAGCCGGTGCTGGCCTTGGCGCCCTCGCGGTAGTTGTCGACCAGGGCCTCCAGGAACGCCTTCGCGCCGTCCGCGTTCTTGGTGAACTTGGTCACGCCGTAGGCGCGGCAATTGGCGAACGAGCGCCGCGCGGCCGGCCCCTTGGGCGAGAGCGACACGAAGATCTTGTCGGCCAGCTCCTTGTTGGAGCCCTCGATCGTGCGGTAGGCGCTGATGGGGTTGTGGATCCAGGAGGCGCGCCCCGACGCCAGGAACCGGTTGTTGGACGCGTCGTCCCAGGCCAGGACCTCGGGCGTCATGCAGTCCTTGTAGAGCGCCTTGTTGAACTTCAGCGCCTCGCGCACTTCCTTGGAGTTGTAGGTCAAGGTCTTGCCGTCCTTGGCCACCTCGGAGCCGCCATACGACCACATGATCGCCCGCCAGGAGGCCCGGGAGTCGTCGTGGTGCGCGAGGCCGATGCCGATCGGGAAGCCCTTCGCCTTGAGCTTCGTGCCGCCCTTGTGCAGGTCCTCCCAGGTGTCGGGGCCGTTGGGCATCCCGACCTCGGTCCACAGATCCTTGCGGTACAGACCCGGGAAGTCGATGAAGAAATCCGGGATGGCGTGGAACTTGCCATCGGCTCTGACCTTGCAGTAGTTCTCGGCCAGCGGCGTCCAGCC
>DATIWG010000025.1:0-1140 GCA_035519555.1 Nitrosotalea sp. | reverse complement strand
ATCTAACTCATAGCGGTTTGGAGGGACCGAGCGCACCGCGACGCCGGCGGGGGCGCCGCAGTGCTGGCGCGAGCGTCGCTCCAAAGCGCGGTTGAACGAAGCCAGGAGGCAGGGCGCAACGCGCTGGGCAGATCCCTGTTTAAGCGGAAATTGGCGTGGCGGATGGTGCGTGGAGCTGCGAGAGGGTGAGACCGGCAGACCGGCGGGTGAAACGGTCTTGGGCGTGAGCGCGTTGCGCCGGCCCGGCAAGGGCGGAATCGGGTGCGCATTGCGGATGGCGCGCACACCGCGGCGACGCTGCTCGGGACAGCCAGGCGTGACAATGGTCGACAGAGGGTGAGCGCGCCATGTGGTCAGGTGTCGGGCGGGGGTTGCGTGCGGCGGCGGCGCGCGGAGGGCAGCGTGGCGATCCGCGAGAAGGTCGTTCCCGCGCAGTGCGGGCAACGGAGCCTGGGCTGGGCGAGGTCGTCCGCTGTGCCGTCGCGGTGCGGGGCGGTGGCGGCGCCGTTGCTGGGCGACGCCGCGCTCTGGTTTTCAGGGGCCAGGGGTGGCGGCGGCGGGGAGTCGCGCTCGATCAGCTGCCGCGCGCGGGCGAGCTTGGTGTTCACGTTGCCGGCGGCGAGCAATCCGTAGTGGCGGATTTTGGTGTAGCCGTGGGGCAGCACGTGCAGCAAGAAGCGGCGGATGAACTCGTGCGGGGGCAGCGTGCAGGTATGGCCGTTCTTGGTGCGGAAGGTGACGGCGTCGGGGGTGACCGCCACCAGCCGGCCGTTGGCGATGCCGGTGCGGTGGGTGTAGCGGCCGAGGTACTTGACGATTTCGGGCGGGCCGGCAAAGGGCGGCTTGACGTAGACGTTCCAGTGGATCTGGTAGAGCCGGTCGAGCAGGGTCTGGAAGGGCGTGGGGTCGAGAGTTGCGTCAGCGATGAAGGCCCCGTGCGTGTACGCCTGCGTGAGCCCGTCAAGGAATTTCCCGCGAAAGACCGGTGCGAGGACAGCGACGTGAATGAGGAACTCCTTGGCGCACGCCACCCAGCGATCGGCGGCGGTGTCGAGGCCCCCACCCGGAAGGATGCCGTGGAGGTGGGGATGGAAGGTGAGTTCGCGGGTCCAGGTGTGCAGCACGAGGGTGAGGCCGATC
>DATIWG010000024.1:0-1311 GCA_035519555.1 Nitrosotalea sp. | reverse complement strand
CGTGATGCCTCAGAAGTAAGTGTTACCGAGCGGCGGGGGCGGTGCCTCAAAAATGTGTTACCCACGGGCGACCTCCTGCAGGCGGTGACGAGTATCGGCGAGCTTCCACAGGACGTCCAGTGTCTGCTGGATGTCCCGGGCGAGGGCAATGGGATCGAGCGCGTGAAACTGGTGTTCCAGCGTGCGGCGCTGCTCGGCGGTGAGCACCCTGGCGGCCAGGACGCGCTGGTACGGCGTCAGGGCGGCGTCATAGTGCTTGCTGACGTGGCTGCCAACCCGCCGTTTGCGCAGGAGCTTGCGGACGGGGCGGAAGAAGTTGTGCTGCAGGCGGAGCAGGCCGTAGAGGCGCTGGAGGACGCTCTGGGCGGCGCGGGAGCTGTAGCGATCGTAGCCGACGAGGCGGCGGACGACGAGGCCGTTGCGCTGCTCGACCCAGGCCTGGTCGTTCTTGCGATAGGGGCGGCCGCGCGTGAATCGCACGCCGGAGCGGCGGCACCAGCCGAGCAGGCAGTGGTTGATGAACTCGCTGCCGTTGTCGCTGTGCCAAGCGCGCAGGGGAAACGGCAGGCGCTGGTAAATGGCCTGGATGCCGCCGGTCACGCGCTGATGGTGCAGGCCCCAGATGGCCTGCAGCTCGGTCCACGTGGTCGCCACGTCGACGGCGACCAGTGTGGTGCAATACCGGCCGTCGAGGCTCTCGCCACAATGCAGGACGAGGTCCCCCTGCAGCGCGCCGGGGGCCACGCCGCGCCACTCGCTCCACGTGCGCAGCGGCACCTGGGCGCGCACGCTCTGCAGCGCCGGGGCACTGCGGCGGGGCGGGGCCGGCCGGCGGCGGCGCAGGGGCCGGAGCAGGCGGTCCAGGGTCGCGGGGCTGGCCGCGAGCAGGGTGGCACGCGCCGGGGGGGCCACCACGACGCCGTGGTGCGTTTCGAGGGCCGTCACCAGCGCGGGCAGGATCGGGCGGAGGAGCTTGCCCGAGAGGTAGTCGCTGGCACGCCACACCTGCTCGAGGAGCGGCAGCAGCTCGCGTCCATAGCGCGCCGGCCGCCCGGGGCGTCGTCCGCGGCCCCGGGCCGGGGCTCCCAAGCGGCGGATCGCCGCCTTGCGATGACACCGGGTGACCCGGCAGTACTCGTCCAGGATCTCGCCTCGCTGTCGCCTCGTCGCGTCCCGATACCGCCGGCGCATCACCTCGGCATACTCGCGGCGTCCTCGCTCCGTCACGGGGCCCCCTTTCCGGTGGTGTTGGTAACACCGGTTTTGAGGCAACCCCTTCCGTTTGGGTAACATTTGTTTTGAGGGTGATCG
>DATIWG010000023.1:0-1230 GCA_035519555.1 Nitrosotalea sp. | reverse complement strand
TAGAGCTGCTGCTGGGCCTCGAGCACCTCGTAGTAGCTGGCCAGGCCCTGGCGGTATCGGTCCGTCGCGTGGACGACGGCGTCCTCCAGGGCTTTCACGGCCGTGCTCTGTCCCGTCTCGGCCTCGCTGAGCTTGCCGAGCGCGGTGAGGGCGTCCGAGACCTCGCGGAGGGCTCCCAGGACCGCCTGCTCGTAGTGGAGCCGAGCCTGCTCCCATTGCGCGATGGACGCGCGGTACTGCCCCGTGGTGCGGCCGGCGTTGAAGAGAGGCCCGCTGAGCATCCCGGCCACCGCCCACACCGTGGCGCCGCCGCCCGTGAGGGAGGACAGCTCGGGGCTGGCGGCCCCGAACAGCGCGGTCAGGCTGAGTTTCGGGAAGAACTCCGCCTTCGCCACGCCGATGCGGGCGTTGGCGGCCACGAGCTGCTGCTCCGCCTGACGCAGGTCAGGCCGTCGCTCGAGTAAGGCCGAGGGCAGCCCCGCCGGCACCGTCGGCGCCACGGGCTGCACGTACATCGGCTGTCCGCGCGGAATCGGGCCAGGCGACTTGCCCAGCAGGATGCTGATCTGATTTTCCTTGGCGACGATGCTGCTCTGGAGTTGCGGGATCGTCGCTCGCGCGTTGCCGAGCGCGCCGAGCGCGCGCGACGTCTCGAGCATCGACGCGACGCCGAGGTTGAAGCGGTCCAGGAAGAGGTCGTACGTTCCCTGGTACGCCTGCGTGCTGCTCTGCGCGATCTGCAGCTGCACGTCGAGCGCGAGGAGCTGGAAGTACGCCTGGGCCAGGTCGCTGACCAGCGTCAGCCACACGCCGCGCCGCGCATCCTCCGTGGCGAGCAGCGTGGCGCCCGCCGCCTCGTCCGAGCGGCGGACACGGCCCCAGATATCGAGCTCCCACGACATGGTCACCGTTCCGGCAAAGAAGTCGTCCGTCCTGTGATCGGTGCCGTCGGGGAGGTTCAGGCCGCCGAGCGGGACCCGCGCCCGTCCCGCCCAGGTGCCATAGTCGAGCGACGGCAAGAGATCCGATCTGGCGACCCTGAGATTCGCGCGCGCCTCCTGCACCCGGGCCGCGGCGATGGCGGCGTCGTAGTTGTTCCTCAGCGCCTCCTGGATCAGCGCCTTCAGCGTCGGGTCCTGGAACGCTTCCCACCACGGCGCATCGGCGAACGACACGGCCTCCGCGGTGGCCTGACCGCGAAACGTCGGCGGCTCCGCTACCGCGGGCCGC
>DATIWG010000022.1:0-74994 GCA_035519555.1 Nitrosotalea sp. | reverse complement strand
CGCTGGGATTACTGGAGCCACGGCCATAGACGAGATGAAGCCCCGCAATCGCACAAGATCCATCTAGCAGGTAGGGCAAGTCGATCCCCCCGGTTGCCGGCCGCAGCATGGCCGAGGATTCATCTGCTCCGCACTGGATTGTCGGCGGCGCCGTCGCGAGAGAGGATCCCGAGGGATCGGCGTTCGAGGACCGGCGGGCCGGATATGCGGTGAACATCGACGCCGTCTGGTCCGACCCCGGCCGGGCGCCGGCGTGCATGGGCTGGACCCGGAACTTCTGGGAGGCGATCCGCCCGTACTCGACGGGCCGTGTCTACGTGAATTTCCTGGGCGAGGAGGGACAGGATCGAGTGCGGGCCGCCTACGGGGACGCGAAGTACGAGCGCCTGCGTGCGCTCAAGCGGACGTACGACCCGACGAACGTCTTCCGTCTCAACCAGAACATCCGGCCGTAGAGGCTTCGTCACCAATTGCCTGGTGAGGTCTGGGTAAACGACAAGGGGTTAGCGGTGGAACCCCGCCGCACCGCCGGCAGCGGTCCGGCCGCCGCCGTCCCCACCCTGTTCGGTGTATCGGGCGCGCCGGACGGACGGAGGGGCGCTACCGCCGGGCGGGGCCGGCCGACCCGGCCCCGGGGGCGGCGGCCTCCTCGTCCGGCAGGGGGGTCGCGTGGGCCGCGGTCGCCAGGCTGTCGGCGAGCAGCCGGGCGATGCAGCCGTAGCTCGCGTCGTTCATGTGCAGCCCGTCGCGCGAGATGACGTCCTCGACCCGGTACTGGCCGCTCGAGACCCAGTGCCGCATCACCGCGAACCGCCGGAACACCGCGACCTTCATGTCGTTGGCGGCCTGCTCGATCGAGTCGACCACCGCCCGGTGCATGGGCCGTGCGACCATCCGCGGAGCGAACTGCGGATCCATCAGCACCACGTCCATCCGCGCGGCCTTGAGCCGGCCGATCCCGTCACGGATCGCACGGGCGTAGGACTCGACGTCTTCGCCCCGGAGCACCTGGTTGCTGCCGGTCTGCCAGATGACCAGCTGCGGTCGGTAGGCCACGACGTCGCACTCGAAGCGCGCCATCGTCTGGGCCGTCATCTCTCCGCCCACGCCCTTGTTGATCACGGTCACGGCGAGGCGCGGCCAGCGCCGCCGGAGCTCCTCCGCGAGACGCGCGGGGTAGGTGTGCGCCTGATCGGAGGCGCCGAACCCTTCCGTAGACGAGGAGCCGATCGCGACGATGACCAGCGCCTTGCCGTGACGGATCGCGCGGGCGGTGTTGGGCAGCGGCACCCGGAAGCCGGTGAGCTCCTCCGGCGCCGAGCAGCGCAGCGCCTCCGCCGCCCCGGTCGGCGCGGGCGGCAGCAGCAGGAGCGCCGCCGCCGCGAGCGCGGCCGGCCACCGGCCCATCATCGCCGCCCCTCCGGGTCCGCGGGGGTCTCCGGGCCGGCGGCATCGCGCGCCACCAGGTCCGCCATCGCACGACCGATACACTCGTAGAGCCTCTCGGCGAGCGCGCGACGCCCCTCGCTGGTTCTCGCCCGCAGGTCCATCATCCCGCTCTCGGCCCAGTAGCGCATGATCCCGTGGCGGTGGAAGAGCGGCACGTCGCGAAGATCGGCCATCTCGCGCATCGTGACCAGGTAGGGGTCGAAGCGGATGACCGCGTCGGTGTCGCGGGAGAACTGCGGGGTCATCAGCACGACCTCGATGCCGACGGCCAGCAGCTCGTCGAGGCCGGTCTCGAGCGTCTCCCGGAACTCGTCGACGCCGACGCCGCGCACCGCCTCCATGGTGCCGGTCTCCCAGACCACGAGCGTGGGCTTGAGCGGCAAGACGTCACGCGCCAGCCGCGCGACCGCCTCCTGCGCGGTCTGGCGCGGGGCCGCCAGGTCCATCACCTTGATCCGCGCGGCGGGGAACCGGAGGGTCAGCGCGCCCGCCATCCGGGCCGGCCAGGAGAGGCTGGCCCCGCCGGCCGCGCGCCCGAGGCTGGAGGCTCCCCCGAGGACGACGATGACGACGGCCTGGCCGCCCGCCAGGGCCCGGGCGGTCCGCGGCACGAGCGGCTCGAACGCGGAGAAGCTCCCGGGGACGGGGCACTGCCGCTCCTGCTCGGAGGCGCCCGACGCGGCCGGCGAAAGCGCGAGATGGGCGGCCGCGACGAGGGCGAGGCCCGCACAACGCAGCGTCCGCGGCATCCTCACGACTGCCCCCTGCCCGCCGGCGCCCGCTCCGGCGCGCCGCGGCCCGGGGCCGCCTTCGCCCGGGCGAACCACTCCATCAGGAGGGCGACGCCGATCATGATCGCGATGCCGGCAGCGGAGACCAGGAGCTGCATGGCGATGCCGCCGAAAAACTCGTTGAGGACGAGATGGCCGAACACCGAGAGCAGGATGCCGAGGCAGAACACGTGCAGCGAGTGCCGGCCGCAGATCACGAAGGGCCAGGCGGCCCGCCCCGCGACGATCCGGCCACGCGGAGCGATCAGCCGGGCCACGAGCAGCGCGAGGGCCAGCACGTTGACGAAGCGGAGCAGCCCGAGATCCTGCTTGCTCAGGAACCGCCAGAGCGGCTTGCCGCTGACCAGGGCCGGCAGCGGATCGTAGAGGCCGTGGAGGGTCCAGCTGAACCTGATCAGGAACCCGGCCAGCGCGACGGCCGCGGCCACGCGCAGGGCCCAGCGGCTCTCGAGCCAGCCGCCGCCCTGCGGGCTGCCGCCGAGCCAGGCCCCCACGAAGAAGAGCGCCTGCCAGGCGAAGGGATTGAAGAACCACACGCGACCCGGACCCGGGTAGGCCGGCAGGGCGATGTGCGGATCGAGCTGGACCGCGAGCCAGAGCGCCGCCGAGACCGCCAGCACCGCCCGGGGCCAGCGCCTGAACGCGGCCAGCGTCGGGGGAAGCGCGGCGAGCAAGACGATGTAGAGGGGCAGGATGTCCATGAAGGCCGGCTGGAAGCGCAGCGTCAGCGCCTCGACCACCGCCACGCCGGGCTCGTGCAGGAAGTCGGCGGCCTGGAACTCGTCGGCGTAGAGCGACCGGTCGAGCGTGTCGACGGTGTAGGCCATAGTGGCCATGAAGATCATGAACAGGAAGACGTGGGCGACGTAGAGCTGCCAGACGCGATGGTAGACGCGCACGCCCGCGAGCAGGAAGCCCTGGCGATCGATCGCCCGGCCGTAGACCTTGCCCGCAGTGTAGCCGGAGATCAGGATGAACACCTCGGCCGCATCCGAGAACATCAGCGACTGCAGCGTGAACTGCGCCAGGATGTTGCTCGGGATGTGGTCGATGAAGATCGAGAAGAGGGCGAGCCCGCGGAAGAAGTCGAGCCGGAGATCACGTCCCGGGGCGTCGGTGGGCGTCACGTTCCTGCAGGCATCTTACGCCCAAACCGACCGGCGCTTCGGTGCTTGACCCGCCCCGGGCCGCGGCGCACCACGGTGGCGCACGCTGAGCCGGATCCCACGTCCAAAGACCAGTAGACTCGACGATGACTCGACGCGCGACCAAGTCCCTCGACCTCCCTCCCGCGCCGAGGTAGGCTCATCACGCCATGAGATGCGCCCGGTGTCCGCATGAGACCGAGGCGGGCGGGCATCTGGACGCGTCCCGCGAGGCACTTTCACTCGGGCTCGACGAATCGCCGCCTCACTTCGTGACCCATTCTGGCGCGCGTGCCGACTCCGCAAGGTGGCCATCACCCAAGCCCAGACCGCATTCGACGCGGATGCGCTCGATACCGCAGCAACGATTGCCTTGGTCTCAGAACGCCGACGCGCATTCAGAGAGATCGTTCACGCCCAGGCGGTCAATGGCAAGTTCGCGCAAGCAGTGAGGTGGGCGACCGACAACTCGGATCCCTTGATGCGAGCAGCCGGCCTGCTCGGCGCCGCCGAGGGCGCTTTGGAGGCCGTCGGTTTCTCGGATGCCTATGAGATCAAGGTGAACCGCTATTGGCTCCGTTCGAGCGTGCTGATGAACGTCGCCTGCTGAGCTGGTCGCAGTGCTTCGACCCGCGGCGTCAAACCAAGAGGGCTCCGGAGTATTCTCCGGAGCCCTCACTTTCCATGGTTGCGGGGGCTGGATTTGAACCAGCGACCTTTGGGTTATGAGCCCAACGAGCTACCGGGCTGCTCCACCCCGCGGTGACTCACGCAATGTACCCGACATGAAACACGGAGTCAACCTGACTCGCATCCTGTCCTCCCCCCTGAAGGGAGAGGGAAAGCACTGCCCCCCTACGACCCCTCACCCTGCCCCCTCCCCAGGGCGGAGAGGGTGGGGAGACGGCGGCCGGTGATGCGGTCGGTCTTGGCCGGCTCGTAGTGGCCGGTGCGGGCCACGGCCCAGATGACGCGCCAGGCGCCGCGGGTCGCGAGCAGCCAGTAGGTCTGACACCGAAAAGTCCCGAGGAATTTCTCCTTGAGGCTCTTGCGGCGAAGATCCACGCGGCGCGGCAGGTACGGGTGCAGATCCTCGATCAGAGCCTGGGTCATGATGCCGCCCACCCACACCGTGAGCAGCAGCGAGATCGTCGGCGCGCCCGTGGCCATGTAGAACCAGAAGCGGTGGCCTTCGTGGTGATAGGCCAGGTACCAGCCGAGCCAGCCGGTGGCCGGATACACGAGCGCGGCGATCGGCCACTCCACCATCTTGTTGCCGACGTGGCGCACGAGCTGGGCCAGGTTGAAGGCGGTGGGCTCCGAGCGCCACGCGCGCCAGAGATACGGGATGTCGTCGAGCACGCCCGTGTACCAGCGGGCGTTCTGGCGGATCACGCCCTCGGAGGTCTCGGGCAGGTCGGTCACCTCCACCATGGGCAGCGCCTGGATCAGGATGCCGCGCCGGCCGAGCGCGTAGCCGAGCGTGGAGTCCTCGGTGGCGCCCGCGGTCGGGAACCCGCCGAGCGACTGCATCAGGTCCAGGCGCACGAACTGGTTGTGACCGAGGCAGATCTGCGAGCGCCGGAAGAACAGCTCGAACGCGGGGCGGACGAGCCAGGCCAGCCGCGGCAGGGCCGCGGTGAGGCAGGCCAGGAGGCGCACCCGCTTGACCTCGTTGAGCAGGCGGGCGATCGAGACGCGGATGAAGATCGACGACTGCTGGATGGCGCAGATCTTCCCGCGAATCGGCAGGCGGTCGTAGTTGGCGAGCGATAGCGGGATGCCCTGGTAGGCGAGGCCGCCCTGCCCGCTCAGCTCGCGGTGGGCGATCCAGCGGTAGGTGTCAGGATCCGGGATCGAGTCGGCGTCGCTCACGCCGACGAAGACGCGGCGCGGGTCGGTCTCCTCGGTCAGGATCTCGCGCAGCACCTCGGGCCGCAGGGCCCAGTTGAGCTGGTGCGCCTTGCGGCCGGGCCCGGGCATCACGACGTGCGAGAGGCGCTTCTGCTGGTAGGGCGGCAGCGTCTCGCGCAGCCGGCGCACGAGCTCTCCGGTGCTCACGCCCATGGCCGGATGCGGGGCCCGCTCCTCCTCCTCCTTCGTGACCACCACCACGTGCAGGCGCCCGTGCGGATAGCGCGAGGCCACCAGCGCGCCCACCGTCACCGCGATGTCGGGCTCCTGGAAGGCGGGCACCAGGTGCAGGAAGACCGGCGTGGCGGGGTCCCGCTCCAGGCGCTCCTCGGTGGGCAGCTCGCCGAGGCGCGCGTAGGACTCGCGGACGAAGCGCGTGGTCACGAGCATGCCGCGCCAGTCGAGGGCCAGCTTGAAGGAGGCGCGAATATTGAAGAACAGGGCGATGAAGAAGAGGAACGGGATGAGATCCACGCGGGCTAGCGCCCTCTCTGCCCGGCCGACGGCGGCAGCTTGAGCACCTTCTCGCCCGGCTTCACCAGCCCGAGATCCTCGCGCGCGACCTGCTCGATGAAGTCGGGATCGCTGCGCAGGCGCGTCACCAGCGCGGTGAGCCGGGTGGTCTCGGCACGGAGCGTGCTGATCTCCCGCTCCAGGCTCTCGACCTCGGACTTCATGTGCCAGACGCGGGCGAGGCTCTGGCCCCCGTAGGTCAGCATCAGGGCGCTCCCGATCGCGAACAGCCCGAGGACGAGGGCGCGCTGGCTCACTGACCCAGGCTCCTGAACACGGCGCGACCCGCCCAGACGGCGGCCGTGCCCAGCTCCTCCTCGATCCGCAGCAGCTGGTTGTACTTGGCGGTGCGCTCGCCCCGGGCGAGCGAGCCGGTCTTGATCTGGCCCGCGTTGACGCCGACTGCGAGGTCGGCCACGAAGGCGTCCTCGGTCTCGCCGGAGCGGTGCGAGATCACGGTGCCGTAGCCGGCCCGCTTGGCCAGCTCGACGGCCTCCAGGGTCTCGGTGAGCGTGCCGATCTGGTTCACCTTGATGAGGATGGCGTTGGCAATGCCCTTGCGGATGCCCTCCTGCAGGATGGCCGGGTTCGTGACGAACACGTCGTCGCCCACGAGCTGGCAGCGGCCCCCGATGCGCCGGGTGAGCGTGTTCCAGCCCTCCCAGTCGTCCTCGGCCAGGCCGTCCTCGATCGAGCAGATCGGGTAGCGGCTCATGAGCGCCTCGTAGTAGGCGACCATCTCCTGGCTCGACTTCTCGGTCTTGTCGGCGCGCAGCCGGTAGCGGCCGTGCTCGCCGAACTCGCTCGCCGCGGTGTCGAGCGCGAGCCACACGTCCTCGCCCGGGCGGTAGCCGGAGCGCTCGACGGCGCGCAGCAGGAAGTCGAGCGCGGGCTCGTTGCCGCCCAGCGCCGGCGCGAAGCCGCCTTCGTCGCCAACTCCGGTCGACAGCCCCTTGTCCTTCAGCAGGCGCTTGAGGGTGTGGAAGATCTCGACACCCATGCGCAGGGCTTCGCTGAAGGAGCCGGCGCCCGCGGGCACCAGCATGAACTCCTGGATGTCGAGGCCGTTGTCGGCGTGGGCCCCACCGTTGAGCACGTTCATCAGCGGCACCGGCAGGATGCGTGCGCCGGGCCCACCCAGATACTGGTAGAGCGGCAGCCCCGCGTCCTCGGCCGAGGCGCGGGCGGCCGCCAGCGAGATGCCGAGCAGCGCGTTCGCTCCGAGGCCTGATTTGTTCGGGGTGCCGTCCAGCTCGAGCAGCGCGCGGTCCAGCGCCGCCTGCTCGCCGGCCTCGAGGCCCTCGATCTCGGGTGCGATCACCTCGTTGACGTTCTGCACCGCGCGGCGGACGCCCTTGCCGCCGTAGCGGTTGTCGTCCTCGTCGCGCAGCTCGACCGCCTCGCGCTTGCCGGTGGAGGCGCCCGAGGGCACGATCGCGCGCCCGAAGGCGCCCGACTCGAGCCAGATCTCGACCTCGACCGTCGGGTTGCCGCGGGAGTCGAGCACTTCGCGGGCGTGGGTGGTACGGATCTCGGACATGGCTCAGGCCTTCCGCTCGAGGATGAAGCGCCCGAGGGCGCGGATGGGCTCGGCCCGGGGGCCGAGGGCCGCCAGCGCCTCGTCGGCCTCGCCGATGAGGTAGCGTGCGCGGGCCCGCGAGGCCTCGATGCCGTGGATGGCGGGGTAGGTCGCCTTCTGCTGGATCTGGTCCTTGCCCGCGGTCTTGCCGAGCTCTTCCGAGCTGGCGACCACGTCGAGGATGTCGTCGACGATCTGGAACGCGAGCCCCAGGTCGGCGCCCGCCACGCTCAGCGCGCGCACCTGCTCGGCGGTGGCGCCGCAGAGCCGGGCTCCCGCGCGCAGCGAGGTCCGGATGAGCGCGCCGGTCTTGTGGGCGTGGATGTAGTCGACGGTGTCGGCCCCGACCTGGCGGCCCTCGGCCTCGAGGTCGGCCACCTGGCCTGCCACCATGCCGTCGTGGCCCGCCGCGTCGGCGATGTCCACGATCACGTCCTGGAGTGCCTCGATGTTGCTCCGTCGCGCGTTGTCGGCCACCAGGCGGAAGGCCAGGGTCAGCAGGGCGTCGCCGGCCAGGATCGCGGTGGCCTCGCCGAAGACCTTGTGGTTGGTGGGCACCCCGCGGCGGAAGTCGTCGTTGTCCATCGCGGGCAGGTCGTCGTGCACCAGCGAGTAGGTGTGGATGAGCTCCATCGCGCAGGCCGTCGGCATCACCTGCTCCGCCGAGCCCCCCACCGCCTCCGCGCCCGCGATGACCAGCACCGGGCGCAGCCGCTTGCCGCCTGCGAACACGCTGTAGCGCATCGCCTTGTGCAGGGTTTCCGGCCGCTCGGTCTCGGGAGGCAGGAAGACGTCGAGGGCGGCGTCCACCGCGGCCATGCGCTCCTTCATGTACGCGCCGAGATCGAAGCTCATGTCCGCTCGTCGTCGGCGAGATCGAAGGGGGCGGTCTTCAGCACCCCGCTCTCGTCCCGGGTCAGGGTCTCGATGCGCTTCTCGGCGTCGTCGAGATACTTGCCGCAGCGGCGGGCCAGCCCGACGCCTTCCTCGAACACCTGCAGGGAGTCTTCCAGGGAAAGATTTCCCGCCTCGAGCTGGTCCACGATCTGCTCGAGGCGCTGCAGCGCCGCTTCAAACTTGAGGTCGGTCATCCCGTTCCTTGAGCCGCTCCACCCGGGCGTCCAGTGCCCCCTGGCGCAGCAGGATCTCGATGGCGTCACCGGGGCGCGCCTGCGCGGCGCTGCGCACGATCACGCCGGAAGGCAGCAGCCGGGTCAGGCTGTAGCCCCGTCCGAGCACGGCGAGCGGCGAGAGGCTGTCGAGCTGCCCCACCGCGGCGTCGAATCGATGACGCGACGTCTTCACGCTGTGGGCGGCCGCGGACGCGAGCCGGCCGCGCAGCTGCGACAGCATCACCGAACCGTTGGCAATCCTAGCGACGGGATTGACTGAGCGCAAGGCGTTTCTGGCCAGTGACAGGCGATGCACCGCCTGCCGCTCGCGGGCGCGCGCGGCGAGGGCGAGCCGCGCGGTCATCTCGTCGAGGCGGCGGTGCAGATCGCGCAGGGCGCGCGAGGCGTCGGTGAGCACGCGGCGCTTGCCGAGCAGATCCACGTGGCGTCGCTCGCGCTGGAGGCGGGCCGCCATCGCCTGCTTGAGCGAGTCGTAGAGGTCGCACAGCGCGCGAACCACCTGCAGCTTCTCCTGCACCACCACCTCGGCCGCCGCCGACGGCGTCGGCGCGCGCAGATCGGCCACGAAGTCGGCGATCGTGAAGTCGGTCTCGTGGCCCACCGCCGAGATGACCGGCACGCGGCACGACGAGATCGCGCGGGCCACCCGCTCGTCGTTGAAGGCCCAGAGATCCTCGATGGAGCCGCCGCCCCGTCCCACGATCACCACGTCGAGGTCGGCGACCTCCTGCAGGTCCCGCAGCGCGCGCACGATCTCGCCCGGCGCCTCCTCGCCCTGCACGCGCACCGGGGTGATCAGGATACGCAGGTCGGCGAAGCGGCGGTCGATGACGTGGAGCATGTCGCGGATGGCCGCGCCGGTGGGCGAGGTCACGATGCCGATGGTGCGCGGGAACGGCGGCAGCGCGCGCTTGCGGGCGGCGTCGAAGAGCCCCTCCGCCTCGAGCTTCCGCTTGAGCTGCTCGAAGGCCAGCTGGAGCGCGCCCACCCCCTTGGGCTCGAGGAGCTCGACCACCAGCTGGTACTCCCCTCGCGCGAGGTACACGTCGAGGCCGCCGAAGGCCAGCACCTGCATGCCGTCCTCGGGCTGGAAGGCCACGCGCCGGCCGCGGCCGCGGAAGAGCACGCAGCGCAGCTGGGCCCCGTCGTCCTTGAGGGTGAAGTAGGCGTGCCCCGACGATGGGGTGCGCAGGTTGCTGATCTCGCCCTCCACCCACACCGCCGGGAACTGATCCTCGAGCGAAGCCTTGATCCGCAGCGCCAGCTCGCTGACCGTGCAGACGACCCGCTCGCTCATCGGGAGAGCTGGCGGCGGGCGGCGAGGTAGGTGTTGCGCATGAGCATGGCGATGGTCATGGGGCCGACACCACCCGGCACCGGCGTGATCGCGCGCGCCTTGAGGCTCACCGAGTCGAACTGCACGTCGCCGGTGACCTTGCCGGTGGGCAGGCGGTTGACGCCCACGTCGATGACCACCACGCCCTCGCGCACCATGTCGCCGGTGACGACGCCGGCCTTGCCGGCGGCCACGCAGAGGATGTCGGCGCGCCGGCAGTGCCCGGCCAGATCCCGCGTGCGCGTGTGGCACATGGTCACGGTAGCGTTGCGCGCGAGGAGCAGCTGGGCCAGCGGCTTGCCGACCAGGCGCGAGCGCCCGACCACGACGGCCTCGGCCCCCTCGATCGGGATGCCGTAGTGGTCCAGGATCTCGATGCACCCGGCCGGCGTGCACGGGATCGCGCCGGGCTTGCCCCCCAGCAGGTTGCCCAGGTTGACCGGGTGCAGCCCGTCGGCGTCCTTCTCGGGCGCGATGGCCGCCACCGCCTGATCCTCGTCCATGCCCTTGGGCAGCGGGAGCTGGAGGAGGACGCCGTGGATGAAGGCGTCGCGGTTGATCCCCGCGATGGTCTCGAGCAGCTCCGCCTGGGTGCAGCCCTGCGGGAACAGGTAGTCGCGCGCGTTGATGCCGACCTCGTCGGCGGCGCGCTTCTTGTTGCGGACGTAGATCTGCGAGGCGGGATCGTCCCCCACGAGGATCACCGCGAGGGTGGGCTGCACGCCCGTCTTCTCCCGGAGCGCGGCGACGTTGGCCTTCACCTCGGCCAGGACCTTCGCCGCGACCTCCTTGCCGCTGAGGATCAGCACGACACCGTCAGCCGGCGAGAGGAACGCGCAGACGCTCGATGGACAGCCCGCGACCGGTATCGGGATCGATGCGGATCACCGCCCCCTGCAGCATGGCGGGGCCCTTGGCGGGCTCGAAGCGGTTGGGCATCTGGCTGAGGAAGCGGCCGAGCGCCAGCTCCGGCTCGACGCCGATCACCGAGTCGACCGGGCCGGTGAGCCCGAGGTCGGTGAGGTAGGCGGTGCCCTTGGGCAGCAGGCGCTCGTCCGCGGTCTGCACGTGCCGGTGCGTGCCCACCACCGCGCTGACCCGCCCGTCGAGGTGCCAGCCCATGGCCTGCGACTCCGAGGTGGCCTCCGCGTGCATGTCGACGATGATGATGGGCGTCTCGGCGCGCAGCCGCACCAGCTCCTCGTCGGCCTTCCGGAACGGGCAATCGAGCTGCGGCAGGAACACGCGGCCCATGAGGTTGAGCACCGCCACCTTGTGCGGCCCCGCCTTGATCACGATCGAGCCCGCCCCGGGCGTGCCCGGCGGATAGTTCGCGGGCCGCAGGAGCAGGTTCTCCTTGACGATGTACTCGATGATCTCCTTCTTGTCCCAGATGTGATTGCCGGAGGTCATCACGTCCACGCCCTGCTCGAGGAAGGCCCGCGCGATCGGGGGCGTCACCCCGAAGCCGGAGGCCGAGTTCTCGACGTTGACCACCGCAAGGTCGGCCTCGTGCTGCTTCTTCAGCTTGGGCAGCAGCATCTGCACCGCGCGGCGGCCCGGCTCGCCGAACACGTCGCCGACGCAAATGACGGTCAGGGGCTTGGTCACTTGGCCACCTCGACCGCGCGCGTCTCGCGGATCACCACGACCTTGATGTGGCCGGGGTACTGCATCTCGGCCTCGATGCGCTTGGAGATGTCCTTGGCGAGCTGGTGGGCGTCCAGATCGGAGATCTGCTCGGCCTTGGTCATCACCCGCAACTCGCGGCCGGCCTGGATCGCGTAGCAGAGCTCCACGCCCTTGTAGGACATGGCAATCTCTTCTAGCTTGGCCAGACGCTTGATGTAGCTCTCGAGGACGTCGCGCCGGGCGCCCGGCCGCGCGGCGGATATGCCGTCGGCCGCCTCGGTGAGCACCGCCTCGATGGTCTCGGGCTCGACGTTCTCGTGACCGCACAGCGCCGCGTTGATCACCTGCGGTGACTCGTTGTACTTGGTGAGCACCTGCAGCGACAGCTCCGGGTGGCTCCCCTCCTGCTCGTGGGTGAGCGCCTTGCCGATGTCGTGGAGCAGGCCCATCCGCTTGGCCAGCTGCACGTCTGCACCGATCTCGGCCGCCATCATGCCGGCCAGCCACGCGACCTCCTTGGAATGCTGCAGGCAGTTCTGCCCGTAGGAGGTGCGGTACTTCATCCGCCCCACCAGCTTGATCAGCTCGGGATGGAGCCCGTGCACGCCCACCTCGAAGCAGGCCTTGTCGCCTTCCTCGCGGATGTGCTGCTCCATCTCCTTCTTGACCTTCTCCACCACTTCCTCGATGCGGGCGGGATGGATGCGGCCGTCGGCGATGAGCCGCTGTAGCGCGAGGCGAGCGATCTCGCGACGGTAGGGGTCGTAGGCGGAGATCAGCACCGCTTCCGGCGTGTCGTCCACGATCAGGTCCACTCCGGTGAAGCCTTCCAGCGCCCGGATGTTTCGGCCCTCGCGGCCGATGATGCGGCCCTTCATGTCGTCCGAGGGCAGGTCCACGATCGACACCGCGGTCTCCACCGTGTAGTCCGGGGCCAGCCGCTGGATGGTGGTGGCCAGTACTTCCTTGGCCTTCACGTGCGCGGTCTCGCGGGCCTCTTCCTCCAGCCGCATGCCCAAGAGCTGCGCCTCCCGCCGGGCCTCGACCTCGGCCTGGGCCAGCACCTGACGCTTGGCCTCCTCGGTGGTGAGCCCGGCGATGGACTCGAGCTTGCGCCGCTGCTCCTCGACGGCCGAACCGAGCCGCGCTTCCTTCTCGCTCAGGCCGCGCTCCCGGTCGCCGAGGGCTCGATCGCGGTTCTGGAACTCGGTCTCCCGGCGATCCAGCTGATCCAGCCGGCGGCCGAGCTGCTCCTCCTGCTGGATCACGCGACGCTCCACTTCCTGCATCTCGCGCTGCCGCGTACGGGATTCCTGGTCCAGCTCGGCCCGCACCCGGAGGGCGAGCTCCTTGGCCTCGAGCTCGGCCGCGCGGATCTTGGTCTCCGCCTCGCGAATCTTGCTCTCGGCCTCGCGCACCTTGCCATCGGCGTCCGCGCGGGTCTGGTCGACCAGACGCTTGGCGTCGTCGAGCATGCGCGCGGCACGAGACTCGGCGTCACCGAGGGTGCGCGCGGTGGCGGCTCGGGCGCCGAAATAGCCGACGAAGAGGGCCAGGATGGCGACGACCGGTAGGAGCACCACCAGCCACGACATGGCGTTCATCGATCACTCCATCCCGGGTGGTAACCCGGTCCGGATCGTGTGCACTCGGGGAAACGCGCGGCAAGTAGCCGCTAAAGTTGACGAATTATAGGCCCCGCAGGCGAGGAATGTCAACGAAGCGGGGAGAGTGTTGCGGAGAGGAGAAGACCCCACCTCTGCCGTGTGCCGACGGTGTTTCGAACCTGGTATGCACCAGGTGGGCGCCAAAATGGAGGGCTTCAGGCTTCCCCTCTCAGTGGAGGGGCATGCGCACCACCCTCGTGAGCGGCTCCCAATCTTTAAACGAGGTTGAAACTTCCCCCCGGCATCACGAACAGTGCAGGGCCCCTCTTGTGTACCCCCGGCCCCGGCGGCAGGTCAAGGGAATCGTTCACTTCTCGGGCACGACGGCGTCGAGCAATTGCCGCAGTGCGCCGAGGCGCGCGCTGACGTCCTTCTGATCCACGTCCTGATCCTTGTGCTCGTCGCGCAGCCGGAACAGCTCGTCGGTGATGTCGAGCGCCGCCAAGGCCAGCACCCGCACCGAGTCCTGGCCCGGCGCGTCGCCCCGGATCTCCCGCGCGCGCTGATCGACGAACGAGGCGAGCCGGCGGACATACTCGGGCTCGGCCTCACTGCGGATCGGGTATTTCTGCCCCAGGATCTCGATGTCGACGCGCTGTTTCTCTGCCATGGCGAAACTCCTTTAAGCTCTATGTATCCGCTCGGCTCGCCTTCGGCTGCGCCTCGCCAAGCCACTGCCCGCTGGCCACTGCCCCTGGCTACTGGATATCGAGGCGGTCCAGTTCCTTGAGAATGCCGTCGACCTGTGCCAGCACTTCCTTGCGCTCCTGGCGCAGGCTCACGAGCTCCGTGCGCTCGCCCTCCGCGGCGGAAAGCTTGGCTTCGAGCCCGGCGACCTTGCCCTGCAGGTTGTCGCGCTCCTTGCGCAGCCGCGTGATCGTCTCGGCGGCCCGCCGCACCGATTTCTCGAGCTGCTCGAGCCGCTCCGTCAGCCCCTCGGCCATAGCCTCCTCCGTCACGCGCCCCGAACCTCGGCCCGGAATCGCTTCGCGATCTCGGCCACGATCCGCTCGTGGAGCCGGTTCACCTCGGCGTCGGTGAGGGTGCGATCGGGGGCCTGGAAGGTGAGGCTCCAGGCGAGACTGCGGCGCCCCGCGCCGACCTGGCCGCCAGTGTACACGTCGAAGAGGCTGATGCGGGTGAGCAGTGGTAGGCCCATGGCGCGGATGGCGGCCTCGACGTCTCCGGCCGTCACCTCGCTGGCCACCACGATCGCCAGGTCGCGCTGGACGGCCGGGAAGCGCGGCAGCGCCTCGTACTTCACGGTCGTGGGCGGCAGCCCGGCGAGCGCGGTCACCGAGAGCTCGGCCACGAAGACCGGCGCGGGCAGGTCGAATGCCTCGCGAGCCGCCAGTGCGAGCTCCCCGAAGTAGCCCAGCTCGACGCCGGCCCTCACGAGCCGGGCCGCTCGCCCGGACTCGAGGTACGCGGGCGCCCGATCTACCGGGAACACCATGGCCTCCGCATCCGTGACCCCGGCCGCGGCGAGGGCGGCCTCGGCCATGCCCTTGGCATCGTGGACGTCCACACGGTCGCGCGCACCGGTGAACCAGGCGCGCGGGGCGCGGAGTCCGGTCAGCGCGATGCCGAGGCGGAGGTCCTCGTGAGCCGGTCGGTCGCCGTCCTCGGGGCGATGCGGCGCGAAGACGTTGCCGATCTCGAAGACGCGCACGTCGGGCATCTGGCGGTTGCCGTTGATGGCGAGGACCTCGAGGAGCCCGGGGAGCAGGGAGGGCCGCAGGACGGAGCGCTCGACCGAGAGCGGATTCTGCAGCGCGATGAGGGCCGCCGCGTCGCTCCATCCCATGCGCTCGAGCCGCTCCGGATCCGCGAACCCCCAGGTCACGGTCTCGTAGAGGCCGGCCGCGTTCAGGGCCCGGCTCATCGCGCGGGCCAGGCGCCGGCCCGCCGGCCGCTTGACCGGGATGATCTCGCCGCCGCCCGCGAGGGTGAGCGGGATCTTGTCGTAGCCCCAGATCCGGACGATCTCCTCGACGAGGTCGTCCTCCTGGTAGATGTCGCGCCGGAAGCTCGGCACGACCACCTGCAGGTCGTCGCCCGAATCGTCGACCGCGAAGCCCAGCGCCTGCAGGATCCGCACCGCCTCCTCGCGCGAGGGGCTCACGCCGACGACGCGCTCGACCCGGGCGAGCCGCAGGCCGAGGCGCCGGAGCGGCCGCGGGTCCGCGTAGGCGTCGAGCACGCCACGCGAGACGGTGCCGCCGCCGAGCTCGGCCATGAGCTGGGCGGCGCGGGCCAGGACGTCGGGCGGGGCCTCGATGTCGCCGCCGCGCTCGAAGCGATACGCGGCGTCGGTCGACAGGCCGAGGGTGCGCGAGGTCCGCCGGATCGAGGCCGGATCCCAGTAGGCGGCCTCGAGCAGCACGTTGGTGGTCGACGCGGTCACCTCGCTGTCCGCGCCCCCCATCACCCCGCCGATGCCGACGGCGTGGTCGGGATCGCACACCAGCGCCATGTCGGCGCCGAGCGCGCGCTCCTGGCCGTCCAGCGTCTTCATTCGCTCGCCCGGCTGCGCGCGGCGCACCACTACGGTGTGCCGGGCCAGAGTGTCGAGGTCGAAGGCGTGCAGCGGCTGGCCGAGCTCCCACATGATGTAGTTGGTGACGTCGACCAGGTTGTTGATCGGGCGCAGCCCCACCGCGCGTAGCCGCTGGGCCAGCCACGGCGGCGAGGGCTTCACGGTGAGCCCGGTGATGACGCGGGCGCAGAAGCGCGGGCAGAGATCGGGGGCCTGGATGTCCAGCGCGGCGAGCGCACCGGCCTCCGCCTCGCCTTCGGTGACCTGGACCTTGGGGAAGCGGAACGCGGCGCCGGTCAGCGCGGCGACCTCGCGGGCCACCCCCACCACCGAGAGCGCGTCGGGCCGGTTCGGGGTGATCTCGATGTCGAGAATCCAGTCGTCGAGGCCCAGATAGGTCGAGAGATCCGCGCCCAGCGGCGCCTCGGCCGGCAGCACCATGAGGCCGCCGTGGTCCTCGCTGACGCCGAGCTCCTTCTCGGAGCACAGGATGCCTTCCGAGACGACGCCGCGGATCTTGGCGGCCTTGACCTCGCCGAGGCCGGGCAGCCGGGCGCCCGGCGGCGCGAAGGCCGCACGCAGGCCGACCGCGACGTTGGGGGCCCCGCACACCACCGAGAAGCGCCGGTCCGGCAGCGCCACCCGGACGAGCTGGTTGTGGTGGCCGGCCGCGCTCGTGCCCAGTTCGCGCTCGATGGCCTCGATCTCGCCGACGACCACGCCCGCCAATCCCTCCACGACCGGAGCGATCTGCTCGACGCCGATGCCCGCGTTGGTGAGCCGGTCGGCCACCGCCCGTGCGTCCAGCTCGGTCTCGACGAACTCCTTCAGCCAGCGGTAGGTGATCTTCATCGCCCGGGCAGGCCGCCGAACTGCTGCAGGAAGCGGAGGTCGTTGTCGAAGAAGAGCCGGATGTCGTCGATCTCGTACTTGAGCAGGGTGATCCGGTCGATGCCCATGCCGAAGGCCCACCCGGTGACCTCCTCCGGGTCGTAGCCCACGTTGCGCAGCACGTTGGGGTGCACCATGCCCGACCCTCCGATCTCGAGCCAGCCCGAGCCCTTGCAGAAGCGGCAGGCGCCCTCGCCGCCGCACTTGAAGCAGCGCACGTCGAACTCGGCGGAGGGCTCGGTGAACGGAAAGAACGACGGCCGGAAGCGCACACCGGACGCAGGTCCGAACATCTCCCGCGCGAAGAGCTGGAGCGTGGCCTTGAGATCCGCCATCGTGATGTGCTTGTCGACGGCCAGCCCCTCCACCTGGTGGAACATCGGCGAGTGCGTCGCGTCGAGGATGTCGCGCCGGTAGACCTTGCCCAGGCAGATGATCCGCACCGGCGGCCGCTGCGCCTTCATGGTGCGGATCTGCACCGGCGAGGTGTGGGTGCGCAGGAGCGTGTCCGCGGAGAGGTGAAACGTGTCCTGCATGTCGCGCGCGGGATGATCGTCGGGGAAGTTGAGCGCGGCGAAGTTGTAGTAGTCGGACTCGACCTCGGGGCCCTCCGCGACCGAGAAGCCGAGGCCTTCGAACACCTCGATGATCTCCTCGGTCACGCGGGTGATCGGATGGATCGCCCCGAGGCCCGGGCGGCGCCCGGGCAGCGTGAGGTCGGGCCGGTCGACCTGGAGGGTTCGCCGATGCTCCTCGGCCTTCAGCGCCTCCAGGCGCGCCGCGAGCGCCGCCTCGACCTCCGCCTTCGCCCGGTTGGCCTGCTCACCGACCTTGGGCCGCTCGGCGGCTGGAATCGAGCCGAGCGTGCGCAGGACGGTGGTGAGCTGGCCCGACCGGCCCAGCACGCGCACCCGCACCTGCTCGAGGTCGGACGTGGTGCGGGCCCCGGCGACCTCCGCCAGGGCCCGATCGAGGACCTCCTGGACCCGCGGGTCCCCGGCCACGCTCAGGCGCGCTGGGCGCGAGCCGTCTCGGCCAGCTTGGCGAAGGCCGTCGGATCGGACACGGCCAGCTCGGCCAGGATCTTCCGATCCAGCGCGATGCCGGCCTTCTTGAGCCCCGCCATGAAGACGGAGTACGACAGCCCCACCTGCCGGCAGGCCGCGTTCACCCGGATGATCCAGAGCGCGCGCGCCCGGCGCTTCTTCTGCTTGCGCCCCCGGTAGGCGAAAGCGCCGGCGCGCAGCACCGTCTCCGCGGCCGGGCGGTACAGCTTGCGACGACCACCGAAGTACCCCTTCGCCTGCTTGAGGATCTTCTTCCTGCGCTGGCGGGTCTTGGCCCCGCCTTTTGCCCGTGGCATGACGTGTGCTCCCCTTCGGTTAGAGGTACGGAACGAGGATCTTGAGGCGCGGCTCGTCCACCTTCGCGACGAGGACCGCCTTCCGGAGCCGCCGCTTGCGCTTGGGCCCCTTGGCCTCGAGCTTGTGGCGCTTCCAGCCGCGCTGACGCATCAGCTTGCCCGTCCCGGTGGCCTTGAGCCGCTTCCGCGCGGCCCGCTTCGTCTTCATCTTCGGCATTGACGTGCCTTCCCTTCTAGTGCGGCTTGGGCGACAGGATCATGCTGAGCATCCGGCCTTCCATGCGCGGGTGATTCTCGATGACCGCGATGTCGGACATACCCTCCATCATCTTGTTGAGCATCTTCCAGCCGAGCTCGGTGTGGGCCATCTCGCGGCCCTTGAAGCGCACCGTCACCTTGGCCTTGTTGCCCTCCTCCAGGAACCGACGCACGTGCTTGGCCTTGAAGTCGAAATCGTGCGTATCGGTCTTGGGCCCCAGCTTCACTTCCTTCACCTGGATCGTGGTCTGCTTCTTCCGCGCGTCCTTTTGCCGCCGCGCCTGCATGTACTTGTACTTGCCAAAGTCCATGATCCGGCACACCGGCGGCTGCGCTTCGGCGGCCACCTCGACCAGATCCATGTCCCGCTGTCGCGCCAGGTCGAGCGCCTGCTGGATCGGCAGGATACCGAGCTGCTCGCCGTCGGCGCTCACGACTCGCACTTCCCTCACCCGAATGCCTTCATTGATCCGGATGTCCTTTGACTGGATGGCGCGCGCTCCTTGGGTGTGGGCCGGCCCTAGCCGGCGCGGCCCACGGTGAGGGTGGCGGAACGGTCGGCGATCTCGGCGGAGAGCTCGGCCACGATGCGCTCGACCGGCACCGCGCCCAGATCCTCGCCGCCGCGGCGGCGGAGGCTGGCGGTGCCGACCTGGGCCTCGCGCTCTCCGACGACCAGCACGTAGGGCACCTTGCGGAGCTGGGCGTCGCGGATGCGATAGCCCAGCTTCTCGTTGCGGTCGTCGAGCTCCGCGCGGATCCGCGCGGCCCGCAGCGTCGCGAACACCTTGCGGCCGTACTCGGCGTGTTTCTCGCTGATCGGGAGCACGCGGGCCTGAATCGGCGCCAGCCATGTCGGAAAAGCGCCGGCAAAGTGTTCAGTGAGGATGGCCACGAAGCGCTCGTAGGAGCCGAAGATCGCGCGGTGGATGACCACCGGGCGCTTGGGCTGACCGTCCGCATCGATGTACTCGCACTGCATCCGCTCGGGCAGCATCGTCAGATCGACCTGGATGGTGGCGAGCTGCCACTGGCGGCCGAGCGCGTCCTCGACGTCGATGTCGATCTTGGGTCCGTAGAACGCGCCGCCCCCCTTGTCCAGGTCGCAGGTGAGCCCGTTCGCGCGCATCGCCTGGTGTAGCGCGTCCTCGGCCTGGTCCCACTGCTGCTCGGTGCCGAGCTTGTCGGGCGGCCGCGTGGCCAGCCGATACGAGGGCCGCAGGCCGAAGGTGGCGTACCACTCGCGCACCAGCTCGAGCAGGTCGGTGATCTCGGCCTGCACCTGCTCGGGGCGGCAGTACAGATGCGCGTCGTCCTGGGTGAACTGGCGCACCCGCACGAGGCCGGAGAGCGCGCCGGAGCGCTCGTTGCGGTGGTCGCGTCCCATCTCCGAGTAGCGGATGGGCAGATCGCGGTAGGAGCGGAGCGCCCGCTTGTAGACGAGGGCGGACTCCGGGCAGTTCATCGGCTTGAGGCTGAAGACCTCGTCCTCGACCTCGAACTTGAACATGTTGTCCTGGTAGAGCGCCCAGTGCCCGGACTGCTCCCACAGCTTCTTGTTCACGAGCAGCGGCGTGGAGATCTCCTGGTAGCCGCGCGCGTCGAGCGACTCCCGGGCGAACTTCTCCAGCTCGCGGACGAGGGTCATGCCGCCGGGCAGCCAGAACGGCGCGCCCGGCGCGATGTCGAAGAAATCGAACAGGTCGAGCTCGCGCCCGAGCTTGCGGTGATCCCGCTTCTTGGCCTCCTCGAGCCGCCAGAGATGCTTGTCGAGCTCCTCCTGGGTGAGCCAGGCCGTCCCGTAGATCCGCTGTAGCATCGGGTTCTTCTCGTCCCCGCGCCAGTAGGCGCCCGACGACGAGAGCAGCTTGAAGGCCTTGATCTGCCCGGTGGAGGCCACGTGCGGACCCCGGCAGAGATCGAGGAAGTCGCCCTGCCGGTAGATCGAGACGGTGGGCGCGTCGATGCCGCGCAGGATCTCGACCTTGAACGGCTCGCCCCGCTCCTGGAAGAAGGCGATGGCGGCATCGCGCGGCATCTCCTCGCGCGTGAACGGGTAGTCGGCCTTCACGATCTCGCGCATGGTCTCCTCGATCCGCGCGAGATCCTCCGGAGAGAACGGCTCCGCCTTCAGGAAGTCGTAGTAGAAGCCGTCCTCGATGGCGGGCCCGATCGCGACCTTCACCTCCGGGAACAGCCGCTTCACCGCCTGGGCCATGACGTGGGAGGTCGAGTGACGGAGGGTGGGCAGGGGCTCCGGCAGGCAGTCGAACTCGCCCGCGAAGCTCAGGTGCCGCGCTTCTTCAGATTCGGCCATGACTCCTGTCTCTCAGAGACAAAAAAGCATCACAGGGCTGCGCCCGGTGATGCTCGCAACTCCCCTCGCTCACTGCACGCGCGACCTGCTAGCGATGCGCACTCCCAAAAGGTGCCCAAAATGTGAATGGTAGGCTCGGGCGGTTTCGAACCGCCGACCTCTACCGTGTCAAGGTAGCGCTCTCCCACTGAGCTACGAGCCTACGCCGCCAAAGCATTGAATACACTACCGGAGCGCCCGATCCCCGTCAAGGGGAGCGGCCCGCCGACAGGCCGACCAGGATCGTCTCGATCAGGCCCGGCCCGTCCTCCGGAGAGAGGAGCACCCGGGCCGCGGCCAGCATGGAGTAGCCGTCCCGCCCCCGCGCCAGATAGTCGGGTACCGCGACCCGGTAGGAACCGGCCGGGTCGAGGGGGCGGCCGTCGACCTCGATCGCGCCGATCCGCCGGCCGGGCGGCTGGGCCGGGTCGACGCTGAACCGCAGCCCGGCCGTCTGCAGGAAATGACCGGTCGGGCGCGGGAGCTCGTCCACCGAGTGCTCGAGCGCGGCGCGAAGGGCCGCGCCCGAGACGTCGAGGAGCGTCACCGTGTTGCTGAACGGCAGCAGCTGGCGGATGTCGCGCTTGGTGATCGGGCCCGCGGGGACGACGCGGTTGCCCCGGATCGCGCCACTGTTGAGGAGCCCGACCTGAGCGCCGACGCGCGCCCGCATCAGGTCGGCGAAGAGCTGGCCGAGCGGCGTCTCCTGCCGGCGCGTCACGCTCTCGCGCGCGTCGAGCGCCACCGCGGTGGCGCCGACGGGCGTGTCGAGCTCGCGGGCGAGCACCGCGGCCTGCCGCTGCACCAGCGCGACCACGTCCGGCGCCTCGGCGAGGCGGTCGTCGATCGGGATCAGGCGCTGGCGACGACCGATCACCGCGCCGCAGCGGATCTCGTACTCCACCTGCCCCACGTTGAGCGCATCCGATCCGGCCTTGACGATGACCGCGCGGCCCTGCTCGTGCAGCATCGGGTCGTGATCGTGCCCGCCGAGGATCGCGTCGAGTGGCAGCGCGTCCGCCAGGACGCGGTCCTCGCGCAGCGGCAGGTGCGTCACCGCCACGCGCAGGTCGACCGAGCCGAGGGCGGCCACCGCGGTGCGGGCTGCGGCGACCGGCTCCTCGAAGCGCAGGCCGGGCCCGCCGTTGGAGGTCTTCGCGGCGTCGGGCGTGGTGAGGCCGATCACGCCGACCCGGACGCCCTCGAAGTCGCGGCGGAGCCAGCGGCGCGCGCCCCCGAACGGCTCGCCGGTGGCGCGGTCGAGCACGTTGCTCGACACCCAGGGAAATTGCGACTCGCCCATGCGCTGGGCGAGCACCGCGGGGCCGAAGTCGAACTCGTGGTTGCCGAAGGTGGCGAGGTCCAGGCCGAGCGCGTTCCAGCCCTCGATCATCTGGGCCCCCTGCCGCAGGGTCGACAGCACCGAGGGCGAGAGCGTGTCACCGGCGAGCACGAAGAGGGTATTCGGCGTCTCCCGCCGAAGCCCGCGCACCAGAGTGGCCACTCGCGCGAGCCCGCCCCGCCCCTCGACGGGCTCGAGCACGTAGACGTCATTGACGAGGAGGAGCTGGACGCGCGAGGGCGGCCGGTCCGCGCACCGCGTCTGCGCGCATCCCGCGGCCAGCAGCAGCAGGAGCAGAGCGACCGCGCCGCGCCGGGCCCGGAGGGAGTCGACGGGTCTCTACCGGAGGAACTGGTTCACGAAGCCGCTCACGATCTGGTACCGGAACTGGCCGTTGATCGCGAGGGTGCTCTTGGCGATGTCGTCGGGGACCGGCGGGAACGGCTGGGCCAGCTTCACCGCGGTCATTGCGGCCTCGTCGAGGATCTGGGTGCCGGAGGAGTGGCGCAGCTCGATGAACTCCAGGCGGCCGTCCTTGGCGATGTGGAACTCGATCAGCAGCTCGCCCTCGATGCCTCGCTCGCCGGCCGGACGTGGATAGACCCACTTCGACTTGATGCGCTCGCGCACCTTGTTGAAGTAGTCCTGGAACTTCGGCTCGGGCGTGTCGAGCGGGATGGGCTGGCCTTCGACCCCGCCGCGGCCCCCGCCCTGCAGGCCCCCGCCCCCGCCCGGCTGACGCCAGATGCTGGCGGGCGGCCGCGCGACCGCGACCTGCGGCGGGCTGGGCTGGGCGGCGCCGGACTCGCTGCGCGCGGCATCCGGGGGCGGCGACGCCGGATCGGGCGTGCGTGGCTCGGGCGTCTTCACCATCGCGTCCGGCGACGGCGGCTCCGACTTCGCGACGGCGCGCGGCGGCGCGGGCACGACCGGGGTCGGACGGGGGGCCGGCGCGGCGCGCGGTGGCGCGGGCGCCATCCTCGGCGCGGGGGCGGGCGCGGGACGCTCGGTGGCCTCCGGTGGAGCGACCGGACGGGAGGGATTGCCGAGCGGCGCCTTCTCTTCCGGACGCTCGGGGGTGATGTCCACCAGCAGCGGCTCGCCCCGCTTGACGTAGGACGCCGGCTGGAAGAACCCCGGCATCACGACGAACGGGATCAGGAGGAAGAGGTGGAAGAGGATCGACGTCACGATGGCGAGGGCCAGCGCGCGCTGGGTGCGATCCTCCGGCAGCGGGATCCTCCACTTCACGCGGTCAATTATGGCACGGGCGCCACCCCCGCTGGCGCCGGGCGGAAAGGCCCCAATCATCCGCTTTTCCTGACGAAATCCGTCTGCGGGTTGACACGGCTGGGGCCGCCATGCACAGCCGGTTCTGCGGACCTGAATTTTTCATTAGTCCTTTCAACCCTTTACGATGGTGCAGACTTGGCACGGCCCTGGAAGGCATGGACCCGGCAAAGGCGCCATGCGACTCCTCATCAAGGCCCTGATCGTCCTCGCCACCCTGATCTTGCTGGCCAGCGCCGCCGGCGCGCGGCAGGCGCCGCTGCTCTTCGGCGTGCTGAACCAGCAGAGCCCGGCGCTGACCGCCGAGCGCTGGAATCCCATCCTGCACTACGTGAGCGTCGGCAGCGGCGTCCCGCTCCATCTCAAGATGGGACGCACCGTGCAGGAGACCGACGCCATGATGGGGCGCGGGGAGTTCGACTTCGTCTTCACCAACCACAACTTCCAGGCCGAGTTCGACGCCGTGGGCTTCAAGGTGATCGCGCGCTGGGCGGGCGAGCCGATCCGGGCCGTGATCGCGGTGCCCGCGGACAGCCCGATCCGCAATCTCCGCGAGCTGGAGGGCAAGCGCGTGTCGTTCCCCTCCACCGACGCTTTCGTGGCCTACGCGGTGCCTCTGGTCGCGCTCAAGCGCGCAGGCGTGCTCGTCGAGCAGGTCTTCGGGGGCAACCAGGACGGCACTCTCGCCCAGCTCAAGGCAAGGCGGGTGGAGGCGGGCGCGGTCAACTCCCGCTTCCTCGCCCAGTATGCGGAGCGCGAGCACGTGCAGTTCCGCGAGATCTACGTCTCCGACGGCTTCCCGGATCTGGCCGTGATCGCGCATCCGCGCGTCCCCGCCGCCACGGTGGAGCGGGTGCGGCGCTCGTTGCTCGAGATGAGCAGTGACCCCAACGCGGCGCCGGTCCTCGCGGTCGCCAAGTTCAAGGGCTTCGAGGCGGCCAGCGATCGCGACTACGACGGCGTTCGTCGCGTCTACCGCCTGATCGGGCAGTGAGATCGAGCCTCCGGACCCTGCTGCTGGGCCTCAGCAGCGTCGCGATCGTCGCCGTCACCCTCGGGGGCCTCGCGGTCAATCTCAGCGAGCGCAGCACCGCCGCCCAGGTCCGGCTGGGTGAGCAGACGGAGCGTCTGGCCGCCGCCGCGGCCCCGCTCCTGCTCGACTCGCTGGTGGTCGGCGACCTGGCGCGCGCCGAGCAGACCCTCCGCAACCTGAACGGCGAGACGGTGTGGAGCCGGATGGCGCTCTATGAGAGCGACGGCCACCGTCTCATCTTCGACGCTTCCCCCGAGAGCCTACGTCGGTCCGAAGCCCCGCGCTGGGTCAAGCGGCTGATCCCGGTCACGCTCGAGGAGCACCGCGTGGCCATCTCGGCCCCGCCGGTGGTCTACGGCGTGCTGGCGGTGACGCCCTCGCTGCAGAGCCTCGAGAACGAGCTCTGGTCCGAGATCCGGACCATGATCGCGGTGACCGGCGTCCTCCTGGTGACCCTGCTCGGGCTGACCCACATGATCCTCGTGGTCGGCCTGCGCCCGGTGCGCGCCCTCGCGGAAAGCGCCACCCGGCTCGGCCACGGGGACCTGACCGCCCGGATGGCGGAGACCCGGCTCACCGAGATGCGGCCCACCGTGCGCGCCTTCAACTCGATGGCGGCCAGCCTGGAGCACGCGCTGCACGAGGCGCGCACACGCGAGGCGCGGCTGCAGAGCCTCGTCGAGATCAGTGGCGAGCTGTCGCGCATGCAGGCAATCGATTCCCTCCTCGGCCGGGTCGCGGACGCGTGCGGGCGCCTCGTCAACACCGACTGGGTGGGCTTTCGCCTCGTGGAGGGCGACGAGCTGGTGGTGGCGGGAACTCTGGAGACCGGCCTGCACCTGTCCCTGAAGCCGCGGATCAAGATCGGGGAGAGCCTCGCCGGCACGGTGGCCGCGACCGGGCGGCCGCTCATGCTCCGGGATCCGGCCAACCATCCCGACGTGATTCCCGAGCACGCGGCCGCGGTCCGGAGGCTCGGCCAGCGAGGGCTCCTGGTCGTGCCCGCCAAGATCGGTGACCGCGTGGTCGGGGTGCTGAGCTTCCTCACCCGACGCGAGGACGGTTTCTCGGTGGAGGACATGGCGATCGCCACCGCCTTCGCGTCGCACGCCGCGATCGCGCTGGAGAACAGCCGACTCCTGCACGAGTCCCGCCGCGCGTACGACGAGCTCGCCCAGACCCAGGGCCAGCTCGAGCAGGCCCAGAAGATGGACGCGATCGGCCGGCTCGCCGGCGGTGTCGCCCACGACTTCAACAACCTGCTGACCGTCATCCTGGGCCGCACCGACATGCTGCTGCACCCGCTCAAGGCGGAGGATCCGATGCGCCGCGGCATCGAGCTGATCCAGCGCACCGCGGGTCGCGCCGCCGATCTCACCCGCCAGCTCCTCGCGTTCAGCCGCAAGCAGGTCCTGGAGGCCACCGTCCTCGATCTCAGCGCGGTGACCACGGACATGAAGGACATGCTCGCGCGCCTGATCGGCGAGGACATCGCGCTGGTGACGACTCAGGGATCCGAACTCGGTCGCGTGAAGGCGGATCGCGGACAGATCGAGCAGGTGGTGATGAACCTGGCGGTCAACGCGCGCGACGCGATGCCCCAAGGCGGTCACCTCATCATCGAGACCGAGAACGTGGATCTGGACGCCGAGTACGTGCGCCGGCACGTGGGCGCCCGCCCGGGCCCCCACGTGATGCTGGCCGTCTCCGACAGCGGCGTGGGCATCCCGCGCGAGATCCAGCGCCACATCTTTGAACCGTTTTTTACTACCAAAGAGCAGGGGAAGGGCACCGGCCTGGGCCTGGCTACCGTGTACGGCATCGTCAAGCAGAGCGGCGGCTACATCGAGTGCGACAGCGAGCCGGGGCGGGGCACGGCCTTCCGCATCTACCTGCCCCGCGTCGACGTCGCCGCGCCCGCGGCGGAGCGCAGCGCGCGGCCGGTCGAGGCGGCCGGTGGCACCGAGACCATCCTCCTGGTGGAAGACGAGGAAGGCGTGCGCGAGCTCGCCCGCGACATCTTGCGGGCCAGCGGCTACACCGTCATCGAGGCGCGCAACGGCGCCGAGGCGCTCCTGCTTTCCGAGCGACACCAGGGACCGCTCGATCTCCTGCTCACCGACGTGGTCATGCCGCGCATGAGCGGCCGCGAGCTGGCCGAGCGGCTGGCTCCGCTACGGCCCGACCTGAGCGTGCTGTACATGTCGGGCTACACCGACGACGCGGTCATCCGCCACGGCGTCCTCGGAGCCGGCACCGCCTTCCTGCAGAAGCCGTTCACGCCCGGCGCCCTGATCGCCCGCGTCCGCGAGACCCTCGATCTGGCCGGCCAGGAAGCCGCGCCCGCCGTCTAGTCGAGCGGCTACAGCCCCCGCCCCACCGCCTCCGCCACCGGCCGCAGCTCGCGCATCAGCTGCGCGAACTTCGACGGCTTCAGCGACTGCGGCCCGTCCGAGAGTGCCTCCTCCGGCCGCGGATGCACCTCGATGATGAGGCCGTCGGCGCCGCAGGCCACCGCGCCCTTTGCCATCGGGGCCACCAGATCCCAGTGGCCGGTGCCGTGGGAGGGATCCACCACCACCGGCAGGTGGCAGAGCTTCTTGATGACCGGGACCGCGTTGAGATCGAGCGTGAACCGGGTGGCGGTCTCGAAGGTGCGGATCCCGCGCTCGCAGAGGATCACGTTGGGATTGCCGGCGGAGAGGATGTACTCGGCGGAGAGCAGGAACTCCTGGATGCTGGTGGCCATGCCGCGCTTGAGCAGGACCGGCTTGCCGATCTCGCCGACCCGGCGCAGCAGCGTGAAGTTCTGGATGTTGCGGGCGCCGATCTGGAGGATGTCCGAGTACTCGGCGACCACCTCGACGCTCTCCGTCTCGAGCACCTCGGTGACCACGGGTAGGCCGGTGCGCTTGCGCGCCTCCGCCAGATACCGCAGCCCTTGCTCCTTGAGCCCCTGGAACGCGTAGGGGGACGTGCGCGGCTTGTAGGCGCCGCCCCGCAGGACCTTGGCTCCGGACGCCTTGACCGCCTCCGCCACCTCGAGCATCTGCGCCTCGGATTCGACGGAGCAGGGGCCGGCCATCACCACCACGTCGTGGCCGCCCACCGTGACGCCGTTGATGCGCACCTCGCTCGACTCGCGGCGCACCTCGCGGCTCGCCAGCTTGAACGGCTGCTGGACCGGCATCACCGATTCGACGGTCTCGAGCGCCTCCAGCAGGCGGAGGTCGGGCCGCCCCCGCTCCTCGCCGACCGCGGCTACGATCGTCTTGAACTCGCCGCGGATCACGTGGGGGCCGTAGCCCATCTCGGTGATGCGGCGACACACGTCGTTGACGTCCGCGTCGCTGATGCCGGATTTGAGCACGATGATCATAGGGTTCTCCCGAGCACCTGAGCCAGCGGGCGCAGCTCGGTCATGAGCTGCGCGAACTTGGTGGGCTTGAGTGATTGCGGGCCGTCGGACAGCGCTTCGGCCGGGTTGTTGTGCACCTCGATGATGAGCCCGTCGGCGCCCGCCGCGAGCCCGGCCTTGGCCATCGCCGAGACGTACTCCCAGTGCCCGGTACCGTGGCTCGGGTCGACCACCACCGGCAGGTGCGAGAGCTTCTTGACGACCGGGATCGCGTTGAGGTCGAGGGTGTAGCGGGTCGAGGTCTCGAAGGTTCGGATGCCGCGCTCGCAGAGAATGACGTTGGGGTTGCCACCCGCCAGCACGTACTCCGCGGAGAGCAGCCACTCCTGGATCGAGGTGGACATGCCGCGCTTGAGCAGCACCGGCTTGCCGCACTCGGCCACCCGCTTGAGCAGCGAGAAGTTCTGCACGTTGCGGGCGCCGATCTGGAGGATGTCGGCGTGCTGGGCCACCACCTCGACCTTGTCCGGCTCCATGACCTCGGTCACCACCGGCAGCCCCGTGCTCTTGCTCGCTTCCTTCAGCAGCGTGAGCCCGTCCTCCTCGAGTCCCTGGAAGGCGTAGGGCGACGTACGAGGCTTGAACGCGCCGCCCCGGAGGATGTGGGCGCCGGCCGCCTTGACCCCCTCGGCCACCGCGTTGAGCTGGGGCTGCGACTCCACCGAGCAGGGCCCCGCCATGACCACGATCTGACTGCCGCCGATCGGCACGCCGTGGACCTTGAACTGGGTATTGTCGGGATGCGCCTCCCGGCTCGCCAGCTTGAAGGGCTGCAGGATGCGCACGACGCTCTCCACGCAGTCGAGCGACTGCAGCGCGAGCAACTGCTCCTTGGCGCGGTCGTCGCCGACCACGCCGACGATGGTGCGCACCTCCCCGCGGGAGAGATGGGTCTTGAACCCGAAATCCCGCACACGGCGTGAGACGTCTTCGATGTCGGCGTCACTGGATCCTGGCTTGAGCACGATGATCACGTGAACCTCCTCTTTGAAGCCTTCAAGGCTCTTCAGCTGCGGGGGCCCCGAAATGGCCCTCGCACTCCCCCAGACGGCGGACATTCGTTGCCGGTCGTTCCCGTTCTCCCCTGGCCGTAGAAACTAAAACGCCGCGGGCCGGTTGCCCGCGGCGTCTATCGTTCTCTGGCGCCACGGGCCGGTTCGTCCGCCCGTGGCTCCTCGCGTTCAGCTCATGGGAGCCAGGGGGCGGACGGTGGGAAAGTAAAAATACGACCGCCACGCGCCGTGGCTGCCGCTCGTTCCCGCTGCCGTCGTATGCACCTGGCTCAAAGCCTCCAAAGTGGGCCCGAGTCTACGGGCCGGGCTTCTCTCTGTCAAGCCCCCCGTTGGGGGGCCGGTCCGGCTCCGTCGCCCGCGGGGTGCTGCGACCCTGGAACCACTCCGTGATCCGGTGCCGGTAGTAGTAGAGCGGCAGGGCCACCGCCACCGCCACTGCCGAGACCAGGATGACCTGCATGTAGTCGCCGGCCGCGGTGTGAGCGCCCTGGGCCGAGAGGACCCAGGTCCCGGGAATCCGGCCGAGGCCAGAGACGAGGGCGAACACCCACATCGGCATCGGGCTGATCCCGAACAGGTAGCAGACGATGTCCTTGGGCAGCCCGGGGATCAAGTAGATGATGAAGCACAGCACGGCCCCCTCGGCCTCGACGATGAATCCGAGCCGGTTCCAGGTTTCCGCGCTCACCAGGTTCTTCACGTAGTGGACGCCCAGCCAGCGGCCGATCGCGAACGCCACGACCGAGCCGATGGTGAGCCCGATGGTGGAGTAGAACAGGCCGAGCCACTGGCCGAAGAGGTAGCCGCCGAGGATGCCGGTGGCCTCGCCGGGGATCGGGGAAATGATGACCTGCAGCGCCTGCAGGCCAATGAAGATCACCGGCGCGAGCACCCCCCACTCGCGCAGTGTCCGCTTGAGGAAGAGCTTGTCGGCGTAGAGCCGGACGAGGAACTGATAGATGGGCGCGTCGGTCCAGACGAGCCACCCGCAATAGCCGACGACCAGCCCGCTCACGCCCACCGCGATGGCCCAGCGGACGCGCGTGCTCATCCGGCTCGCATCCCTTGCAGCGGCATCATCATTGATACCCCGTTCGTCACGCGCCGGGCGCTCCCGGCTCAGGTCGCCGCGGGCACACCCGACCGCTCGGCGCGCCCGAACCGGCCGTAGCGCGGCCACCAGCGCGGCAGGAACGGCCGCGTCGCCGCGAGCTGGGTCACCATCGCGAACCAGCGCGTCGGCGTGTGGGCGGCCATCCACTGGGCGAACTGCAAGACCCGGTACGGCCGCCGATAGCGAGCGACCAGCCTGCGGTACGTCTCGAGCCCCGCCTCGACCGAGTGGCCGCCCTCGAGGATGCGCTGCACGATCCGGCCACACTCACCGCCGAAGTAGAGGGCGGGCCGGATGCCCTCCGCGGTGAGCGGCAGGCACTGCCCCGCCGCATCGCCCACCGCGAACATGCCGCCCACGGTGGGACGGAGCAACCGGTTCGGGAAGTAGGTGCCGTGGTACGAGCCGGCCGCGGTGCCGTGATCACGGAGTAACCGCTCCAGCGCCGGCTTGAGCTTCGAGCGACCCGCGTAGGAGCCGAGGCCCACCAGGCTCCCCTTCCCGACCGGGAAGATCCAGCCGAGCCCCTGCGGGATCAGCCGTCGGTCCAGCAGGAACGTGAGGCCCTGGTCCTCGAGCGGAGTGTGCGTCTCGAGCCCGAAGGAGTGATGACGCCCCGGCTCGAACGCCGTCCCCCCGGTGATCGCGCGCCGCCAGCCCGAGCAGTCCACGATGATCCGCGCGGTGAAGCGGCCCTCGCCGGTGACGACCGCGCCATCCTGGATCCCCAACACCGAGGTGCGCAGGAACCGCACCCGGCACTGGGCCAGCAGCCCCTCGCAGAACGCCCGGTAGTCGAAGGTGCAGAAAGGCACGCTCGAGAGGTCGTAGCGGACGGTGCGGGTGGGCGTGCGGACCTCGAGCCAGTCGTGCACCTGCAGCACGCTGTCACGCACACCGAGGTTCACCGGGACCCAGAGGGGCGTGCCGCAGGCGGAGGTCTGCACGCTGCCGACTTCGTTCCGATCCAGCAGGAGAACTTCTCCCCGCAGCTGGCGGGCGACGGCGAGGCCACCGAAGCTGGCCCCCACCACGATGGCGTCGTAATCTCGGGCGGGCATGTTGAGGCACAGCATACCCGAAACCCTCGTCGAACAAGAGAGGATCAACCCTCGGGTGGTGCCGTCGAGCGCCGCGCCGCCATCTCCCGAAGTGTCCCGAGCACGCCCCGCGGAAAGAAGAAGACCACGAGGACGAAGAGGATGCCGAAGTAGAGGAGCCACCGCTCCGACAGCCGCTGCAGGATCTCCGAGCCCGCGAACACGGAGGCGCCGAGGCCGCGCAGGTTGGGCAGAAGCGTGCGCGCGCCGAGGAGGAAGGCGGCGCCCACGACCCCGCCGTAGAGGGTGCCGATCCCGCCGATGATCACCATCAGCAGCACGTCGAGCATGATCGGAATGCCGAGCGCGGACTCCGGGTTGACGTAGCGCACCCACATCGTGTAGCAGCCGCCGAGCACCGTCGCCACCACACTGGCGAAGGAGGAGGCGATGAGCTGGAAGACGAACGTGCGATAGCCGAGCGCCTCCGCGCGCAGCTCGTTGTCGCGGATGGCCTGCAGGGTGCGGCCGAGCGGCGAGTGCACGAAGCGGCTCATGAGCAGGAAGAGCCCGAGACAGATCGCGAGCAACGTGTAGTAGGTGACGAGCCGGCCGCTCAGCCCGAAGGCGCCCGGGGCGCCCGCCGCGAAGACGCCGGGTAGCTTCGGCGACAGCCCGTCCTCGCCGCCGGTGAGCGCGCCCCACTGCACGGCCAGGATCAGCGCGAACTCCGCGAAGGCCAGCGTGATCATCGCGAAGAAGATCGCCTTGACCCGCAGCGAGAAGGCCCCCACCACGACGGCGAGCACGCCCGAGATCACGATGCCGGCCGCAAAGCCGAGCAGCAGGTGACCGTAGGTGGACGCGCCGAGCCTGCCCACCGCGAGGGCCACCGCGTAGGCACCGAAGCCGAAGAACATCGCGTGCCCGAACGAGACGATGCCGGTGTAGCCGATCACCACGTCGTAGCTGGCGGCCAGGGTGGCGAAGAGCGCGATCTTGAGCGCGAGGTCGAGCATCTGGTACGAGGGCACCACCGCGGGCAGGAGCACCCAGGCGGCCAGCAGGGCCAGCCGCACGTAGAGCGAGGGCGCACGCCAGCGCTCCCGCCGCGCCGCCGAGCGCGCGGCCTGGACCGGGGTGGGAGCCGGCGCGCTCACTTGCCCACTCCGTAGAGGCCGGTGGGGCGGACGAGCAGCACCAGCACCATGATGCCCATGGTCACGCCGATGGCGGCCTTGGGCACCAGGTAGGCCACGTAATTGTACGAGAGACCGACCAGCAGCGCGCCCACCAGCGAGCCGGTGACGCTGCCGAGGCCGCCGATGATCACCACGATGAACGCGAAGATGAGCTGCTCGCCGCCCATGGACGGCCGGATCGACTGGCTGAACATCCCCCACATGAGGCCGCCCACGCCGGCCAGCGCAGAGCCCACCGCGAAGACGCCCGTGAAGTAGCGGTGGATGTCGTGGCCCATCACCTGGACCATCTCGTTGTTCTCGACCCCCGCACGCACGATGAGTCCCACCCGGGTGCGGTTGAGCAGCCAGAGCATGCCGCCGTAGACGAGCGCCCCGAGCCCGATGGCGATGACCGGGAACCGCAGCACGACCACGTCGGCCACGTCCCACGAGCCCTGGAAGGTGAGCGGCACCGGCATGACCTGGTCGTTCGGGCCCCACGCGATGCGGATCAGCTCCTCGAGCACGATGGTGGCGCCGAGGGTGATCAGGATCTGGAACAGATGCTGGCCGTACACCGGGCGCACGATGACCCGCTCCAGGGCAATGCCCAGCCCGAAGGCCACCACGACGGCCGCGGCCACCGCGAGCAGGAACAGGCCCGCGTTGGCGACGACGGACGGCGACGCGGCCCAGCCCCAGTGACCGTTGACCAGCATCGCCACCGTGAAGCCCGCGTAGGCGCCCCAGGAGAAGAGCGCGCCGTGGGCGAAGTTCAGCACGTCCATGAGGCCGAAGATCAGGGTGAGGCCCGAGGCGACCAGGAAGATCAGCATGCCCATCGCGAGACCGGCCACCGTGAGGGTGAGCCAGGCCCGGGGCTCGATGGCCACGAGGGGCAGCAGCAGGAGCAGGGCCGCGCCGATGACGAGGGGGGCCGCGCGCTTCATATTCCGAGATACTTCCGCTTGAGGGCCGAGTCGGCGGCCAGCGCCGCCATCGGGCCCGCGTGCACGGTGCGGCCGTCGTCCATCACGTAGCAGTCGTCGCCGAGCCGGCTCGCCATCGCGAAGTTCTGCTCCACCAGCACCACGGTGGCCTGCCGCTTCATGGCCTGGAGCGCGTCGATCAGGTGCTCGACCACGATGGGGGCCAGCCCCTTGGACGGCTCGTCGATGAGGAGCAGCCGCACCGGGTTGACGAGGGCGCGGCCGATCGCGAGCATCTGCTTCTGGCCCCCCGAGAGCGTGCCGGCCCGCGCCTGGCGGAATCGCTCGAGGTCGGGGAACAGCGCGAGGACCCGGCGCAGGCGCTCGCGGCTCTCCGCGCTCTCGGCGAGCATGGCCACGCGCAGGTTCTCCTCCACGGTGAGGGTTGCGAAGATCCCCTGCCCCTCCGGCACGTAGCCGATGCCGAGCCGCGCGATGGCGTGGGGCGTCAGCGTGTGGATCGGGCGCCCCTCGAAGCGCACCGACCCCCGGCTCGGGCGCAGCACTCCCATGATCGTGCGCATCGTGGTGGTCTTGCCCGCCCCGTTGCGGCCGAGCAGCACGGTGACCGCGTCGGCGCGCACGCGCAGGGAGACGCCCTGCAGGATGTGGTGCTGGCCGATGTCGGTGTGCACCGCCTCCAGCTCGAGCACGTCAGCCATGCGCGGCCCCGAAGTACGCGGCCTGCACCTCCGCGCTGGCGCTCACCTCGGCGGGCGGCCCGTCCGCGATGAGGCGGCCGTCTTTCAGCACCGCGATCGAGTCCGACAGCGCCATCACCATGTCGATCTTGTGCTCGACGAGGAGGATGGTCCGGTCGCGGCGCGCCCGGATCCCCTCGATGAGGCCGATGATCGTCGGCACCTCCTCGAGCGACATGCCCGCGGTGGGCTCGTCGAGCAGCAGCACCTCGGGCTCCAGCGCGAGCAGGATGCCCAGCTCCAGCTTCCGCTTCTCGCCGTGGGCCAGCGAGCCCGCCGGCGCGCTCCACTTCCGCTCGAGCAACACGCTCTCGAGCCGGCGGTAGGCCTCGTCCTCCAGATCGGGGAAGCGGCGGTAGCTGCGCCACGCGTTGAAGCCGATCCCGCGCCGCGACTGGGCGGCCAGCCGCACGTTCTCGAGCACGGTGAGGGTCGGAAAGATGTTGGTGAGCTGGAAGGAACGGCCGATGCCGAGCCGGGTCCGCGCGGCCGCGCCCCGGCTCGTGACGTCCCGTCCCTTGAAGAGGACGCGGCCCGCGTTCGGCCGATACTGCCCGCTCAGCAGGTTGAAGAAGGTGGTCTTGCCGGCCCCGTTGGGGCCGATGATCGATTTCAGGGTGAACGGGGCCACGTCGAGGGTGACGTGGTCCACCGCGACGTGGCCCCCGAAGCGGATCGTGAGGTCCCGGGTGGAGACGACCGGGGCCGCCGCCGTCGCTAGTTCCCCTTGAGGAAGGCGCGGAGCGCCGTCTTGACCTTCGGATTCTGGCCGAGCAGCACCGTGTAGTGGTTGGTGCCCGGCACCACGACCAGCTTCGCGCGCGGGATGGCGCGTGCCATCGCGTCCGCCTCGTCCTGGGTCATCAGGCAGTCGGTGGGCGTGAGCAGCCCGTCGGGGGCCCGGAAGATCAGGGTCGGCGCCTTGACCTGGTGGTGGTAGACCCAGAGCCGCTCGCGCTCGAGATTGCCGATCTCCTCCTCGATCGCGTGGCGCGCCGCCTTCGATCGCACCGTGCCCGCGGGCAGCACCTCCACGTCGTAGCGGAAGTAGCGCTCGAGGTAGTCGTTCCACCGCCCCTCGAACATCGGCAGCATCCGCACGAAGCCGAGGAACATGTCCAGCGACGGGAACTCGACGCCCAGCCGGTTGATCGCGGGGCGCAGCGAGTCCAGCACCTCGGGTCGGACGTCGAGCCCCCCGTCCACGAGCACGAGCTTGGCCACGCGCGCCGGCCGCGTGGCCGCGAAGCGCAGCGCGATGTGGGCCCCGAGCGAGTGCCCGATCAGTACTGCCTTCCTGAGCCCGAAGTGATCGAGCAGCCCTTCGAGGTCTTCACCGTGGAGGGCGAGGCTGTAGCCCTTGTCCGGCTTGTCGCTCTCGCCGCGCCCCCGCAGGTCGTAGGCGATCAGCCGGTAGGCGGGCGACAGCACGTCGGCGACGCTCGCCCAGCAGACGTGGTTCGCGGTGAGACCGTGGATGCAGACGACGGCCGGGCCCTTGGCGGGCCCCGGCCACTGCGCGACCGCGAGCGAGACGGAGCCGACCGCGACCCGATCCATGCCGGTCAGCGCTTGTTCGTGATGGCGGGCGCCGTCTCCTGGGGGGAGAGCTCGCGGGTGAGGGTCGGGATCAGCCAGGCCACGTCCGGCTTCGACACCATCTTGAACGCGTACATGCTCTGGAGCGCCTGGTGATCCTCCTTGCGGAAGATCATCTTGCCCTTGGGCGTCTGGAACTCGAGGCCCTCCATGGCCGCGATGAGCTTCTCGCTGTCCGTGCCCCCCGCCTTCTGGATGCCGGCCACCGCGGCCATCGCGGCCGCGAAGCCGCCGCAGGTGAAGAAGTCGGGCGGCTCGTTGAAGCGTTTCATGTGCTCGCGCACCAGCCAGTCGTTCACCGGATTCTTGGGGATCTCGTAGTAGTAGTAGGCCCCGCCCACCATGCCCTCGAGCTTCATGCTCTTCATCGCCTTCAGCACGTCGATCACGTTGCTCCCGCTGGTGAGCGTGATGCCGTACTTGTCGAGGCGATTGTCCACGAGCTGCGGGAACGGCCCGCCCTTGCCCGCCCAGATCACGAACACGTACTTCTCTCCCGGCTTGTCCTTGAGCGCGCCGATGATCTTCTGGATCGGCGCGGTGAAGTCGGTGGCGGTGGTGGGCGTGTATTCCTCGTGCACCACCTTGGCCCCCGCCTTCTCGACCGCCGCCTTGTAGGCCGCGACCCCGTCGCGCCCGAACGCGTAGTCCTGGGCGATGGTGGCGATGGAGACGCCGGGCTTGGCCACCGCCAGCGCGTTGGCGATGGCGTCCTGGGTGGAGTTGCGGCCGGTGCGGAACACGTACCGGTTCCAGTTCTCGCCGGTGATGCTGTCGGCCACCGCCGGCTCGACGATCAGCACCTTCTTGAACTCGGCGGCCACCGGTAGCACCGCGAGCGCGGCCGCGCTGGACGTCGTGGCCACCACCAGGTCCACCTTGTCGTCGGCGTAGAGCTTGGTGACCTTCTGCTTGGCCACGTCGGGCTTGAGCTGGTCGTCTTCCTCGAGGACCTCGATCTTGCGGCCCAGGAGCTCCTTCTTCCCGGCGGTCGCGTACTCGAGGCCCAGCTCGAAGCCGCGCTTGACCTGCTTGGCGTAGACCTCGAACGGGCCGGTGAAGCCCTGCACCAGCCCGATCTTGATCGGGGCCTGGGCGAAGGCGGCGGTCGGATCGCCGACCGCGAGGACGAGCAGGGCAGCGGCGATGAGGAGCCGCGTGGGCCACGACATGTTCATGAATGGTCTCCCGTCGAGTTCACCGGCTTGAGGTTGATCGCTGCGCGGTTACGCTAGCAAGGGGCGGCCGGGCGGTCAAGCACGGCGCGGGCGCGCGGCTCACTCCCCGAGGTACCAGCGGCGCCGGACCAGGGGGCCGTAGCTGAGGCCGAACCGGCGCATCGCCACCTCGGTGACCCACTCTGCCGCCTCCGCGGGCGAGTCGGTCACCTGCAGGCGCTGCTCGTCGCCGGGATCGATGGTGCCCTCCGCCAGGAGCCGGTTGCGCACGAACTCGATGAGCGGACGCCAGTAGTCCCGCCCCATGAGCACGATCGGAAACTCCTGCACCTTGCCGGTCTGCACGAGGGTGGCGATCTCGAACATCTCGTCGAGGGTGCCGAAGCCGCCGGGTAGCGCGATGAACGCGTAGGAATACTTCACGAGCATGATCTTGCGCACGAAGAAGTGGCGAAAGGTGACCCAGCGGTCCAGGTACGGGTTGGGCTGCTGCTCGAGCGGCAGCTCGATGTTGCAGCCGATGGAGCGCCCGCCCACCTCCTTGGCTCCCCGGTTCGCCGCCTCCATGATCCCGGGGCCGCCTCCGGTCATGACCGTGAACCCCGCGCGGGCCAGCCGCGCGCCGAGCTCGCGGCCCAGACCGTAGTACGGGTGGTCGGCCTTGAAGCGCGCGGAGCCGAACACGGTGACGCACGGGCCCACGAAGTGGAGCGCGCGGAAGCCCCGCATGAACTCGAAGAAGACGCGGACGGCCCGCGCCAGCTCGAAGGCGCGCGGCTGGGGGCCCTGGAGGAATTGGATCTCCTCCGGCGCGGCGGTCTGCTTGCCCCACTCCGAGCGGTCGGAGGCCGGCGGCGCGGCCGGCACCTCGGAGGGAATCTGGTCGCGCTCGCTCGCCAGGCGCGCTACTCGGGCCCGCGGGCGGACTGGACGGCGACGACGGAGACGCTGTCGGGCTGCGCGTCCTCCCGCGGCCGGTAGCTCGCGGTGTAGCCGAGCGTCAGCGAGAACTGGCCGGGTCGGCTCTCCGCGGCCCCGTCGACGCGCGCCGCCGGGCGCGCCGCGTCCTCGGATTCGGCGAGCGCGTTGAGCTGGGTCAGCACCGCGCCGATCTCGAGCGCGTTCTGGCGCGCGAAGTCGCCCACGGTGAGTCCCGGGAAGCGGGCGTAGAGATCGTGCTTCTGATCCACGTAGAGCCGCCGCCCCTGGGTGAACACCGGCGCGGTGTCGGGATGGCCGGCCAGCACGTCGTTGATCTTCGACTCGGCGGTAATGCGGGTGGGCCCGGGCGTCTCCATCGACCCTATTTCCCCCGCACCGTGAGCACTGGCCGGGGCGCCATCGAGACCACGCGGCTCGCCACGCTGCCCAGGAAGAGCTTGGCGAGCCCGCTGCGCCCGTGGGTGCCGATCACGAGCAGGTCCGCCTTCCTCGACCGGGCCGCCCGCGCGATCAGCTCGTGCGGGACCCCCTCCAGCAGGAGGCCGGTGACGCGCGCGCCGGCCTTCCGGGCCCGGGCCACGACCGCGTCGAGCTGCTTGCGCGCCTGCGCCCGCGCCGAAGCTTCCAGGTTCTCGTAGAGGGTTGGCGAGACGTAGCCCTCCCCGGGCATCGCGAGCGACGGAGGCGTCATGACGTGCAGCACCAGGAGCTGCCCGCGATTGGCCTTGGCCAGATCGACCGCCCACTTCAGCGCGGGCATCGAGGCACGGGAGAAATCGGTCGCGTGGAGGATCCGGCGGATGCGCGCCATGCCGGTATCTTACAATGCCGCATGCTCAGCGTCGAGGCACTCCGCGCGCTGCTCGGGCTGGTGGGTCCCCCACCCGATCGAGGGCGGCCACTTCGTGGAGACGTACCGGAGCGCCGAGCGCCTGCCCGCCGGCCGCGCGGTCAGCACGGCGATCTACTATCTGCTGACGCCGGACACGTTCTCGGCCATGCGGCCGCCGACCGCTCCACCCTCCTCACCTCCCACCCTGCCGCCACCCCCTCATCACCACCCTCACCCGCCAATACAGCGGGGGGAAGAAGTGAATAAGAGAGGCGGCGGGGGCGCTTGCCTGCTAGGCGTCCGCGCGGGTAGGTCGTGAGGGGGGAGGGGGCTTGCTCCCGGAAGCCGTGTCTTCTGCGCGCCGCCGAAGCGTCACCCCGCCTATCTCGTGGCTCCATTGAGTGCAGCCAGCGCGACGCGACTCAGCGTGCTTCCGGGAGCAAGCCCCCTCCCCCCTCCCGGCCGGGCCACCACGAAGCGACTAGAAGTGGAAGTGCGCCCCCACACCCAGGTACTCCACGCGGCGACTGTAGAACTGCCCGTCCGGCGAGTTCCCGTTGAAGTACTCGAACAGGATCTGGAGGTTGCGCTCGAGCACCCGCACGTTCTCGAACTGGAGGCCGGTGCGCACCGACACGTCCACGTTCCACTGGTTCTCCTCGTGGCTCTGCAGGTCGACCGCGGCCACCGGCCGGATGTACTTGGACGCGAGCGTCCACGGGCTGCGGAACTCGACGCCTCCCTGGGTCGTCCACGGCTTGAGGCTCGCGGGCTCCTGGTCGAAGAGGTAGCCGCCGCCGCCGTAGACGCGCAGGCCCCACGGCAGGTCGTACGAGAGCTTGAGATCCACGCTCTCGTAGGTCAGATTCACGCGATCGATCCGCGTGCGCAGCAGGAACTCGTCGCCCAGATGCGAGCTCTGGTGGAACACGCGCCCGAGGGCAGAGAAGGGCCCACGGCGCCAGGTCCCGAAGAGCGCCGCGAAATAGTCGGCGTTGATCAGGTCCTTGGAGGGAGCGTCGATCTCGAACGTCGAGAACACGCCCGCCTGGATCCCCACCCCCCACTGGCTGTCCGAGAAGGCGTCGCCCCGGAAGAGCGGGATGGTCTCGCCGAAGCTCACCGCACCCACGTTCTTGAACTCGCTCTGGCCGAAGTAGTAGCGGTAGGCGGCCGAGAAGTGCGGCCAGCGCGGATCGGCGAGCAGGGGCTGGAAGAGATGTCCGCTGGGCAGGAACCCGGTGGGCAGGACGGCGGTAGCCAGCGGAGTTATGTCCCTCCCCCCCGCGGCCGGCGCCGTCGCCGGCTCGCGCACGTCGACCCGCACCACGCCGGGCAGGGTCGCCAGCGTCGTCATGATCTTCTCGCGGTCCGCGGGTCCGATCTCGGCCGCGTCGATCGTCAGCACCCCGTTCGCCGCGGTGACCGCCCGGCGACTCACCTTGAACTCGCGCTCGAGCACCGCGCCCGCGTACCCGGCCAGGTACGGATCGTCGGGCGGGGTGGAGGCCTGCGCGGTGGCGAGCGGGCCGAGCGACAGCACCACGAACACGGGAAGGAGCAGGCGAGGCGCCATCATCTATCCTCCACCCGCACCGTACGCGCGCCAGGCGAACGACTCGATCGTGACGCGGTAGCTGGGCGACTTGGCGGGAGCCTTGACCTCGAAATAGGACCGGTTGGACGGGGGCACGTCGCCGAGGACGTAGCCGATCGTCGAGCCGACCACCTGCCCCGTTGCGTCCAGGGCCTCGACGCGCAAGCGCACCCCGGTGGCGTAGGAGCCGGCGCGCTGGTTGTAGATGTAGCCGCTGACGATGGGCCGGCCGCGCCGGTCCTCGGAGGGGCTCCACTGGATGCGCAGGTCCGTCTCCGCGGGACGGCCCGAGACCTGCGCTCCGATTGGCCTCGAGCCCAGCAGGAACAGCAGCGCGGCGACCATCCCCGCGCGCAGCACCGACCGGCGCGCAGGCACGACATGAACCGTTCCGGGCATGGTTGGCCCTCCCGTCATTGTCACCCCCGTATCAAACGCGACCCGGCGGCCGGCCCGTGGCTCCGTTTGCTATCATGGCGGCCATGACCCGGCCGTCCCGTCCACGGTGGGTGCTCCAGGGTCTGGCGCTGGCCGTGCTCGTGGTGGTGGCGTTCCTCGCGGGGATGCTCGTGGAGCGGCTGCAGTCCCACGCCGAGCGAGACGCTATGCTGCGCCGCTACGATCGGGCGCTGAAGGAGCACCGCTCCCTCATCATGGAGACGGAGAAGCGGCACGAAGCCGACGCGCCGAAGCGCTAGCCCGTTCCGCCCTGCTCGTATTTCCGAACGCGCACCTTCTCCATCGTGATCAACCCGCCCTGCATCATGCGGTCGACCTGGGGCAGGATGCGATCCAGATGCTCCTGGGAGTCCACGACCTCGATCACCAGCGGAAGATCCGAGGAGAGCCGCAGGATGTTCGCGGTGTGCACCACCGAGTCAGGCCCGAACCCGGCCACCGCCCGGAGCACGGTGGCGCCCGCCAGGCCCTCGCGTCGGAAGAGCTCGAGCAGCGCGGCGTGCAGCGGGCGATGCTCCCATCGATCGCTCTCGCCGATGAAGACTCGCATCAGGACTTGCTCGCCCTCCAGCTTGCGCACGACTAGAGCCCTCCCCTTCCCACCACGAGGACGCGGCCGATGGCCAGACCCGCGGTGCAGCCGCCGAGGCACAGCGCGGTGGTCAGGGTGACGTACGCGATGGCCGCCGCCCACGATCCCGACTCGGCCAGCTTGATCGTCTCGTAGGAGAATGACGAGTAGGTCGTGAATCCCCCCATGATCCCGATCGCCAGCACCAACCGGAGGGTCTCCGGGATCAGCAGCGTGGAGAGGCCGATCTGCTGGATCACGCCGATCAGGACCGAGCCGAGCACGTTGATGAGCAGGGTGCCGTAGGGGAAATCGGGGCCGAACCAGCGCACCGCGAGTCCCCCGAGCAGATACCGGGCTCCGGTACCGACCGCCCCGCCGCAGCAGATCAGGACGAATCGCGTCACGTCGGCTACCCGATCGGGGGGCGGCGGTCGGCCCACGGCTGCGCGGCCTCGAAGGCGGCGGAGGCCGCGAGCACGGTGTGGTCGGCGTGGCGGCGGCCGACGATCTGCAGTCCCACCGGAAGCCCGGCGCGCGTGAATCCCACGGGCACGCTGGCCGCGGGCTGGCCGGTCAGGTTGAACGGGAAGCAGAACGGCATCCAGCCGAGGGGCGACGACGGCTGGCCGTTGACCTCGTTGAGGCCGGGGCGGCCCACCTCGAAGGGTGGCACCGCCACCGTCGGCGTGATCAGCAGATCGAAGCGGGCGAGGAAACGCTGCACCTCCGTCCAGAACTCGTTGCGCCCGCGCAGGGCCCGCAGCAGCTGCGCGCTCGTGATGGTCGCCCCGTACTTCAGGAACGCACGGAACGAGCGGTCCATCTTGTCGCCGTCCGCCTCGAGCCGGTCGCCCCACGCGCCCCACGTCTCGGCTCCCACCGTGACGCGGAACATCTCCTCCGGGTCCTCCCAGGAGGGCGACACCACCTCGACGTGGCCGCCGAAGCTCTCGAAGCGCTCCGCCGCCGCCGCGCAGAGATCGGCGACCTCCGGATCCACGCGCGCGTACCCCAGGTCGGGCGACCACGCGACGCTCAGCCCCGCGATACCCTCCTCGCATGCGGCGAGAAATGATCGCCCGGCCGCGGGCAGGGAGTAGCGGTCACGGTCGTCGGGCCCCGCGATGGCGTCGAGCAGCAGAGCCGCGTCGCGCACGGTACGGGTCATGGGACCGGTGTGGGTGAGGTTCTCCCAACCCGGAAAGCCGGGCGCCTGCGGCACGCGGCCGAAGGACGGCTTGAGCCCGTAGATGCCGCAGAACGACGCGGGCACCCGGATGGAGCCGCCGCCGTCGGTGCCCACCGCGAGCGGGCCGAGGCCGGCCGCCACCGCGGCCGCCGCGCCGCCGCTCGAGCCGCCGGGGGTGAGCCCGGGATTCCACGGGTTGCGGGTGATGCCGAAGAGCGGGCTCTCGGTCACCGCCTTGTGGCCGAACTCCGGCGTGGTGGTCTTGCCGATGATGATGGCCCCCACCCCCTTGAGCCGCTCCGCCGCGACCGCGTCCTCCTCCGGCACGTGATCCGCGAACAGCCGGGAGCCCCCGGTGGTGGGCACCCGGCGGGTGAACAGCAGGTCCTTGATCGAGACCGGCACGCCGTGCAGCGGGCCGAGCGTCTCGCCGGTCATCACCGCCACCTCGGCGGCCACCGCCGCGTCGCGCGCCTCCTCGGCGGTCACCGCCGCGAAGCAGTTCAGCGTGGGATTCACGCGCTCGATCCGCGCGAGCACCGCGTCGACCACCTCCACCGGCGACACCTGCTTGCTGCGGATGAGGGCGGCCAGCTCCTGCGCGGGCAGCCAGGCGAGATCCCGGCCGGCCATCACGCCCCCGGGTTCAGGCGGGCCAGGGTGTACTCCACGTGGGTGGCGCCGGTGCCCTCGATCACGGTGAGGCGGCACACGTCGTCGCCCTTGCCGAACTCGGCCCAGACACCGGGGAACTTCTCGGGGTTGATGAAGCGCTCGCTGCGCGTCTCGCTCCATCCCGCGTTCGTGAGCAGCCGCCGCGCGTTGGCCAAGGTCGTCTCCACGTCGCTCTTGGTGAAGTAGATGAGGCGGGCCGCCGTGATCTTCGGGGTGCGGATGATGGCCCAGTCGTCCGAGTACGGCGCCCACTCCGCGGGCACCGGGACGTCGGGAAACGGCTGGAGCGGCATCGGCACCACCACGGGCGCGCACGCCGCGAGCCACAGCACCGTCCCGATCACGATCGCCGGTGGTCGCACGCGCGAATTGTAACACCCGCCTTCGAGGAGCTCCGGAGCTTGACTCATCAACAACGGTTGATGCATAGTCCCTCCATGGCGGCGGGCGCCAAGCTCTCGGACGACCTCCTCAGGATGTTTCGCGCGCTCGGCGACGAGACCCGCCTGCGGCTGCTGAAGCGGCTCCGCGCGGGCGAGCAGTGCGTCTGCGATCTCACCGACGAGCTCGAGTCCAAGCAGTCGCTGCTGTCCTTTCACCTGCGCTCGCTCAAGGAGGCCGGGCTCGTCACCGACCGCCGGGACGGCCGCTGGGTCTACTACGCGCTCAACCCCGACGCGCTCGACACCCTGCGGCGCCTGCTCGACGACCTGAAGCCCGAGCGGACCTTCCGCGTGATCCGGCGCTGCGACTGACCCCCTTTTGGCCTGAACGCGTCAACGATGCTTGATGGGCATGCCGATCGTGATCGGGGCGCGCCTCTCCCCGCCGGCCCGCCGCTGAGGATGCCGCCGGCGCGCGTGCTGGTCCTCTGCACCCACAACTCCGCGCGCAGCCAGATGACGGAGGGCTTGCTGCGTACCCTCGGCGGGGACCGCTTCGACGTGGCCAGCGCGGGCACCGTCGCGACCCGGGTGCATCCGCTCGCCATCCGAGTCATGAGCGAGATCGGCATCGATCTCGGCCGCCACACCTCGAAGACGCTCGACCGCTTCCTGGGCGAGCCCTGGGACTACGTCATCACCGTCTGCGACCAGGCGGGCGAGCGGTGCCCCATCTTTCCGGGACGCGCCACGCGCATCCACTGGAGCTTCGAGGATCCCTCCGCCGCCTCCGGAGACGAGGCGGAGCGACTCGCGGTGTTCCGTCGCGTGCGCGACGCAATCGGGCAGCGTCTCCGGGCCTGGCTGGCGGAGCCGGCGGTGACCCCTCGGGCATGACCCCGGGCGGCGGGGCCTGGCTGTTCGGCATCTGTGCGTCGCGGGTCGGGGCCTACATGATCTACATCGCGTACGCCGCCGCCCTGCCCGTCCTGCAGCGCGAATGGCACATGTCGGCCACCGCGGCGGGCAGCATCGCCTCGAGCTTCCAGATGGCCTACGCGATCTCGCTGATGGGCTGCTCCGAGATCGCCGACCGCGTCGGCGCCCGACGCGTGTTCATGACGGGCACGGTGGCCTCGGCCCTGACGGCCGCGCTCTTCGCGGCCCTCGCGCGGGACTACTGGTCGGGGCTGATCCTCTACACCCTGCTCGCCCTGGCCCTCGGCGGGACGTACACGACCGGCGTGCTCCTGGTGGCCGAGAACGTGCCCGTGGCCCGGCGCGGCCGCGCGATGGGCTACTTCCTGGCCGGCCACTCGCTGGGCCTGGCGCTGGCGCTCGCCCTGACCGGCGTCGCGGTCTCCCGCGGCGGCTACCCGCTCGCCTTCGCCCTCACCGGCTCGGGCCCGATCGTGGGCGGGGCGCTGGCGTGGTGGGTGGTGCGGGACACCCCGAACGTGGTAGCCCCACGCGGCGGCGGTCAGCGCTTCGCGGGTGCCGTGCTGCGCAACCGGCCCGCCATGCTCGTGATCGCCGGCTACACCTTCCACTCCTGGGAGCTCCTCGGGATGTGGGCGTGGACGCCCGCGTTCCTGGCCGCCTGCTTCGTGGCGATGGGATCGGAGCTGACCCGCGGGGCCGGGCTCGGCGCCTACATGACCTCGCTCTTCCATCTCACCGGCATGCTGGCCGCCATGGTCGCGGGCATCCTCGCCGATCGCCTCGGTCGCGCGCCGGTGCTGCTCGCGATGGCATCGCTGAGCATGTGCTGCTCGCTCGCCTTCGGATGGCTGCTCGGGACGCCGCTGGTGGTCGTCGTGGCGCTGGGCCTGGTGTACGGCTTCGCCGCGCTCGGCGATTCGCCGATCTACTCGACCGCGATCACCGAGGTCGTGACCCCGGCGTATCGCGGCGCCGCGCTCGCGCTGCGCTCGCTCGCCGGGTACGGAGCGGGGGCGATCGCGCCCCTCCTCTTCGGCGTGATCCTCGACTGGCACGGGGCGCGGACCGCGGCCGCCTGGGGATGGGCCTTCGTCAGCCTGGGCATCGCCGGCGGCATCGCGGTGACCTCCGTCCTGCTCCTCTACCGGACGCCGGAGGCCCGCGGGCTCCAGCGGGCGGAGGGGCGATGACGCCCTCGCCCGCCGATCTGGCCCGGCGCGCGACCGCGGAGGCGATCGGCACCGCGTTCCTTCTCGCCGCGGTGATCGGCTCGGGCATCATGGGTGAGCGCCTGGCCGGCGGCAACGTGGCCATCGCGCTCCTCGCCAACACGGTGGCGACCGGCGCGGCCCTCGTCGCCCTCATCCTCACCTTCGGCGGCATCTCGGGCGCGCACTTCAATCCGGCGGTGAGCCTGGCCGAGGCATCGGGCGGCGGGCTCGCCTGGTCGGACGTGCCGGTTTACGTCGTCGCCCAGATCGTGGGCGCGTTCGCGGGCGTCGCGATCGCGCACGTGATGTTCGGCGAGCCACTCTTCTTCGCCTCCCGACACGCCCGCGACGGCCTCCCGCAGCTGCTCGGGGAATTCGTGGCGACGTTCGGGCTGCTCGCGGTCATCCGGGGCTGCGGTCCGCACCGGGCCGACGCGGTGCCGTACGCGGTCGCGGCCTACATCACCGCCGCCTACTGGTTCACCTCGTCCACCTCGTTCGCGAACCCGGCGGTGACGCTGGCGCGCGCCGCCAGCGACACCTTCGCGGGCATCCGCCCCGCGGACGCGCCGGGCTTCATCGCGGCCCAGCTCATCGGCGCGGCGGCGGCGACGGCGTGCTTCCGGTGGCTGCTGCCTCGCCCAGCAGCTTCTCGACGATGACGCAGTCACGCCACTCGCCCTCGAGCTTGCCGTGGCGGGCGTACACGCCGACGGTGCGGAAGCCGGCCCGCTCGTGCAGCACCAGGCTGCCGACGTTCTCCGGGAAGATCCGCGACACGAGCTTCCAGAAGCCGCGCGCCGCGTAGACCCGGCACAGCTCATCGAGGGCGGCGCGGCCGGCCCCGCTCCCGCGCGCGGCGCGGTCGACGTACACCGAGTGCTCGGCCACCCCCGCGTAGGCGGGGCGGCCACGATACGGCCCGGCCGAAGCCCACGCGACCACCGCCCCGTCGCGCTCCACGACGACGGTGGGATGACGGTCGGCCTTGGTCACGAGCTGCTTGACAATGTCGGCCGGGTGCCGGGGCTCGGTCTCGAACGTCGCGATCCGCTCCTCGATCCCCTGGTTGTAGATCCGGGCGATGGCGGGGGCGTCGTCGGGGCCGGCGAGGCGGGTGATCAGGCTCATCGTGGCGACTGTATCATCGGGCTCATGAATCGTGCGACTCTCCCGCGGCTCGCCGCCTGGCTTGCGCGTGGCGACGTCGTCGCGCTCGATCCCGACGCGGTCGCGGCGCTGCGCGCGGCCCTCGACGAGCCCGACCCGCCGGTCACCGCGGGACGCGGCGGCTCGCTGGTCGGCTACACCCCGGGGCCCACGCGGCGGCGCCTCGTGCAGTTCGACCGTCTCGGCCATCTGGTCGCGGCGTGCCGCTGGCGGGCGGACGGCGCGCTCGCCTGGGCCAAGTGCCTCCTCCCCGACGGCCGCTGGCTCGGCATCGAGCCGGGTGCGGCCACGCACCCGGCCTGGGGCGTCTCGGATCGGGTGTGGCTCATGGAGCCCGACGCGCCGTGGCAACCCCGCGAGCCCCTGACGCTCTTCCAGGCGCTCGATTACAACCGGCCCGATTTCGTTCCACCGCTCTTCGAGCCACGACGGATACCGCCCGGTGGAGGCACCGCGCTCCTGAACCTGATCGCCGGGCTGATGAAGGACCACGGCGTGGCCACCGTGCGCTACCGCGGCCCGTACCCCACCGAGCAGCTCTTCACCGCGCTCCTGGAGTGCTTCCGTTACGACGCGAGCGAGGCGCTCCCGCTCGAGCGCTTCCTTGCCGACGGCGCCCTCGACTGGCACCCCGCCCCGTTCGAGACGCACCACGTGACCCCGGGCGTGGTCGTGCAGCTCCGCCACGAGGTCGAGAAGGTCACGGTGGACGGCGTCGCGTTCTATCGCGCGCAGTGGCAGGACATCCGCCGCCGCGAGCCCCGCGTGGTTCGCTCCGACGGTGACCGTGTCGTCTGCTCGCTGTGGGCCCTGGGCGGTCCGCTCGAGGATCGGCTCGTGCTGGATCGCACCGGCGAGGTGCTGGACGCGCCCGCCCCCCGCCCGGACCCGGTCCCGCCGTCGCCGCTGCCGTCGGCGTGGAGCGGCGCGCTTGGCGAGCTGATCGCGCGCGAGAGCGCGCCGGCGCTGGCCGCCGCGATCGCGGAGGTCACCGCCGACCTCGCGCTCGAATGGGGCCCCGTCGCGGGCGATCTGCTGCGCCGGCAGGGTCAGCGGATCCGGCTCAGCCGTCGCCTGCGCGAGGCGGGAGTCGCCGCGCTTTCCGGCTCCGCGTCGCCTCAGGAGCGCGCCGAGCAGGCGCTGCGCTTCGTGCTGGAGGTCGCGCGGCTGCTCGGCCCCGAGGTCCGCGCGCGCGCGCAGGCGCGTCTCGAATCCCTCGGCGAGGAGGAGCAGCGCCGCATCCTCGAGAGCGCGCCCGCCGAGCTCCCGGACGCCCTGGGCGCATCCGTCGGCCGCCTGATCGCCCTCGTGCTGCGCGGCGGGGGCTAGCGGGCCGGGTCGCTGGCCACGCGGGTTGCCCGCCTCGGTTGTCCGCTGACTGGGGGAGCGCGGGGGCCATTTCTCGGCCCCCGCAGATGAAGAGAAGCTTCCGGTGTCAGCCCACGCGCGCGGCGGGACCTCCTACGTCACGAACTGCCGGCGCGGGTCAGGAGCCAGACGTTGAGGAGAATGAAGCCGGCGACGGAGGCGAGGGAGAGCGTGAAGTAGGCCACGCAGATCGCCTCCTGGCGGGTGAGCCAGGTGGCCGTGCGGACGCGTCGCCAGAGCGATTCGCGCACGAAGCGGGCCGAGTCGTGATTGAGGGTGGGCACGCCCACCATCTCGACCAGGATGTGGTAGCCGTCCATCTCGAGGAACCAGAACGGGTAGAGGCTGATCAGGAACGATTGCAGCTGCAGCAACGCGGAGGCGGCCAGGAAACCCTGGATGAGGCCGGGCTGCAGCTTCACGGCGATCCAGAAGCAGAAGAAGCCGAGGAAGAGATGGAAGAGCGGCCCCGCCACCGCGTTGACCACGCGGGCCCGGCGGGTGGCCATGAAGATGTCGGTCACGTCGGCGTAGAACGTCGGGATGAAACCGTGCAGGATCGTGAAGCCGAACTCGCGCACCCGCCGCTTGTAGTGGATGCAGGCGAGCGCGTGGATGATCTGATGATTGATCACGGTGAGCCAGAACACGATCTTCACGAGCAGGATCGCGACGAGCGGGTGGCTGGCCAGCCCGTGGGTCACCTCGCCGAGGTCGTGCCAGATCTCGATGCCGCTGCGGCTTCCGAGCACCACCATGATCGCGAGCACGATCACGGCCCACGGCGTGAAGAGCAGGAAGCCGCCGTAGCGGTACATGCGCTCGAAGAACTGATGCGAGCGCCGGCTCGTCACGGTCAGCCGCTCCAGCGCGTGGAGCGTGCCCTCCATGGCTCGGGCCGCCGGGTTGCGGCGGTTGCGGGCCAGCACCGCACGCAGGCGGGAGACCGGACGCATGGTCAGCAGGTCGGCGCGTAGCAGCTTGACGATCAAGGTCGGGATGACCTCGAAGTCGAACGAGCCGTAGTGGAGCAGGTAGGAAGTCCCGATCTCCTGCAGCGAGGCGCGTCCGTCCATCTGCTCCCACAGGAACTTCTCGGTCTCGCTGATCTGGATGATCTGCTCGGTGCGGCGGTTCTTCAGCGCGTACGTGACCACGCCCTGCGGCGCGTAGGGCAGCCGCGCCATCTCCCAGTCGGCGTCCGGGATGCGCTGGGGGCGGCTGTGCAGGTAGGCGACCGCGCTCGGGATCTCGCGAGTCTCGAAGCCGTCGCCGTCGGTCTGACGGACGAGCAGCTCGATGCGAGTTCGCTTCGGTCTGCCGTCCGCGGGCTTGTCCGAGACCTCGCTCACGGTCGCTCCGGGCCGCTACTTGTGCTCGATGTCGAGGCCGGTGGCCTCCAACCCCCAGCGGGTCACCTCGGCGACCAGATCGGAGGAATCGCGGAGCCGCTTGAAGGCCACCTGCGCCATCTGCTGGAAGAACTTCGCGGCGGCGAGCGGGCTGCCGGCGACGAAGCGGTTCAGGCTGTCGCGGTCGAGGCTGTACAGCACGCTGTCGATCTCGGCCTGGCAGGTGGCGGAGCGGCGGCGCTCGTCACCGAACAGGCTCATCTCGCCGAAGACCTCGCCCGGCGTGAGCCGCGAGAGCACCTGCTCCACCCGACCGGTGACCGGCTTGGAGACCACGATGCTACCGTCCTTGATGAGGAAGAGCTCCTCCCCCGGATCATTCGCGCGGAAGAGCACGTCGCCCTTGCGGAGACGGCGCTCGCGGAAGGCCGGCCACAGGGCGAGCAGGACCGGCTCCTCGACGTCCTTGAACAAGACGACGCGACGCAGGAAGCCGATCTCGGGGAGATTGGCCACTCAGCGCCGTCCGGGGGATGTCCGCATCAGGTCGCCCAGCGCTTGAGCATCACGTTCTGGATGGCGCGCGCGCGCTCCCGCTCCGAGACGTGAGACGTGCTGCCGAGGGCGTGCATGATGGCGGCCCGCTCGTCGCCGGTCAGGTCGAAGGCGGCCAGAACCTTCATGGGGTCGCGCACCAGATCGGCAAGGAACTCCTTGTCGATCATCACCTGCCCGACCAGGTCCTGGATGCCCTTGCCCGCCACGGCTCGACCTCGACTTTTCCGGGCCCGGAGTGGCGGCCCAGGAGGTCAATTTAGCAGAAGTGGCGCGGTTTTGGAAGCATGTTCCTCATTCGTAGCGAAGGGCGTCGATGGGGTTCAGGTGGGACGCCTTCCGGGCCGGGTAGAAGCCGAAGAACACCCCGACCGCGGCCGCGAAAGCGAACGCCGTGACCACGGCCTCGGTGCTGACCAGCGTGCGCCACTGCGCGAAGTAGGCGATCGCGTAAGAGCTCCCGAGCCCGACGGTGATCCCGATGAGCCCGCCGATGAGCGACAGGGTTACCGCCTCCACCAGGAACTGCAGCAGGATGTCGCGGCCCCGTGCGCCCACCGCCATCCGCAGCCCGATCTCGCGCGTCCGCTCGGTCACCGACACCAGCATGATGTTCATGATGCCGATACCGCCCACCAGCAGGGACACCGAGGCGATCGCGGCCAGCAGCAGGGTGAGGACCCGCGACGACGCTTCCTGGGACTGCAGCACCTCGGTGAGGTTCCGGATACCGAAGTCGTCCTCCTGGAACATCTGGAGCCGGTGTCGCTGGCGGAGCAGTCCGCGGATCTCCTGCTCGGCCTCGGACATGGCCCGGGCCTCGCGCACCTTGACCGCGATCGAGCCCACCGATCGCGCATTGGCCTGACTCGACCCCAGCACCTTCTTCTTGGCCGTGCTGAGAGGGATCAGCACCGTATCATCCTGATCCTGCCCGAAGGTGGTCTGGCCCTTGCGCTCGAGGACACCGATCACGCCGAACGGCACGTTCTTGATCCGGATGACCTGGCCGAGCGGATCGCTGTCGCCGAAGAGACTCGCCGCCACGGTCTGGCCGAGCAGCGCGACCTTGCCCGCCCCGTCGATCTCCTCCTGGCTGAAGAGCCGGCCGTCGCTCACGTCCCACTCGCGCGCGGTGAAGAACTCCAGCGTGACGCCCTGGATGGCCGTGGCCCAGTTCAGATTGCCGTAGACCACCTGGGCGCCGCCGCGCGACGTCGGGGCCGCCGTGGCCACTACCGGGATCTCGCGTTGGATGGCCCAGGCGTCGTCCTCGGTGATGGTGAGCTGGCTGCCCGAGCCCATCCGCACGCCACCCGCCACCGCAGAGCCGGAGAGCACGATGATCATGTTGGAGCCCAGGCTCTGGATCTGCTGGGCCACTCGCGCCTGGGCGCCAGCCCCCACCGCCACCATGGTGATGACCGCGCCCACCCCGATCACGATGCCGAGCATGGTCAGCGCGCTGCGCAGCTTGTTGACCCGCAGGGCCCGGACCGCGATCCCGGCGCTGGCCCACGCACTGGCCCAGACGTTCACGCGCGCGCTCCTCCTCCCGGCTCCGGGTAATGCACTCGTCACCTGCTGACGGGCGACGGCCGCGAGCGCCCGTCGCGTTCCTGACGAATTCGGGGCGGATCCGGTTGACCGGGTCAACCAGGGACGAGGCTCATTCGTCGAACCTACCGAGAGAAAGTAGATGAGAGGGCATGGGAGAACCGTCAGAGCGACGTGGAGCCCTCGAGGAGCCCGGACACGCTCGTCACCGCCCACTACGGGCGCCTGCGACGACTCTGTCGCCTGCTGCTGGGTGACCTCCAGGAGGCCGAGGACGTGGTACAGGACGTGTTCCTGAAGGCTCATGAGGCGGCCCGCTTCGGCCAGCCGCCCGTGGACTGGGGCGCCTGGCTCACCCGGGTGGCGGTCAACGCCTGCCACGACCGCCGGCGGGCCGGCGGCTGGATGCGCTTCCGGTTCTGGAGCACCCAGGTCGACGATGCGCCGCTGGCCGCCGAGATGGTGGGCCCCGCTGACCTCGCGCTGGGTGCGGAGACGCGGCGGCACATCTGGGAGGCCTTCCGCGCCCTGCCGCGGCGCCAGCAGGAGGTGTTCGCGCTGCGCTACGTCGAGGAGCGGTCCACCGCCGAGGTCGCTGCCGTGCTCGGCCTGAGCGCGGGGAGCGTCAAGCGCCACCTCTATCGCGCCATCCGCCACCTACGGCGCGCGCTGGGAGACGCGACGTGAGCCGCTGTCTGTCGGACGACGCGCTGACGCGCGTGCAGGTCCAGCTGGCCACCGAAGCCGAGCGCGCGCACCTGGCGTCGTGCGCGGCGTGCACCCGGCGCTCGCGGCGCGCGCGCCACGAGCTGGCGCTGATCACCGGCGTTCTCCGCGACACCCCGGAGCCGCGGCCGCGCCCCGCCGTGCTGCGTCGGCGATGGATGCCCGCCGCGTTCGGTTTGTCCGCGGCCGCGGTGGCGCTGCTGCTCTGGGTCGAGGTCGCGGTGTGGCGCGCGGTGACGCCGGTGCCGCCCACGATGCAGCCGCAAGAGGTCGCGGCGATCCTCGCCGACGTCTCGGCCTCGCTGTTCTCGGTGACCGGCAACCCGGCGGTCTCCGGTACGCCCATTGAGATCGACGATTCGCGGCTGACGCTCGATGCAATGGCCCACGAGGTCGATAGCACACTCACCGGAGGGGAGCCATGATGAGCAACCCGCACTCGATCCGCGGCGCGCTGGCGGGCGTGCTCGCCGCCGTCCTCCTGACCGCCGTCGGGACGATCCCGGCCGGTGCCCAGACCCCTGGTCTGCCGCCGGGCGGACCTGGACACGAGCCGGGCATGCGTGGGGATACGGGCCGCCCGGACGGCGAGCTCTGGCTCATGATCCGCTCCGCGAATCTCACGCCCGAGCAGCAGGCGAAGGTGCGCGGCATTCTCTCGGCGCACCGGAGCACCGCGCGCCCGCTGATCGAGCAGCTTCGCCAGGCCCAGCAGGAGCTGGGCGCCAAGCTGCTCGCCCCCGGTCAGGTGCAGACCGCGGACATCCAGCCCTTCCTGCAGCGAATCGGCCAGCTCCGCGATCAGCTCGCCCTGGACAGTGCGCAGGCCGCCCTCGAGGTGCGGGCGGTGCTCAGCCCGGAGCAGCTCGCCCGCGCAGCGCAGACCAAGGAACGGCTCAGGCAGCTCCGTGAGGAGATGCACCAGCTCACCCAGCCTGCGCGGCCATAAGACCACCACCGACGAATAGGTCGTCCTCTTGAGACGTCCATCGGACGTGATGCCGTCCCTCTTCCAGGCACCGCTGCTCGCGATCTCGCTCACGCTCGCGGCCACGTTGCCCGCGCTCGCGCACGCGAGCCCGCCCGATCCGTCATGGATTCCCGGCGTTTACGACGACGCGGACTACGACGACGTCATCGTGCGGGTCACCTCGGGCACCGGCGACGTCCCGTCGGGCCTGCCGACCGACCTGCGGCCGGTCCACACGCTGGTCGCGAGCCTCGCCCCAGCGCCCGAGCCGCCGTCGGCCGGGCTCGCCGCCTCCGCGGCTCAGCCGCGCGCCCCGCCCGCGTCCTAGCCTCCTCGCTCTCGCGTCCTGACCGACCCGCGCCTTGCGTGCGTGGGCGGCGACCCCCTTTCCAACTGAGGAGGAGATGCCATGTCCAAGATCCGTCTGGAGGTGCGCCCATGACCATGCTCACGCTCGCCGAGCCGTGCCCTTCGATCCCCGATCTCCGGTCCCGCGGTGACCTCTGGGCCATCGTCCTCGCAGGGGGCGAGGGTCGACGGCTCCGCGCTCTGACCCGGCAGCTCCACGGAGACGAGCGACCCAAGCAGTACGCCACCCTCACCGGCTCCAAGTCGCTGCTGCGACAGACCCTGGAGCGGGTCATCCTGCTGGTTCCGCCCGAGCGGATCGTCGTCGTCACCCAGGCCAGCCACGCCCGATTCCTCGGAGCCGAGCTGGCCGATCTGCCCGCCGTCCACGTGCTGTCCCAGCCGGCCGATCGCGGCACCGCCGCCGGCGTCCTGCTGCCCGCGCACTGGATCCGAACGCGCGACCCGCAGGCGACGGTGGCGGTGTTCCCGGCCGACCACTTCATCCTCGAGGAGTCCGCCTTCATGGGCCACGTGGCCGAGGTGGCCGAGTACGTGCGGACCCACCCGGACTGGCTCGTCCTGCTCGGCGCGCCGCCCACCGATCCGGATCCGGACTACGGCTGGATCGAGCCCGGCGAGCGCCTCGGCTGGGCCGGCCACGGCTCGGTCCATCAGGTTCGCGCGTTCCGGGAGAAGCCGAGCCGGGAGTCGGCGCGCCGGTTCTACCAGCTCGGCTGCCTGTGGAACACGTTCATCTTCACCGCCGGCGTCGGCGCCCTGGTCGAGGCGGGGCGCGCCTGCGTGCCGCTGCTCCACGACCGCCTGGTCCGTCTGGGCATCTTCGCGGGCACGCAGTTCGAGTCGTGGGCGCTCCGCCAGGCGTACCTGTTCGCACCCGCCGCGGATTTCTCGCGCTCCGTGCTCGAGTCGGCCCTGCTGCGCCTGGCGGTGGCGCGCTTGCCCACGTTCACCTGGTGCGATCTGGGCACCCCGGAGCGGATCGCCCGGGCCCTCGGAACCGAATGATGAGGCCGAGCGCCGCGTCGAAATATGCTACAAGCGAGGCGACACGGGAGGGAGTCCCTGCATGGCTGTCGAAGCAAGCAAAACCACGGAGATGGAGGCGACCGTGCCTTCGCGCCGGTCCGCGCGGCGGCTCTGGGTCATCGGTATCGTGCTGGCCGGTCTGCTCGGCGCCGGCGGCTACGTCGCCGCCCTGAAAGGCCCCGGGCGCGCGCAGTCGGCGGCTCCGCCGACCGGAGCCCGCGCGATTCCGGTCGTGGTCAGCCCCGCCCGATCCGGCGAGCTGGGCGTCTACCTGACCGGCATCGGCTCCGTCACCCCGTTCAGCACGGTGACCGTCCGCAGCCGCGTGGACGGCCAGCTGATGCGCACGCTCTTCCAGGAAGGTCAGACCGTCAAGGCGGGCGACCTGCTGGCCGAGATCGACCCGCGGCCGTTCGAGACCCAGCTCACGCAGGCCGAGGGCCAGCTCGCCAAGGACGAGGCGGCGCTGAACAATGCGCGGCTCGATCTGGAGCGCTACCGCTCGCTCGTCAAGGGCGGCTTCATCCCGCAGCAGCAGCTCGACACGCAGGCGTCGATGGTGTCGCAGCTCACCGCGGCGATCCAGTCGGACCAGGGACAGATCGACAGCATCCGCCTGCAGCTCACCTACACGCGCATCCTCGCGCCGATCACCGGCCGCGCCGGCCTGCGGCTCGTCGACCCGGGCAACATGGTGCACGCCAACGATCCGGGCGGGCTCGTGGTGCTCACGCAGGTCCAGCCGATCGCGGTGCTGTTCACGATCCCGCAGGACAACCTGCCCGCGGTGCTCGCGCGCCAGCGGGCGGGCGGTGCCCTGGCGGTGGACGCCTACGATCGCGAGGGGCGCACCAAGATCGCGACCGGCGTGCTCGTGGCCGTCGACAACCAGATCGACGTCGGCACCGGGACCGTGCGGCTCAAGGCCTCGTTCGAGAACCGTAACAACGAGCTGTTCCCGAACCAGTTCGTGAACGCGCGGGTCCAGGTCGATCTCCTCAAGGGCGCCGTGCTCGTCCCGAACGAGGCCATCCAGCGCGGATCGCAGGGCCCCTTCGTCTACGTGGTCAAGCCCGACAAGACGGTGGAGCTCCGTAAGGTCGTCCCCGGCCCCACCGAGGGGGCCGTCACCGCGATGCGCGAGGGCGTGGCCGTCGGGGACTCGCTCATCGTCGACGGCGTCGACAAGGTGCAGGAGCGCTCGCGCGTGGAGCCGACTGTGCGAGAGCGCCCCGCCCCCCGCCCGGGGACATGAACCCGTCGCGGCCGTTCATCCTCCGGCCGGTCGCCACCTCTCTCCTCACCGTAGCGATCATCCTGGCCGGCTTCGTCGCCTACCGGCTCCTCTCCGTGTCGGCCCTGCCCCAGGTCGACTACCCGACCATGCAGGTGCAGACGTTCTACCCGGGGGCCAGCCCCGACGTCATGGCCTCCGCGGTCACCGCGCCGCTCGAGCGCCAGTTCGGCCAGATGCCCGGGCTCAAGCAGATGACCTCCACGAGCTCGAGCACCGCGTCGGTCATCACCCTGCAGTTCGACCTGAACCTCGCCCTCGACATCGCCGAGCAGCAAGTGCAGGCGGCGATCAACGCGGCCACCACGTTCCTGCCGACCGACCTCCCCAACCCGCCGATCTACAGCAAGGTCAACCCGGCGGACGCGCCCATCCTCACCCTCGGCCTCACGTCGGCCGCGCTGCCGCTCACCACCGTGCAGGATCTGGCCGACACGCGCCTCGTGCCCAAGATCTCCCAGCTCCCCGGCGTCGGGCTCGTGAGCCTGAGCGGCGGCCAGAAGCCGGCCATCCGCATCCAGGTGAACCCGTCGCGGCTCGCCGCCCACTCCCTCACGCTCGAGGACGTGCGCGCCGCGGTGGCCAACGCGAGCGTGAACCAGGCCAAGGGCAGCCTCGACGGCCCGCGCCAGGCCTTCACCATCGGCGCCAACGACCAGCTCATCACGAGCGAGCAGTACCGCCACCTCGTGATCGCGTATCGCAACGGAGCGCCGGTGCGCCTCTCCGACGTGGCCGAGACGGTGGACGACGCGGAGAACCTGCGCCAGGCCGCGTGGATGGGCGTGGAGCCCGCGGTCATCGTCAACATCCAGCGCCAGCCGGGGGCGAACCTGATCCAGGTGGTGGATCGGGTCAAGAAGCTCCTGCCCACCCTGCAGGCCACCCTGCCCTCGTCGGTGAAGGTGGCCATCCTGAGCGACCGCACCACCACGATCCGGGCCTCCGTCCACGATGTGCAGATCGAGCTGATGCTCGCGGTGATCCTGGTCGTGCTCGTGATCTTCCTGTTCCTGGGCAGCCCGGCCGCCACCTTCATCCCCTCGATCGCGGTGCCGGTGTCGATCATCGGCACCTTCGCGGTCATGTACGGGCTCGGCTTCAGCCTCAACAACCTCTCGCTGATGGCGCTCACCATCGCCACCGGCTTCGTGGTGGACGACGCGGTGGTGATGATCGAGAACATCGCGCGCTACATCGAGGCCGGCGATCCGCCGCTGGAGGCCGCGCTGAAGGGCTCGGCGCAGATCGGCTTCACCATCCTCTCCCTGACCGTCTCGCTGATCGCGGTCTTGATTCCGCTGCTGTTCATGGGCGACATCGTGGGCCGCCTGTTCCGCGAGTTCGCGATCACCCTCAGCGCGGCCATCCTGGTGTCGGCGGCGGTATCGCTGACCCTCACCCCCATGCTCTGCGCCAAGCTCCTGCGCCGGCGCGAGGAGCACGAGGCGGGGCGAGTGGCCCGCGCCTCCCAGGCGGTGTTCAATCGCGTGCTCGCCATCTACGCCCGCACCCTGCGCACGGTCCTGAACCACCAGCCCCTCACCCTGGTGGTCGCGGTGGGCACTCTCGCCCTCACCCTCGTGCTCTACGCGGTAGTGCCGAAGGGCCTGTTCCCGATCCAGGACACCGGGGTGATCCTCGGGATCTCGGAGGCCCCCCAGTCCGTCTCGTTCCCGGCCATGACCCAGCGCCAGCTGGCCCTGGCCCAGGCCATCCTGGGCGACCCGGCCGTCGACACTCTCTCCGCGTTCATCGGCATCGACGGCACCAACGTCACGCTCAACAGCGGACGCCTGCTGATCACACTCAAGCCCCTCGACGAGCGCCGGGTGGGCGTGGGCGAGATCATCGATCGGCTGCGGCCGCGGCTGGCCCAGGTGCCAGGCATCACCCTCTACCTCCAGCCGGTGCAGGACCTCACGGTGGAGGATCGGGTGAGCCGTACCCAGTACCAGTACAGCCTGGAGAGCGCGAACGTCAGGGAGCTCAACACCTGGGCGCCCCGGATGGTCGAGCGGCTCCGCGCTCAGCCCGCGCTCCGCGACGTGGCGAGCGACCAGCAGGACCAGGGCCTCGAGACCTCGGTGAGCATCGACCGCAACACCGCCTCGCGGCTCGGCATCACGCCCCAGATGATCGACGACGCTCTCTACAACGCCTTCGGCCAGCGTCAGATCTCCACCATCTTCACCCAGCTCAACCAGTACCGGGTCGTGCTCGAGGTCAAGCCCGAGTTCCGGCAGGACCCCGCCGCGCTCCAGCAGATCTACCTGCGCTCGAGCACCGGCGGGCAGGTCCCGCTCTCCACCTTCACCACCTTCGAGGAGCGGGCCACCCCGCTGCTGGTGAGCCACCAGGGCCAGTTCCCGGCGGTGACGATCTCGTTCAACCTGGCCCCCGCGGTCTCGCTCGGCGAGGCGGTGGACGCCATCGAGCAGACCCGGCGGGACCTCAGGATGCCCGCCTCCATCGAGGCGCGCTTCCAGGGCGCGGCCCGCGCCTTCCAGGCCTCGCTCGCCAACGAGCCGCTCCTGATCCTGGCCGCGGTGGTGTGCGTCTACATCGTGCTCGGCGTGCTCTACGAGAGCTGGATCCACCCGGTGACGATCCTGTCGACGCTCCCCTCGGCGGGCGTCGGCGCGCTGCTCGCCCTGCTCGCGGCGCGCCTCGACCTCAGCGTGATCGCGCTCATCGGCATCATCCTGCTCATCGGCATCGTGATGAAGAACGCGATCATGATGATCGACTTCGCGCTCGACGCCCAGCGCACCGAGGGCAAGCCGGCCCCCGAGGCGATCTACCAGGCGTGCCTGCTCCGCTTCCGCCCCATCCTGATGACGACGATGGCCGCGCTGCTCGGCGGCGTGCCCCTCGCTCTCGGCCAGGGCGTGGGCTCCGAGCTGCGCCGGCCGCTCGGGATAGCGATCGTGGGCGGCCTGATCATGAGCCAGCTCCTCACGCTCTACACGACGCCGGTGATCTATCTGGCCTTCGACCGCCTCGCGGTGCGCGCGGTCCGCCGGCGCGGCCTTCCGGTGGGCGCGCCCGCCGAGCCCACTCGCCCGTGAACCTCTCCGGACCGTTCATCCGCCGACCGGTCGGCACCACCCTGCTGACCCTCGCCCTCGTGCTGGCCGGCATCATCGGCTTCCGGCTGCTGCCGGTGGCGCCGCTGCCGCAGGTCGACTTCCCTACCATCAATGTCTCGGCCGGCCTGCCCGGGGCGAGCCCGGAGACCATGGCCTCCGCGGTGGCCACCCCCCTCGAGCGCCAGTTCACGCGCATCGCGGCGGTGACCGAGATGACCTCGACGAGCTTCCTCGGCTCCACCAACGTGGCCCTGCAGTTCGATCTCTCGCGGGACATCAACGGAGCCGCCCGCGACGTGCAGTCGGCCATCAACGCGGCGACCGGCCAGCTCCCCTCGAACCTGCCGACGAATCCCACCTACCGCAAGGTCAACCCGGCCGACGCGCCGATCATGATCCTCGCGCTCACCTCGGCCACCGCGACCACCGGCCAGCTCTACGACATGGCCTCCACGATCCTCCAGCAGAAGCTGGCCCAGCTCGAAGGGGTGGGGCAGGTATTCGTGGGCGGCAGCTCGCTACCGTCGGTACGGGTCGAGCTCAATCCCCACGCGCTGGCCCGCTACAACATCGGTCTCGAGGACGTGCGCGCGGTGCTGGCCAATGCGAACGTGAACCGACCGAAGGGGCAGATAAACGGCCCGGAGCGGGCGTGGGAGCTGCGCACCAGCGATCAGCTCCGCTACGCCGCCGAGTACCGTCCGCTGCTGGTGGCCTGGCGCAACGGAGCCGCGGTGCGCCTCGAGGACGTGGGCGAGGTACGGGACTCGGTGGAGGACCTGCGCTCGATCGGCCTCGCCAACGGTAGGCCCGCCGCCCTCATCATCATCTTCCGCCAGCCCGGGGCCAACATCATCGAGGCGGTGGACCGCATCCGCGAGGCGATGCCCGAGCTGCATGCCCTGATACCTGCCGACGTCACGCTCACCCCGGTCCTCGACCAGACCGTGACCATCCGCGCCTCGGTATCCGACGTCGAGCACGCTCTGATGATCTCGGTGGCCCTGGTCGTGCTCGTGGTGTTCCTCTTCCTGCGCGACGGGCGGGCCACGGCGATCCCGGGCGTGGCGGTCCCGGTGTCCCTGATCGGCACCTTCGCCTTCATGTACCTGCTGGGCTACAGCGTGGACAACCTGTCGCTGATGGCCCTCACGGTGGCCACCGGCTTCGTGGTGGACGACGCCATCGTGGTGGTGGAAAACGTCATGCGTCACCTGGAGTCCGGCACGCCCGCGCTGCAGGCCGCGCTCATCGGGGCCCGCGAGATCGGCTTCACCGTGCTCTCGATCAGCATCTCGCTGGTGGCCGTCTTCATCCCGATCTTGCTGATGGGCGGGCTGATCGGCCGTCTCTTCCGGGAGTTCGCGGTGGTGCTCTCGATCGCGGTGCTCGTCTCGCTGGTGGTCTCGCTGACCACCACCCCGATGATGTGCGCGCTGCTCCTGCGTCCCCACGGAGGCGGCCGCCGCGGCCGCTTCTACCGCGGGGGGGAGCGCGTGTTCGGCTGGGTGGTCGCCGGCTACGACCGCACGCTGCGGTGGGCCCTCAAGTACCCGCGCACCGTCCTCGTCATCGCCGCGCTCACCTGCGCGCTCACCGTGTACCTCTTCGTCGTGATCCCCAAGGGCTTCTTCCCGCAGCAGGACAACGGCCGCCTGAGCGGGGGGGTGGTGGCGTCCCAGGACATCTCGTTCCAGGCGATGCGGCAGAAGGTGAGCCAGCTCGCCGCGATCGTGCAGGCCGATCCCGCGGTGGCCACCGTGACCGCCTACACCGGCGGCGGGGGCGGGCGCGGCACCACCGTCAACACCGCGCGGATGTTCATCGCCCTCAAGCCGCGCAAGGAGCGTGACGCCACCGCCGACCAGGTCATCACGCGGCTGCGTCCCAAGCTCGCACGGGTACCGGGCGCCACCCTCTATCTGCAGGCGGTGCAGGACATCCGGGTGGGTGGGCGCATCGGCAACGCTCAGTACCAGTACACCCTGCAGGCCGACAGCCTCCAGGAGCTGAGCACGTGGGCGCCGCGGATGCTGCAGGCCCTGCGCGGCCTGCCCGAGCTCCGCGACGTCTCGAGCGATCAGCAGGACGCGGGCCAGCAGGTGCCGCTCACGATCGACCGGGCCACCGCGGCCCGTCTCGGCGTGAGCACGAAGCTGATCGACGAGACGCTCTACAGCGCGTTCGGCCAGCGACAGGTCTCCACGATCTACACGGCGCTGAACCAGTACCACGTGGTGATGGAGGTGGCGCCCGAGTTCTGGCAGAGCCCGGACGCCTTGCGCAACATCTACGTCCGCTCGCAGACCGGCCCCTCGGTCCCCCTCACCGCGGTCACCCGCTTCGAGCCGAGCGCGGCGCCACTGCAGGTCAACCACCAGGGCCTCTTCCCGTCGGTGACGCTCTCGTTCAACCTCGCCCCCGGCGTGGCCCTCGGGCGCGCCGTCGACGCGGTGGAGAGCGCCGGACGCCGCATCGCACTGCCCGCGAGCGTGCGCGGCAAGTTCGCGGGCGCGGCCCAGGCGTTCCAGGACTCGCTCTCGACCCAGCCCCTGCTCATCCTGGCGGCCCTGGTCGCGGTCTACATCGTGCTCGGCATGCTCTACGAGAGCTACGTCCACCCCCTGACCATTCTCTCGACGCTGCCTTCGGCGGGAGTCGGCGCGCTGCTGGCCCTGATGGTCTGCGGCATGGAGCTGTCGATCATCGGGATCATCGGCATCATCCTGCTGATCGGCATCGTGAAGAAGAACGCGATCATGGTCATCGACGTCGCGCTCGACCTGGAGCGGCGCGAGGGGCGGGCGCCGCGCGAGGCCATCTACGTCGCGTGCCTGCAGCGGCTGCGGCCGATCCTGATGACGACCATGGCCGCGCTCCTGGGCGCCCTGCCCCTGGCCCTCGGCGCCGGCACCGGATCGGAGCTGCGGCGGCCGCTCGGCGTGAGCATCGTGGGCGGGCTCCTGCTGAGCCAGCTCCTCACGCTCTACACCACCCCGGTCGTCTACCTGTTCCTGGAGCGCTGGCGTCTGCGGATGGCCACGGCCTGGGGCCGGGTCGGCGAGCGCATCGGCATCCGCCGGCCCGCGACCGGGATCAGCGGCGCCAGCGACCGGTAACTCGTCACCCCGACACAAGGAGCCCTCGCATGCAGCTCGACCCCCGCACGATCAAGTCGGAGTCCACCTACAAGCTCCTGATCGGCTGCGTGGTGCCGCGACCGATCGCCTGGGTCTCCACGGTGGGCCCCGACGGCGTGAACAACCTCGCGCCCTTCAGCTTCTTCATGGGCGTCTGTCAGGACCCGCCGACCATCGCGTTCTCCTCGGGACCACGCGCCCGGAACCGGAAGGACACCGTGCGCAACGCCGAGCACACCGGCGACTTCGTGGTCAACGTGGTCGACGACGATCTGGCCGAGCAGATGAACCTGAGCTCCGGGGAGTACCCGCCCGAGGTCGACGAGTTCGCCCTCACCGGGCTCACCGCCGCCCCGGGGGTCCGGGTGCGCGCCCCCCGCGTCGCGGAAGCGCCGATCAGCCTCGAGTGCCGGGTGGCCCAGGTCATCCCGGTGGGCCGCGGGCCGCACCAGCTCGTACTCGGCGAGATCCTCTACTTCCACGTCCGCGACGACGTCTACCACGCGGACACCGGCCGCATCGACATGGCGCGCCTCCGGCCGGTGGGCCGCCTCGCCGGCCATCAGTACACGCACGTCCACGACATCTTCCAGATGAAGCGGCCGTCGGAGAACTACGCCGGCTAGACCGGATCGGCCTCCGGCCGCGACGCGGGGGCCTGCAGGGCGTGGGCGACCTTCTCGAGGAGGCTGTCCGGCGAGAACTTTCGATGCACGAGCCAGCCCTCCGGCGCGTGCAGCAGCAGGCGCGGGTCGGGCTCGCCCACGTCCTCGATCACGAACAGGGTGCGCAGGCGCGGCCGGTCGCGACGGAGCCGAGCCGCGAGCTCGGCACCGTTGAGCCGCGCAAGCATGACCGAGGTCACGAGCAGGTCGATGGGCCCGGGGTGACCGGCCGCCACCGCCAGCGCCTCCTCCGCGGAGGCGGCCCGCAGCACCGAATAGCCGCTCCCGCGCAGGACCTGGACGAGCCGCTCGGCGGTCGTGTAGTCCTCCTCCGCGACGAGCACGGTGGCCGGCGCGCGCGGCGGCGCGCCGGCCACCGCCGCGGGCAGGTGGATGCGCACGGTGGTGCCCACCCCGAGCGCGCTGTCGATCTCGATGCGGCCGCCGTGCTGCTGCACCGAGCCGTAGACCATGGCGAGGCCGAGCCCGGTGCCCGCGCCGATGTCCTTCGTGGTGAAGAAGGGCTCGAAGGCCTTCGTGCGCACCTCCTCGCTCATGCCCACCCCGGTGTCGGCCACCGAGAGGGTCACCGCCCTCGCCGCGCCCCGGCGCGCCGCCTCGCTGGTCGACACGATGACCCGGCCGCCGTCCGGCATCGCGTCGCGCGCGTTGAGCACGAGCTGCTGGAGCACGTGCTCGAGCTGCAGCTGGTCGCCCTCGACCGGGGGCAGGCCGTCGGCCAGCCGCGGCACCAGCTCGACGCCGGCGGGCAGCAGCTCGCGCACCGCGGGCATCGCCGAGCGTACGACGTCGTTCAGCGGCAGGACGCGGGGAGCGTAGGACTGGCGCCGGCAGAACGCCATGAGCTGAGCGGTGAGGTGCGCCGCGCGCTGCCCGGCCCGCTCGATCATCTCGAGCTGCGGGCGCAGGGTGGCGTCCTCACGGTACTGGGCCAGGAGCCACTGCGCGCGCCCGAGCACGACGGTCATCAGGTTGTTGAACTCGTGCGCGACGCCACCCGCGAGCCGGCCCACCGCCTCGAGCTTCTGCGCCTCGCGGAGCTGCGTCTGGCTTTCGGCGAGCGCGGCCTCGGCCCGCTTGCGCGCGCTGATGTCGCGGGTCACGCTCAGGATCCCGGCGGGACGACCGCCCTCGTCGCGGAGCCAGGTGAAGGTCGACTCCACCCACACCGTGGAGCCGTCCTTGCACGGCTGCTCGAGCTCGAGGCGCCGGAAGGAGCCGGGCGGGGTCTGCCCTGCCTGCTCGACGGCCAGCACCTCGGCGAGGGCCTGGCGAACGATCTCCTGCGACCGCGGCGTCAGTCGCTCCTCGGAGGTCTGCTTCAGGCACTCCGCCGGGGTGTAGCCGCGGAGCTGGTAGACGGACGGGCTCACGTAGATGGGACGGGACTCGACGTCGAAGATCGCGAACACGTCCGCTGAATTCTCGGCGAGCAGCCGATAGAACCGCTCGCCCTCCTGCCCCAGGAGGACCGGAAGGTGCGGGGTGGAGTCAGCCATGACCTCATTCACGATAGCACGAGGCTCTCGGAAGCCCCGTCACCCTCACGCGACCTCGCGCCGGACCTCCTGCACCAGCTCGCGCAGGATCCCCTGCTCGCGCTCGGTGGTGGCGGGAATGCTGAACTCCACGTCGGTGACGAGCCCGCGATACCGCTCCAGCAGCTTGCGCCCGATCTCGCCGTAGGTGCCCACCACCGCGTAGGTGTGGAGCACCTCGTCGCTGATGCGCGCGGGCATCTCCTCCCACCGCTGGGCGCGCGAGAGCACGGCCAGCTCCGACGCCAGCTCGCCCAGGCCGTGCAGCTCGAAGGCGGCGCGGTAGCCGGGGGTCGAGGCGTAGAAGGCAGGTTGTAGTGCGCGCTCTCGAAGGCGAGCGGGGTGCGGTGCTGCCAGCACGCCCACACCGCGCGGACCGCGCGCACGTAGTCGCGCATCCACGGCGCGGGCGGCCGGTAGGGCAGCCCGAAGCGCCGCGTGATGTGCCCGCGGACCTGGCTCCCGAGGCCCAAGACGAAGCGACCACGGGAAAGCCTCTGGATGTTCCACGCCGACATCGCGGTGATCGTGGGGCTGCGCGGGAAGGCCATCGCCACCGCGGTGGTGAGGCGAAGCCGGGTGGTGGCGGCGGCGGCGAGCGCCATCACCACGTAGGGATCCACCTTGGTCTCCTCGACCGCGAGACCGTCGTAGCCGAGCGACTCGCAGAGCCGCGCGTCCTCCGGCACGCGCGCGAGGTCGAGCGGGGCCTCGGCGGCCCGGAGCCCGGGGTCGAGCTTGCCGAGCGGCAGCAGGGTCTCGACGCGCACGGGCCGCATGCTAGCGGATGCATTTCCACCTGACAACCGGCGCGAGAGGGTTTATGGTAGCCGCCGTGATCCGTGTGTTCGCCCTCTGCACCGGCTATCTCCAGCTGGACCGCGCCAGCATGCTCGACGATCTGCCCGCGGGGCAGCCCTGGACCGTCCCGGTGATGAGCTTCCTGGTGGCGCACCCGAAGGGACGGCTCCTGTTCGACACCGGCGTGCACTGCCGGGTCCGCGTCGATCCGATCGGCCGCATGGGCGCCGAGCGGGCCAAGCGGCTCATCGACAAATCGAAGGACGGCGAGGACGTCGTGCCCCAGCTCGGCCTCCTCGGGCTCGCGCCCGACGACATCCGCTACGTGGCGAACTCGCACCTGCACTTCGACCACTGCGGCGGCAACGAGTTCTTCCCGCGCGCCACGTTCCTCGTGCAGAAGGCGGAGATGGAGGCGGCGCGGCGGCCCGGCTTTGCCCCCGGCTACAATCCGAGCCCGCTCGACTTCGATCATCCCCTCGACTACCGCCTGGTGGACGGCGAGCACGACGTGTTCGGCGACGGGAGCGTGATCCTGTTCCCCACCTTCGGGCACACCCCGGGGCACCAGTCGCTGCGGGTGCGCGCCGGGAAGGGCCGGGACCTCGTCTGCGCGGCCGACGCCTGCTACACGCGGGAGAACATGGACCGTGACGTGCTCCCGCGCATCCTGTGGAACGGGCCGGTCATGCGCGAGTCGCTGGCCACGCTGCGACGGCTGCGCGACCAGGCGGGGGCCACCGTCTTCTACGGGCACGACCCCGAGCAGTGGCGGGCCACGCCGCACGCCCCCGCCGCCGTCGTCTAGGCCGACACCTCCCGTGCTCGAGACGCTCCTCGACGGGCTCACGTTCACCGAGGGACCACGGTGGCGCGACGGCCGGCTCTGGTTCTCGGACTTCTACACCCACCGCGTGCTGACCGTGGATCCCGCTGGCCGCTGCGAGACGATCCTCGATGTCTCTTCGCGGCCCTCCGGCCTCGGCTGGATGCGCGACGGCAGCCTGCTGGTCGTCTCGATGCTCGACCGGCGGCTGCTCCGCGTGAGCGGCGGCCGGGCCACCACCCACGCCGATCTCTCGTCGATCGCGACCGGGCCGTGCAACGACATGGTGGTCGACGCCCGGGGCCGCGCCTACGTCGGCAACTTCGGCTTCGATCGCCACCGGGGCGAGGAGCCGCGCGCGGCCAGCCTCGCGCGCGTCGACCCCGACGGCACCGTGACGCGGGCGGCCGACGATCTGGAGTTCCCCAACGGCAGCGTGATCACCCCGGACGGGCGCACCCTCATCGTGGGCGAGACCATGGGGCACCGGCTCACCGCCTTCGACGTGGCCGCCGACGGCGCCCTGGTCAACCGTCGCGTGTGGGCCGCGCTCGACGGCGTCTTCCCCGACGGCATCTGCCTGGACGCCGAAGGCGCGATCTGGGTCAGCGACGCGCGCGGCCCGGATCTCCTGCGCGTGCGCGAGGGCGGCGCCATCGAGCGACGCATCCCCTCGGGCCCGGGACGCCACGCGTTCGCCTGCATGCTGGGCGGCGCGGATCGCCGGACGCTTCACGTCTGCACCTGCACCGGCAGCGGCCCCGCCATGGCCGACAAGCGCGACGGGCGCATCGAGACCGTGCGGGTCGACGTGCCCGGCGCGGGCCTGCCCTGACCCCTCCAAGAAAGGCGGACGACATGAGCGCAGAGACCGCAGCGACGCGGCCCGAGGACGACCTGGGACTCGCGGGACGGGTGGCCATCGTGACGGGGGGTGGGGCGGCCGGCGACGGCATCGGCAACGGGCGCGCGGCCTGCATCCTCCTCGCGCGGAGCGGGACCGCGGTCCTGGTCGTCGACCGCGACGAGGGCCTCGCCAAGCGGACCGTCGAGATGATCACCGCGGAAGGCGGGAAGGCATCGGCGCTGGCGGTCGACGTCACCGACGAGGCGCAGTGCGCGGCCATGGTCCGTGAGGCGGTGAGCCGCCACGGCCGGCTCGACTTCCTGATCAACAACGTCGGCATCGGCAGCAAGGGCAGCGTGGTGGAGGAGAAGCCGGAGGCGTGGCGACGGGTCATGCAGGTCAACGTCGAGACCATGTTCCTCGCCTCCAGGGCCGCGATCCCCGAGATGATCCGGACCGCCAAGGGCGGCGCCATCGTGAACATCTCCTCGATCTCCGCGCTCCGACCCCGCGGCCTCACCACCTACTCGGCCTCCAAGGGCGCGGTGATCGCGCTCAGCCGAGCCATGGCGGTGGACCACGGCCCCGACGGCATCCGGGTCAACTGCATCGCCCCCGGCCCCGTGTACACGCCGATGGTCTACGCGCGCGGCATGACCCCGGCGGCCCGTGACCAGCGGCGGCGCGCCTCCGTGCTCGCCCGCGAGGGCACCGGCTGGGATATCGGCCAGGCCGCGCGCTTCCTGCTCTCGGGCCACGCCCGCTACATCACCGGCCACGTCCTGGTGGTCGATGGCGGCGCCACCCTCGTCGGACCCGCCCGCGAATCCCAGACCGAGCACTGAGCCCGGGACCCGAGGAGACCACCGATGCGCTTCGGCATGTTCACGAGCATGGGCAACCAGACGTGGCCCGACGTCCTCGAGCTGTGGAAGCACGCGGAGGCCACGAAGTGGGACGTGGCGTGCGTGACCGACCACTTCATGCCCAACACGAAGGAGCGCGAGGGCAACATGCTCGAGGGCTGGAGCACGCTCACCGCGCTCTCCACGCTGGTGCCGCGCCTCCAGGTCGGCACCATCGTGCTCGGCAACACCTATCGCCACCCGGCGGTGGTCGCGAAGATGGCCGCGCAGGTCGACATCATCTCGGGCGGCCGGCTCCTGCTCGGCCTCGGCGCGGGCTGGCAGGAGAACGAGCACGAGGCCTACGGCATCCCCTTCTACACCATGCGCGAGCGCCTGGAGCGCCTCGACGAGGCCTGCCAGGTGATGAAGTCGCTGTGGACCCAGGACCGCAGCACATTCAAGGGCCGTTACTATCAGCTCTCGGACGCGCCGCTCCAGCCCAAGGCGGTGCAGAAGCCCCACCCCGAGCTGATGATCGGCGGCGGCGGCGAGAAGGTGACCCTCCTCACGGTGGCACGGTACGCGGATCACTGGAACGTCTGGGGCGGCCCCAAGGTGCTGGCCCACAAGGGCCGGATCCTCGACGAGCACTGCGGCCGCGTCGGGCGCGATCCCAAGAGCATTCGCCGCTCCGCCAACATGGCGCTCCTGATCACCGACAAGAAAGCCGAGATCGAGGCGCTGGCCGAGACCATCGGCTCCCGCATGGGCCGGCACGCCGCCGACGCGCGCGACACTTGCCTGGCCGGTACGCCCGCGCAGATCCGGGACACGCTGGCCGAGCTCCGTTCCGCCAAGGTCGACACCCTGTTCATCCCGACCCTGTTCCGTCCGCTGCCCGAGCTTCGACGGGACCTGGACCGGTTCATCGCGGAGATCGCGCCGGCCTTCCGCTGAGCCTTCGTTGGGCTGACGGCGGCGGCCAGGGCATACTGAAGCGGTGACCCGCCGCCTCTGGATCACCACCGGCGTTGCCTTGCTCGCCGGCCTCGTGCTGGCGACGGCCGCGCTCTGGATGGCGCTGCCGAGTCTCGCGCGCTGGGCCCTCGTGCGACAGGTCGAAGCCCAGACCGGCCGCCGCCTCACGATGGCCGCGTTCGAGCTCGATCTGAGGGCCGGGCGGCTCCGCATCTCGGGCTTCCGCCTGGCCGATCGCGAGCCGGGCCCACCCCTGGCCGAGTTCGACCGGCTCGACGTGCGCTTCCGCTTCCGCGATCTCCTGCGGGGCCGCGTGTACGTGGAGGAGGTGACGCTCGCCGGCCCGCGCGTTCACATCGCGCGCACCGGGCGGGGCCAGCTCAACATCTCCGACCTGCTCGATCGGCCCCGCACGCCGTCGAGCACGATCGCGTCCTTCGCGCTCGATCGCCTCGCGGTCACCGGCGGCACGATCCTCTTCGAGGACCGCACCCTGGCCCCGCCACGCGCCTGGCGCGCGGAGGCCCTCACCATCGAGGCGGCCGCGCTCTCCACGATGAGCCCCGAGCCGCGCGGGTCCGCCCGTCTGAGCGCGACGGTGGCCGGCGCGCCGCTCGCCGTCGAGGCCTCCGGCGTGGGCCTGGTTCCCCTGCAGGGCCGGACTCGCGTCACGCTCCGCGACGTCGACGCCACCCTGGCCAACCTGTACCTGCCGCCCGACACCGCGGTGGTCCTGGACAAGGCGACGGTCGGCGCCGCGATCGAGGCCAGCCGGGACGCCCAGGGTGGCGTGGGGCTCGACGGGCAGGCGCGCATCGACAATCTCGTGGTGCGCCGGCGCGGGGTGGACGCCTCGCTCGTCACCGTGCCCGCGCTCGCCTTCGCGCTCACGAGCGGCAAGTCACCGGAGGGCCGCCGGCTCGGTCGCGTCGAGATGACCGGGCGTGCCACCGTATTCGATCCCCGGCCCGGCAAGTCGAACCGGTTCGAGATCGATCGCCTCAAGCTCGTGGCGGACGGCCTCGACGCCTCGGGCCGGTCGCCGGCCCGGGTCACCGTGACCGCCGCGCTGCCCGGCGGGGGCACGCTCGACGTCCAGGGCAGCGCGCGGCCCAGACCGGTGAGCGCCGAGATGCGCGCGCGCATCAGCCGGATCGACCTCGCGTTCTGGGCGCCGTACTTCTCGCTGCCCGTCGCGTTCACCGGCATGGCCGAGACGGACCTCACGGTCGAAGCGGGCGCCGGCATGGCCCGAGTCCGGGGGCGCGCCCTGATCAACACGGTCACCGCATCGGACGGGACGCGACGCCTCGCCGCCGCGGACCAGGTCGAGCTGAGCGGCCTGGACGCGCAGTGGCCGAAGATCCGCGCCGAGCGCGTCCGGCTCAAGCGACCGCGCGCGACGATCGTCCGCGACCGCGAGGGTCGTCTCTCCATCACCGAGCTGGTGGAGACCCTGAAACGGCCCGGGCCCGAGGACTCGGCGGGCCGGACGGGCGCGCCCGCCGAGAAGCCGACCCCGCTTCCCGCCGATTTCGCGGTCGAGGTCGGCGAGGTCTCGGTGGAGGACGGCCGGACGCGTCTCGACGACGCCACCGTGGAGCCGCCCACCCGCCTCCGGCTGGCCCCGATCCGGCTGACCGTGCGCGACCTGACGTGGCCGAATCGTCGCCCCGCCGCCGTGCAGATCACCGCGGGCACGCCGGAGGGCGGCACGATCGAGACCCAGGGCACCGTCACGCTGGATCCGCTGCGCTTCGATCTGCGCACCCGTCTGGTTGGCATCGCGCTTCACCCCTACCGGCCCTACGTGCCGCTCACCGCGGGTCTCGACGGTCGTCTCGAGGGCGACGTCACCGCGAAGGGGACGGTCGGATCCAAGGTCGAGGTCGCCGCGCAAGGCTCGCTGGCGCTCGCCGGCCTGGCGTTCCTCGACGGCGACCGGCCCGTCCTCACCGTCGGCCGCCTCGAGCTCGCCGGCCTCGACTACGCGTGGCCCGCCACCGCGACCGTCGAGCGCGTGCAGATGCGGAAGTCGTGGGTGCTGATCGAGCGACGTCCCGACGGCTCACTGCCGATCATGGACATCCTCACACCCCGTCGCGCCGCCCCGCGGCCGGCTGCGACGGGGGAGCCGACCGCCGGCCAGCCGTCGCCGCCCGCTGCGATCGACGTCAAGGTGACGGTGCGCGAGGTGTTGTTCGAGGAAGGCGCCGCCACCGTGGAGGACGCCGCGGTGAGCCCGACCGCGCACCTGGAGGTGACGGGCGTCCGTCTCGTCGCGCGCGACTTCGCGTGGCCCGCGCGCGCTCCCGTTCCGGTGCAGGTCGAGGCGCCCACGCCCGGCGCGGGCCGCGTCACCGCGCACGGGTCGCTCGATCTGGCCGCGCGGAGCCTGGCGATGCAGCTGACCCCGAAGGGTGTCGACCTGGGACCGATGCAACCCTATCTCCCGATCCGCGGGCGGGTGGCCGGCCAGGCGAGCGGCGACCTGCAGATCAAGGCCACGCTCGATCCGTTCGCCCTGACCGCGCGCGGCACCGCCACGGTCAGCGACATGGCCCTGGCGGATGCCACCCGGCCGCTGATGACCGCGACGCGCCTCGAGACCACCGGCATCGAGTACGCGTGGCCGGCCACGCTGGCCGTCGACCGCGTGCAGCTGCAGAAGCCGTGGGCGCAGATCGAGCGCGCCGCCGACGGGTCCTTCCCGCTGCACGCCCTGCTCGAGCCGCCGGCCGCGGCCGCCGGCACCCCACGACGGGGCATCGCCTCGGGGCGCCGAGCGGGATCGCCGCCGTCGCCGCTCGACCTGCGCGTGCGGCGCTCCACGATCGAGGACGGATCGTTCGCCATCGTCGACTCGACGGTGCGGCCGGTGGCGCGCGCCGAGATCCGCGACGCCCGGGTCACCATCCGCAACTTCACCTGGCCGGCGCGCGAGCCCGCGGACGTGCGGCTGCGCGCGACCACCGGCACCGGCGGCTCGGTGGACGCGCGCGGCCAGATCCGGCTCGACACCCAGGCGGTCGACCTGCAGATCGCGGCCAAGCAGGTCGACCTGGCGACCGCGCAGGCCTTCCTCCCGTCGCGCGGCACGCTCGCCGGGAAGCTCGACTCGGACATGCGCTTCAAGGGGACCCTGTCGCCCCTGGCCGTCGCGGCCACCGGGCGCGTGGCGGTGGACGACACCATCTTCGGCGACGGCCAGCGCATGCTCGCCTACATCAAGCGCGTGGACCTGACCGGCCTCGACGCCGACTGGCCCCGCCGCGTGACCATCCAGCGCGTGGCGATCGACAAGCCGTGGGCCCTGGTCGAGCGCGATACGGACGGCCGCCTGCCGCTGCTGGACCTGCTCAGACCGGGCGCGCCCGCCGCGGCGCCGTCGGTGAGCCCCACCCCCGCGTCCGCCGATGCGGCGGCGCGCCCGGCCATCGCGGTGGGCGAGCTCGCGGTCGACGAGGGCTTCATCCGCTTCGTGGACCGCACCACCACACCGGCCTTCGCCGAGGAGGCCTCGCGCATCGTGGTGACCGGCCGCGCCCTCGGCACCGCGCGGGGCGCCAAGGGACCGCTCACGCTCGTCGGCCGGCTCAGCGGGGGAACACCCTTCGAGCTCAAGGGCACGGTGGGCGCGATCGACGGCCCGCTCAACTTCGATCTCGAGGGCAAGCTCACCGATTTCCCGCTCCCGCGCGTCAACCCCTACAGCAACAAGCTGATCGGCTGGATCGCCCGTCGCGGCGTCTTCGGCACCACCGTCCGCTACCGGGTGACCGACAATATCCTGAGCGCCACCAACGACATCGTGCTCGGCCAGCCCGACTTCGTGCAGTCGCGGAGCGGGGACTTGGTGCGGGAACGGGTCGGCGTGCCCCTCGGCCTGCTCATCTCGCTGCTCAAGAACGCGCGCGGCGAGGTACGCCTGTCGGTGCCGATCTCGGGCAACCTCGCCTCGCGCCAGTTCGATTTCACGGACGCGTTCTGGGAAGCCGTCCGCAAGACCGCGATCGGCGTGGTGGCGCTGCCGGTGAGCTGGGTCGGCAAGATCTTCTACAGCGAGGACGCGCGCGTCGAGACGATCCAGATCTGGCCGGTGTACTTCGAGCCCGGCACCGCCCGCTTCGCGGAGGGCTTCGACAAGCACGCCCAGCGGCTGAGCGGCTTTCTCCGCGACGCCCCCGGGGTGAACCTCGCGATGAAGTCGGTCCTCACGGTGGACGACATCACGGCGCTCAAGCGCGCAACGGTGCGCCAGCGCCTCGAGGCCTCGGCGGGCGGGGCCGGTCAGGGTGCCGTGGCCGCGGCCGCGACGCGGCTCTTCACCGAGCGCTTCCCCGGCCAGGCGGTGCCGCCGGGCGGACTCGAAGCGATCGTGGCAGAGCTGGCCAAGGACGAGCCGAACCCCGAGGCGGCGGCCCGCGAGCTCTCGACCCGGCGGATGGAGGCCGCGCGCGCGGAGCTGCAGACGGCGGCGCGGATCGAGCCGGACCGGCTGCGCGTCACCGCGGGCGTGGTCCCGGTGGAGGGCTCGGGCCTCGGACGCGTCGAGTTCGAGATCGCGCCCTAGCGTCCCGCCGCTGAGCGACCTTCCCTACCGGACGGTGCGTCCTATCTGAAGATCGGATTGTCGACGCGGTCGACGAGCGACTCCGGCCCCTCGGTCGGCAGCACTTCCGCGTAGTTCTGGGCGCCGTCGATGTCGTGCTCCCACACCTCGCGCGGCAGCTCGTAGAGCACCTCGATGCCGTGGCCGTCCGGATCCGAGATGTACACGCTGTGGGTCATGCCGTGGTTGATGCGGCGGTGGAAGGTGACGCCCTTCTCGCGGAGGAACTCGACCTGCTTGAGCCAGGACTCCCGGTCCGGCCAGGCGATGGCCACGTGATTGAGGCCCACCCCACCGCGCATGAGGCTCCAGGTCTCCGGCTCCGCGTGGCCGTTGCCGCCCTCGTGGCGCGGCGCCTCGGCCAGGGCCAGATCGTGGTGCGTGACGTCGCCGCCCTCGGACACGCCGCTGTAGAACCGCATCTTGGGCCGCACCCGGTCGGGCCGGGGCTTGAGCTCGGCCACGCAGCGGAAGCCCATGATCTCGGTCCAGAAGCGGTGCGAGACCTCGATGTCGCGCACGTTGAGGACCACGTGATTGATGCCGCGAGGTGCCTGTGCCTGTGCCATGGGTTCCCTCCGCCTGTCTCTAGAGCATCCCGTTGTGGAATTTCCGGCTCATGGCCCCGATCATACCTCAGACGCGCAGCCGGGGATCCAGGGCGTCCCGGATGGCGTCGCCCACGAAGTTGAGGCCAACCACCGTGACGAAGAGGGCCGCCCCCGGGCCGAAGACGATCCAGGGCGCCTGCTGGAGATAGCCCCGGCCCGCGTTGATCATGCTGCCCCAGGAGGCGGCGGGCGGCTGGACGCCCAGGCCGAGGAACGACAGCGAGGCCTCGGCCAGGATCGCGAAGACCACGCTCAGCGAGGCCTGCACCACGATGGGCGCCGTCGCGTTCGGGAGCACGTGGGTCCAGGCGATGCGCCATCCCGGCACCCCGAGCGCGCGGGCCGCGTCCACGTACTCGCGCGCGGCGATCGAGAGCACCTGCCCGCGCATGAGTCGGGCGAAGGTGGGCGTGTAGACGACGCCGAGCGCGATGACCACCCCGGTGAGCCCGGCCCCCAGCACCGCGCCCAGGGCCAGCGCCAGCACCAGCGGCGGGAAGGACAGCACCGCGTCCATCAGCCGCATGACGAGGTTGTCCACGCGGCCGCCCGCGTAGCCGGCCAGCAAGCCGAGGAGGCCACCGACCAGCACCGCGATCGCCACCGAGCCGAAGCCGGCCAGCAGCGACACCCGCGTGCCCCAGATCACGCGCGAGAGCACGTCGCGCCCCACGTTGTCGGTACCCATGAGGTGGGTCCGGTCGGGACGCGCCAGCGTCTTGTTGAGGTTCTGCCGTAGCGGGTCGTAGGGCGCCACCACCGGGGCGAGGAGCGCGACCGTGATCGTCAGCAGCATGACCGCAGCTCCGAAGGGGGCCAGGCGCGCCCGCGCCGCGCGGCGCAGGGTGCGCCAGCGCCGGTCGCGGACCGAGCGGGACGGCGGGGACGCCGCGAGGATAGTGGCCACGGTGCTAGCGGTGCCGGATCCGGGGATCGATCCAGCCATAGAGGAGATCCACGACGAGGTTGCTCATGATGAAGCCGACCGCGATCAGCAGCACCACCCCCTGCACCAGCGGGTAATCTCGCGCGAAGACCGCGTCCACCACCAGGCGACCGACCCCGGGCAGTGCGAACACGTACTCGGTGATCACCGCCCCCCCGATCAGCGTGCCGAGCTGCAGCCCGAGCACGGTGACCACCGGGATCAGGGCGTTCTTGAGCGCGTGGCGGCGGATCACCGCGCCGTCGGAGAGACCCTTGGCGCGCGCGGTTCGGATGTAGTCCTCGGAGAGCGCCTCCAGCACGCTCGAGCGCAGCGTTCGGGTGATGACCGCGGCCAGCGCGAGCCCCAGCGTGATCGCAGGCAGCGCGAGCGACCGCAGGCCGTCCCACGGCTCCTCCAGCGGATCCA
>DATIWG010000021.1:0-29011 GCA_035519555.1 Nitrosotalea sp. | reverse complement strand
AACGGAGCCCAGCAGCGCCCCCGCCATCAGCTGGCCCCAGTAGAAGGCGTCCCCGCGGATCAGCTCGCCCACGACGCCGATCGGCACGGTGCGCACGTTCGACCTCGTGAGAAAGAGGAGCGCGTAGAGGAACTCGTTCTGCGACAGCGTGAAGGCGAAGATGCCGGCGGACAGGAAGCCGGGCAAGCAGAGGGGAAGAATGATCCTCGTCATGGCGCGCCAGCGGCTGGCGCCGTCGATCATGGCCTGCTCTTCCAGCTCCTTCGGCACCGTCTTGAAGTAGCCCATCAAGAGCCACGCGATGAAGGGCACGAGCAGCGTGGGATAGGTCAGCATCACGGCGGTGAGCGTATTACCCAGCTTCATCCGGCCGATGAGATCGGCCATCGGCACGAACAGCAGTGTCTGGGGAATCAGGTAGGTGATGGCCACGGTGATGGCCAGCAGCGCCCCCCCGCGAAACCGCATGCGCGCCAGCGGGTAGGCCAGCATGCTCCCCAGCAGGAGCGAGATGCCGGTGGCGATCACGGCCACGAGCATCGTGTTCGCGACCCAGATCAGGAAGTTGGTCTCCCTGAGCAGATCGATGTAGTGGACCAGGGACGGGTGCTTGATGGCCAGCGGCATGGCCTTGGGGTCGTACAGCTCGGCGTTGGTCTTGAGCGACGTGGCCGCCATCCAGGTGAACGGGAAGAGCGCCACCACCAGGAACGCGGCCAGCGGGAGCCAGAGACCAAGGAGCCGCTTGCGCCAGGTCAGCTCGCCGACCATCTAGATCAGGCCTTGCGCACGAAGAAGGTGAGCGCCACGAGCAGGAGACCCAGCACCGGCACCATGCTGAGCGCCACCGCGGAGCCGAGCCCCATCTTGCCGGCGCCCATGCTGAGGCTGTAGGCGTAGGTGGCCATCAGGTGCGTGGAGTTGGCGGGGCCGCCGCCGGTGAGCACGTAGACCAGCTGGAAGTCGAAGAAGGTGATGACGATCGAGAACACGGTGACGATGAGGATCACGGGCATGAGCGACGGCAGGGTGACGTAGCGGAAGCGGTCCCACGTGCCCGCGCCGTCGATGGTGGCCGACTCGTGCAGGTCGACTGGAATCGTCTGGAGACCCGCCAAGATCGAAATACCGAAGAACGGCAGGCCGCGCCACGTGTTGACCATGATGATGGAGATCATCGCCATGACCGGCGTGCCGAGCCAGGATGGCCCGGGGTTCGCGAGGCCGCTCACCACCAGCAGGCGGTTGAAGAGACCCATGCCGGGGTCGAGGATCCACTGCCACGCCACGGTGCTGAGCACGGTGGGCACGATGAACGGGAGGAGCAGCATGGCGCGCGAGACTTCCTTCATCCGGAAATCCTGGTTCATCACGAGCGCCATGCCGAGCCCGCCGGAGGCCTTCAGGATCGTGGCGACCCCGGTGAAGAGGATCGTGTTTCTGACCGCCTGCCAGAAGATCGGGTCATTGTACAGTTTGACGAAGTTACCGAAGCCCACGAAGATGGCGGCGCGGGCGACCTCCTTTTCATAGAAGCTCAGGTATACCCCGTACAAGAACGGGTAGCCGAGGAATGCCACCAGGAACAGCAGGGGCGGCGTGAGCATGAGCCAGCTGAAGACGGACTCACGCTCGAAGAACCCCGCCAGCCGGAGCGGTCGGCGGACGGGCGCCGCTAGCGCGCCCGCCCGCGAGGCCTCGAGAATCTTGCCCAATGCCTACCCGTAGATTGTCTTGAGCTGCGACACGGCCTCCGCGATGGCGGCCTTGGTCGGCGTGCCCGTGCAGGCCTTGGTGAACATGTCGATCACGATCCAGCGGTTGATCACTTCCCCGTGCTGGCGGTTGGCCGGCGCGGGCCACGACGTGAGCTTGCCGGTCTCGAGCACCGTGTGGTAGGGCTTCACGCGCGGCTCGATGTCCCACTCGGGCACCTTGTCGTAGGCGTGCAGGTACGGCGCGAAGTACATGTCGCCCGAGGCGATCCACGGGTGGAGCTGCTTCGGGTCCATCATCCAGCGCAGGAAATCCTTGGCCGCCTGCGGGTCCTTGCTGTAGGAGAACACGCCGTGCGTCACGGGCACGAGCGCGTGATAGCGCTGGCCAGTGGGCCCCTTGGGGTTGAGGCCGTGGTCGATGACCTTGCCCATCTCCGGCAGGTCCCGCTTGGCGGAGACCATGATGCTGTAGGCGTTGTTGGTGCACGAGATCTGGCTGGTCAAGAACGCCTTGTTATTGGCCGGATCCAGCCAGCCGATGCAGTCCTCGATGCACGCTTCCTTGTAGAGCCTCCTCACGTACTCCACGGCCTTGGCGGTCTCGCCGCTATCCAGCGCGACCTTCTTGCCGTCCTTGTCCATGACCGTCACGCCGTAGGACCACAGGAGCGGGTAGAGCCAGGAGTAGTTGTCGGCGAAGCCGTGCCCCATGGACATGCCGAACGGGTGGCCCTTGGCCTTGAGTTTGATCCCGGCTTCCAGGAACTCGTCCCACGTGTCGGGGAACTTCTTGATCCCGGCCTCGTCGAACCAATCCTTGCGGTAGACCATCAGCTGGCCGATGTTCGAGTGGGGCACGGTCTTCCACTTACCCTTGTCCACGGACAGGCGCTTGATCTCGTCGTACCAGCCGCCCTGCTGCTTGCCCACCGCCTCGGCGATGTCGGACACGTCCACCAATGCGTCTCGATAGAGCCACTCCTGCTGGGCCCAGGCCAAGTCGGCGCCGTTCTTGTTCTCGACCATCGAGACCAGCTGGGGCACGGCGCTGCCGCCGGCGGCCTGGATCTGGTACTCGATCTTGATGCCCGTGGCCTTTTCGTAGGCGGGCGCCATCACGTTCTGGAAGTGCACGTCGAAATTCTTCACGTAGGAGCTTTCGCGCGCGAACGTGATCTGCAGCGGCTTGGCCTGGGCTTTGCGGGAGACCCAGGGACCCGCGGCAATGCCGGCGGCCCCGGCGGCAACCTTCAGAAAATCACGGCGGGTGGCCTTCGACGGTTCGAGCTGTGCCATGCATTCCCCCTTGTGTGTGGCCTGGATGGCCGATCCTGCTCCCGGGACAGGCCCCTCGTCAAGGGCCCCCGAGCCGGCCGCTCAGGCCCGCTTGAACTGCTCCCGGAGCACGCGCTTGAGCGTCTTGCCGGCGACGTTGCGTGGGAAGTCGTCCAGGATCATGACGTCGGTCACCCGCTGGAACTTGGCGGCCACCCGCGCGTTGATCCACTCCACGAGCTCACGCGCGCCCACGGCGCCTGGCTCGCGGAGGATGACCGCCGCCACCGGCGTCTCCCCCCACCGCGGGTCCTCGACCCCGAAGACCGTCACCTCACGCACCGCCGGGTGCTGGACCGCAACCTCCTCGACGTCCCGCGGATAGACGTTCACGCCGCCCGAGATGATCATGTCCTTCTTCCGGTCGACGAGGAACAGGTAGCCATCCTCGTCCACGTAGCCGAGGTCTCCCGAGTGGAGCCAGCCGTCGACGATGGCCTTCGCGGTGAGGTCCTGGCGCTTGTAGTAGCCCGCCATCATCAGGGGCCCGCGGCCGCAGATCTCACCGACCTCGCCGGTCGGCACCTCCCGTCCCGCCTCGTCGAGGATGCGCATCTCGTAGAACCCGATCGGCACCCCGACGGACCCGGCCTTGCGCACGGCGTCGTTCCGGTCGAGGACCGTCATGAACCCCTCGGTGAGCCCGTACAGCTCGTAGAACCGACCCGGCAGCGCCTCGTTCAGTCGCCGCTTGTACTCGAGATGGAGCGGTGCCCCGACCGACTGGAGCATCTCGAGCGAGGCGAGCTTCTCCGGCAAGAACGCCGGATGGTTCAGGAGCGCGATGATCTGCGAGGGTACGGTCACCATGTGCGTGACCCGCGACCGCTCCACCTCCTCGATCACCCGCCCCGCGTCGAACGCCGGGTGGAGGATGTACGTGCACCCGAGGTACATCCATGGCATCAGATCGAGGAACGCTCCGTTGAAGACGATGGACCCGGCGTGCAGGCACACGCTCTCCGGCGTCATCCGGAACGTCGAGGCGAACATCGTGCAGTAGCCGGCCCGGATCCCGTGCGTGTGCACGATGCCCTTGGGCTCGCCGGTCGTTCCGCTCGAGTAGATGATGTTGTAGGGATCGGCGTCGGTGACGCCGGCGTCGGGAGGCTCGCTCTCCGATGCCCCCGCCACCAGGTCGGCATAGCCTCGGAATCCCGGGCGCGCGCCGTCGATCAGCACCCAGCGATCGGCTCGGATCCCGGGGAGCGTACCCCGCACGCGATCGAGCATCTCGGCGAACGCGGCCGTGGAAATGACCAGCCTCGAATCGGAGTCGGCGAGGAGCGAGGCGAGGCCCGACTCCTGCAAGAGCGGGCTCATCGGCACCACGACGATCCCGGTCTTCGCGGCCGCCCAGTAGACCTCGAGCTGCTCGAGACAATTCGGGAGTACCGTCGCGAGCTTGTCGCCCTTGGCGAGCCCGGCGGCGAGGAGCCCGTTGGCCAGGCGGTTCACCCGCGCGTCGAGCTGGCGGAACGTCAAGCGCTGATCCTCGAAGATCAGGGCCAGGTGGTCGGGCCGATAACGCCCGTGGCGGGGCAGCAGCGCGCCGATGTTCACCGGGGAGCCAGCTCGGTTACTACGACGCGAGCCTGCTGACCGAGGTCCTGGCCTCCGACGCGCTGAGGGCCAAGCGTGGCCCATTCCACGCCGGCCTCGCGAAAGGCCTCGAGCTGCTCGCGGCACCGGGCGGCCGGGCCGACCAGCAGCACCTCGTCGAGGAGCCGATCGGACAGCGCAGCCATCGCGGCAGCGGGAGTGCCCGCGGCAAGGCCCTTCCGCACCCCTTCCATCTCCGCCGTGAAGCCACTGGCCTCGAACGCTTTCGCGTAGTGGGACATCCCCGCGTAATGGATCAGGAACTCACGCGCTGCTTGCCGGGCCGTGGGCAGATCCTCGTGGAGGAAGGCTGGAATGAGGAGGCTGACGGCGATATCAGCGGCATTCCGCCCCATCGTCTCCGCTCCCCGCTGCATGCGCTGCACGGCGCGCCGGAAACGATCCTTGGCGCAGAGATAGAGCATGAGCCCGTCTGCATGCGCGCCGGCGGCCTCGCAGGTCTCCAGCGCCATGGCCGCCCAGTGCACCGGAATGGCGCGCGCGGCCGGACGTGGGGACCGCAGACCGGGAAGTCCCTTGCCCGCAAACACCGCGCGCACGGTCTCCGTGGTCTCGCGCAAGGCCTCCCGCGAATCGCGCCAGGAGAGCCCGGCCTGGGTGATCAGGCTCGCGTTGTTCGGGCCCAGTCCGAGCACGAACCGCCCGCCGGAGAGCTCGTCGATGGCGGCGGCCGCAATCCCGAGCATGACCGGATGACGGAGGTAGATGTTCGCGATACCGGTTCCGATCACGATCCGGGAGGTGGGCCCAGCCATGCCCGCGACGGTCGCGACCGCATCGTTGCTGAAGACCCCCTCGACCACGAACACGCTATCGAACCCGTGCCGCTCGGCGAGGCCCGCCAGCTCCACCGCTTCACGCACCCCGACCGCAAAACCCCATAGGGTCAGCCCTACTCTCATATCCGCCTCAGTTGCTGATCGGTTCGGTCAGCACCTGCTTCTGGTCAGCCACGAAGAACGTGACCAGCCTCGCCGGTTCCGTCTCGCTCGCGTTGCGGGATACGCTGTGGATGGCGCCGGGCGCCTCGTACCACATCTCGCCTTCGCCATAGGTGACCGGCGGCTCCGTGCCCAGCTGGGACACGATCGTACCGCGCGCGACATACGCGAACACCGGGGCCGGGTGGCGATGCCGGGTCGAGCCCGAGGCAGGCCCGTATTCGATGCTGACGACGATGACCTCCTTGCCTCGTACATTCGGAAGGGCCCGACGAAAGATCTCCGTCCGGGTCACCGACCCAGCTTCGGATGGTTGAGCATCGGCGTCGAGCGTGCGCCCCGCCATCACTGCGGCCAGGACGCCCAGGGTGGTTTGAAGAGCACGCCGTCGACTGATCATCGCTACCTACCTCCGGTCGGTCCTGACTGACGGGCCTTTCTGAGCTCGGCTTCCCGGCGCCGGCGCGCGAGCCGGCGGATTCGCCGCACGGCGCGTCGAGTCTTCGAATGCGTAGCCACGATACTCACCTCCTCGTTGACGACGGACGTCAGGTGCACAGTAGCACCGATGGACACGCCGCGGTCGTCAGATCATGCCGAAATGTCGCAGGGCCTCTTCGATGGCCTCGCGCTTCTCGGGCGGGCACGGCTCGACATCACGATCGTGACGGGCCCGGTCCGCCCCTCGCTCCTGAATCTGGGCGCTCGTGGCCATTTCATCTCCTCCACCACTGCGCGGCCCTCGCCCTCACGGGTCAGAGACGGTCACTGATTCGCCAGCGGCCGTCGCCGAGCAGCTCCAGCACTCTGCGATGGAACCTCGGCAGCCTCAGGCGATCGCCGACACTCACGACGTTTATCCGAGCCGACGCGAGATGGTTGTAGAGGGCCTCCTCCCGGTCGGAGTCCAGCGCGCTGGTGGCTTCGTCCAGGAACGCATACGAGGGGCGATTGAATAGCAGTCGGGCGAACGCGATCTCCTGCTGCTCACCCAGGGACAGCACGTCCTCCCACTTCACCTCCAGATCGAAGCCGCCCAGTCGGCCGGGCAGGCTGCCGAGCTCGACGAGCCCCAGGATCTCGATCAATCGCGCGTCGGAGACTTCCGCCGCTTTCGGGTAGCACACCTGGTCGCGGAGCGAGCCCAGGATCATGTAGGGTCGCTGCGGTAGAAACATCATGTCGGACAGTGGCGGCCGAATGATGCGGCCACTGCCCGCTCGCCAGAGCCCGGCAATGGCCCGTAGCACCGACGTCTTGCCGACCCCGCTGTCGCCGGCAATCAGCAGATCCGGCCCCGCCGCTACTTCGAGCGACAGGTCGCTGACCAGGGTCCGCCGCCGGTCGGGGGTGACCAGCGTCAGCCGCTCGATGGCGAGCCGGTCGGCCTCGACGGTGTCGATCTGGGTATCCATCCGCTCCGCACCGCCGGCACTATCCGGCCCGCGCGACACCGGCCGCCGCTCGGCGGCCTCCAGATAGACCCCTAGCCGCTCGACGACCGCCGCGAAATCGCTCAGCGCATTGAACTGGTCGATGATTATGGAGAAAGAAGCGCGCAGCGTGATGAAAGCGGCGATGGCCTGGGTGATCTTGCCGAACTCCATCGTGCCGGCGAAGAACGACGGGGCCAGGAGAAAGAGCGGCACCAGCGGCAGCAGGAAATCGTACGTGTAGGTGAAGAAGGCCAGGTTCCGCTGCCACGTGATGAGGAGGCCGAAGTTCGCCATCGCCGCATGCAGACGCCGCAGGAGCTCGCCTTGCTCGCGCCGCTCGCCGCCGTAGAGGGCGATCGCCTCCGCGTTGTTGCGCAAGCCGACGAGAGCATAGCGGAAGTCCGCCTCTCGGCGGCGCTGCGCGAAATTGATGCCGACGAGCGGACTGCCGATCACGATGGTCAGGAGCGAGCCGGCCCCCACGCACGCGGCCAGCACCGCCACGAGCATCGGCGAGATGAGCCACAGGACGACGATGAAGGCGGCGCCGGTGGCAACGCCCTGCAGAACCTGCGTCAGGAACGACACGACGAACGACGTGAAGGTGCTCAGGTCCTCACTGACTCGCTGGTCCGGGTTGTCGATGTTCGCGTCGGAGCTGATCCGGTAGAACGCGCGATCGTGGAAGGTGTGCTCCAGGAACCGCTCGGTGAGCCATCGCCTCCAGTGGAGGACCAGCTGTCCGGTCACGTACCCCGCGATGGCGACAACCGGACCCGCCAGGAGATTGTAGATGACCAGGAGCAGCATCTTGTGGAAGAAGGTGGGCCCGTCCCGGTTGGCCAGCGCCGTCATCATGTCCCGATTCACGTAGCTGAAGACGACGCCGCCCGCCTGTATCGAGACGCTCAGGATCAGTACGACCGTCAGCAACCCGAACGCGGCGAGCCTCCGATCCGACACCCAGTAGGGCCGGGTGAGTGCCCAGAGCCGGATCCAGAATAGCCGATCGAATCTGTTCATCGTGTCCCCTGGACGCCAATGGTGGGCCCGCCGGCGCGGGGTGAGGTCGCGGCGCGGTAGATCAGCTAGCCGGCTCCGCCTTCCGTAGCTCCCGGATCAGCTCGTCCAACGCCCTGGAGGTCTCCTGCACGTACTCGTAGAAGTGCTTGTGCATGAGGGCCAGCGTGAAGGCGTCGCGGATGGCCCGCGGGCGTCGGACCGCCGTCTCGAGGCACATGGATAGCGTCAGCCAGGCCCGACGCGGCGAGGTCCTCAGGATGCAGTTCCACACGATGCGTGTCACCACCGCCAGGTCGTCGCGCCGGGCCAGCACCCGGTTACCCAGCGCGGTGCCGCGGTTGAGGATGAAGTCCATGGCGCGGCTGCGGAAGGCTCGATAGCCGTAGAGACGCCGGAGTAGCGCCCGGTAGCCCTCGTAGAGCTCGAGGCGCGACATGCCGCTCGGCACGATGTTGGTGAACACGAACTGGTCTCCCACCGACTCGGCGATGAGCCGCCCCGTCGCGCGCAGGCGCTCGTGCAGCGGCGTCTTCGGCACTGCATTCAGCATCCCGGTCATCGAGATCGGGATCCGCGCCTGCTGGATGAACCGGAACTGCTCCTCGAAGATGGACGGGTCGTCGTGGTCGAAGCCGACGATCATGCCGGCCATGACCTCGATGCCCGCGGCCTGGATGCGGTGGACGGAGGTGACGAGGTCTTCACGGATGTTCTGCGTCTTGTGCGTCTCGGCGAGGCTCGCCTTCCGCGGCGACTCGATGCCGATGAAGATGGTGGTGAAATGCGCCTGGTTCATGAGCCGCAGGAGCTCGTCGTCCTGGGCGACGTTGAGGCTGACCTCCGTCATGAACTCGATCGGGTAGCCGCGTGCCTCCTGCCAGGCGATGAGCGCCGTGAGGAGCGCCTTGGCCTCCTTCTTGTTGCCGATGAAGTTGTCGTCCACGACGAAGATGTTGCCGACGCCGAGGGCGTGCACCGCCTCGACCTCGGCCAGGACCTGCGCGACCGACTTGGTCCGGGGCCGCCGCCCGTACATGACGATGATGTCGCAGAACTCGCAGTTGAACGGACACCCGCGCGCGAACTGGATGGCCATGCTGCGGTAGCGGTCGGCCTTGAGAAGATCGAAGCGCGGCAGAGGCGAGTCCAGCATGCTGGGCTTGTCGTCCTGGCGGTACTCGGCCTGCCAGGCGCCGCGCTCGTAGTCGCGCACGAACTGTGGCCAGGCATACTCCGCCTCACCGACCACGAGCACGTCCACCTTGCCGCGCAGCTCCTCCGGGCACAGGGTGGCGAAGGGACCGCCCGCCACGACCAGCTTTCCGCGGCGCCGGAAGGCCTCGGCGAGCTCGAACATCCGCCGCTTGTGGACCACGAAGCCCGTGATCCCGACAACGTCGGCGTCCGTATCGAAATCGACTGGCTCGACGTTCTCGTCGCAGAGCACGACCTCGTGGGGCGCCGGGGTCAGCCCCGCCACCGTCGGCAATGCGAGGTTGGGGAACACGCACCGCTTCCCGAGGCTCGGCAGTACGCGGTCGAAGGTCCAGAACGACTCGGGATTCTTCGGAGCGATCAGGTAGACCTTCACGCTATCCTCCCGGGAACAACCGGCTCGCAGCCCTGGAATCTTTACCGCGGGGATTGTACGCCAATGATCCGCGGTGGGGGAATGCCCCTATCCAATCGCCGATGAGGATGGCGTCGGGCGCGGCCCGGCCACCGGTGGCGCTGAAATAGGTCGCTCGGTTGGCGGTGAGCCACGCCTGGGCCGCCTGCCAGAGCCCGCCGGCCGTCTTGCTTCTTTTTTTGCGCGTCGCTACTATCGGAGTATGCGTCGGAGCCAGCTGCGGCCCTGTCCTGCGTCGCGCTTTCACGACGATGGACAGCGCCTGGTGGGCGCCCGACGATGAAGCCAGACGTGGGCGGCGCCGATGCCGGAATCCCCCTTGTCAGTGTCGTCACGCCGATCTACAACACGGCTAGCTATCTGGCGGAATGCATCGAGAGCGTATTGGCTCAGACCTGCAAACGCTTCGAGTATGTCGTCGCGGACAATTGCAGCACCGATGGCTCGCTGGAGATCGCGAAGCACTACTCCGCACGGGATCAGAGGATCCGGGTCATCTCGAATTCGGAGCATCTGCCCGCGACCGACAACTTCAACCGTGCTCTCGGTTTCATCTCTCGCGAGAGCCGATACACGAAGCTCGTCCTCGCCGATGACTGGCTCTATCCAGAGTGTTTGGAGCGGATGGTCGGCGTGGCCGACGCCGCCGGGTCGATCGGCCTGGTGAGCTCGTACACCCTGACTCGTGACCGGGTCTGGGGCGTCGGACTTCCTTACAACGTCAGCGTCTTTTCGGGTCGCGAGGTGGGTCGCCGGCAGCTCCTCGACGAGGGCTTCTTCGTCGGCTCGCCCAGCACGGTGCTGTACCGTTCCGATCTCGTGCGGGCCCGCCCTGCCTTCTTCGATCGGGAAAGCCGGCATCCGGATACCGAGGTTGCCTACGAGATCCTCAGGACGCACGATATGGGATTCGTCCACCAGGTGCTCTCGTACATCAGGATCGATCCCGGCTCGACTTCGGGACGCGTCCGCGACCTGAATCCCCTGCTGCTCGACCGGCTCATCGCGCTCTTGAAGTACGGCCCTGACTTCCTGGAACCAGAAGAGTTCCGGCGGCGCCTACGCCATATCGAGCGCATGTACTATCGGACGTACGTCACGCAGTTCCTCGGTCTGAACCGCTCTCGCTTTCTCGAATACCACCGGCCTGCGCTCAAGCGCCTCGGCTACCGATTCTCGAAGCCGCTCATGTTCAGAGCGGCGCTCGAAGAGGCCGCGGACTGCGTGCTGAACCCGAAGAAGAGGATTGCGCGACTCCGAACCAGCCTGGGGTCTCGTACCGACAAGTCCCCAAGGTGATGTGATTCCCCCGCACCGACTCACGACATCCACTTCTCCTGGAGCGGGGGCGGGCCGGGGCGGACGGCAGCCCGTTCGGAAAGCCCTCCCCTAGGCCGGTGGGCAACTCACCGTGGCTTACGGCATCATTCCATACGATCCCGGGCTCAAGGAGCAGACCGCAGAGCTCCAGCGCCACCTGTGGAGTGGCGATGCCGAGGTGAACATCGCGTATCTGGAGTGGAAATACGAGCGGAACCCGTACGGGGAGACGCCATTGATCTACGTGGCGACGAGCGACGGTCGGGTCGTCGGGATGCGGGGGATGTTCGGGTCCGCGTGGGAGATCGGGGCCGGGAGTGAGACGTTTGCGATCCCCTGCGCGGACGACTTCGTGATCGCGCCCAATCACCGGAACCGCGGTCTCTCTTCCTTGATCATGCGTGGGGCGCTCGACGACCTGGCGTGCAGGGGGTACGAATACGTCTTCAGCCTGAGCCCCGGCCCGGTGACGCTGGTCACATCGCTGGTGAGCGGGTGGAGACGGGTCGGGTCGATGCAACCGGCAGAGCGTCGGGGTTCCCCCGACTTGCTCCGGCGCTGCCATTCCCGGCTGAGCAAGGCCCCCGTGCTGTGGCGGGTTGCCGGCACGCTCGTGCGGTTGTCACATGCGCGATCGCCCTTTCGCCGGCTCGACTGTCGGGGGGAGCGCCGTCGACCAGGGCAGAGCGGGGAGATCTGCCTGGAGCGGGAGCCGCGCATCGACGCGATGGTCGACCTCGTACGCCGGCTCGGGCACGACGGCCGGGTTCGTCACGTCAGGGATGAGCGCTATCTGGCGTGGCGATTCCGAAATCCGCTGCACGAGTATCGCTTCCTCTTCTGCGACGACGACGGGCTAGGCGGATACCTCGTCCTGCAGGCGTATCGCCAGGACCGATCGCGGGGGATCAACATCGTGGACTGGGAGGGTACGACGTGTCAGATCCGCGGGGACTTGCTTCGAACCGCCATCGAGTGGGGTGACTTCGACCAGCTGAACATCTGGACCGCCACGCTCCCGGATGAGGCGCTCACGCAACTCTCGGCGGCCGCGTTCGTCCCGGCGCCGGCCCGATCGTCGCTGCATTCCCCGAATGTTTTGGTGATCTCGACCCGCCAGACCGTGCAGGAGCCCGATCCGACTCTGGCGGGGCGACGCTTGCTGGACGTGGCCGAATGGGACATGCGCATGGTCTACTCGATGGCCGGTTAGGGAACGGGCGCATGTCTCTGACCGTCAGCGTCGTGATTCCAATGCACAACGCTCGCTCCTGGATTCGCGAGACCCTCGGCAGCGTCCTCCGGCAGACCTATCCGCGGAAGGACATCGAGCTGCTGGTGCTCGATGACGGATCGAGCGACGATAGCGCTCTCGTCGCACAGTCGTTCCTTCGAGAACACTCGATGAGCGGCGAGGTGATCTCGCGCGGGCAGAACTCGGGAGTCAGTGCTACCCGAAACGCCGGGTGGAAGCGGGCGACGGGAGATTGGGTGCAGTTCCTCGATGCCGATGACCTGCTCGCGCCGCAGAAAATCGAGCTGCAGGCGAGCTGCGCGTCTCGATTCCCGAGCGACACCGCGGTCGTCTACTCGCGGTGGCAGCGCATCGGACTGCACGATGGCCAGTGGCAATCGACCGGACGCCTCATGTCGCCGTCCGTCGAGGGCGACACGGTGGTCCGCATTCTCGAGGACCTGGATTTCGGGTACGTCGGTCCGACGATGATCAGGAGATCCGTCCTGCACGCGGTCGAGGGCTTCAACGAGCAGCTCAGGCTGGGCGAGGACCTCGATCTCATGCTCCGGATCGCGATGGCGGGCGGGCGTTTTCGGGAAGCGCCCTCTCGCGACGCGCTGTTCTTCTACCGGCAGACACCGGGGTCATTGTGGCAGCAATCGTTCGCGAAGGCGGAAGTGATGGCTGACCTCGTACGAGTGTTCCGGCGGGCGGAGACGTTCCTTCGCGAACAGACCGCGGATGGCCTCTCCGAGGCGGCACGCCGTGCCCTCGCCTGGCGATATACGAAATGGCTCGACGTCTTGTTCGAGGTCGATCGCCAAGCGTTCCGCGAGACCGTCCGGTGGATTCGCGGACTCGGCCTCACCTTCCCGCCCGGAACGACCCGCAGGTGGCGGCTCATCTCGCGGCTCATCGGCTACGAGAACGCGCACGCCTTGCGGCGATCGTGTCAGCGGACCAATCGCTGGCGGGGAAGCGGCGGCGGCGCTCGACGCTAGGATCCGCTGCCGCTGAGGGGTGTCCTGAGGTGGAGGATGGCATCACCGACGAACGGAGCCTGGAGCTCGAGGCGCTGACCCGCGGCCACCGGATCTCCGGGGAGGATCCGCCCTCGCTCGACGTCGATCCACTCTGCATCGAGGGGCCCGCGAGCCGCGGAAAGATCGATCTGAACAGAGCCGGCCGCGGAGTGCGGCCACCCGAGACCGACAAGCCGCCGGAGGCGGCCACCCGGGAAGGGAACGAGCACCAGGTACTCTCGGCCGGGAGCGGCCAGGCAGAACCCGCTCGAGGCCAGCTGCCCCATCGGGACCATGGACGCCAGGTCGACCCGGTCGGCGACCGCGCGGGCGTAGCCCAGAGCACTGCGGAGGGCGTCCCATTCGGGGGTCGGAGACGACCGGGCCGGCCATGCCGGGTAGATCCCACGGAGGTTCATCTCGTAGGGATCCATGAACACCGGGTTCAGGCCCCGGAGGAGGCTCTTCCAGACCCACCGCGGATTTCCCCCGATTCCCCAGAGATGATCGGTATCTGACAGCACGACCTTTCGCCCTGCCGGCGTTGGGGGATCGTCCTGATAGCGATCGGTCTCGCTGCCATGAGGCGCGATCCAGTCGGCCGGGCTCTCCAAGAGGGACGTGTTGCCTTCCTCATCGGTGGGGTACATCGCGGTCATCCCCACGGGATGCCTCTCGCCCCGATGTGCCTCGATCGCCTTCACGGTACGGATCATCTCGTACTGCCACTCGGTGGATTCCTGATGGCTCTCGTTGCTGATTTCCCAGAGCACATTGTCCAGATCGCCCACCGTCTCGATGACCTTGGCGAGGTAGGCCTTCTGCAAGGCAGTCACCGAGGGGTTGACCAGGGTGTGCACTTCCTTCCCCTCTCCATCTCCGTCTGTATCTCCGTCGATGCCGTTGATGTTGTTCGCGCGGTTGAACGGATGCCCGTTCCAGGGATTGCCCGCGTTCTTTTCTTTCTTCTCGATGCTCCATCCGTTGAAGAGCATGACCGAGACGTAGATCCCGCGCCGGCGGGCGGCCTCCACGCGCCGACGCAGGCGAAGGAAATACTCGGGATTGAACCGGGTGAGATCGAAGCGCAGATCGCCATCGAGGGCCCGGCCGGGACCTGTTCGAAGGTACAGGGTCGGCTTCATGCTCACGCGCTCCGCGGTCCAGGCGACCCATGTCGCCTGCTCCGAGAACCAGAGGCGGACGAAGTTGTGGCCCTGGCGCTGAAGGTCTTCCAGGTAGGCATCGTAGTCGAACAGGCTCTGCGGGTCGGGCACCCCCCAGTCCTGGACGTTGTTCCAGGTGTGTGAGCCGGTCAGATAGACCGCGCGCCGGCCGCGCGCATCGGTGAAGTAGTGGGGGTTGCTCGGCAGGATTGCCAACGGCCCGAGCGAGCCGGGTTGCGGGCCTTTCTGGGAGAGCAGAGGCGTCGCGCGCGGCTCCGTGCTGCACGCGGCGATAGTAAGAATCGCGACCAGGAAGGCAAGCGTGGCCGGCGCCCCTACCGAGCGGCCTCGCCGGGCTCGGCCCGGAGGGATCGAGCGACGGGTTGGCACGACCGGCCGCTTCATAGAAGGCAACTCTAGCACCCTCCAGCGGCGGTCGCCCCGGCCGCGGGCCCCCGTCATCGTGGACCGTGCTCGAACTCCCTCGGCTCGACGATCTCGACAACTAGCTGAGGGCCTCGCCGATATCCTCGTGGCGGCAGCGGAGTGCGGCGAGGCGCGCGTGATGAGATGTCCCGGGCCTCCCTCGACGCGACAGTGGGACGCGTTCCCAGAACACCTCGCGGATCTGGCTCGACAGGTGATCTTCTGCGCAAGTGTTGCATGTCATGCGGCTCGGCGAAGTACCGGATTCTAAGGGCACGTTGCCAGGAGCCGAGCCGGCGCCCGGTAACGTCCGCGCAGAATTCACCCCGAGACGGCAAGGGTTTACCCAGTCAGGGAGGTCGGCTTCATCTTCGCTCTCGGCAATTTTATGAATGGAATCAATTGCTTATCTCTTGTCAGGCGCTCACATCGTTCGTGGCACTTTGCCTGCATTCTCCCCGCCGGGCGCCCTATTCATTGGCGGCACCGCGTATTTGGCTGACGAGGAGAAACCCGAGTGGGCTCGCGAGCCTCAGAGAACATGACTGGAAACGAGCTGAGCGTGGTGATTCCGTGTCACAACGACGGGAAGTACCTCTCCGAGGCAATCGAGTCGATTCTCTCCCAGGAGCACCGACTCGGCTCCTTCGAGGTGGTCGTGGTGGACGACCGCAGCACCGACGAGGAGACCCTCGACGTGCTGGAGCGGTGGCGGCGAGAGGACCCGACGGTCCGGGTGCTACGGAATGCGGGAGCAGGTGGGCCGGCCAGCGCGCGCAACACCGCCGTGGCGGCCGCCACGGGCGAATGGGTGGCGTTCCTGGATGCCGATGACGTGTGGCTGCCGGGAGGCCTCCAGGCCCGATGGGACGTCGTTCAGGCGCAGGTAGGCGCGGAGTGGATCGGCGCGGATTTCCAGGAGTGGAACGAGAACGGATCACTTGAGGAGAACGGCCACTACCACAAGGACGACTTCGTCGGGAGGATCCTGGCTCCGGCGTACCGCTCGGGACGCGCGCTGAGACTCGAGCGGCCGATCGAACAGTTCCTCCACTCGTCGTTGACGTGGACGGGGACCGTGATGGTGAAGCGCGCGCTGCTGCAGCGGGTGGGAGGGTTCAATCCCGCCCTGCGGGGGCCGGAGGACGTGCACCTCTGGTATCGACTGGCGCTCGAGAATGACTTCTTCTTCGTTCCGCAGGTGGTCGCCCTGTACCGGCAGCACGCGGGGAGCCTCATCTCGCGGGGCCGGCGGGCGGGACAGCTGCAGCGCGAGTGGGATGTCCTCTACGGGCTGCTCCGGGAGGATCCGGGGTTCAGGCCATGGCGTCGCCACCTCAGGGAGAGGCTCTCCAGCGTGCATGAGCGCTATGCCTGGGACTACCGCGCCCGGAAACGGCCGGGGTCGGCGGCCTGGGCCACCCTCCGCGCGCTGTCCTACACGCCGACGCGGGCCAAGCTCTGGAAGGCCCTGGCGGGCGCCCTGGTGCGGCGGTAGGGCTGCACATCGCGGAGCGGTCGCATCACGGTCTACTCAAGGAGATGGTGACATGGCGTGGCGCACGGGAAGGAGCTCGGTATGAACTCGGTTTTCTTCGATTCGAAGATGTCGGACGACAAGCGCCGTCGGAGTCTGTACGACGGGCAGCTCTTCGTCTTCTCACCCAGCCCCAGCTCCCTCGAGCTGTGCCGTCTCGGTCGCGACATGGCGCAGGAGGCATTCGGGTCGCTCGACCCTCGCTACGCGCAATTCAGCCTGCCCGTCGAGGACTACGCGGCGATTCTCGCCGATCTGAAGCCGAGATTCATTCACCATCCGCGATGCAAGGAGCTGCTGCCCAGACTCCTGGGCGAGCTCGGCTGTGATCTCGAGAAGACGTACTTCGACGTCCCGCGGATGCGCACGGCGACCCACGGGGACTATCTCACTTCGGGCATTGCCTACGCATTCCATCCCCATCGCGACACGTGGTACTCGGCACCCATGTGCCAGAACAACTGGTGGATCCCGATGTACGACATCGAGCCGGAGAACGCGATGGCGTTCCATCTCCGCTACTGGGGGCGGGCCGTGCGAAACGGCTCCGCAGAATACAACTACGCCCAGTGGAATCGGGACAGCCGACGGACCGCCGCGCAGCACATCAAGAGCGACACCCGAAAGCAGCCGCGGCCGGAAGAGCACGTCGACCTGGAGCCGGAGGTTCGGGTCATTTGCCCAGCCGGGGGTATCCTTCTCTTCTCGGGTGCGCACCTGCACTCGACGGTGCCAAACAGCTCAGGCCTGACGCGTTTCAGCATCGATTTCCGAACCGTGCACATCGACGACGTGGTGTCCGGCCTCGGCGCCACCAATGTCGATTCGGCCTGTACCGGCACCACGATGGCCGACTATCTGCGTGGCACCGATCTGGCCCATCTTCCCGCGGACCTGATCGACCGCTCCGAAGCGGGGAATGTTGCCAATCTCGGCGGGACCGCGCTTCGTGAGACGGCTTCCAGCTCTTCCTAGTCCGGGCTACTGAGACACGGCGCGACATGGCGGGCGACCCACGGTGGGCCGCCCGCCATTCGTTTGCCTACTTGCCCATCGCGGCCCCGGCCGCCTCGATCTTCACCTCCACCGCCTCGAGGACGGCTTACCCGCCTTACGGGGCCGTGTGCCGCTCAATCGGGCGGGCCGGCAATTCGGTATGTCGACTCGAGCCAGTCGATATATCGCGGCGAAATATCGCCTGGGAGGCCTCCTTCCCTTGACACGTCACCGCCACCGGGAGCAGCATCGAGCGCCGCCCGGGACGGATCGGTGCGCTTGACCGCGAGCATCCCACGCGGGCACCGGACGCGAACACGCCGAGTGAGGAGGACGATGGTGAGCACTGCGCACGAGAAGTACACGGCCCTTCAGCGTCGCCGCAATGCGGGTCCCCTGGCCCTCGATCCCCGCACCACCGCGCTCGTGATCATCGACATGCAGGAGTACTTCGTGAACCCTGCCTCGCCGTTCTCGCGGGCCTGCGAGGCCGTCGTCCCGGGCGTGCTGAGCCACTTCCAGGAGCGTGGTCGGGGCGTGGTCGAGCCGTCACTCCGGCGGCTGCTCGACTTCTTCCGGGCCCGTGGGCTCCGCGTCGTCTACACCACCGTGGCCTCGGAGCTGCCCGACGGCAGCGACCTGATGCCCATCTTCCAGCAGCGGAATGCGGCCAACCGTGCGGCGGTGGGTGACGCCGCCATTCCCCCGCGGGGCGACGCCTGGGCGCGAATCGTCGCGAGCCTCGAGCCGCGACCGGGCGAGCTCGTCGTGAACAAGACAACCTACGGCACCTTCAACTCGACGGGACTCGATCACGCCCTGCGCTCGCTGGGCATCACCTCCCTCATCGTGGGGGGCGTCGTGACGAACGTCTGCGTGGAAACCACCGCGCGAGACGCCGCCGATCGCGGCTACGAGGTGGTGCTGCTCGACGACGGGTGTGCCGCGTTCTCGCCGGAGATCCACGAGGCCACCCTGCTCTCGTTCCAGGGCCCATTCGGCCGCGTGCGGAGCACCGAGGAGGTGCTCGCTCTCCTGGACAAATGAGGGGACCTGCGCCTCGAGCTCCAGTTTGACTTGTCCGCCGCCTTCTGACAGGATCGCCGCGAAATGTCGCGGGTCCTCTGCGCTGATGACACGCTTGCGCCCTGACGCTGCCGGCGTGAACCCGGTTTCCCAGTCGCGCGTGGCACCACGATGACTCCGGCGACGATCGGTGTGATCAGTACCGCGTGCATGTTCGGAGGCGCGCTCTTCGGTATCGGGTTGCAGCGGCTCTTGCCCAAGCATCATCTGAGCAAGGAATCGCAGGACGTCGTGAAGCTTGGCGCCGGCGTTATTGCCACGGTCAGCGCTCTGGTCCTTGGTTTGCTGGTCACCTCATCCAAGAGCTCGTTCGACGCGATGAACACCCGGATCACCCAGGCGAGTGCGATCATCATCATCCTCGACCGCGTGCTGGCCGACTACGGGCCGGAAAGCAAGAATGCGCGTGAGCAATTGCGCCGGTCGACCGAGCTGACCATAAACAAGCTCTGGCCGGAAGAACGGCCTACCGCGACTGCAGTCGCGGCGATTGAGCGCGGAGGTGAGGTCGAGGCAGTGCGGGGCGAGCTCCGCCAGCTCGCCCCGCAAAATGACGACCAGCGCCAGCTGTTCGCCCAGGCCCGGGAGCTCGCGAGCGACGTCTCAAGATCCCGCTGGATGCTGATCGAAGAGGCGCAGAACGAGCTGCCGAATACGTTCCTCGTGGTGCTGGTGCTCTGGCTCACGATCCTGTTTCTCAGCTTCGGCTTGTTCGCTCCCCCCAACGCTACAGTCGTGACGGCCTTGCTCATCTGCGCCTGCACGATGTCGGCGGCGATCTTTCTGATTCTGGAGATGAACCGACCGCTGGATGGATTCATCAAGGTGTCCAGTGCCCCCGTGCGCAAGGCATTGAAGTACCTGGGCAAGTAAGGCGCGAACCGCGCCCTCGCCGGACGGTAGCAGCCTCATCGAGCCGCCTCGCTGGGGCGGTCCATCCCCAGGTGGGGCAGGTACGCACACACCGGTGAAGTCGTCAGCAGCTATTTCCCTTCGTATTCGATGCGAGTTGCCGCCACCGGAACGGGGCATGGGCATTGCAAGAGGACATTGCGTGTGATCAGGATGAAGGCGTTGGCGATGGCGGGGCACCCGACGAAGCGGATCGTCGCCGCTGGTGCCTTGCTCCTCCTCGCGCTTGGCGCCTGGGCCGGCTGGCAGCACTTCGCGCAGCCGCGTCTGCTCCTCTCCCAGGCCATCCGATACTTCACCGGACCCGTGCTCCCGGCGGGCTTCGCATCCGGGAACGGCCGCATCGAGGCGACCGAGTACGATATCGCCACCAAGCGGGCCGGTCGAATCGCCGGCGTGCTCGTCGTCGAGGGCGACATGGTCGAGGTCGGCCAGACTCTCGCCAAGATGGACACGCAAGATCTGGAAGCAGACCTGCGCGAAGCCCAGGCCCTCGCGATCCAGGCCCGTGAGGACAGACGGCGTGCCGTCGCGACCGTCACCCAGCGCGAGAGCGAGCTCCGGAGCGCGACCGCCGCCATCACGCAGCGGCAGAGCGAGCTCCGGCGCACCGACGCCGCGATCGCACAGCGGCGGAGCGACCTCCGGCGCGCCGATGCCGCCGTCGCCCAGCGCGAGAGCGAGCTTGACCTGGCCCGGAAGGAGCTCGTGCGTACGCAGGTGCTGTTCGCCAAAGACCTGATCGCCCGCCAGAAACTCGACGAGGACCTGAGTCGGACGCTGACGGCCGAAGCGGCACTGGCCCAGCAGCAAGCCGCCCGACAGGCCGCCGAAGGCGCCCTGGTCGAGGCCGAGGCCCAGCGCCAGACTGCGGACGCGGCCCTCGCCCAGCAGGAAGCCCAGAAACAGGCGGTCGACGCCACGGTGACGGCCGCGCGGATCGACGTCGACTACCGGGAGGCGGCCATCGCGGCGGCGGCCGCTCGGATCGAGAAGATCACCACCGAGATCAAGGACAGCACTCTCGAATCCCCCGTTCGGGGCCGCGTCCTGTATCGGGTGGCCGAGCCCGGCGAGGTGCTGGCGGCCGGCGGCAAGGTGGTCACCGTGCTGCAGCTGAGCGACGTCTACATGACGATCTACCTCCCGACGGAGCAGGCCGGGCGGGTGATCGTCGGATCGGAGGGGCGTATCGTCCTCGACGCCGCGCCCACTCTCGTCATTCCGGCGGCGGTGTCGTTCGTCGCTCCCCGCTCGCAGTTCACGCCGAAGGAGGTCGAGACGCGAACCGAGCGCGAGAAGCTCATGTTCCGGGTCAAGGTCAGGATCGATCCGGACCTGCTCGCCCAGCATCTGGAGAAGGTGAAGACAGGATTGCCGGGGGTGGCCTACGTGCGCCTCGACCCGAGCGCGGCGTGGCCCGAGCACCTCCGCGTCAAGCTGACCCGATGAGCGCGGTTGGCCTCGTCGTACAGACGAGCGGCCTGAGCCACCGGTACGGGAACCGGCTCGCACTCGACACGCTCGCCCTCGACATTCCGGCCGGCTGTCTGGCCGGGATCATCGGCCCGGACGGCGTCGGAAAATCCACGCTGCTCGGCCTCATTGCCGGGGCCCGCCGGGTCCGGAGCGGCACCATGACCGTGCTCGGCGGCGATATGCGCTCCGGCCGATTCCGGAGCACCGTCTCGGCGCGAATCGCCTACATGCCGCAGGGCCTGGGCCGGAACCTCTATCCGTCGCTGTCCGTCCTGGAAAACGTGGACTTCTTCGGCCGTCTGTTCGGCCAGTCGCGCGAGGAGCGCGGGCGCCGCATCGACGAGCTGCTCGCGAGCACGGGCCTCGGCCCGTTCCGGGACCGCGCCGCCGGCAAGCTCTCGGGCGGCATGAAGCAGAAGCTCGGCCTGTGCTGCGCGTTGATCCACGACCCGGATCTCCTGATCCTGGACGAGCCCACCACCGGGATCGACCCCCTGTCCCGCCGGCAGTTCTGGGAGCTCACCGATCGCATCCGGGCCCGCCGGCCCGGCATGAGCGTGCTGGTCTCCACCGCCTACATGGAGGAAGCGCAGACGTTCGACTGGCTGGCCGCCGTCGACGCGGGCAAGGTCCTGGCCACGGGCACTCCGGCGGAGGTGATGGCCCGCACCGGCACGCACGATCTGGAAGCCGCCTTCATCCAGCTGTTGCCGGAAGAGAAGCGACGCGGTCACCGGGCCCTCGTGATCCCGCCCCGCGAGACCACCGGGGGCGAGCCCGCCATCGAGGCAGAGGCACTCACCAGGCGCTTTGGCACCTTCACGGCGGTGGACCGCGTCAGCTTCACGATCGAGCGCGGCGAGATCTTCGGCTTCCTGGGCTCCAACGGGTGTGGCAAGACGACGACCATGAAGATGCTCACCGGGCTCCTGCCTGTCACCGAGGGTCGCGCCCGCTTGTTCGGCCGCCCGGTCGATCCACGCGACCTGGAGACGCGCCGCCGCGTCGGATACATGTCCCAGGCCTTCTCGCTCTACACCGAGCTGACCGTGCGCCAGAACCTCGAGCTGCATGCGCGGCTGTTCCAGCTGCCGTCCGACCGTGCTCCCGAGCGCGTGGCGGCGCTGCTCCGGCGGTTCGAGCTCGAGGACCATGTCGACGACCTGGCCGAGACGCTGCCCCTCGGGATCCGCCAGCGCCTGTCGCTGGCGGTGGCGGTGGTCCACGAGCCCGAGATCCTCATCCTGGACGAGCCCACCTCGGGCGTCGATCCGGTAGCCCGCGACCGCTTCTGGGAGCTCCTCATCGACCTGTCCCGCCGGGACGGGGTCACCATCTTCGTGTCGACCCACTTCATGAACGAAGGCGAGCGCTGCGACCGCATCGCCCTGATGCACACCGGTCGCGTGCTGGCCACCGATACCCCGGCCACGCTCGTCCGCGCCCGGCATGCCGCAACGCTCGAAGATGCGTTCGTCGCCTACCTGGAGGAGGCGGGCCGCGAAGCCGTGGCGGGAGAGACCTCCTCTCCCGCGATGGGCGCGGTGGTACCGGAGGCGCCCGGGTCCGGAGGCCCTGGTCGCCCTCGCGCGTTCAGCCTGTCTCGACTCTTCGCCTACGCCTTCCGGGAGAGCCTCGAGCTGAGGCGTGATCCGGTTCGCCTGACCTTCGCCCTGCTGGGCTCGGTGCTGCTGATGGTCGTCCTCGGCTTCGGCATCAGCATGGATGTTGAGAACCTCGCGTTCGCCGCCCTGGACGGCGACCAGAGCCCGGAGAGCCGCGACTATCTGCAGAGCATCGGCGGCTCGCGCTACTTCATCCAGCGCCCGCCCATCCACACGCCCGCCGAGCTCGACCGGCGTCTGCGCAGCGGAGAGCTGGCCCTCGCCATCGAGATCCCACCCACCTTCGGACAGAACGTCAAGCGCGGCCGCTCACCGGAGGTCGGGGTCTGGGTGGACGGAGCGATGCCGTTCCGCGGCGAGACCATCCGCGGCTACATGCAAGGCGTCCATCAGGACTATCTCGCCGGCCTTGCCCAGCGCGCCTCCGCCGCGGCGCCGCTGCGCGCGCCGACGAGCATCGAGATGCGCTACCGGTACAATCAGGACTTCCGCAGCCTCGACGCGATGGTCCCCGCGATCATCCCGCTGCTGCTGCTGTTCATCCCCTCGATCCTGACCGCCCTCGCCGTGGTGCGCGAGAAGGAGCTGGGCTCCATCACCAACCTCTACGTCACGCCGGTGACGCGGCTCGAGTTCCTGCTCGGCAAGCAGATTCCCTACGTGGCCATGGCGATGGTCAGCTTCTTCGTGCTGGTCGCGCTGGCGGTCTCCGTGTTCCGCGTCCCGCTCAAGGGAAGCCTGGCCGCCCTCACGGTGGCGGCCCTCCTGTACGTCATCACCGCGACCGGCTTCGGCTTGCTGATGTCGGCCTTCACCCGAACCCAGGTCGCCGCCCTGTTCGGGACCGCCATCGCCACGCTGACGCCGGCGACCCAGTTCTCGGGCCTCACCACCCCGGCCTCGTCACTGGAGGGAGCCGGGCGTGCGATCGGGAGCATATTCCCCACGACCTATTTCCTCATCATCAGCCGCGGCACGTTCAACAAGGCCCTCGGCTTCGGCGAGCTGTCCGGGCAATTCCTGGCGCTCGCCGCCTTCATCCCCGTGATCACCCTCCTGAGCCTGCTCCTCCTCCGGAAGCAAGGCCGATGATTCTTCAGCTCGGGATCAAGGAGCTGCGCAGCCTGTGGCACGACAAGGTGCTCCTGTGCTTCGTCATCTGGGCATTCTCGTTCGGTATCTACAGCGCCGCGAACGCCGTGACCCGAGAGCTGCACCACGCGGCCATCGCGGTGGTCGACGAGGACCGCTCCCAGCTGTCGCAGCGCATCGTTGGTGCCTTCTACGGACCGTACTTCCGGCCGCCCGTGCTGATCGGCCCACCCGACGTCGATCCGGATCTGGACGCCGGCCGCTATACCTTCGTCCTCGACATCCCGCCCAACTTTCAGCGCGACGTCCAGGCGGGCCGGCAGCCTACCCTTCAGGTCAACATCGACGCCACCCAGATGAGCCAGGCGTTCATCGGCGCCCTCTATATCCAGAACATCGTGATGGACGAGGCCAACGGCTTCGTCCAGCGGCGCAGTAGCGACACCGTCCTGCCGATCCCCCTGGTCGTGCGTGTCAAGTTCAACCCGAACCTGGACGGCATCTGGTTCGGGGGCGTCATGAAGATCATCGACAACATCACCATGCTCTCGGTCATCCTCGCCGGGGCTGCCCTGATCCGGGAGCGCGAGCACGGCACCCTCGAGCACCTGCTCGTGATGCCCCTGACGCCCTTCCAGATCATGGCCGCCAAGGTCTGGGCCAACGGGGCGGTGGTGCTGGTCGCGGCCAGTCTCTCGCTCTGGCTGGTGGTGAGGGTTGCCCTGGGCGTCCCCATCGCCGGCTCGGTGACGCTCTTCCTGTTCGGGGCGGCCCTGCACCTATTCTCCTCCACGTCGCTGGGTATCTTCCTGGGCACGATCGCCCGCTCGATGCCCCAGTTCGGCCTGCTGATGATCCTCGTCATCCTGCCGCTCCAGCTGCTCTCCGGCGGAATGACCCCCCGCGAGAGCATGCCGTCCGTCGTCCAGACGATCATGCTGGCGGCTCCGACCACCCACTTCGTGAAGTTCGCGCAGGCGATTCTCTACCGCGGCGCCGGCCTCGACGTGGTCTGGCCGCAGTTCCTCGCCATCACCGCCGTCGGCGCCGTGTTCTTCCTGGTGGCTCTGGCTCGGTTCCGCAAGTCGGTGACCCTGACCCAGGTCTGAGACGGCCATCGCCTCGATGTCCAGTGGCCGGGACCCGTCACCACCGGGTTGTCAAGGCGCGCCCGTTCCTGTATACACCGCATGAGCAATGCCGATGACGGGGCAAATGGAGATGGTCGAGCAACGACCGCGATCGATCCGGCGATGACGGAGCAGCGGCTGCGGTCGGTGGCGTACGATGTTGCCGACCACCACGAGGCGAACGAGCTGTTCCAGCGCAATGGCTGGACGGATGGCCTCCCGATCGTCCCGCCGACCGATGACCTGGTCCGGCGCTTTCTCGGCGCGGCGGGGCTCGGCGCGGAGGATGTGGTCGGCGTCGAGCCGGTGCGGCGGCGACGGATCACGGCGGAGAAGACGGCCATCGCGGCGGTGATGGCGGGGTGCCTGCCCGAGTACATGCCGGTCGTGATGGCGATCGTGAAGGCGGTGTGCAAGCCGGCGTACGGGCTGCACGGCTGCACCGCAAGCACCGGCGGGAGCGCTCCGCTCGTGATCGTGAACGGCCCGATTCGCCGCCAGCTCGAGATGAACGCCACGCACAATGCGCTGGCCAACGGCAGCCGCGCGAACGCGGCGATCGGCCGCACCCTCCGGCTGCTCATCATCAACGTGCTGGGCGGGGTCCCGGGGCGGCTCGACCGCTCGACGCTCGGGCATCCCGGCAAGTTCACCTTCTGCGTGGCCGAGGACGAGGAGGACAGCCCTTGGATCCCGCTCGCCGTCGAACGGGGCGTTCCCCCCGGCAACTCGGCGGTGACGGTGCTCGCGGCCGAGTCGCCGCACCAGATCATGAACGAGTGGACGCACGATCCCCGCGAGATCCTCGAGACCTACGCGGCGGCCATCCGCTCGAACATGCTCACGTACTCGATCTGGGCCGGCAACTATGCCCTCGTGATCGCCAAGCAACAGCGGGACACGATCGCCGCCGCGGGATGGCGCAAGGCGGATATTCGCGAATACGTGTTCGAGTCCGCGCGGGTGCGGCGCGCCGACTGGCGGACGGTCGGCAAGGGCGCCATCGCCTCGCGGCAAGATGAAGAGAAGGTCTACACGGCACTACGCTCGCCCGACGACCTCCTGATCGTGGCCGCGGGCGGCCCGGCGGGTGGGTTCGGAGTCGTGGTGCCACCCTGGTACGGAGCAAAGTCGCTCGCCGTCACCCAGACGATCTGACCGGGAGGGCGCCATGGGCCTGAAAGTGCTGGATCCACGACTCGACGCCGAGGGCGAGGTGATGACGCTGGCCCCGCCGCTCCGGGGGCTGGAGGGTATTGCGATCGGCCTCCTCGACAACGCCAAGATCGGGACGGCCCGCTTCTTCGACCACGTCGAGAGCATCCTCGCCTCTCGCTTCGGCGTCCGCGAGTTCATCCGGCGGCGCAAGCCCGACTCGAGCCGGCCGGCGCCCCCGGAGCTGCTCGGCGAGCTCGGCGGCGCCGACGCCATCATCTCCGCCATCGGCGACTGAGGAAGCTGCTCGTCGTGCAGTCTGCACGACGCCATGGCCGCCGAGAGGCTGGGGATCCCTGCGGTTGCCGTCATCACCGACCGGTTCGAGGCGACCGCCCGCGCCATGGCCGAGGCCAGCGGCCTCGCCGACTACCCCTTCGCCATCATCGCCCACCCGGTCGCCGGCAACAGTGACGACGAGCTCCGCGCGAAGGCGGAGCTGACCGTCGCGCTCCTGGTGCCTCTGCTCACCCAAGGCCGGGGCGAGTCGAGAGGCCCGTGAATCGACAAGGAGGCCTGATGAGCGTCTTGCGTGGTCTTGCGGCTATTGCGTTCACCACCCTGGCAGCGGGGTGCGACTCAGCCGCGCCCGTGTACGTCTACAGCAAGCCCGGAGCGACCCTCGAGCAGATGACCCGCGACGAATCCGAGTGCGCGAGGGGCGCCGGCAGCGGCCAAGGCAGCCCCGCGCAACTCCGCCGGTGCATGGCCGACCGGGGCTACGCGGCCCAGGAGCTGCAGCAGGGCAGCGGCTATCTCGAGCTGCGTGGGATGCAGACGCCGGTGCAGACTCCGTGAGCCTGGCCTGGCCGATGCCGAGCACACCGTCGTCGCGACGGCACGTGCCGCTGGATCGAGGAGTTCGAGCTGACGACGGGGACGTTCCCGCGCCCGGCGGGCTACTGATTCGCTCAATCGTCGGGCCGCTCGTAGGAGTCGTCCTTCTGGGCGGCTGCGCGATCGGCGGGCCGGTTGGGCAGGCAGGGCGCGTGACGGATCCCCGGCTCACGGCCCAATGCGTGGTCGATGAGATCGATGCGAGGCAGAAGCCGTGGGCGGCGCATTGGTGGACGGCCGTGCAGCGCGCCGACGGCTGGCACGTCACGGGACGCAACAGCCCAGGCCTCACCCTCGCCGACCTCCGAGTGGCCCCGGACGGCATCACCGGCACCATCACCTCGGGCGCTCCAATCTCCCGCGACTGGGTAGAAGAGGCCATCGCCGCCTGCCTCCGGGAAGGACTCATGACGCCGGCTGTGCTAGATCGCCCTTCGATAAACCCGCGGGAGGCGGCGCCATGATCGCCGCGGTATAGGACCTTCGGCCTATAGACCGGGCGGCGGCCTCGACTATACTCGGGCCCGTGCGACGCTTGCTGATCGGCACCGCTCGCTGGCTGGTCGTTCTCGCGGCGCTGGGCATCACTGGCTGGGGCGCCCTTGCCCTGGCGATCGTGGGACCCGGCGGCGACACTGGACGGCTCGTCCTCGCCGCGGTATACGGCCTGGCCGGGCTCGCCGCCGCCATCGCGCTCGTGATGCGCCGGGGCGTCCGGGTCGCCCTTCCCGTCTTCGCGGTGGCCCTCGTGGCGATCGGCCTCTGGTGGAACAGCCTCAAGCCGTCCAACGAGCGCGACTGGCAGCCCGAGGTCGCCAAGCTCGCCTACGCGACCATCAACGGCGACCTCGTCACCGTGCACAACATCCGCAATTTCGACTACCGCACGGAGACCGATTTCACCCCCGCCTACTACGACAAGACGTTCGACGTGACGAAGCTCGACTCGGTCGACCTCGTGGCCGTGTACTGGATGGGCCCCGCTATCGCCCACCTCCTCCTTTCCTTCGGCTTCGGCGACGATCACCTCGCCATTTCCATCGAGGCCAGGAAGGAAAAGGGTGAGGGCTACTCCTCGGCCAAGGGCTTCTTCAGGCAGTACGAGCTCTACTACGTCGTGGCCGACGAGCGCGACGTGATCCGGGTCAGGACCAACTACCGGAAGGATCCGCCGGAAGATGTCTACATCTATCGCGTTGTCGGGCCGCCCGAGAACGGCCGGCGAGTCTTCCTCGAGTACATGCGCAGGCTCAACCGCCTGCGCGAGCACCCGGAGTTCTACAACACGCTGACCACCAACTGCACGACCGCGATCCTCACGAACACGCGGGTGAACCCGGAATCGCTGCCGTTCACGTGGAAGGTGCTGCTGAGCGGCTACACACCCGCCTACGTCTACGAATCGGGCCGGCTGGACCGGAGCCTGCCCTTCGAGGAGCTTCAGCGCCGCTCGCTCGTGAACGCAGCCGGCAAGGCCGCCGACCAGGCGCCGGATTTCTCGCGGCGCATCCGCGCCGGGCTGCCCGGCGCCGCCGGCCGGTGAGCCGGGATTGCCGTTGGGCAACGCCTCGCGCCGACGGCCCCGACGTAGGCCCAAAGTCCTATAGACCGCAACCAGGCAGTCTGAGAACCTCTCCCGCACAGAAGGAGGCGCCGCCATTCACGCCCAGGGTGCGGCTCAGCGTGGCCCATTCGTTCATGCCGTGAGGAGCAATCCCAACGACTCAACGTCGCCGCGGCCCGGCCCGCGGCGTTCTTCGTGCCCGGGTACGCCAACTACGAGATTTTGCCCAAGGCACCGCTGTTCCTGAGTCCGCTGGGGAAGGGCGAAGCCGGAGGGAGCGGGGCCGATACTCACCCCGCGCCGGAGCAGAAATAGATCGCCAAGCGGCGCAAAAGGAGCTGTCGCCATGAATCTGCGCGTTCTCGCCATCACCGTCGGCATCGCCGCGCTCGCGGCACTCGCGGTCTGGAACCAGAAAGAGCCCGGGCCACCCGCGCCGGCGACGGCCTCCGCCCAGACGCAGCCGACAGCGCCGCAAGCACCCGCCGCCGACCTGCAGCCCAACCCCGAGCGCAACGCGTACTTCGGCGAGACCCACCTCCACACGAGCTGGTCGGTCGACGCCTGGGTCATGGGCAACCGCCTCACCGGCCCGGGCGACGCCCTGAAGTACGCCCAGGGCCAGACGATCAAGCATCCGCTCGGCTACGACATCAGGATC
>DATIWG010000020.1:0-54809 GCA_035519555.1 Nitrosotalea sp. | reverse complement strand
CGCTGGTTTGCGTGGGACAGGAAGTCTCTCCCCTGGGGTGTCGCGCGTAGCGCGACGGGGTGGTGAGAGAGGTTGTACGAACCACCCCGTCACCTTCGGTGCCACCCCTCCTTGACCAAGGAGGGGAGAAAAAGCGCAGTTTCCCCTGCCCGAGGAGGGGTGTCACGCAACGCGTGACGGGGTGGTGGGAGCGGGGTAGGCTGCTGTCACCAGTACTGCAAGCGAAGGAGGGCTGAACATGACGCTACATTCCGAGCGCTTCCCTGGTGAAAGCGCTGAGTACAGGGCGGCGCGAGACAAACTGCTAGCGGCCGAGATCGAGCTGCGCAAGCGCATCGAGGAAGTCGCGGCTATGCGCCGGCAGTTGCCGCTCGGCGGCGCCGTGCCTGAAGACTACGAGTTCGAGGAAGGTGCGGCGGACCTCGCTCAAACAGGGCCTGGCCGGAAGGTGACGCTGTCCCAGCTATTCGTACACCCGAACGCAAGCCTGATCCTCTACAGCTTCATGTATGGCCCCAAGATGGAAAAGGCGTGCCCCATGTGCACGGCTTTTCTGGACAGCCTGAACGGAGCCGCACCGCACGCGACTCAGCGTATCAATCTCGCGGTGGTCGCGAAGTCCCCCATCGAGCGCATTCGTGCGTTCGCGCGCGAGCGCGGCTGGCGCAATCTGCGGTTGCTCTCATCGGCCGGCAATAGCTATAACCGCGACTATCACGGCGAGACCGCCGAGGGTGCGCAGATTCCGGCAGTCAACGTCTTCGTGCGCCGCGACGGGCGAACGCATCATTTTTTTAATGCGGAGCTGCTCTTCGCGCCCGTCGAGCCCGGGCAGAATGGCAGGCAAGCCGACCTGATCTGGCCGCTGTGGAACCTCTTCGATCTCACGCCCGAAGGGCGCGGCTCGGACTGGTTCCCGAAGCTGGCGTATGGGGGTTGATGAGGAAGGGGGCAAACCACCCCGTCGCTACGCGCCACCCCTCCTTGACCAAGGAGGGGAGAAATAAACACGCCCTTGTGACCGCCTGAGACCTTATTGTTTGGAAGAGGACGTTGTATCGCTCAAACCTTCCTTGAGGTAACGCCGGAGGCTAGGGACATCCGGTTCCTGAATATCAAGTATGCGCCACCGTCCCGACCTCCGAACGAGTAGGAATCCCACCTCAACTGCATTCCCGGCGTTCACAAAGCTCACTTTCGCTTTGGCCCGATTTTGTCCCGCCGGGCTGGCTTGAATCTCCGTCACCTTGAGGTTTTCGAAGTCCTGACAGCTGCAGATCGGGTCGTGGTCGAGCAATCCCACTTCTCCCTTCGATCTACGTTGATCCTCGCGGATAAGGGCAAGCAGCTCCGGCGCAAAAAGCTTTGCACTGTCCTTTCCGAGCGGACTGGGCCCTTTCCCAGGCACGCTGTACTTCGCATAAAGCTGTTCCAAGAAGTGTCGGGCCGACTCTACATCGTCCGCCCAGCCTTGAGATGCCAGCGTGGCGGTCATGACAAAGGCAAAGATCAGCCGTCTTGCCAGACTGTTCATGGAGCATCTCATGGCCTGTATACCTCGTACGAAGGTTGGTTCTTCCGGTAGCCGGGACCACCCCACATATCGCGTTGCTTGAAATCGGAAACCCAGTCTGCCCCATCGTACATGGCGATATGTCCGTGCACGTCGCCACCTTTGTAGTTTTGGATGACGACCACATCCCCCTTTGTTTCGTGGTAGTTCTTGAGGTCCACCCTTTTGAACCCCTTGAGCTGCAGATATGGCCCGTAGTTTTTGGCCGAGACTGGCCGCGAGCTCATGTCCAATCCGCCAGCTTCGAGTGCCTGACGAACATAAGTCGCGCACTTTCCGGTCGGACCAGGCTCGGCGTTCTCGTCTAGGTACTTGACCGCCGCATCGACATTGAAGGCCATTTCGCCTCCTGACCTGTGTAGATTTCGGACGTCATTGCGCGCTTCGCAGAAGGCGGAAGTTTACGTCAAGCCTTCTCGCAACCACCCCGTCGCTACGCGCCACCCCTCCTTGACCAAGGAGGGGAGAAGGAAGAACCTCGGTTCAGCCAAGTTAGAGCGTAACGTGACCGATTCTGATCGGTCGCGGTTCGACAGGCGCCGGCTCCGGCTCTGGCCCTGCCTCGGGCTCTGGCTCCGGCATCGGCTGTTCGGACAACGGCCGCGTCAGCGCTTGCAGGGCTGCGGTCTGCTGGCGCAATTGATCCAGCACCGCATACACCGTCCAGGGCACAAGGCCTAACACGACGGCTACCCCGAACGCGACCACCACGCTCCACAGCAGCCAGTACAAATCACCGTGGTGACGAAAGACTGCTATCACGCCGCCCACTATGCACAGGACAACGACAAGCATCGCGAGCCAGCCGAGCACCTTCCAGCAAAACATCGCATTCTTGAGTTCCATGCCGATTTGGCTCCTCTAGGTTTGAAAACAGAAACCTAGCGCTGCGCTACGCGCGCGCCTGCCCACGCAACCACCCGTCACCGTCGTGGCCAGGCCGGCAGTCTCCGTATGGCCTGGTGCGCGAGCTCGAGTGCCGTCTTAAGCATGGGCTGCGCCTGGGGCGCTTTGTGCGGCGGGCGGATATCGAACCACCCCGTCGCTACGCGCCGACTCACTCGTACACCAGCGCGCCGTCGTCCAGGTCGGCACTGGGTATGAGATCTTTCTCGCTCCAGTAGTCCTGGCTGTGCTGCCATTCAGGCTTGTCGCCGCGCTTGGGCAGCAGGTGCATGCCGCGCATGACATAGCCGGGATTGAAGTTCTCCGGGTCGATCCACGGCAGCAAGGGCATGTCCTTGTCCTCGGGGCGGAGGGCGGGCGTCACCTTCTTCGCACCTTTTTCCTTCATATGATTGAGCAGCCGACACACGAAGTCGGCGACCATGTCTGCACGCAGCGTCCAGCTCGCTCGGAAGTATCCGAACACCCACGCCATGTTGGGCACGCCGGTGAACATCGTGCCGCGATAGGTCACCGTGTTGGAGAAGACCAGCGGCTCGCCGTCGATGATGAAGTCGATGTCGCCGAGCACATTGAGATTGAAGCCCGTCGCGGTGACGATGACGTCGGCGTCGAGCACTCGACCTGACTTCAGAGCAATGCCGGTCTGCGTGAACCGGTCGATCTCATCGGTGACGACCGATACCTTGCCGGCGCGCACCGCCTGGAACAGGTCTCCGTCCGGAATGAAGGCGATACGTTGCCGCCATGGCCGGTAACCCGGCGTGAAGTGCGTCTGCACGTCGTAGTCGGGGCCCAGGTACGCGCGGGCCCCCTCCAGGAGCTCCCGCTTCACGCTCTCCGGTTCGGTGAACGATCGGCGGGTGAACACGTCCTGCTCGAACAGAATCTTTCTGCGCACGATCTCGTGGATCCAGGCCTTGTCGATACCGAGCGCCCGCAGCTCGTCGGCGATCGGAATCGCATTGCGGCCCGTCCTGAAAAACGTCGGTGAGCGCTGCAGCATCGTGACATGAGCGCAATCCGCCGCAATCGCCGGAATCAGCGTGGCTGCGGTGGCGCCGGAGCCGATGACGACGACTCGCTTGCCGGCGTAGTCCAGATCGTCCGGCCAGGTCTGCGGATGAACGATGGGCCCTTTGAATGTCTCCATCCCCTTCCACTCGGGCGTGTACCCCTGCGAGTGCCGGTAGTAGCCCTGGCACATCCACAGAAAGTTGGCGGTGAAACGGATCGTTTCCCCGGTGTCCGTCCGGGTGGCATCGATGGTCCAGAGATTCTCCTTGCTCGACCAGCGGGCGGTGGCGATCTTGTGCCGGTAGCGGATATGCGGGCCGAGGTTGTTCTCATCGATGACTTCGCCCATGTAGCCGAGGATCTCCGCTGCAGTCGCGATCGGCGGACCGGTCCATGGCTTGAAGCGATAACCGAACGTATACAGATCGCTGTCGGAGCGGATGCCCGGAAAGCGGTGCGTGAGCCAGGTGCCACCGAAGCTCGCCTGTGCCTCGAGGACCACGAAGCTCGTCCCAGGACACTGCGTGGTGAGGTGATAGGCCGCGCCGACGCCCGAGATACCCGCCCCGACGATCAGCACGTCGAAGTGCTCGGTCGTCACTTCAGCACCGCCATCTTCTTCTTCTCGATCAACCCGAAGTCGATTTCATACCCGAGCCCGGGCTTGGTCGGCGCATGCACCATCCCGTCGCGGCCGACGGTGATGTCTTCCACCAGGCCGTATTTCTGCGCGCCGTCGGGCAGCAGCACCTCGAAGAACTCCGTATTGCGGATCGCCATGATCACGTGCAGGTTGGCCACGTTGTTGAGCGAGTTGCCACCGTGGTGGACCTCGTAGTTCATGTGGAAGGCCTCGGCCAGGTGCGCGGCCTTCACGAGCGCCGTGATGCCGCCCTTCACCGCGACGTCGCCGCGCAGGTAGTCCGTCGCCTGGTGGACGAGCCACGGCGCGTAGGCCGTGAGCCCGCCCGGCGCGTACTCGGTCGCGAGGATCGGGATGGCCAGGTGCTGCTTGAGCTTCACGTAGCCGAGGAGGTCGTCGTCGGCCAGCGGGTCCTCGTACCAGTAGTAGCCGAGCCGCTCGATGGCGCGGCCCACCCGGATCGCGGTCGGGTAGTCGTAGGCCCAAGTGGAGTCGAGCATGAGCGTGAACGCGTCGCCCACCATGCCGCGCACCGCCTCGCAGATCTCGATGTCCACTCGCGGATCGGTGGGCGGGTGAATCTTGTAGGCAGTCCAGCCCGATGCCTTGAAGCGCGCCGCCTCCTCGGCGTAGGCCTGCTTGGACGGCAGCACCGCGGAGCTCGCATAGGCGGGAAGGCGCTCACGATAGGAGCCGAGCAGCCGATGGATGGGCAGCCCGGCGAGCTTGCCGGCCAGGTCCCACAGCGCCACGTCCACCGCCCCGATGGCCCGCCAGGTCGTCTGGCGGCTGCGCGAGAGCAGCGCCTGGTAGAGGCGCTCCCGCTCGAGCGGGTCCTGGTCCATCACGAGCGGCTTGAGCGCGCCCATCAGCGACTCGGCGTCGTACTGCGCACCCCGGCTCGCCGAGCCGAGAAAGGCGTGCCCCTCGGCGCCCTCGTCGGTGCGCAGCGTGAGAAGACCGAGCTGGCTCTGCCCGCCGAACCGTCCGGTGTGCCGCCCGTAGGTAGTGCTCGGAATGTTGTCCCAGGCGAACAACGTGAGCGTCACGTCCGTGATCTTCACGAGGCCCCTCCTACCCGCGAGCCGGGCGTTCGAGACTGCCCTCGAGCGTACAACGATTCCCGGCACCCCGATTCTGCTAGATTGAGCGCGTGAAGCCGCCCGCGGCCCGGCCCACGATTCCTCGTGACGGCGTGGTCCGCCTCTTCCGCGATCGCGGGGGCCGCAACGGCAAGACGGTCACCGTGATCCACGGCCTGCCCGAGCGCGGACCGGCACTCGAGGCCCGCCTCTCCGAGATGAAGAAGATGTGCGGAGCTGGCGGCACCCTCAAGGACGGCGTCATCGAGATCCAGGGCGACCATCGCGAGCGTCTGGCCGAGCGGCTCCGCGCACTCGGCTACCCCGTCAAGCTCGCGGGAGGGTAGGCGCCGCTACTCCACCTCCCTCAAGCGCAGGACCTCGGGGCGGCCATCCATGAACTCGCCCATCTTCCGCCCGAGCGCCTTGAAGTAGTCAGTGCCCCGATGCGCTTCCACCGCCGCTTGGTCCGCGTAGCGCTCCATGAACACGTAGGTCTGCGGCGCCTCGCCGCGGTGCAGCACATAGAGCCGGCAGCCCGGCTCGTTGGCGTTGACCTTGGCGACCAATTCCTTCGCCACGGCCTCGAACTGCTGCTCCATTCCCGGCTTGACCTTGATCGTCGCGACGACACCCAGCATTGGGGAGCCTCCCGCGTGATGCCCGTTTCCGAGCATCCGCTGTTCTAGGGCTGACAACCTCCGGCCACGGGGGACCAAAATTTGTAGTTCCCTGCGCTTGACCGACCGTACTTGACGGCCAATCATCACCAATTAATCAACGGCTTGAACACAGTGTCAGCTGTGGAACGCCTCTTGCTCGTAGGGCCGAGCATGAGAACTCAAGATCGCGTCCACGGACCCCGGGAAGCCGCCGCCAGACAGCACATCACCGACCCGCACCCGCCCGAGATCCGTCGGAAGCGGGGCCGGCCGAAGGGTAGCACGGGCATCAGCCGTCGCCACCCCGACTCGCTGCTTGCCGCCGAGATCGCCAAGTCGCCGCTCGCCACGGTCTACGCGAGCCCCGATGGGGAGCTCTACCACGCGGTGTGCAAGACTCCGCTCGAATTCCAGGGCCGGCGCGCCCAGCTCGAGTTCGACTTCTACTGCCTTCGCTGCATGGAGCACGTCGCGCTCCCCCAGTTCGCGCTGAGCCGCATCCGCTTCGACCTGCCGCGCCCGACGGAAGCCCTGCCGGAGTGGGTCGCCAGCATCGCCGCCTACCACTAGGCTAAGGGCGGGGAGCCGGTCGGCCCCTCGGCCACCGGCTCGAATAGTCGCCGCACCGGCGTAGAGTCGCGCCGCTCCGACCGACCGCCGCTTCCCGCGGGCCGCCTCCCCGTGTGATCATGGCCGCCACGGAGGCGGCATTGAAGGTCGACCGGATCGAGGATCCCACCGATCCTCGCATCGAGATGTACCGCGAGACTCGCGATGGTCGTGTGCGTCAGGCCGGGCTCTTCGTCGCGGAGGGCCGCCTCGTCGTTCGCCGCCTGCTCGAAGGCTCTCGCTTCCCGACCCACTCGGTCCTGGGCACCCGGCCTGCGCTCAACGATCTCCGGGACGCGCTGGCGGTGCGGACGTCCGTGTCCGTCTACGAAGCCTCCCCCCAGACGATCCGTGCGGTCGTCGGCTTCAAGTTCCACCGCGGCTGCCTGGCCCTGGGTGATGCGGGACACCCGGGCGCCGCGGACACCGTCTTCCTGCCGGCGGGGCCGCGCATCATGCTCGCGCTGGAAGACCTCGCCGACCCCGACAATGTCGGCGCCGTCTTCCGCAACGCGGCCGCCTTCGGAGCCGCGGGTGTCTTGCTGTCCCCCGGATGCGCGGACCCCCTCTCCCGCAAGGCCATCCGCGTGTCTATGGGGGCGACGCTCTCCATGCCGTTCGCGTCGACGCCCTGGCACGACGGCCTCGCCGGGCTCCGCGCGGCCGGTTACATGCTGGTGGCCCTGACGCCCCACCCTCGGGCCGCCGCCGTGCAGGCGCTGGTGATGCACGCGGCGCGGTCGCGCCGGCTGGCGCTCATGCTGGGCGCGGAAGGATCCGGCCTGAGCGATGAGGCGCAGCGCGCGGCGGACCTCTGCGTGCGGATCCCGATGGCGCCGGGGGCCGACTCGCTCAACGTGGCGACCGCCTGCGCGATCGCCCTGCACCGGCTGGCCGGCGACGACCCCGACGGCAAGGATATGAAGGATATGATGGACGGCGAGGCGCCATGATCCGCATCGGCACGTCCGGCTACAACTATCCCGAGTGGCGCGGCAGCTTCTATCCGGAGAAGTTCCCGACCGGGAAGATGCTTCCCTACTATGCCGAGCGCTTCTCCACCGTCGAGATCAACTACACGTTCTACCGCATGCCCAACGCCAAGACGATCGCGGGCTGGAACGCCGAGACGCCCGCGAACTTCTCGTTCACCCTGAAGGCCCCGCAGCGCATCACGCACTTCGCGCGGCTGCGCGAGATCGACGATCCGCTGCGCTACTTCCTCGACACCGCGAAGGGGCTCGGCCCGAAGCTCGGACCGGTGCTCTTCCAGCTCCCGCCCAACTTCAAGAAAGATCTGGCCCGCCTGGACGGCCTGCTTACGCGCTTGCCCGCAGGCCTCCGCTGCGCGCTGGAGTTCCGCCACGAGAGCTGGTTCGCCGGCGACGTATACGAGCGCCTGCACGCCGCCAACGCCGCGCTCTGTCTGGCCGACACCGAGGAGGAGACGACCCCGCTGCAGGCCACCGCCGACTGGGGCTATCTCCGGCTGCGGGATCAGGGCTATACCACCGCGGATCTCGAGGAGTGGAGCCGGACCATCGCGCGCCTGGGCGCGGGCTGGCAAGACGCGTACGTCTACTTCAAGCACGAGGAGGCCGGGACCGGCCCCGAGTTCGCCCGCCAGCTGCAGGCGATCCTGAATTCGTAGCGCCCCTCGCCCGGCCCTCTCCGGTGGAGGGAGACGGAGAACCGAGGCGCGACTGGATGCGCTCGAGCGCGGCGGCCATGTCGATGCCGGCCCCGAGCACCGGCGTCAACGGATCGGCCATCTTGTCGCAGCGCGGCGGCAGCGTCCTGAGCGTGAAGCGTGCCGGGTCGAGGCGCGGGGTCACCTCGCGCCACTCGAGCGGACAGGACGCGGGCGCCCCGGGGAGCGGGCGCAGGGAGTACGGCGCCACGATCGTCTGCCCGTGTCCGTTCTGCCCGAAGTCGATGTAGACCTTGCCGCCGCGCGCGCGAAGCGGGCGCGCCACCGTCGAGATCTCCGGTTCGGCCTCCACCCCGAGCACCGCCAGCAGCCGCGCGAAGTTCCGCGTCTGCTCGTAGGTGTAGCGCGCCCCGAGCGGCAGCAGGATGTGGAGCCCGGTCGCGCCCGAGGTCTTCACGTAGCTCGGCAGCGCGAGGTCGTCGAGGATGCGTCGGAGCGCGAGGGCTACCTTGACCACGTCGGCGAACGGCGCCCCCTTGGGATCGAGGTCCAGCACCAGCCAGTCCGGCCGCTCGAGCGAGGGAACGCGCGAGGCCCACAAGTGTATCGGGATCGCGGCGCTGTTGGCGACGTAGCGGAGCATGTCCACGTCGTCCACCACCAGGTAGGCGATGTCGCGCTCGGTGTCCTTCGAGTAGATGCGCTCCGTGCGCACCCAGGCCGGCGCAAAGTCGGGCGCGTCCTTCTGGTAGAACGACTTGCCGGTGATCCCGTCGGGATAGCGCGTCAGCACTAGCGGGCGATCCCGCAGATACGGCAGCATGAGCGGCGCCATCCGCTCGTAGTAAGCGATCAGGTCACCTTTCGTGTAGCCTTCCGCGGGCCAGAAGACTTTCTTGACGTTGGTGGGTTGCAAACGCTTGGCGGACGACCCTGGTACCGCTGCTACCGGAGCTCCTTGTTCTGATTGGGGGGGAGCGGATGCCGCTCCTCCCCCAAGCCCCCCCACCTCCGCGGGGCCGGCTACGCCGGCTAGCGACAAGGCCTCCGCCTCGTCCGACCGTTCGCGGCGGCAGGCTTCCGGCTTCTTGTCCTCTCGCAGACCGATGAAGGTGGGGTGGCGGAGGCCCCCGTCTTCGGTCCAGTCGGTGAAGCGCACCTCGCAGACCAGGCGGGGCTCAACCCAGTGGTGGCCGCGGCCGGTGGGAATGGCACCGGCCTCGAACGGCGGCGTCACGCGCTTCAGCGGCTGCAGACGTGCCATGATCGATCTCAGCTTCGCCTCGTCGAAGCCGGTTCCGACCTTAGACACGTAGACGAGGCGCGGGGCAGAGGTGGGGCCGTCGTAGACGCCGAGGTGCAGGGCGCCGAAGTGGCCGCGGGAGCCCTGCGGATCGGTGTAGCCGCCGATCACGAACTCCTGACGCCGCTGGCACTTGATCTTCACCCAGTCGCCGCTCCGCCGGCCCGAGTAGACGCTCTTCGCCCGCTTCGCCACGATGCCCTCGAGCCGCTGCTCGGAGGCGGCCTCGAAGAACGCCCGGCCCTCGCGGACGAGGTGGTCGCCGTAGCGCGCGGCCCCGAGCGGCGGCACCAGGAGCCGCAGGCACTCCTTGCGCTCGACGAGCGGCAGGCGTCGCAGATCACGATCGTCCAGCATGAGGCAGTCGAAGAACACACCGACCACCGGCCGCCGGGCCGCGGCCAGCGCGATCTCCCGCGCATCGGTCAGCGCCATGCGGGGCTGCAAACGCTGGAAGCTCGGCCGGCCCGCGTCGTCGAGCGCCACGATCTCGCCGTCGATCACGAAGCGCTCGATCGGCAGGGCGAGCAGCGCGCGCGCCACCTCCGGATATCGGGAGGTGGTGTCCTGCCCGCTCCGCCCGTAGAGAGTGACCCGACGCCCGTCGCGGGACGCCAGCACGCGCACGCCGTCGTACTTGATCTCGTAGAGCCAGGCCGGATCGGAGAACGGCCGGTCCCCGAGCGTGGCGAGCGTGAAGGGCTGGGTCTGCGCGCTCACCTCGCCGCGCGGGGCGCCGAGGGCGTCGAGGCGCGCGCGCACCGCGGCGAGTCGGCCCGGCGCGTCGGCCATCTCCTCTACGGTGAGACCGGAGATCACCGACTCCGGGTAGCGCTCGGTCAGCTCCGTCGTCCCGGGCGGCGCGGCGGCGCCGTCCGCCTTCTTGAGCAGGAGCCAGTCGCGCTCCTTGCCCGACATGCGGGCGAGCGTCCAGCGCCCGCGCATCTTGTGGCCGAAGATCTCGACCTCCAGCTTGCCCCGGGCGAGCTGATCGAGGGGATCCTGCGGCTTGGTCGAGCGGTACCAGCCGTGGTCCCACACGATGACCGAGCCCGCCCCGTAGTTGCCGGGTGGGATCACACCCTCGAAGTCGCCGTACTCGAGCGGGTGGTCCTCGACGTGCACCGCGAGCCGCTTCTCCTCCGCGTGCGCCGAGGGCCCCTTCGGGACCGCCCAGCTCTTGAGCACGCCGTCCATCTCGAGGCGCAGGTCATAGTGGAGACGGCGCGCGGCGTGCTTCTGCACCACGAAGAGCCGGCCGCCCGCGGGCGGTCGTCCCCCGAAGGGCTCGGGGGTGCGATCCGGATCGCGCTTCTTGCGGTAGGCCTCGAGTGGCGGCGGGCGCTCCCCGCCGAGGGCGTCCGGCACAATACCTCGCCCCTTCGCGTCGGGCCCACCCCTATCCCGTGCGGTCGCCATCGGAGACTTGGAGCATAGCCGCCTCGGTGGTAGTGTGCAAAGTCTCACGGCCATGGCGCCACATTCCATCGGCTCCGGCACGATCTCCTTCGGGCTGGTCTCCATCCCGGTCAAGCTCTACACCGCCGCGTCCGGCGGGGGCGTGAGCTTCAACATGCTGCACGCCAAGTGCGGCAATCGCGTCAAGCAGCAGATGTTCTGCCCGGTGTGCAACGAGGTCGTGGAGCGCGGCGGGCTCGTCAAGGGCTACGAGTTCCAGAAGGAGCAGTACGTGCGCTTCAGCGACGAGGAGCTGAAGTCGCTCGAGGGCGAATCGTCGAAGGTCATCGACATCGCCGAGTTCGTGCCGCTGCCCTCGGTCGATCCGATCTACTTCGAGAAGACCTACTACCTCGGGCCCGACAAGGGCGGGGAGAAGCCCTACCGGCTGCTCGCCGACGCGATGGCCAAGACCGATCGAGTCGCGCTCGCCACCTTCGTGATGCGGGGCAAGGAAAGTCTCGTGCTCGTCCGCCCCGCGCAGGACGGGCTGATGCTGCACACGATGTACTTCGCCGACGAGGTGCGCGACTTCGGCGAGATCGAGAAGGGCAAGTCGGCCAAGCTGCGCGAGGGCGAGCTCCAGCTCGCGGAGCGCCTCATCGACGAGCTGTCCCACGACGAGTTCAAGCCTGAGCAGTACCAGGACGACTATCGCAATCGCGTCCTCGAGATGGTGAATTCCAAGGTAGAAGGCAAGGAGATCACCACCCAGGCCCCCGAGGCCCAGCGCGCCCAGGTCATCGATCTCATGGACGCGCTCAAGCAAAGTCTCGCCAAGCGTGCGGGCGGCGTGGAGGAATCGCCCGCTGCGAAGGCGGTGCCCGCCGCGGCCAAGAAGCCTCCGGTCAAGGCGCCCCGGCGCGCGACCGGCGAAGACAAGGACAGGAAAGCCCAAGCCGGACGGAAATGACGTCCTTCTCCACCCACGAGGTGGCGAAGATCCTCGGTCTGTCCGCTTCCAAGATCCGCTCCTGCGCGCACGCCGCGCTGCTCGCTCCCGCCCGCGGCCGGGACGGCCGCCTCCGGTGGAGCTTCCAGGACCTGCTGCTGCTCAGGACGGCCCGCGGGCTCCTCGACGCTCGTGTGCCCGCGCGCCGGATCCGGCGCATGCTCGCCTCGTTGCGCCGCCAGCTGCCGAGCGACCAGGCGCTCTCGAGCGTCACCATCTACGCGGACGGGCGCCGCATCGTCGCCTGGGACGGCGCCGCGCGCTGGCAGCCCGATTCCGGCCAGTTCCTCTTCAACTTCGACGCGCCGGCGGTGGCGCCGCCGGCCACCCTCCCCGCCGCGAAGCCGGCGGTGGCGGCACCCGAGCCGTCCGCGCGCACCGCGGAGGAGTGGTTCGATCTTGGCTGCGAGCTGGAAGGCGCCTCACCCGACGAGGCACGCCACGCCTACCGGCAGGCGCTCGCCCTCGATCCCTCGCTGTCCGACGCCCACGTCAACCTCGGGCGACTGCTCCATCACGCCGGCGAGCCCACGCGCGCCGAGGCGCACTACCGAGCGGCCATCACACACGCTCCGCGCGATCCGATCGCGCACTTCAACCTCGCCGGGCTGCTCGAGGAGACCGACCGCGCCTCGGAGGCGATCGCCTCCTACCAGCGCGCGCTCGCCGCGGATCCGGACTTCGCCGACGCCCACTACAACCTCGGCCTGCTGCTCGATTCCCTCGGCCGGCGCGCGGCCGCCATGACGCATCTCCGCGCGGCCCGCCGGCTCTACGGTCGGCGTTCCGCCTAGCCAGGGCTGCCGCATCTGCGCGGCCGCGGTGACGCCAGCCGTCAGGGCCCGCGTGCCTCGATTCCGTTCTTGGCTTTGCAATTCAGCGTCTTAGCGGCCTGGCAAGGCCATTGCTCACTCCTGCCTCCGTAGCCCGACCTCATACCCTTCTTCGATACGAGGAGACCCCAGATGAGGACACGGATCGGCTGGACCATCGGCGCGGCCTGCGTGATCGTCACCGCCCTCGCCATCCTTCCCGCGCTTGGGCAGGACGTGAGGAGCGAGCGGAGGGACGTCCGTCAGGATCGCCGGGATCGCGGGCAGGATACCCGCGATGTCCGCGGGGACCGTCGCGACGTTCGCCAGGACACCCGCGACATCCGCGGCGATAGACAGGAGATCCGGCAGGACAACCGCGAGATCCGCGGCGACAAGCAGGACATCACCAAGGACGACCGCGAGATCCGGAAGGATCACAAGGATCTGGAGGCGTCCCGCCAGCAGCTCCGCGCCGCCTACAAGTCCGGCGATTCCGCCGCGATCAAGGCGGCACGGGAGAGCTACCAGAAGAGCCGCAGCGAGCTACGCGGCGACCAGAAAGAGCGCCGTCAGGACGGCCGCCAGCTCAACCATGACCGGCAGGACCGGAGCGCCGACATACACGACCTGCGCCGCGACAAGCAGGAGCGGCGCGCGGACGCGCGCGAGCTCGGGGAAGACAAGGCCGAGCGCCGTGACGACGCCAGAGACCTGCGGCAGGACCGCCGCCAGCTGCACGGCGACGTGAGCGCCCGCCGCGCCAAGTAGACCGCCCGGCTAGACCTCGGCGGGGCGGCGCGCGTGCCAGTCGGTCGCCGACTGGTACGCGGCCGCCGCGGCGAGGACGGTGTTCTCCTCCCACGCCCGCCCCATGAACTGCAGGCTCGTCGGTAGTCCGCGCGCCCCGAATCCGTTCGGCACCGCCACCGCGGGGAGCCCCGCCCCGTTGCCCACCGCGCCCATCACGTCGCGCGCGGTGCCGCGGATCGCGCTGCGCACCTCGCCGCCCAGCATCGCCGCCACCGTGGAGCGGCCGGGCGCCACCAGCGCGTCGAGCGGCGCGAGGACCCGATCCACCTCGCGCGCCATCACCCCTCGCAGCCGCAGCGCTTTCAGATAGTCCTTGGCGAGGATCGCGTCCCGCGCGTAGGCGGTGTACCGGTCCTCGGGCGCGGTGAGCCCCGCGATGCCCCCGCTCTCGATCAGGTCCTCGAAGGCGCTCGCCGCTTCCGCGAACAGGATCGTCCGCGTGATGTCGTCGTAGGGCAGGTCGGGGAGCGTGACCTCGTCCACGGTGCCGAGGCCCTTCAGAACCTCGAGCGAGCGCGCGAAGTTCTCGCGCACCGCGTCCTCGCAACCGTCGGTAACGCCGCGCAGCACGCCGAAGCGGAAGCGCCGGCCCGCCGGACCCGCCCCCGGGTAGCGATAGAGCCGGTCCATTGTCGTCGGGTCGGCGGGATCACGGCCGGCGATGGCCTCGAGCACCAGGCCACAGTCGTCCGCGGTCAGCGCGAGCGGGCCGAGCTTGTCGAGAGTCCAGCAGAGCGCCATCGCGCCGTGACGGCTGACCCGGCCGTAGGTCGGCCGGAGCCCGCTGACGCCGCAGTTGCCGGCGGGCGAGAGGATCGAACCCCACGTCTCGGAGCCGACGGCGAACGGCACGAGCCCGGCTGCGACTGCGGAGCCGGATCCACTCGATGACCCGCCGCTCCACGCCTCGCGGTTCCAGGGATTGACGCCGGGACCGGTGAACGCGGCGTTGGGCTGGCGATAGCCCATGCCTCCCGCCAGCTCGACCATCGCAAGCTTGGCGCACAGCACCGCGCCCGCGGCCTCCAGCTTCAGGATCACGGTGGCGTCAAAGTCGAACACGCGATCCCGGAACGGCGCCGCGCCCCAGGTCGTGGGGATGCCGCCCGAGGTGGCGAGCAGGTCCTTGGCCCCGTAGGGGATGCCGTGGAGCGGCCCGCGGTAGCGGCCCGCCGCGATCTCGGCCTCGGCGCGCCGCGCCTGCTCGAGGGCCCGGGCCCGCGTGACCGTGACCACCGCGTTGTAGCGCGGGCCCAGCCGCTCCAGCCGATCGAGGAAGGTCTCGGCCAGTGCTACCGGCGAGAGGCGGCGCGCCCGAATACCCTCGGCGAGCACCCGCACCGGCGCGAAGACCACGTCCTCGGCCATCACGGATCCGCGCGGTAGGCCCCGAAGGGCTGGGCGGGCTCGTCGGCGTTGCCGAGGCGCACCGCGCGAAGGGCACGCGACGCCTGCACGATCCCCTCGATCGACGTGCGCACCCCCGCCAGCTGCTCGGCGTCGAGCCGGCTCCCGTAGCGCTCCCGCACGAGCGCGAGCAGGGTCTCCACCTCCGCGCGCACCGCCTCGGCCTCGGTCATGGCCCTCGCATTCTAGCGAAGGCGCGGATCGAGCGCATCGCGGAGTCCGTCACCCAGCAGGTTGAAGCCGAGCACGGCCAGGAAGATGGCCAGCCCGGGCAGCGCGGCCACGTGGGGCGCCACGTTCATGTACTGGCGGCTGCTAGAGAGCATGCTGCCCCAGTCGGAGGTGGGCGGCTGGACGCCGAGGCCCAGGAACGACAGGCCGGCCAGCGCGGTGATCATCCCACCCACGTTGAGCGTCACCGCGACGATCAGGGGAGCGAGGCAGTTGCGCAGCACATGGGTGAGCGCGAGGCGCAGCTCGGAGAGGCCGAGGGCCCGCGCGGCCTCCACGTACTCGGTCTGCTTCACCGCCAGCACGGTGGCGCGCACGATGCGCCCGTAGAACGGGATGTTCACGATGGCCACTGCCACCATTCCGTTGACGAGCCCCGGGCCCAGGGTCGCGATGATCGCGATCGCGAGCAGGAAGTAGGGGAAGGCCATCAGCGTGTCGATCGAGCGCATCACGAGCTGGTCTACCCAGCGGCCGACGAAGCCGGCGAGCAGGCCGCACAGCGATCCGGCGGCGGCGGCGAGCGCGGTCGCGGCAAGGCCCACCACCAGCGAGGTGCGCGCCCCGTAGAGAAGCCGGCTGAGCAGATCGCGCCCGAACTCGTCTGTGCCGAGCAGGTGGCCGGGGGTCAGCGGCAGGGCCAGCCGCCGTGCGGTGTCGATCGCGTCGGGATCGTGCGGCGCGAGCAGGGGCGCCAGGAGGGCGGCCACGCCGAGGGCGACCACGAGGGCGAGACCGAAGACCGCGCTGCCGCTCCGGCGGAACATGTGCGCGGCCTCCCCGAAGCTCGAGCGGCCCATCGGAGCGACGGTCGCCGCGCGGCTCCCGGCCGGGCCGGCCGTCGGAACGCTACTCATAGCGGATCCGCGGGTCGAACACCGCGTAGAGCAGGTCCACGACCAGGTTCACCAGCACGAAGGTGGTGGCGATCAGCAGCACGCCGCCCTGCACCAGGGGGTAGTCACGCGCCTGGATGGCCCGCACCATCATCGAGCCGAGCCCCGGCCACGAGAAGACGGTCTCGGTGAGGATCGCGCCGCCCAGGAGATAGCCCACCTGCACGCCCACCACCGTGATGATGGGATTGAGCGCGTTCTTCAGCACGTGGCGCGCGATCACCGCCCGCTCGGCGAGCCCCTTGGCCCGGGCCGCGCGCACGTAGTCCTGGCGGATGATCTCGAGCACGCTCGAGCGGGTGAGCCGAGCTACCGCCGCCGCGGAAGCGGTCCCGAGCGTGATCGCGGGGAGCACGAGGTGCCAGAGCATGTCGCCGAGCCCGCCACCGTACGGCGACACCATACCCGCTGAAGGGAACCACCGGAGGGAGAGCGCGAACACCAGGATCAGCATGATGCCGGTCCAGAACACGGGCAGGCTCACGCCGGTCACCGCCACCGCCATGCTGAGCTTGTCGAGCCAGGAATACTGCCGGGTGGCGGAGAGGACGCCCGCGGTCAGTCCCAGGGTGACCGAGATCAGGAGCGCGCCCGCGGTCAGGATCACGGTGGCCTTGAAGCGCACCAGCACCTCGGGCAGCACTTCGCGCCCCAGCGGGATGGATCGGCCGAGATCGCCCTGGAGCACCCGGCCCATCCACTGGACGTACTGCACGGCCACCGGCCGGTCGAGGCCGAGGTCGCGGCGCAGGCGCTCCACGTCTTCCCTCGTGGCCTGCGCGCCCAGCATGATCGCGGCCGGGTCGCCCGGAGCCAGTCGCATCACCCCGAAGACGAGCAGCGAGACTCCGACCAGGACCGGGAGCGCGAGGAGGACGCGGCGGGCGACGTAGCCCTGGAGCCCGACCCCTTCTACTGCAGCCACACCTGCGTCAGCACCAGGTCGAAGTTCGGGTGGAGCTTGAAGCCCTGTACGCGCTTCCGGTAGACGATCACCTGCTTGCCGTGATCGACGAAGATCCACGGCGCGTCCTCGGTGACGAGGCGCTGGGCCTCCCGGTAGAGCGGAATGCGCTCCTTCTCGTCGATGGTGGTTCGCCCCTTGCGCAGCAACTCATCCACCCGCGGGTTCTGGTAGTAGCCGGCGTTGAAGGCGGGCGGAAAGCGGTCGGACGACAGCAGCATGTACATCATGTGATCCGGATCGCCGATGGACGGGTTCCACGACATCTCGGCCATGTCCGGGCCGTCGACGTACTTCTTGAGGTACGCGCCCCACTCCATGGTCTGGATCTTGGCCCGCACACCCACCGCGGCCAGGTTGGCCTGGATCACCGTGCCCATCTCCACCGGCGACTGCATGCCGGAGCCGGACTCGGGCACGAAGAACGTGACGTCGAAGCCGTTGGCGTACCCGGCCTCCTTGAGCAGCGCCCTGGCCTTTTCAGGGTCGTAGGGATACCGAGCGGTCTTGTCCTCGTGGTAGGGCCCGTACACCGGCGAGAGCGGGGTGGTGGCCACGATCGCGGTGCCCTTCAGGATGTCGCGGATGATGGCGTCCTTCTGCACCGCGTAGTTGAGCGCCTGTCGCACGCGCTTGTCCTTGAGCGCGGGGTGCCGGGTGTTGAGCGCGACGTACCAGACCGCGGAGGAGTTGGCCTCCGCCACCACCACGTCGCCGTCCTTGCGGAGATCGGCGAGGCTGTCCGGGGGCACGTCCATGGTCATGTCGATCTCGCCGGTCTTGATCGCGGAGAGCCGCGCCTGCGCCTCGATGATCGGCACGTAGATGGCCTGGCGGACCTTGGGGGCCCCGCCCCAGTACTGATCGTTGCGGGCGAGCACCACCCGCACGCCCGGCTCCCAGGTCTCGAGCTTGAAGGGTCCGGTGCCGACCGGATGCTTCACCATGTCCTTGCCCCACTTCTTGAGCGCCTCGGGGCTGTAGACGTACAGCGAGTGATGAGCCAGGTATTGCAAGAACGGGGTGAGCGGCGACTTGAGCCGGATCTGCACCGTGCTCGGGTTCACCACCTCCACGCCCGCCACGTTGCCGAGGAAGCCCTTCACGTAGGGATAGGTGCCGGTCGCGTAGAACGGCCCCTGGTCGTTCAACTGGCGGTCGAAGCAGAACTTCACCGCCTCCGCGGTCAGCGGGGTGCCGTCGTGGAACTTCACGTTCGGCCGCAGGTGGAAGGTGTAGGTCAGCCCGTCCTTGGAGATGTCCCAGGACTGCGCGAGCCCGGGCACGATCTTGTAGGTGCCGAGCTCCTGCGCGGTCAGCCCCTCGAACATCCGCTTGATCACCCGGGTGGAGTTCAGATCGGTGATCTGCGGCGGGTCCATCGTCACCGGCTCCGCGAGGAGGCCGATCACGATGGCGTCCTTGGGCGGCGCCGCGGTGGCCACGGACACCAGAGCGACCGCCAACAGCACCAGTCCGATTCCCCACACGCGCCGTCTCGACATGCCGACCTCCTTGGAGGGTGTCACGGGTGATTGCCGGATCGCATCTTGCCCCACCGCGTGTGGCTTGGCAACGGCCCGTCGCGGGGATAACATCCCGCCCTGGGAGGACATCGAGATGGCCAAGCGAATGCTCTTCATCGGCGGCGGCGCGATCGGCAGCTACCTGGGCGCGTTTCTCACGAGGGCCGGGCACGACGTGACGATCGTGGATCCCTGGCCGGAGCAGGTAGAGACTCTGCGCAGCCGCGGCATCGCGGTGACCGGCCCGCACGATCCCTTCGAGGCCAAGCCCACCGCGCTGCACGTGCACGAGCTGCAGCGGCTCGGCGCCGATTTCGACATCGGGTTCATCGCGATGAAGGCCTACGACACCGCCTGGGCCACCTGGATGGCCCTGCCCCATCTCAAGCCCGAGGGCTACGTGGTCTCCGCGCAGAACTGCTGGAACGACCCGATCGTGGCCTCGATCGCGGGCGCGGAGCGCTCGGTCGGCCTGATCATGTCGAAGATCGGCGTCGCGCTCTGGAAGCCGGGCCAGGTCGAGCGGGGCATGGAGAAGGGCCAGGGCGCCGGCCACGACGTCTTCCGCGCGGGCGAGCACAACGGCCGCATCACCGAGCGGGTGACCGAGCTGGCCAGCATCATGAGCGTCGTGGACGGCGCCCGGCCCACCGACAATCTGTGGGGCGAGCGCTGGTCGAAGCTGTGCGCCAACTGCATGGGCAACCCGGTCCAGGCCATGACCGGCCTGGGCAGCATCGAGATCGCCGGCCAGAAGCGCGGCCGCGAGATCACCATCCGGATCGCGCAGGAGTCCGCTGCGGTCGGGCTCAAGCTCGGCTACCGCATCCCCAAGTTCAACGGTCGCGAGGCCGAGCAGTGGGCCCAGGCCGGGCGGCCCGACGTCTACGCCGAGCTCGACACGATGCTCACGCCCAAGGAGGGCTCGGGCCGCAACTGGCGCGCCTCCATGGCCCAGGACGTGATCAAGGGGCGGCGCAGCGAGATCGACTTCATGAATGGCCTGGTGGTGGACAAGGGCCGCGAGGTGGGCGTGCCCACGCCCGTATCGCAGGCGGTGGTGGGGATCATGCGGGAGATCGACGCGGGCACCCGCAAGCCCGCGACCGGCCACATCGAGGAGGCGCTCAAGCGCGCGGGGGCCTGAGCCGCGCCCGCGCTCACCGCATCGGGGGCAGCTCGATCACGCGCAGCTGGCTGAACACGACCTCCATCCCGCGCTGGTCCACGTAGAAGCCGAGCGTGCCCGCGGCCTCGGCGCCGAGCTCGGCGGTTGCCACCGGGCGCCCGTTGACGTACGCCACCACCGACCGCTCGCGCACCTCCACCGCGAGCGTGTTGAGCGCGCCGTACTCGGTCTTGACGTTGCGGGTGGCGGTCGGCGGCACCGGGTAGGTCCACTTCCCGCTCCAGCTCGCCATCCGATAGGTCCCGTTGGCGGTGAGCCCGAAGGTGGCGAAGGTCCGGTCCGTCGCGCTGCTCCCCCGCCCGGCGAACATGAGCCCGAAGGCGCCCTCGCGCGTGCCCTTGCGCTGGCGGGCCGAGACCTCGATGCGCACGTTCGCCGGGAAGGACTCGGCGCGCACCGGCCCGAGCAGGCAGGGCGCGGCGCTCCCGATGTTCTCGACGACGTACCCGCCGTCGGCATAGGACGACTTGCAGATCGTGCCCTGCGCGGCCGGCCAGTGCAGCGGCGCGCGCAGCTCGTCCTCGAAGATCACGCGCGGCCCGCCCGCCGCGGAGGCGATGGTGACCCGGGGCTCGGGGGCCGGAGCACACGCGGCGGTGGCCAGGACCACCGTCAGGGCGAGCGTCAGCGCGAGCCGGAGCATCGAACGCCTCCCAGGATGACGAGGAGTGAGACCTTCTGGCCGAGGGCCACGTCATCTTTTACACTACACCGGGCTCGAACGACAACGGCAACGCGGGAGGCGCGCATGCGTGGCGTGGTGTTCACCGGCAACCGGCAGCTCGAGCTACGGGACTTCCCCGACCCGACGCCCGGCCCCGGCGAGGTGGTGCTGGAGATCAAGGCCTCGGGGATGTGCGGCAGCGATCTCAAGTTCTATCGCGCGTCCGGCAACGAGGCGGCCTCCCTCGGCCTGGGCGGCAGCGGCAAGAAGGTGATCGCCGGGCACGAGCCCTGCGGCGTCATCGCGGCGGTCGGCCCGGGGGTGAGCGAACCCGAGGGGCGGGTCGGCCAGCGGGTGATGAACCACCACTACGCCGGATGCGGGCGCTGCAAGCACTGCCGCGTCGGCTGGTCGCAGCTCTGCCGGAGCGGCATCACCGTGTTCGGGGTCACCGGCGACGGCGCCCACGCGCGCTACATGAAGGTCCCGGCCCGCACCAACGTGCCGCTGCCCGACGAGCTCACCTTCGAGGAGGGCGCCGCCGTCTCCTGCGGCACCGGCACTGCCTACGGAGCGCTCAAGCGTATCGACGTCTCGGGCCGGGACACGCTGGCCGTCTTCGGGCAGGGGCCGGTCGGCCTGTCGGCCACGCTGCTGGGCGCGGCCATGGGCGCCCGCGTGATCGCGGTCGACATCGCGGGTGAGCGCCTGGCGCTGGCCAAGCAGTTCGGAGCCGACGCGGTGGTGAACTCGCGCGAGACCGATCCGGTGAAGGCCATCCGGGACCTGACCCACGGCGAGGGCGCCGAGGCCACCATGGATTGCACCGGGCTGCCCGAGCCGCGGGTGGCCGCGGTGAAGAGCGCCGCGACGTGGGGACGCATGTGCTTCGTGGGCGAAGGCGGCGCCACCAGCTTCGACATCAGCAGCGACCTCATCCGCAAGCAACTCACGCTGGTGGCCTCGTGGACCTTCAGCAGCATGGGCCAGTGGGAGTGCGCGCGCTTCGTGGCCGAGCGGAAGATCCCGCTCGGGCGGCTGCTCACCAACCGTTTCAGCCTCGACCAGGCCACCGAGGCCTACAAGCTGTTCGACACCCAGACCACCGGCAAGGGCGTCTTCACGAGCTTCTAGCCCCGGACCAGGAGACGACACCCGTGCCCGACGTCAAGATCCTCGGCATCCCCGGCAGCCTGCGCCGGGCCTCCTTCAACCGCTTCGCACTGGAGGCGGCCCAGTGGCTGTTGCCGGAGGGTGCCACCCTCGAGCTGTGCGGGCTCGAGGACATCCCGCCCTACAACCAGGACCACGAGAAGCAGCCGCCCCCGCGCGTGGTCGAGCTCAAGACGCGCGTGCGGGCCGCCGACGCCATCCTCTTCTCCACGCCGGAGTACAACTACTCGATGCCCGGCGTGCTCAAGAACGCGATCGACTGGGCCTCGCGCCCTTACGGCGACAGCGCTTGGCAGGGCAAGCCGGTGGCGGTCATGGGCGCCTCGGTCGGCGCGCTGGGCAGCGCGCGCGCCCAGTATCACCTGCGGCAGACGTTCGTGTTCCTCAACATGTACCAGGTGAACCAGCCGGAGGTGCTGATCTCGAACGCGAGCCAGCGCTTCAACGAACGGGGCGAGCTGACCGACGAGACTTCCCGCGAGCTGATCCGGAAGCTGCTCGCCGAGCTGGTCACGTGGACCAGGCGTCTGAAGGGCTAGCCCGCTTCGACGCGCTGCCAGCCGCCCTCCTGGAGTGACCGCAACACCGCGTCCAGCACGAGCTGCGCGCGCACCCCGTCCTCGAACGACGGCGACGGGCTCTCGCCCTTGCGGATCCCTTCGAGGAACCGCTTCACGAGCGGGGCGATCGTGGCCTTGCCGGTGACCTCGAGCGGGTCACCCTCGCCCGCGGATCGGGGCAGACCCGCCACGATCGGGATGGGCTGGAGCGTCCCGCTCGCCCCGGCCGCGCGCAGCTCGCCCACGTACCACTTGGGCTTGTCGCGATCCAGTCGGTAGACGAGCGCCCCCTGGCTGCCGTAGGCCTCGAGGGACGCCTCGTTGGCGCCGCGGGCGGCGCGGCTCACCGAGAGCGTCACGTGCCCGCCCGACGCCAGCTCCCCGATCACGCTGCAGAAATCCTCCGCGTCGGCCGACCCGCCGCCGCCCGGCACCGTGCGCGATGCGTAGGCCACGCCCGCCTGCGCCGCGACTTTCGCGAACTCGCCGAAGTGCCAGCGCACCATGTCGATCAGGTGCACGCCCATGTCCCCCATCGCCCCGTGGCCGGCCTGGGCGCGATCCATGCGCCACGTGATCGGAGCCGACTCGTCGGCCCAGCGCGCGCCGAGCCACCGCCCGCCCGTGTGGAAGAGCCGGCCCACCGCGCCTTCCTCCACGAGCGAGTGGAAGCGCTGCATGGCGGGCACGAAGCGCCAGTTGAAGCACGTCATCGCCACCCGCTGCGCCTTGGCCGCCGCGTCCACCATGTTGCGGCCTTCCGCCGCGGTCATGGCGAGCGGCTTCTCGCAGAGCACGTGCGCACCCTGGGAGAGCGCCCGCAGCGCGATCTCGCGGTGGAGATTGGGCGGTGAAGCGATCACCACGATGTCGGGCTTGGCCTCGTCGAGCATCCGCTCCCACTGCTCGAAGACGCCGGGCACGCTGTAACGGGCGGCCACCGAGCGGGCCGTCTCCTGGTTCCGCTGACAGACCGCCACCACCTCGCAGCCGTTGGCCTGAAATGCCGGGATGTGGGCGCGGCCGAAGCCGAGCCCGATGACGCCCACGCGGTACTTCTTCCGTGCCATGCCTCGTCGGTCCTTTCGCGGCGGATTCCCTTCACCCGCGGATTGAGTTAGAGTCGGCCACATCCTACAGCACGTCCAGAGGAGGCTCCCATGAAGGCGGTCGCCGCCGTTGCCGAGATCCTGAAGCGCGAAGGTACCACCTTTCTGATCGGCTATCCCGTGAACCCGATCATCGAGGCGGCCGCCCAGGCCGACATCCGCACAATCATCGTGCGCCAGGAGCGCACCGGCCTGCACATGGCGGACGCGGTGAGCCGGATCACCTCCGGGCAGAAGATCGGCGTGTTCACGATGCAGCACGGACCCGGCTCGGAGAACGCCTTCGGAGGCGTGGCCCAGGCCTACGGCGACTCGGTACCGATCGTGGTGTTGCCGGGCGGCTACCCGCGCCGCATCACCAACATCCCGCCCAACTTCAACTCGTTCATCAACTACCGCAACGTCACGAAATGGTGCGAGCAGGTCGTGGTGGGCGATGCGGTCCCCGACGCCATGCGCCGCGCCTTCACCCAGGTGAAGAACGGCCGGCCGCGGCCGGTGCTCGTGGAGATTCCCGTCGACGTGTACCAGGAGGAAGTGCCCGAGCCGCTCAGCTACAAGATGACCCCGCGCACGCGGGTCGCCCCGGATCCGGACGCGGTCACCGAGGCCGCGCGCATCCTGGTGGAGGCAGAGCGGCCGGTGATCTACGCGGGCCAGGGCGTGCACTACGCGCGCGCGTGGCAGCAGCTGCGCGAGCTCGCCGAGCTGCTGGAGGCGCCGGTCACCACCAGCCTCGAGGGCAAGAGCGCATTCCCGGAGACCCACCCGCTCTCGCTCGGCTCGGGTGGCCGCTCCATCCCCAAGACGGTCTACGAGTTTCTCAAGAACTCGGACGTCATCTTCGGCATCGGCTGCAGCTTCTCGACCACCAACTACGGGGTGACGATGCCGAAGGGCAAGATCATCGTCCACTCCACCGTCGACTCCGCCGATCTCAACAAGGACGTGGTGGCCGAGCACGCGGTCATCGGTGACGCGGGCCTCGTGCTGGAGGCCCTGCTCGCCGAGGTGCGCGACCGCCTGAAGGGTAAACCGCGCGGCCGGAAGGCGGAGGTCACCCGGCAGATCGCGACCATGAAGGCGGAGTGGCTGGCCCAGTGGATGCCCAAGCTCACCGCCAAGGACAAGCCGCTCTCGCCCTACCGGGTGATCTGGGACCTGCTCCACACGGTCGACGTGGCCAACACCATCATCACTCACGACGCGGGCAGCCCGCGCGACCAGCTCTCCCCCTTCTGGGAGAGCACCGAGCCGCTCACCTACATCGGTTGGGGCAAGACGACCCAGCTCGGTTACGGTCTCGGGCTCGCCATGGGGGCCAAGCTCGCGAAGCCGGACGCCCTGTGCATCAACGTGTGGGGCGACGCGGCCATCGGCTTCACCGGCATGGACTTCGAGACCGCGGTGCGCGAGCGCATCCCGATCCTGTCCATCCTGCTCAACAACTTCTCGATGGCCATCGAGCTGCCGATCATGAAGACGGCCACCGAGAAGTACCGCTCCACGGATATCAGCGGCCACTACGCGGACATGGCGAAGGCGTTCGGCGGCTACGGGGAGCGCATCACCGAGCCCGGCGACATCATCCCGGCCATCAAGCGCGGCATCGCCAAGACGCGCGAGGGCATCCCGGTCCTGCTCGAGTTCATCACCGAGAAGGAGATCAACTTCTCGATCTTCAAGTAGCCGCTCGTCCCTGCCCTCCAGCCCCTCCCCTTCGCCCTGCCCTCCGGGGAGAGGACGAGGGCGAGGGGTCGAGGGCGGAGCCGCTCATGACCTTTCGCCTGGCCCCGATGTCGCCACCGATCCTCGCCCTGACCCTCGTCCTCCTCGCGCTGCCGGTGCTCTTCCTGGCCGCGGCGGCCGTCTGGACGCCGCTGCTGGCGTTGCCTGCGCTGTTCATGCTCGTGATCTACCTCTGGATCTGGCTCCGCTATCGCCCCACCGCGTTCGTGGTGCGGCCGAGGACGCTCGAGGTGATGTGGCCGCTCATGCGCCGGGAGATCCCCCGCGACGACATCTCGGCGGTACGCGTCATCGATCGGGAGACGCTGCGCCGGGAGGTCGGCTGGGGCATGCGAGTGGGCGCCGGCGGTCTCTTCGGCGGGTTCGGCTACCTGTGGACCACCAACCGCGGGCTCGTCCGGATGTACGTCTCTCGCACCGACCACTTCGTGTGGATCGAGCGCAAGAGCGATCGGCCGTGGCTGATCACACCCGACCAGCCGGAGGCCTTCGTCCGGGCGCTGGCTCCGCATGACTGACCTCACCTATCGCTCGCCGAAGACCGAGGTACGGCCGAGCCCGATTCACGGCCTGGGCCTCTTCGCCCGGGACTCCATCACGGCCGGCGAGATCGTGGCGGTCAAGGGCGGTCACGTGCTCACCCGCCCGCAGTGGACGGCGCTGGAGCCCGTGCTCGGCCCCGCGGACATCCAGATCGCCGAGGATCTCTTCATCGCGCCGGTGCGCCCGGACCACCGCGACGGAAGCATGCTCTACACCAACCACTCCTGCGATCCCAACCTCGCCATCCAGGGCCAGATCGTCCTGGTCGCGATGCGCGACATCGTTCCCGGCGAGGAGCTGACGATCGACTGGGCCACCACCGACGACGGCGACTACGAGCTGGACTGCCGCTGCGGCAGCCCGCGCTGCCGCGGGACCGTGACCGGCAAGGACTGGATGCGGCCGGAGCTGCAGGCGCGCTACCACGGCTGGTTCTGCTGGTTCCTGCAGCGGAAGATCGAGGCGCGGTCGCGGTGACCATGGTGACCGAGGAGCGCTTCGCCCGCGGCATGACCTTCGACCAGTACCTCGCGTTCATCGGCTCGCCCGAGAACCTCGCCCGGGAGGCCGGCTGGTGGCGCGGGCCCGAGCGGATGGACTGGAGCGGTCCCCTCCGGACCTGGTACGACGGGCTGCGCCCGCGCGACGACCAGATCGCGGCGATCCGGTGGCTGACCGCGCAGCCGGACGGACCGGCCCGGATCCTCGTCATCTCCGAGGAGTGGTCGTCGGACTGCCGCCGCGCGGTCCCGATGCTCGCGCGGCTGGCCGAGGCCGGCGGCCTCGAGCTCCGCATCTTCCCGCGCGACGGGGCGACGGTCGGACGTGCGCCACGGGCGAACCGCGCGGACTCCCCGAATGCCGATCTCATGAACGAGTTCCTGCGCGAGCAGGACGGGCAGACGTACCAGTCGATCCCGGTGGTCGTCTTCTACACCGCGGCGATGCGGTACCTGTATCACTTCATCGAGAGGCCGGCGATCTACCACCACGGCCGCCTGGCCGACGCCATGCAGGCGCCCAGACCGGGCGAGACGCGGGAGGAGACGCGGGAGCGTTTCATGCGAGACTGGGCCGCGATGCAGCAATCGCCCTTCTTCAAGGTCTGGGCCTTCGCGGGGATCGACGAGATGCTGTCGGCCCTGCACGAGCGGATCGTCACCACCCCCGCGTGAGGTCTCCATGAACGTTCTCGTGACCGGCGCCACCGGGTATGTCGGCGGACGGCTCGTGCCCCGACTGGTCGCCGCCGGCCATCGCGTGATCTGCCTCGCGCGCGATCCCGGCCGCCTCGCCGGCCGCGCGTGGGCTGGGCTCGAGGTCCGACCGGGCGACGTGCTCGCCCCCGAGAGCCTGGGCCCGGCCCTGAGGGAAGCCGACGTGGCCTACTACCTGGTGCACTCGATGGCGGAGGGGGCGCACGGATTCGAGGAGCGGGACCGGATCGCAGCCGAGAACTTCGGCGCCGCGGCACGCGCGGCGGGCGTGAAGCGGATCATCTACCTGGGCGGGCTCGGGGCCGACGATCAGCCGCTGTCCTCTCATCTGGCCTCCCGCCAGCAGGTCGGCGACGTGCTACGACGATCCGGGGTCGCGGTCACCGAGCTGCGCGCGGCAGTTGTGGTCGGCGCGGGCAGCATCTCGTTCGAGATGATCCGGTACCTGACGGAGCGCCTTCCTATCATGATCACCCCGCGATGGGTGACGACGCGCTGCCAGCCGATCGCGATCGACAATGTCCTGGACTACCTCGTCCGCTGCCTCGACGAGCCTCGGTCCGTCGGAAGGACCCTCGAGATCGGCGGGCCCGACGTGCTGACCTATGGCCAGATGATGCAGGGCTACGCGGCGGCCCGAGGCCTGCGGCGGTACCTAATCCCGGTCCCGGTGCTGACACCGCGGCTGTCGTCCTACTGGGTCGACCTCGTGACGCCAATTCCCGCCTCGTACTCGCATCCACTGATCGAGGGCATGCGCAGCGAGGTCATCGTCCGTGATCCGAGCGCGCGGGGGATCTTCGACGTGCCGCTCGTTCCCTACGCCGAGGCGGTGCGGCAGGCGCTCGATCACACCCGGGCCGGCGCCATCGAGACCTACTGGGCCGGAGCGCAGGCGACGCTACAACCGGGGCTGACCCTGGAGAGCACCGAAGGCATGATAATCGAGGAGCGGCGCGTTCCATCGTCGGCGCCAGTCGCCGCGGTCTACGCGGTCTTCGCGGGAATCGGTGGCGCCCGCGGCTGGCTCTATGCCGACTGGCTCTGGCGGCTGCGGGGCCTGATCGATCGGCTGGTCGGCGGCGTGGGCATGCGACGGGGCCGACGGACGGCGGACGATCTCCGGGCCGGTGACGCGCTGGATTTCTGGCGCGTGGAGACCGTGGAGAAAGGCCGGCTCACGCGCCTGCGCGCCGAGATGAAGGTGCCCGGCCGGGCCTGGCTCCAGTTCGAGGCCCAGGCCCGGCCCGACGGCGGAACGCTCCTCGTGCAGACCGCGTTCTTCGAGCCACGCGGTCTGGCCGGGCTCTTCTACTGGTACGCACTCTATCCTGTACATCAGCTGATCTTCTCTGGCCTCGCGCGGGCGGTGGCCCGTCGCGCCGAGCGCCCGACCTGATGCGTGACACTCGGCGTCGGGTGCCAGGAGGAATCGCAGGACGGGCCGGTCGTCGCGGGCCCGCGTGCTGGAGAAGGCGCGGACCAGCCGGGCATTCGGGTGCTGGGCGCGGTCGTCCTCGAGCTCCTGTCCGAGACCCTGCTGCTGGAGGTCCGCTATCTATGCTCAGCCTGGGCCTGGTGCCGATCGTGGTGGGGCTCGCGCGGCCGCCCGGCCTCTCCGGCCTGCTGCGGAGGCGCCGGCCCTGACTCGAGGATCGGAGGAGATCGCTCAATGGACGTGATCAGATTCGAAACCGACAGACGGATGGCGCACTGCGTACGGCATGGCCCCGACGGCTCGACCGTCCTGGTCGAGCGCAAGGCGTAGTCCCCGCATGTCGGTGCAAATCGTTCGGCTGGGAACGCCGCGGCGCGCGGGCGAGGGCCTGCGCGTCGGGACGGTGCGGCGCCCGCCACGCGGCGTGCGCAAGGCCGACTACGCCGCGCGCGACTACTACGACGCGTGGCTGCCCGAGCTCTCGCCGAGCGCCCCGCTCGTATCGTGGGCGCTGTCGAAGCCGTTCACGCCCGCGCGCTGGGCCCTCTACGCACGCCGCTACCGCCGCGAGATGCGCGAGCCGGCCGCGCAACGGCTGATCGCGCTGCTGGCCGCGCTGTCCTCGCACACGGACTTCTCGGTGGGCTGCTACTGCGAGGACGAGCGCCACTGCCACCGCTCGCTGCTGCGGGAGCTGCTGATCGAGCAGGGCGCGACGGTCGTCTGAAGCTGCCTCCGGCCGCGGCAGCGAAGGTCCCGGCTGCCCGATCCAGAGGCGCCGCGGGCCCGGGCCGGCCCGAGCCCGATCGCCGCAAGTCACTGTTCCGCCTCGCGGAATCTGAAAACTCGCGGCGGTGGCACGTCCTCTGCAGATCCACGTCGCAAGCACTTCATCGCACCGTCGCGAAATCCGGAGCGCCGTCGCCGTACGATGACGGCGCTCATTCATTTGAGGAGGAACGCTCCACATGGTCAATCGAGATGGCCGCACGGTACTGCGGATGAGCCTCGCGGTCGCCCTGATCGCGACCGCGCTCGTCGCCGCAGTCATGGAGGTGCAGGCCGGACTGAGCTCGCACGAGGCCCTGGGCGCGGAGCCGCGGCGCCGGTCCGACACGCTCTGGATAGCGAACGTGGCCAGCGTCGACCAGGCGCTCGCGCGGCACGACGTCAGCGCCGCGGTCGGCGCCTGGCACGACGCCTACGGCGCCGCGCTCGCGAGCCGGGGCTGGGAGGGCATGATCGCGGTGGGCGACGCGTTCCTCCGGATCGGCACGGAGGCCGGGAGCGTGAGCGGATCACGACCCAACGCGCGCCAGGCCTATCTCAACGCGCTCGTACGCGCGCATCGCGACGGATCGGCCGACGGGATGCGGCGGACCGCCGAGGCCTTTGCGGCCCTCGGCGATCACGCGGTGGCCGAGCACTGCTTCCGGGTGGCGGACGATCTGGCCGCCGCCCGACGGAGGAGCTAGATGACGACCGGCAAGCTCGCCCTGATCGCGCACGACCACAAGAAGGTCGACCTGGTGGCGTGGGCTACCTTCAATCGCGAGACCCTGGCCGCGTTCCCCCTCGTGGCTACCCGGCACACCGCCCGCCTCGTGCGCGACAAGGTCGGGCTCGAGGTCGAGGAGCTGCTGAGCGGGCCCGAAGGCGGCGACGCGCAGATCGCGGCGGGTGTGGCCATCGGTCAGATCGACGCGGTCTTCTTCTTCGTCGATCCGCTGTCCGCCCAGCCGCACGATCCGGACATCCGGGCGCTGCTGCGCGTGTGCAACGTGCACAACGTCCCGGTGGCCACGAACCTCGCCGCCGCCGACCTGATCATCGCGGGCCTCCCGGCCTGTCCCGGCGAGGAGGACGCGGTGCGCGTGACGATCCGCTAGACCGCGGTTGTCCCCGCCCGGGCAACCGTGTAGCCTCGGGGCCAGCTTACCCAAAGGAGGGGCCCATGAAGTACGGCGTGGTACTTCCGATCTGGCAGCTCACGGTGGCGGACGCGGAGTCGCTGGCGACGAAGGCGGAGTCGCTCGGCCTCGACGGGGTCTTCGTGCCCGACCATATCCTGGCCAAGCCCGCCACCACGCAGCACTACGGCGGTCACTGGCCGGACCCGTTCTCGCTGCTGGCCTTCCTGGCCGGGCGCACCCGCCGCATCCACCTGGGCGCGAGCGTCATCGTGCTGCCGTACCGCAACGCGCTGGTCGCGGCCAAGGCGGCGGCCACCGTCGACCAGGCCTCGGGGGGCCGCTTCATCTTCGGCGTCGGGGTGGGCTGGGACGAGGCCGAGTTCGTGGATCTGCGCCTGCCCTTCGCGGAGCGGGGCCGGCTGAGCGACGACTACATCCGGGCCATCAAGGCCGCCTTCGCGGCCGACATCCCGCAGTACAGCGGCAAGTACGTGAGCTTCTCCGGCGCCACGTTCTCCCCGCGCCCGGTGCAGCGGCCGCACCCGCCGATCTGGGTGGGTGGCTCGCCCGGCGCCGTCTCCGGCCCCGCGGTGCGACGCTGCGCGGAGCTCGGCGACGCGTGGCATCCGCTCGCCCTCGGCCTCGACGACATCGAGAAGGGCTACGCCACGCTGCGCGACCTGGCCGGCCGCACCGGGCGGCGTGAGAAGCTCGGTCTCGCCCCGCGCAACATGCTGGACCTCACCGACGCGGCCAAGGGCAGCGGTCGCGCCGCGTTCCAGGGCTCGGTGGCAGAGGTTGCGGGTGACGTCAAGCGCGTGAAGGGCATGGGCGCCGAGTGGATGACCTTCGACCTGCCGCGCGCGGGCATCCCCGCGATGGTGCGGGCGATGGAGCGCCTGGCCTCGGAGGTCAAGCCCGCGGCGGGGTGATCCGCGACGCCCGGCCGACCGACCGCGCGGCCATCGAGGCGGTGACCCTGGCCGCCTACGAGCAATACGCAGCCGTGCTCCCCGCGCCGCTCTGGGAGGCGTATCGCCGGAACATCGTGGCGACGCTGGCCGCCGCGCCGACGGCCGCCCAGATCGTGGCGGAAGACGGGAGCGCCCTGGTCGGTAGCGTGCTGCTGTATCCGGCGGGCACCGCGATGGGCGAGCCCGGCCGCGGGCGGACCCTGATCCTCACTTCACCGGAGGTGCGTCTGCTCGCGGTGGCACCGACGGCCCGGGGAAGCGGCGTGGGCCGGCAGCTCATGGAGGAGTGCATCGGCCGAGCGCGGGCGGCCGGCGCGAGGGCCCTCACCTTGCACACCACCGACATGATGAGCGCGGCGGTGCGCCTCTACGAGCGGATGGGGTTCGCGCGGGCGGCCGAGCTGGACTTCGAGGTGGCGCCGGGAGTGCTGGTGAAGGGGTTTCGCCTCGAGCTGTAGTGCCCTCACTTCAAGGACGTGAACGTGAAGGCGCGGACGATGTGACGCTGGGCCACCGCGAAGATGACCAGCACGGGCGCCACCACGAACATGCTCCCCGCCATGATGATGTGCCAGCGCGCCCCGGTGCCCTCTTCCCGCAGCATCGACACGCCTACCGGCAGGGTCCGGACCGCGTCGGTGGTCGTCATCACCAGCGGCCAGAAGAAGTCGTTCCAGTGGTAGACGACGCTGAAGAGCGAGAAGGCGACGATGGTGGGCCGGGCGATCGGCACCATCAGCCCGAAGATGACCGTGAAGAGCCCCGCCCCGTCCACCCGCGCCGCGTCCACGATGTCGTCGCTGATCTGCATGAAGGCCTCGCGGATCAGGAAGGTGCCGAGGGCTGAAACCGCGTAGGGCAGCACGAGCGCGGCGTAGGTGTTCACCAGGCCCAGATGCGAGAACAGGATGTAGAGCGGCACGAAGCGCACCTGCGGCGGCACGATGAGGCAGGCCATCACGATGACGAAGCAGAGGTCGCGGCCGGGGAAGCGCAGCTTGGCGAAGGCGTAGGCCGCGGTGCACGCGAAGAAGAGCTGCAGGACGAGGATGGCCGCGGTCTGGATCACGTTGTTGACGAAGTAGCGCAGGAACGGCCCCGACTGCCAGGCTTTCGCGTAGTTGTCCCACCGGGGCGGGCTCGGGATCAGGCTCGGCGGGAACTGGGTCACGCTCGGCAGGTCCTTCAGCGACGTGGCGACCATCCAGAGGTACGGGCCCACCTCCACCGCGGCCACCACCAGCAGGCCGAGCACGGTGAGCCAGCGCACCAGCGGATTGGGATGGGTCACGTGGTGTACTGGACGCGCTTGCGGAAGACCAGCCACTGCAACAGGGTCAGCAGCAGGATCAGCGCGAAGAAGATCACCACCGCGGCCGAGGCCTTGCCGAGCCGGAAGTACTGAAAGGCCTGCTCGTAGATGTAGTAGACGTAGATCATCGTCGAGGTGACCGGCCCGCCCTGGGTCATGATCTTGACGATGTCGAAGCCCTGGAAGCTCGCGATCGTGAGCGTCACCACCAGGAACAGCGTGGTCGGCGAGAGCAGGGGCCACGTGATGAAGCGGAAGCGGTTCCAGCCGGTGGCCCCGTCGAGATCGGCCGCCTCGTAGAAGTCGCCCGGGATGGCCTGGAGCCCGGCCAGGTAGATCACGAGCGGGTAGCCGAGGGTCTTCCACACCGTGACCAGTACGAGCGTCCACAGCGCCACCGACGGGCTGCCCAGCCAGTTCACCGGCCGCAGGCCGACGAGGCGCAGCCCGTACGTGACGAGGCCGTACTGCGGATCGAGCATCCAGATCCAGAGCAGTGAGACCGCCACCCACGAGACGATGTAGGAGGAGAAGATGCAGCCCTGCAGCGCAGCGCTCAGCGCCCCCCGATGATTGAGGAGCAGGGCCAGGACCAGGCCGAGGCCGAGCGAGAGTGCCACCACGCCGCCCGAGTAGAGCGCGGTGTTCACCAGGACCTCGCCGAACTCGGCGGAGGCGAGCACCCGGTAGTTGGCGAGGCCCACGTAGCGCTTCGGCGTCATGAGATCCCACTCGAAGACGCTGACGTAGGCGGAGTAGGCGACCGGGTACAGATACACGAGCCCGAAGAGCGCCAGCGAGGGCGCGACCAGCGCGTACCCCAGCCAGGCGTCTCTCCGGGCCCGCCGCGAGGCCACTACTTTTCGTACTTGGAGATGATCTCGTTCGCCTTCTGGTCGGCGGCGGTCATGACGTCCGCCGCCGTCTTGGTGCCGAGCACCGCGGCCTCCAGGTTCGGCTGGATCACCTCACGCTGGATGTCGAACAGGGCCGGCGAGAACGGGAAGCGTTGCGCGTTCCGGAGCTGGTCGAGCGCGACCTTGTAGTTCGGGTTGTCCTTGTAGAAGGACTGCATACCCGCCGAGTTGATCGCAGAGAGCCGCACCGGCATGTAGCCGGTGGCCTTGGACAGCGAGATGGTCTGCTCCGGATCGGTCATCCACTTGATGAAGGCCCAGCCCGCTTCCTTCTGCGGGGTCGGCGCGTCCTTCATCAGCACGAAGTAGGTCCCGCCCGTCGGCACCGCCGCCTTGACCCGGGCGGGCAGGAACGCGGTGCCCACCTTGAACTTGGCGTTCTCGGTCATGTAGTTGAGAAAGGCGGTCGAGGTGAAGATCATCCCCACCCGCTGGTTGATGAAGTCGGTATTCGCCACCTCCCAGGCGCTGTAGTCCTTGCCCGGGGGCTGCTTCATGGTCTTGTCCCGGTTCACGAGATCTACCCAGAACTGGAGCGCCTCCTGACCCTTCTCCTTGAAGGCGGCCTTCTTGCCGTCCGGGGTCATCAGCGTCCCGCCGCCCTGGTGCAGCAGTCCGAACCAGAACCACCAGTCCACCGGCACCTCGAAACCGTAGACCTTGGTGTCGCTGCCCTCGCGTACCGTCAGCTTGCCCGCGGCCGAGCGCAGCTCGTCCCAGGTGGTCGGCACCTTCACGCCCTTCGCGGCCAGCATGTCGGCGTTGTAGTACAGGATCGGGGTGCTGCGGAAGAACGGCAGCGCGAAGAGAGGCGCCGCCTGCTTGCCGAGGTAGTCGAAGTAGCCCGCCTGGGTGAGGCCGGGCACGAAGTCGGCCAGGTCGGTTCCGTTCGGCCCCTTGGCGAACTCCTCCATGCTCTCGAGCATCCCGGCCTGCCAGAGATTCGGCAGCGCCTCACCCACCACGTGGAACGCGGCGGGCGCGGTCTTGGTGATGGCGGCGGCGCGGATCTTGGCGAGCGCCTGGAAGTAGTCGCCCTGGAAGGTGCCCTCGATCCGGTACTTCGACTGCGACTCGTTGAACTTCTTGATGTGCGCCTCGGTGACCTCGCGGTTCTTGCCGCCGAACGAGTACCAGAACTGCGCGACGATGGGATCCGCCGCGGCCGGCCCGGCGCTGCCCAGCAGCAGCACGACCAGGACTCCCGCCAGCATCTGCTTCATGGCTTCCCTCCTGTAGGTGGGGTGAAGCAGGCGGCGCAGAGCTCGCGCTCCACGTCCCGCCCGCGGTAGACGATGCGATGCAATGCGCGCAGCAGCGGGACGCCGTCGACCCGGCGCTCCCGGGCGAACCGCCAGCACCAGCGGATCGCCGCGTACCCTTCCGTCAGCTCGTCCCGCGCCTCGAGGGTCGCGACGACCTCCCGGGTGGGCCGGCCGGAGCCGCGCAGCTCACCGAAGATGCGGTTGCGCCCCGCCATGCCGGTCACGTGCAGGTCGCCCGCCCCGCCGAGGCCGTGCAGCGTCGCGCTCCGCATGCCCACGGTGCGGCCGAGCCGCCCGATCTCGCGGAGGGCCTGGGTGTAGAGCGCGGACTTGGTGTTGTACATCGCCTCCGCGCGGCCCGCCGACACCAGGCCGTCGCAGAGTCCGATCGCGATCGCGTAGGCGTTCTTGAGCGCCGAGCACAGCTCGAGCCCGCGCTGGTCCGCCGTCTCCTCGATGCGGTAGTACGGCGTCTCGAGCCACGTCCGGAGCCGCCGCCGCAGGGCGGGGCGCGGCGACGCGTACATCACCGCGGTGGGCACGCGACGCGCCAGCTCGAGCGCCTTCGACGGCCCCCCCACCGTGACGATCCGGATCCCGGTGGCCCGGACGATCGCCTCCGAGAGCGTCACCGCGCGGCCGCCGCTCGGGGCCAGGCCCTTCGACACGCTCAGCACCGGCACGCCGGGCGCCATGCGACCGGCCGCGCGCTTCAGCACCGGCAGCGCTCCGTCGGAGGTGACCGCGCTGACCACCAGCTCCGCGCCCTCGAGCGCCCGGGACAGCTCGGTCGAGTCGAACACGCTGACACCTGCCGGCAGCGTCATGCCGAGCTTCGGGTGCTTGCCGCCCGCCCGCACCGCCGCGACCAGGTGATCGTCGAGGTGCGTGCCCCAGAGTGCCACCGTGTGGCCGTTGTCGACCGCGGGCACGGTGAGGGCGGAGCCCATGAAGCCGGCGCCGAGAATCGCCACGCGCGCCATCAGACGATCCGGCGCAGGGCCGGGTAGAGCGCGCGACGCGCGGTGAGCAGATCGTCGTAGATCGCGGTCCGGGTGGCGTCCGGGGCGTGTCGGACGAGCGCGCCGCGCCAGCGCCGGGCCGTCTCGACGCCGGGGAGCAGGCCGACCGCGATGCCGGCGAGGAGCGCGCCTCCGGTGGGCGCGCCGCCGCCGTCGGGCACGTAGTGCAGGGGCACGCCCAGGGCGTCGCAGAGGATCTGGCGCCACAGCCCGCTCCGGGCCCCCCCGTTGACCGCGATGACCTCGGTGAGGCGCAGCCCTTTCTCGGCCGCGATCTCGGCGCAGTGGCGGAACGACACCGCCACCGCCTCGAGCACGGCGCGGTAGAGGTGGCCGCGGCCGTGCACGAGCGAGAGTCCCACGAAGGCGCCGCGCGCGCCCGCGTCCCATACCGGGGTGCGCTCGCCCTGCAGGTACGGCAGCAAGCGCAGGCCGTCCGCCCCCGCGGGCACCGCCGCCGCCTCCGCGTCGAGCGCCTCGAACGTGGCCCTCGGGGCTACGACCGAGCGGAACCACTCCTGGAGCGCGCCGGATAGCGTGCCGCCCAGGGTCAGGTAGCGCTCGCATCCCACGTGGTGCGAGTTGATGAGCCGAGTGTCGAAGTCCGGGGCCGCCAGCGGCATGATCAGGTTGCCCGCGGTGCCCAGCATCAGGCAGGCCTCGCCCGGCTCGGTGACGCCGGCGGCGAGCGTGGAGGCGGCGAAGTCGGCACCGCCCACCGCGATCGGGGTGCCCTCACTCAGGCCGGTCTCCCGCGCGGCCGCCGCGGTCACCCGGCCCGCGATCGCGTGGCTCGGCTTGATCTCGGGGAGCCATGCGCGATCCACCCCCATCCGCGCGCACGTCGCGGCCGACCACGCGCGCGCGCGGCAATCGTAGAGCGGCGAGCAGAGCGCGGCCGAGGAGTAGTCGGTGACCAGCGCGCCGGTGAGGCGCAGGATCGGGTAGCTGTGCGACTGGAGAATTGTGATCGGCCGCTCGAAGAGCGCGGGCTCGTGCCGTCGCAGCCAGGCGAGCTTGGCCCCGAGATAGTAGGCGTGGAAGCGGTTGCCGGAGACTCGCTCGCCCTCCGACCCCACCGCCGCGGCCAGCGCCTCGACCTCCGTCTCGCTCCGCACGTCGAGCCACAGGATCGCGGGGCGCCGCGGTCGACCCGCCGCGTCCACCGCGAGCAGCGTGGGCGCCTGGCCGGTCACCGCCACGCCGTCGATGCGCGCGGGGCGCACCTCGTCGGTGAGCGAACGCAGGATGCGGCAGGTGGCCGCCCACCACGCGTTCGCGTCGGCCTCGGCCCATCCCGGGTGCGGCGCCTCGTGACGGTAGGCGATCTCCACGGCGCCAAGCCGACGTCCGTCGACATCGTAGGCGGCGCCCTTGGCGGACGAGGTGCCGATGTCGACGCCGACGAGGACGGAGGTGGCCATGGAGCGCGGCCATTATACGGGAAGCTCCCTTGCGGGCGTCGTGGCACTTCTGCTACAAGGAGGCGGTGAGCACGCCTCCGCTGCTGATCATGCTGAGCATCGACGGCCTCCGGGCCGATTTCATCGACGATCCCACGCTGGACCTGCCCGCGCTGCGCGGGCTGATCGCGCGCGGCACCCGCGCGAGGCGGCTGACGCCGGTGTTCCCGACCGTCACATGGCCGTGCCACACGTCGATCGTCACCGGCGTCTCGCCCGCGCGTCACGGCATCCTCGGCAACCTCGTCTTCGATCGGGCGAGCGGGCAGCCGGTGGAGCACTACGGTGATCGCACCGGCGTGCCGGTGCTCGCGCCCACGCTGTGGGACCGGCTCCACGCGCGCGGCGAGCGCACCGCGGGTGTCTGCTGGCCCAAGACCCGCGGGGTGGCCGCGGTGGCCGACAACATTCCCGAGTTCTACGAGCAGGAGCTGTTCGAGGAGTACGCCTCGCGCCCGCTCTGGACCGAGCTCGCCCGGAAGGGCCTGCCGGTGCATCGCTACGGGCCGTGGAGCAAGCAGCATCCCCTCGGCCCCATGCAGGACTGGCTCACGCTCGAGGCGGCGCGCCACCTCCTGGCGGTGCGCCCGCCCCGGCTCATGCTGCTGCACCTCCTCACGCTCGATTCCTTCCAGCACGACCACGGGGTGGGCAGCCCGGAGGCACGCTGGGCCCTCCTCCAGATGGACGCGCTGCTGGGCCGCCTCCTCGACACCCTCGCCGAGGGTGGCCGCCTCGACACCACCACCCTGATGGTCTTCGGCGATCACGGCTTCGTCAACGTCGACACCCGGCACCATCTCAACCAGGTGCTCCGCGAGGAGAAGCTCCTCGAGGTGAACGGTCGGGGCGAGATCACGAGCCGGCGCGCGTGGGCCGCCGGCAACGGCGGCGCCGCGCACGTCTACGTGCTCGACGGAGCGCCCCGCACCACCGTGGCTCGCCTCGCGGAGCGCTTCGGGGCGCTGCCCGGGGTGGACGTGATCGGCGCCGAGCGCTTCCCCGCGCTGGGCCTGCCCGCGCCCAGCCCGGGCTCGATGCAGGGCGACCTGATGCTGGCCGCCGACGACGGCGTGTTCCTCACCGGGCACGCCACCGAGGAGGCGGCCGCCGGCGCGCCGGTCTACCTCGCGGCGCACGGGCACTCGCCCGACCTGCCCCTGATGGGCGCGGCCTTGATCATGGCCGGGCCCGGGGTCCGCGCGGGCGGCCGTCTCGACACGGTATCGATGCTCGACCTCGCGCCGACCGCGGCGCGGCTGCTCGGGGTGGACCTGCCCGGCGCCGAGCGCGGGCCACTCGTCGAGGCGCTCGCGCCAAGTTGAAAGGCATCCTGATCGCGGCCGGGCGCGGGCAGCGGCTCATGCCGCTGACCGACGCGCAGCCGAAGTGCTACGCGGAGATCGAGGGCCGTCGCATCCTCGACTGGTGCGTGGAGGCGCTCGGCCACGCGGGCTGCCACGACATCGTCTTCGTGGGCGGCTACCGCATGGAGCGTGTGCAGGCCGACTACCCGCGCTTCCGATTCGTGCACAACCGCGACTGGGAGCGCAACAACATCCTGCTCTCCCTCATGAGCGCGGAGACCGAGATGGCCGACGGCTTCGTCTCGAGCTACGCCGACATTCTCTACACGCCGGAGGCGGTCCAGCGACTGGTGCGCCATCCGGGCGACATCGTGCTGCTGGTCGACACCGACTGGCGCGACCGCTACCGGCCGCGTACCCAGCACCCGGAGTCCGACGGCGAGAAGGTGCGCCTCTACCGCGACCGGGTCACCGAGGTGAATCGGCGCATCCCGCCCGACGAGGCGCCCGCCGAGTTCACCGGCGTGGCCAAGTTCACCGCGGCGGGAGCCCGGCGGCTCGTCGAGCACTTCCACCGGGCGCGGGTCCGCTTCGACGGGCGGCCCTTCGGAAACGCGGCGAGCTTTGCGCGCGCCTACCTGATCGACCTCCTGCAGGCCATGCTCGCGGCGGGCGTCGCGGTGCACGCGGTCGAGACGCCGGGCGGCTACTTCGAGGTCGACACCACCGAGGACCACGGGCTCGCCTCGCGCGACTGGGCCGAGTCGCGCCGGCGGGCCGGGAGCCGCCGGTGACCCTGCCGCGCTTCCCCGCCTCGGTGGTGGGCAGCATGCCGCGCTCGCAGTTCGTGCGCGACCTGCTCGACCGTCCGGAGACCGAGCCGGCGCGGGCCGCCCTCATGGACGCGGCGGTCGCCTACATCATCGCGGTCCAGGAGACGGCCGGCCTGGACGTGGTCTCCGACGGCGAGTGGCGGCGGCGCTCCTACATCGGGGTGATCGCCGAGATCATGAGCGGATTCAACCGCGAGACGCGCGACGGCCTCTCCTGGCACACGGTGGTGGAGCCGATGACCCCACGGCGCCCGGGTTTGCTCGGAGACGAGGCGCGCTTCCTGGTCGCGCGCACCCGGCGGGCCACCAAGGTGGCCCTGCCCTCGCCGTATCTCCTGGCCCAGCGCATGTGGGACCCGGCGCGGTCGCGGGCGGCCTACCCGACGCGCGAGGCGTTCATGCGCGCGCTGGTGCCCGTGCTGCGGCACGAGCTCCTCGCGGTGCAGGCGGCCGGGGTCACGGTGGCCCAGTTCGACGACCCGCATCTCTGCCTGCTGGTGGATCCGAAGGTGCGCGCGGAGTTCGCCGATCCCGACGCGGAGGCCGCGCTCTGCGTGGACCTGCTCAACGAGATCGTGGCCGGCATCGACGGCATCACCACCGCGGTGCATCTCTGCCGGCGCAACAAGGCGCGGCAGGGCTGGATCGGCGAGGGCGGGTACGATCCGATCCTGCCGTTCCTGCGGCGGCTCGCGGTCTCGCAATACGTCCTCGAGTTCACGATTCCGGTCGCGGGCGACTTCGCGGTGCTGCGCGACCTGCCGGACGATCGGCAGATCGGCCTCGGCTGCGTCGACTGCCGCGGCAGCCAGGTCGACAGCGCCGAGGCCATCGCCGCGCGCGTGACCGAGGCGCTCCGTCACGTGGACGCCGAGCGGCTCTGGCTCAACCCCGACTGCGGGTTTGCCCCGGGCAGCGCCGCCGACATCCCGATCGACGAGGCGTACGCGAAGCTCTGCCGCGAGGCGGAGGCGGCCGCGCTCCTGCGGGCGCGCTATCCCTGACCCGCCGCCTCTGCCCCCTCACCCTGCCCTCTCCCCTCCGGGGAGAGGGGAATAAGGCTAGAGGTCCTTTATGCGGTACGGGGGCTGGATCAGGAGGATCAGGCGGTCGACGTCGAGACGGGCGAGGCGGACCCGCTCCGGGCTGTCGGGGCGCAGCCACCGCTCGCTGAGCCCGGCGAACACGCTCAGGCTGAAGCGCGCGGGATCGCGGCCCGACGCCCGGTGCGCCTCGCGAGCGACGCGCCCCAGCTCGGCGAGATTCGGATGCATGGCCTGGGTGTTGAAGCCGTCGGCGTGCTGCCCGGCGATCGCGGCCATGCGCGGTCCGAAGCCTCCCACGATGATTGGCGGCGGCGGATCCGGCCGGAGGTAGCCAGACGGCCGCTCGAGGCGGAACTGCGTCCCCGCGAAGCTCGATTCGTCCCCGCTCCACAGGCGGCGCAGCACCTGCGCGGTCTCGGCCACCCGCTCGGCGCGCACGCGATCACCGGCCACCGTCATGCCGATCGCCTCCTGCTCGCGCGCGTAGGCCATCGAGGGCGTGGCCCCGGCGCCGAGCCCGAGCAGCAGGCGCCCGGCCGAGACCTGCTGCAGCGTGGCCGCCATGTTGGCGAGCACACCCGGATGGCGCAGACCGGTGTTGAGCACGAGCGGGCCGAGCGTGATGCGGCGGGTCGCCTCGGCGAGCGCGGTCAGCACGGTCCACGCCTCGGGCACGCCCGCGTCGGCCGCCTCCTCGGGATCGCGCAGGTGGTCCCAGGTCCACACCCCGTCGTAGCCGGCCTCCTCGGCCGCGCGCGCGGCCGCGCGGATCTCGGGATAGCGGGCGCCGACCGGGATCAGGAGGAGGTCGATCTTCATTTGATCGCGATCACCGGGACCACCGACATCCCGGGCACGAGCAGGTGCTCGGCGTTCTCGCCGCGCTCGAACACGAGCTTCACCGGCACGCGCTGCACCACCTTGACGAAGTTGCCGGTGGCGTTCTCGGGCGGGAGCAGCGAGAAGACCGCGCCCGACCCGGCCTGGATCGAGTCCACCCGTGCCTTGAAGGTCTTGCCCGGATAGGTGTCCACCGTGACGGTGGCGGGCTGGCCCGGGCGCACGTGGGTGAGCTCGGTCTCCTTGTAGTTGGCCACCACCCACACGTCGTCGAGATCCACCACCGCGAGCAGGGACTGACCCACCGTCACCACCTGCCCCACCTCGACCGACCGGCGGCCCACGCGCCCGGCCATCGGCGCCCGGATCGTGCAGTAGACCAGGTTCAGCTCGGCCTGCTGCAGGTTCGCGAGGGCCTGGGCGAGCCGGCCCTGCGCAGCCTCGACCTGGGCCTGGCGCATCCGCACCTGCTGACGCTGGCTGCGCGCGTTCTCGAGCGAGGCGCGGCTCTCGTCGACCCGGCGCGCCGACTGGGCCACCGCGGCCTGCTGGGTGCGCAGCGAGGCCTCGGCCTGGGCCACCTCACTGCGCGCCTGGTCGAGCCGCTTGCGGGCCGCGTCGAGCGTGGCCTCCGCGGTCTTGTAGGTGGCCTCGGCGTGATCCATCTCCTGTTGGGCCACCAGCTGGCTCTTCACGAGGGAGGCGACGCGGTCACGATCCACCTTGCTGCGATCGTAGTCGGCCTGCGCGGAGCGCACCGCGGCCTCCGCGGCGGCCACCGCGGCCTGCTTTGCCGCGATCTGACCGCGCCGCTCGTCCAGATCGTGTCGCGCCATCTCGGTGCCCTGCTCGGTGGCCCCGAGCGCGGCGTCGGCCTGCTGGACCAGGCTCCGGGTGGACTCGTCGGTGAGCGGCACGTTGGCCACCGCGTTCTCCAGGTCGCCCTTCGCGGAGGCGACCGACGCGCGCGCCTGCGCGACCGCGACCTCGTAGTCGCGCGGATCGAGCCGCAGCAGCACCTGGTCCGCCTTCACGTCCTGGTTGTCGTTGACCAGCACCTCGATCACGGTGCCGGGCACGCGCGCGCTCATCGGCGCGATGTGAGCGCTGATGAACGCGTCGTCGGTGGAGATATGGTGGCGCCAGTAGTTCCAGACGTAGAGGCCGTAAACCAGCGCGAGGAGTACGACGACCGCGACCGCGAGCAGCGCGAAGCGGCGCCGCGGCGGCGCTTCCTGATAGGTGGAGAAGCGGGCGCGTAGGCGGCCGGAGATCCCCTCCTGATCGAGGTCCGTCATTGGGTTGCGCTTATAATGGCGGGCGGTACCGAACCCGTCAAGCGATGGCAGACGAGAACCCGCCGCCGACCACGTCCGCCGCGGACGCCCCCGGCGAGTGGCGTCCGCGCGCGAGCCCCGTTCTCATCGCGATCTCGGTCATGCTCGGCACCTTCATGGAGGTGCTCGACACCTCGGTGGCCAACGTGGCGCTGCCGCACATCGCGGGCAGCCTCTCCGCCACACCCGAGCAGGCCACGTGGGTGCTCACCAGCTACCTGATCTCGAACGCGATCGTGCTCCCGATGACCGCGTGGCTCAGCGCGGTCTTCGGTCGCAAGCGCTTCCTGCTCGCGTGCATCATGATCTTCACCGCGGCCTCCGCGGCGTGCGGCGCCGCCACCAGCCTCCCCATGCTGATCTTCGCGCGGGTCCTGCAGGGGATCGGCGGCGGCGCGCTGCAGCCCATCGCGCAGGCGATCCTGCTCGAGAGCTTCGCTCCCGCGCGGCGCGGCCGCGCGATGGCCGCCTACTCGATGGGCGTCATCGTGGCCCCCATCCTGGGCCCGACCCTCGGCGGCTGGATCACCGACAGCTACTCCTGGCGCTGGATCTTCTACATCAATCTGCCGGTGGGCTTCATTGCGCTCCTGATGACTCAGACCTTCATCGAGGATCCGCCGTACCTGCGGCGCACCGTCCTGCGTCGGATCGACTACTGGGGGCTCGCCTTCATGGCGATCTGGCTGGCCACCCTGCAGGTGGTGCTCGACAAGGGACAGCAGGACGACTGGCTCGCCGCGGAGTGGATCCGCTGGACCCTCACGATCTCGTGCGCGACCATGGTGGCCTTCATCGTGCGCGAGCTCGTGGCCGACGAGCCGATCGTCAACCTGCGCATCCTGAGCGACCGCAACTTCGCCCTGGGCACCATGCTCATCACCGCGATGGGCATCGTCCTCTACGCCACCACCGCGCTGCTCCCGCTGTTTCTCCAGACTCTGCTCGGGTACCCGGCGCTGGAGGCCGGGCTCGCGACCAGCCCGCGCGGCCTGGGCGCGCTCCTGTCCGCCATCGTGGCGGGGCGCCTGATCGGCGTCATCGACTCGCGGGTCCTGATCGGGGCCGGCTTCGGGCTGCTCGCGCTGTCCGGCATCTGGCTGAGCCAGCTCACCTTCGATGTGGCGTGGTCGAACATCGCGGCGGTCACGTTCCTGAACGGGCTCGCCAACCCGCTCATCTTCATCGCGCTCTCCACGCTGTCGTTCGGGACGCTGCGGCGCGAGCAGATGGGCGGGGCCACCGGCATCTACAACCTCATGCGCAACCTGGGCGGCAGCATCGGCATCTCGGTGGCCACGACCCTGCTGTCACGGCGCGCGCAGGTGCATCAGACCAACCTGGTGGCGCACATGACCCCGTACGATCCGGTCTACCAGCAGAAGCTCGAGGCGCTGCGGCGCACGCTGACCCCGAAGGTGGGGCCGAGCGCGGCGGTCCAGCAGGCGGTGGGCATTCTCTACAAGACCCTGGTCCAGCAGGCCACCCTGCTCGCCTTCGTGGACAACTTCCGCCTGATCACGGTGCTGGCGGTCTGCAGCATGCCGCTCGCCATGCTGCTCAAGCGCGTGCGGACGCGCCCGGCCCCGGGCGCGCACTGAGGCCTACTTGGTGGGCTTCGCGGTCTCCGGAGCGAAGTTCGAGAACTCGGCGAGCGCCTGCGGGGACTGGACTCCCTCGCGACGCTTGTCCCCCATGACCCAGGTGGGGAAGGACTTCACGCCGGCTTTCTCGCAGAGGTCGGGCCGCGGGCTCACCCCGCCCGGATCGCACTCTACGTAGGGTAGATCCTTCGCGGCGTCCCCGAAGAGCGCCTTCTGCTCGCTGCAGTGCGGGCACCAGTAGGCGCCGTACATCACCGCGCCGCTCTCGCGCAGGTGCCGGGCCAGCGCGGCCTCGAAGCCGGCGCCGCCCCCGCCCGGCATCGCGAAGATGAACGCGGCCCCGAACGGGGCCACCAGCGCGGCGGCCAGCGCGCCCGCGACCACCGAGGAGACCCTGGCCCGACGCCCGGGCAGGCCGGCCCGCCGCCACCAGAGCACGAGCAGGATGGCCGGCACGAGCACGGTCGAGGCCAGGCAGTACGCGCACGTGGCGTGGACGACGAGCACCGAGATCGCGGCGAGGTAGAAGGACACGCCGACCCCTGCCGCGGCCAGGTAGAAGGCCCAGGCCCAGCGCTGCGGCGTGAAGCCGAGCGCCGCGAGCGCGCCGATGGCAACGTAGAGGAGCGCGCCCCAGAGGGCGGTCGGCACCCCGAGCAGCGTGCCGTAGCGGCTCGCCTGCACGATGTCGCACCCGCTGCCGGACAGGCAGAACGCGGCATTGCCGCCCGCCCACTTCAGCCAGGTGAGATAGGCCGCGACCGCGAAGCCGGCGGCGCAGAGACCGGCCACGAGGAGGTCGGAGCGCGGCGGGGCCATCGCGGTCACCTCGCGCCGTCGTGTCGCCATACCGCGATAACAGTACCACAGCGGTTGCGGGTGGGTTGCGCCGGCCCCCGCGGGAGCGCTAGTCTAGCCGAACCGTGTTCCCGCTTCCGTCCCTCACCGACGAGCAGCGCATCGTGATCGACCGGGTGGCCGTCCTCTCGCGCGAGCGGTTCGCCCCGCGGGCGGCCCGCTACGACGCCGACTCCACCTTCCCCTACGAGAACTACGCCGACCTGCACGCGGCCGGCCTGCACGCCCTCGCGGTGCCCCGCGAGCACGGCGGCGTGGGCGCCGATGCGGTGACCTACGTGCATGCCCTTCGCGAGATCGCCAAGGGGTGCTCGGCCACCGCGCTCACCTTCAACATGCACTCGACGGTGACCACGTTCCTGGCCGCGCTGTGTACCGAGGAGCAGAAGCGGCGCTACTTCGGCGAGATCGTCGCCCACGGGGCCCGCATCGCCTCGATCACGAGCGAGCCCGAGCAGAGCTTCCGGGACAAGTTCGTGCTCAACACCGTGTTCCGTCCCGCCGGCGACGGCGGCTACCGAGTGGCGGGCGTCAAGCAATTCTGCTCGCTCGGCGACGCCGCCGACTACTTCTTCGTCACCGGCATCCTGGAGGGCAAGACCAGCGCGCGCGACGGCGTCATCTCCGCGATGATCCCGAGCCGCGACGCGGGCGTGAAGATCGAGGGCACCTGGAACGCGGTCGGCATGCGCGGCACCATCAGCCACACCATCCGGTACGACTGTCTGGTCGATCCGGCCAACGTGGTGGGCGCCCCGGGTCAGTACCTCACGATCGACCTGCAGGGCTTCGCGCTCGGCTACGCGGCGGTCTATCTCGGCATCGGCGAGGCCGCCTTCGAGTACATGACCGAGTACGCGCGCACCAAGACCCAGCGGCCGTCCACCGAGCCGATGAGCCATCACCCGCTCGTGCAGCGCACGGTGGCCGAGGTCGGCACCCAGATCCGGGCGGCGCGGCTCCTGCTCCACGAGGCGGCCGGCGTGAAGATGGCCGGCGACCGCGAAGCGATCATGCTCGCGGTCAACCAGGCCAAGACCTACTGCGCCGACGTGGGGCTGATGGCCACCGAGCGCGCGCTGCGACTGGCGGGCGGCCGCGGCATCCTGAAGGAGATGCCGCTCGAGCGGTGGCATCGCGACTCGCTCGCGGGCCCGGTGATGCCGCCGGCCAACGACCGGTGCCTCGAGACCGCCGGCAAGCTGCTCTGCGGCCTGCGCGCGGCCACCCTCGAGTTCCAGTAGCGCGTCACGGCCGTCCCACCCTCGTACGACTTTCGTCCTATAGGACGTCCCCCAGTATATTTGCTACAGGTAATCGACCTGGCCGATCGATCGAAGCTCAGACCGCGACAGCGGGAGGCACCGCCATTCCAGGACTCGTCTCGAGATGAGGCCGACCGTCGGGGTGGTCGATGACGACGTGTCCATCCAGCGAGCCCTGCGGCGTCTGCTGCGCTCCGCCGACTTCTCGGTCGAGACCTTCGGGTCGGCCGAAGAGGTGCTTTCGTCCGCGCACATCCGCACGATCAGCTGCCTGGTGCTGGACATCCACCTGGGCGGTTTGAGTGGCTTCGACGTGCAGGAGCGTCTGGCCGACACCCGGCCGCCCATCCCGGTCATCTTCATCACCGCCCACGACACTGCGCTTACACGGGAGCGCGCCCGGCGGGCCGGGGCGGTGGACTACCTGCGCAAGCCCTTCGACGAGAACGCGCTGATCGGGGCGATCCACCGGGCCCTCGCCCGGACCTAGTGTCACCGCGGCGACCGCCCGGCGAGGCCCGGCCCTACGGGAGTCCGGACAGCTTGGCGTCCAGGTTCGCGCCCTCGATGAACCGCTCCATGGACAGCGTCAGCGGGGGGAGGTCCTCGCGTCGCAGTAGCTCGACCCGAGCCTTCTTTCCCGAGAATCTCGCGGACGCCGCGTCGTAGATGCTGTACCACGCGCGCGCCCTGAAGAAATCGATCCAGAGCCGATCGGGCCGGGCGTTGAGGACGAAGACCGCGGTCAGGCGTCCCGGCTTCTCCTCGATGTAGACCTCGCGCAGAACGATCGCTCGCATCGGCCGGGCGGGGGGCGGCTTCATCGTCACCGGGATCTACGGAGGTCGTCCGCCCGCTCGATTGTGGTACTGCCCGCCAGGCGGAATCCGACCCGCCACGCGACGACGACCGTCCCCTCGTCGAGCTTGACCTCGACGATCTCCCCCCTGGTCATGCCGATCCACTCGCGTCGTTCCACCGGGTCCCCCACCTCGAAGGTATGCATGCAGGCACGGCCGCTCCTCGCCGTGCATGGTAGGGGGTCGGTGCCCTCGCTGTCTTGACATTGCACGCCAATTATTTGACACTCGCGCATTCAAGACATCCGGCACGGGCGAGGGTGGGGGCCAATGCGCTCGAGACCGATGATCTGGCTCACCGCGACGACCGGGCCGATCGACACGACAAAGGAGGCCGCTAGGGGCTCGTGAGCGGGATCGCCTTGCTCCTGCACAGCGTAGGGCTCGACCGGGGCATCCGTCCGGCCAATCTGGCGCCCGCGACCCGGACCATCCTCGTCGCCCTCTTCACCGCCGCGGCCTACTACGCCGGCATGGAGATCGGCTTTCAGACCAAGTTCCCCGGGGGCGGGCCGTCGATCCTCTGGCCACCGAACGCGCTGCTGCTCGCGGTGCTCCTGGCGGCGCCGCCGCGCAAGTGGTTCGTGTACCTGCTCGCCGCTTTCCCGGTCCACCTCGTGACCGAGCTCCGGGCCGGATTCCCATTGCTCCTGGTGTTGGGACTCTTCGCGACCAACTGCGGACAGGCGGTGCTCGGCGCGCTCGCGGTGCGGAAGCTGCTCGGCTCCCGCATCGATTTCGACAACCTGCGCCATGTCATCGTGTTCATCGCGGCGGCCGCCGGCTTCGCTCCGTTCGTGAGCTCGTTCGTCGACGTCGGGCTGTGGGTCGCCGCGGCGTGGCCGGACGGCATCCGGTACTGGCCGGCCTGGTGGGTCCGCTTCGCCAGCAACGCGCTGACCATTCTCGTCGTGACACCCGGCCTCGTGCTCTGCATCGACAAGAGTCGGACCTGGCTCCGCCGGCCGCTCCCGGCCCGGTTCGCCGAGGCGACGATCCTGGTGGTCGGCCTCGCGGCAGCCGGCCTCCTGATCGGCATCGCCGAGCCGAGCCACGTCTCCGCGCTGATGTACACGCCCCTGCCGCTCCTGCTGTGGGCCGCCGCCCGGTTCGGGCCCGCCGGCGTCAGTGGATCGCTCTTCGCGATCACGTTCTGCATGACCATCGGAGCCTCGCGTCTCCTGGAGTCGCTGTCGGAGCGGCCGGAGGCCGCGCAGACCTTCTCGCTGCAGTTCTTCATGGTGATGGGGGTCACCGCGGTGTCGTTGATGCTCCTGGCCGCGGTCCTTCGTGAGCGCGAGAACGCCGAAATGCGGCTACGCGAGCAGCTCGAGTTCGAGCGCCTGCTCTCCGAGGTCTCGGCCGGATTCGCCGATCGGCCGGTCGAGCGGATCGACGAGGCGATCCGGGGCGCCCTCGAGCGCACCCTCCGGCACCTCGACGTGGACCGGGCCGCCATCGGACAGGCCTCGTCCGACGGGCGCACCCTCACCCTCACGCACGTGATCTGCCGCCCGGGGATCGACGCGACCGCGACCGAGGTCCCGACCGGGGAGTTCCCGTGGTCGCGGGACCGGGCGCTGCGCGGTCAGGTCGTCTGCTTCTCTCGCGTCGACGATCTCCCGCCCGAGGCGTCCGCCGACCAGGCGAGCTATCGCCGTCGGGGGATCAAGTCGATGGTGCTGGTGCCCCTGATCGCCACAGGAGTCCGGATCGGCGTGCTGGGGTTGACCTCGGTGCGGGCGGAGCGGTGCTGGTCCGACGGGATCGTGGAGCGGCTCCGGCTGCTCAGCGAGATCCTGACCGCCGCCGTGATGCGCCTGCGCGCGGACAGCGAGGCCCGCGAGGGCGAGGCGCTGAATCGGGCCGTGCTGGCGTCACTGTCCGGCGCGGTCGCCGTCGTGGACCGGAGCGGCGTCATCCTCAAGGTGAACGAGACCTGGTCGGGCCTCGCCAGGGTTCACGGCGGCGACCTCCTGCCGGAGCTCCTGGTGGGCGGCAACTACGTCGAGGCGTGCCGGCGGGTGGCCCGGCTCGGGGTCTCCGAGGGGCAGCTCGCCCTCGAGGGGATGCAGGCGCTTCTCGGGGGCGTCAGTCACGGGTTCTCGCTCGAGTACGCATGGCCCCGGGGCGCGGACGGAGGCTGGTCGGAGATGCTGGCGGTGCCGCTGGAGCGCCCGGAGGGAGGGGCGGTCATCACGCATCACGACATCACCCGTCGCAAGCGCGACGAGCTGGAGGCGCAGCAGCACCGGCAGAACCTCGCCCACGCCGCCCGGGTGCTGGCGGTGGGTGAGCTGGCCGGCTCGATCGGCCACGAGCTCAACCAGCCGCTGACCGCGATCGTCAGCAATGCGCAGGCTGCGCAGCGGCTGCTCGGCCGGGCGACACCGGATCTGGCGGAGATGCAGGAGATCCTCGGAGACATCGCCCAGGACGGCAAGCGGGGCGGCGACGTGATCCGAGGGTTGCGGAGCCTGCTCAAGCGGAGCGAGGTTCAGCCGACGACGGTGGACATGAGGACGGTCGTGGGCGAGGTCGTCGCGCTCCTGCGCAGCGACGCCATCGCCAAGAGCATCGCGGTGCGGCTCGAGGTGAGCGCGGATTTGCCCGTGGTCGCCGGAGATCGCGTGCAGCTGCAGCAGGTGATCCTCAACCTGTTCATGAATGCCTACGACGCCATGGCCGGCGCGGCGAGCCCGCGCGAGCTGCACGTGCGTCTGCGACCGGTCCCCGCCGGCGTCGAGCTGCTCGTGTCCGACACGGGTCCGGGCCTCGGAGAGGAATTCCTGGAGCGCATGTTCGAGCCCTTCTTCACGACCAAGGCCGAAGGCCTCGGGATGGGGCTATCGATCAGCCGCACGATCGTGCGGGCTCACGGCGGTGAGATCCGGGCGGTCCGCAACGCGGACCGCGGGGTCACGATGTGCGTGACGCTGCCCGGTGCCGGGGCGGCGCGCGCCGCCACCGCCTGAGCGCTCCGCGTCGATTCGGTCCCGCTACCGTTCGTGGTACTGCTGGTGGCGTGGCTGGCCGTCATCCTGTTCAGCTTCGGCATGTTCGCCCCCGGCAACGCCACCGTCGTCGCCGCCCTGTTCGTCTGCGCGCTGTCCTTCTCGAGCGCCATCTTCCTCATCGTGGAGCTGGATCAGCCCTACGGAGGGTTGATCCAGGTCCCGAGTGCCCCGATGCGCGACGCCCTCGCGCGGGTCGGAACGTAGCGGCTTTCTACCGCTGGTCCGTTGGTCCAACCGGCTCACGCTCGCCGTTGACATGTTGCGTGATCTGAGACAAAGTCAGCCGTGCCAACGAGCCAGGCCGGAAGAGCGCTCAGTCCGTGATCGTGCGTAGTCTCTCCCTGACGCTTCTCCTCCTCGCGGCGTGCGCCGCCGCGACGGCGGCCCAGACCGCGCCGGCAGACCCTCCGCCAGCCAAGTCCGTCCTCCTCCTCCTGGGAGGGCCGATCGGCCAGCCCGCCTCGACCGCGGTCGCCCTCGCCGCGCGGGCCACGCTCGTGTCGGCCCTGTCGACCGCCATCAGCATCGAGACCGAGCACGTCGATCTCGCGCGGTTCGACCGGACCGACGACGCACTCCGGCTGCGCGAGCTGTTCCGGCTCAAGCACAACCGGACGCTCGACGCGATCATCGTCGCGGGGCCCGAGCCGCTGCAGTTCCTCCTTCGCTTCCAGGGCGACCTGTGGCCCGGTGTTCCCGTCGTCGTGTGCGACGTGGACGAGCGCACGGTGGCCGGCCTGTCCATTCCCCCGGGCATGGCGGTCATCCCGATCCGGTTCGACTTCGAGGAGACGATCCGGGCCGCGCTCGAGCTGCTCCCGGCGACGCGCCGCGTGGCGCTGGTCGGCGGCGCCTCCACGCGCGATCGGCGGAACAACGACCGCGTCCGGCAGGCGGTACAGGCCCACGGCGACCGGCTCGAGCTCATCGATCTCACCGATCTCTCGATCGAGGTCCTCATGAAGCGACTCTCGACGCTCCCCGAGCAGACCATCGTCGTGGCGTCGAGCTATCTCGCCGATGGGACGGGGCGCCGCTTCTTCGGAATCGAGGTCCGCGGGCCCATGGCGAATGTCTCCAACCGCCCGATGTTCACCGTGTTCGGGACCCAGGTGGGCCGCGGCGTGGTCGGAGGCTTCGTGGTCGACCCGGAGGCGGTGGGGCAAGAAGCGGGCGAGCTCACCCTGCGCGTCCTGCGCGGTGAGCCGATCAGCGGGTCTCCGCGCCGCAGCCTCGCCTCCAGCGTGCCCGTGTTCGACTGGCGCCAGCTTCGCCGCTGGGGCCTCGACGAGGCGCGGCTACCCCGGGGCAGCAAGGTGCTGTACCGGGAGCCGACGCTCTGGGCCCAGTACGGGTGGCACGTCGCCGGGGCCATCGTGCTGCTCGCCGCGGAGTCGGCCCTGATCGCTGGCCTGCTGATCGAGCGCCACCGACGGCGGCGCGCCCAAGCGGATCTCGACGAGCGCCTTCGCTTCGAGATGCTGCTCGCCGAGGTCTCCACGCTGCTCGCGAGTGTGCCCGTGGCCAGCCTCGCCGAGCACATCCGGGCCGGGCTCCGGCGCATCGCGCTGTCGCTCGGCGTGGAGCGTGCCACGCTCTGGCAGATCGCGGACCACGGGCAGGCCATCGTGCCTATGCAGACCTGGACGGCACCGGGCGCCGGCCCACCTCCCTCGGTGATCAGGTTCGACGCATTCCCGTATCTGAGCAGGCTCTGGGAGGCCAAGGAAGTCTACAGCCTGTCCAGCCCGGACGAGCTTCCGGCCGAAGCCGCCGAGGATCGCCGCGCTCTCGAAGCCATCGGCGTGCAGTCGATGATCGTGATCCCGCTGTCGATCGCCGACCGCATGCTGGGCGCCCTGATGTTCGTCAACCTTCGCGAGGAGCGCCCGTGGCCGCAGGAGCTCGTGCGGCGCCTGCAGATGCTGGGCGAGCCCTTCGCGAGCGTGCTGGCCCGCCGCCAGGCGGAGACCGCGCTCGAGACCAGCGAGGCCTTCACGCGGGCCGTGCTCGCCGCGCCGTCCGGAGAGATGGCCATCGTGGACGGAGACGGCGGGATCGTGCAGGTCAACGAGGCGTGGGCGCGGGCGGCCCAGCCCCTGACCGCGATGCCGCCGGGCGCCAACTACTTGCAGGCCTGCCACACGCTGATCGAGCAAGGCGATCCGAATGCCCGCGCGGTGCTGACGCTCGTCAAGTCCGTCCTGGGTGGGCAGCAGGGAGAGGGCGCGCTCGAGTACCCGTCCCCTCAGGTCGATGAGGACCGCTGGTTCGAGATCCGCGTGCGCCGGCTCGAGCGTCCCGCGGCCGGGGCCGCCATCACCCACATCGAGATCACGCCCCGGAAGCGCGCCGAGGCCAGCGCCAAGCGCCACCTCGACGCGATCGCCCACATGGACCGGGTCGCGGCCATGGGCGAGCTGGCGTCCTCGTTCGCCCACGAGCTGAACCAGCCGCTCACCGCCATCCTCAGCAACGCGCAGGCCGCGGAGCGCTTCCTCGCGCTGTCGCCCCCCGACCTGGAGGAATTCCGGGCGTGCCTGCACGACATCATCGAGGACGATCGGCGGGCCGGTGAGGTGATTCGCCGCATGCGTCAGCTGCTCCGGAAGGAGCCCGCCGAGCTCCAGCCGCTGAACCTCAACGACCTGGTCAAGAACGTGGTGGCCCTCATCCTGAACGACGCCGTCCTCCGGAACGTCTCGATCGAGCTCCACCCGGCCCCCGCCCTGCCCTCGGTGGAGGGCGACCCCATCCAGATCCAGCAGGTGATCCTGAACCTGCTCTCGAACGGGATCGTCGCGGCCACGGACGGGTCGGCGAGCGCCCGCAAGGTCACGGTGTGGACCGCTCCCGCCGAGAAGTTCGTGGAGCTCGTGGTCCACGACAGCGGCAAGGGAATCGCCGAGGACCACATGCCCAGGCTCTTCGAGCCCTTCTTCACGACCAAGACGGAAGGGCTCGGCATGGGGCTGGCGATCAGCCGCTCGATCATCGATGCGCACGGCGGCGAGATCTCGGCGGAGAACGACGCGCGCGGCGGCGCCACCTTCCGGGTGCGCCTGCCGTTGCCCCCCGGCGCGACGCTCTGAGCCTGGGGCGTGAGCGCGTTGCGTCTCGACGTCGTGCGACGCGAGCTGGCCCGGGGAGCGGAGACGATCGCCGCGCTGGCGGCGGGAGTGGCCGACGACGAAGCCCGCCGGCGGCCGGCGCCCGAAGCCTGGTCCCTCCTCGAGGTGATCTGCCATCTCCACGACGAGGAGCGGGAGGACTTCCGCCCCCGCCTCGATCTCGTGCTGCACCGGCCGCAGGACACCTGGACCCGGATCGACCCGGCAGGCTGGATCACCGCTCGGCGCTACAACGAGCGCGATCTCGCGGAGGCTCTCCAGGGATTCCTTGTCGAGCGTGAGCGCTCGCTGGCCTGGCTGGGAAGCCTGGCCGCGCCGGACTGGAGCCGTGAGTACCAGGCGCCCTTCGGTCGCATCACCGCCGGCGACCTGCTCGCCTCCTGGGCCGCCCACGATCTGCTGCACACCCGCCAGCTCGTGGAGCTGCGCCGCGCGCGCCTCCTGGCCCAGGCGGCCCCCTACTCCACCCAGTACGCGGGTGATTGGTAGAGAGCCGCGCGTCCTCCTGATCGTCGGCGCCGTGCTGCTCGTCCTCTCGGGGATCGGGCCGCGCGATCGGCTCACGTGGATGCTCGAGGTCGCGCCGATCGTCGTCGCGGTGCCCATCCTGGCTGCGACCGCGCGCCGCTTCCCCCTCACCCCGCTCGTCTACCGGCTGATCTTCGTCCACGCCCTGATCCTGATGCTGGGCGCCCACTACACCTACGCGGAGGTGCCGCTCGGCTTCTGGCTGCAGCGCGCGCTCGGTCTCGCCCGCAACCCGTACGATCGGATCGGCCACTTCGCCCAGGGATTCGTTCCCGCCATCATCGTCCGCGAGATCCTCATCCGGCGCTCGCCGCTCCGGCCCGGCCGGTGGCTGACCTTCCTGGTGCTCTGCGTGTGCCTGGCCATCAGCGCGACGTACGAGATGGTCGAGTGGTGGGTCGCGGCGGTCGGAGGCGAGGCGGCCGACGCCTTCCTGGGCACGCAGGGCGATCAGTGGGACACTCAGTGGGACATGTTCACCGCGCTGGTCGGGGCGGCCACCGCCCTGCGGCTGCTCTCGCGCGCCCACGACGGGCAGATCGGGAGCCTCGAGGAGACACCCCATGTCTGAGCACAAGGCGACGGTGCGCTGGGCCCTGCAGGGCGACGGCTTCCTGAAGGGCCGGTACTCGCGCGAGCACACCTGGACGTTCGACGGCGGGGTGAGCGTTCCCGCGTCACCTTCACCCGGCGTGGTGCCGGCGCCGTGGTCCAACCCGTCCAACGTCGATCCGGAAGAGGCATACGTGGCCGCGATCTCCAGCTGCCACATGCTCACGTTCCTCTACGTGGCGATGCGCGGGGGCTTCGTGGTCGAGTCGTACGAGGACGACGCGGTGGGGGTGATGCGCAAGAACGAGCGCGGCGCGATCTGGGTGAGCGCGGTGACGCTCCATCCACGGATCGTCTACGGCGGGGAGAAGCGCCCGACCGTCGAGGAGATGGACCACCTCCACCACCTGGCCCACGAGCAGTGCTTCATCGCCAACTCGGTGAAGACCGAGATCACGGTGGCGCCCGCCGTGGCATGAGCGGTCTCACCGTCCTCTTCGATCTCGACGGCACCCTCACCGACTCGCGCGCGGGCATCACCGCCTCGATCCGCCACGCGCTCGAGCGTCTCGGGCGGCCCTGTCCCGGCGACGAGGTGCTGGCCACCTACATCGGCCC
>DATIWG010000019.1:0-46031 GCA_035519555.1 Nitrosotalea sp. | reverse complement strand
GCTCACCGGTGCGTTCGACGGACGACAAGCCGCGCGTGCGCCGGAAGGCCACGAACTATCGTGTGCTTGCCTGCCAGGCACGGATTCACCTAGCATACGAACCACATGGACTACCTAAGCCGGATCAGCATTGACCCAGAGATTCGCTTCGGGAAACCCTGCGTCCGAGGGACTCGCCTCACCGTGGGGGATGTCCTTTCGTACCTGGCGTCGGGCATGACCGAGGACGAAATCCTCGTTGACTTTCCGCAGCTGACTCGCGACGACATTCGAGCATGTCTTGCGTTCGCTGCCGAACGCGAGCGCCGCATCCTGGGCATTCGCGCTGCCTGAACCCAAGCTTCTCGAATACGTTCCGTGGGGAACGGCGACGGGTCCGCCGCCAGGCGATGGGGCCCACAACTTCACGCTGGAGCAGACCGCTGGCTCGCCGCGGCCGCTCAGCGTGCGCGCTCGAGGCCAAGGAGACATCATGACGGTCACGCGCATGGACAACGTCGGCATCGTGGTGGAAGACATCGATGCCGCCATTGGGTTCTTCACCGAACTCGGCCTTACCCTCGAAGGCCGCATGCCCATCGAAGGCGAGTGGGCCGGCCGCGTCACCGGAGTTCGCGGCCAGCGCGTCGAGATCGCCATGATGCGCACCCCCGACGGCCACAGCCGCCTCGAACTCTCGCGCTTTGACGCCCCCGCCATCGCGTCCGATCACCGCAGAGCCCCCGTGAACTCGTTGGGATACCTGCGCGTCATGTTCACCGTCGAGGACATCGACGACACCCTCGCCCGGCTCAGCAAGCTCGGTGCGACGGTGGTCGATGAAGTCGTCAATTATGAAGACATCTACCGGCTTTGCTACATCCGGGGCCCGGAAGGAATCCTCATCGGACTCGCCCAACAGCTCGGGCAGCAGACCTCCCGCGAGAATCCCATGGAACGTAAGCGTTGAGAAATCAGGCGTTGGCGTCTAACAACAGATTGCAGCCGTCGCCGCCGCTTCGCGGCGGTTCCGTCGCTGCGCTCGGCGCGGCTGAACCTGGGCGTTAGACCGACGAAGGGAGACCAGATGAAGCTAATCGGAATGTTGTTGAGTCTCATCTGTGTTGTGCCGGTGCATGCGATGGACCTCCCTGCACCACCGGGCGGGTTTTCGTGGAGAGAAGTACCCGAGATCAAAGCGGCATTTCTCGTACCGAGCGGCTGGCAGTTCAGGAGGCAGACTCAGGGCAGTACGCTCGCTATTTTCATTACCCCGGAGGGCTTCGACAAAGATGGGCAGTTCAGCACGGGCCTCACGATAAACGTGTTGCGAAACGCGAAACCAGGCACGACGGTCGAGTACGCTCACGGCTTCATCGCTCGATTGGCGGCTGACAAGCGAACAGGAGAGGTCTGGGCACGGCAGTTTGGTCCAATGAAAGCGTACGGTTGCCGTTTCAAGACGCAGACCGGCGTTGGCACGTCGATCGTTCACACACTCATGGTCGCGAACCCGAAGACCGGTACCCTGTACCTATTCGGCTTTGAGGCGCCCGTCGCAGGCTGGACCGATGCGTGGACCAAGGGCGAGAAGATCATGGAGTCCCTCGCGGTGGACGATGAGGTATGAGATGGCGAAGGCGCGGCCTAACCCCACGCTGCAGCGGACCGGGGCTCGCGATGCTCGCTCCGGCCGCTGAGCGTGGGCGTTAGATGACTACGACCAGGACATCGGCGCGAGCGCTAAAGGCCCACGGCAGATACCCGAGATTCGTCTATAGAGCTTTCACCACGAGGTCATACGCAGAGGAGTTTGTTCACCGCGGGAAAGTCCGAATGGGCAACCTGAAGGTCTACGTAAGGCTAGAGGACGCAAAGCGGCGTGACCCTTCCGAAGGAGAAGGACATTTCCAGCGCTTTGACACGGTAACGAGCGTGGATTTCGTTCCACTAACGGACGACAGTTTCGTCCGGCACGAGCCGGGCTACGTCCACGCTCATACGGAGCTACTCAACCCCAAGTTCGTCCTGAGTTGTGCCCGGCCTGGCGTAGACCTTGAACACCTACGGTCGCGCTTCGGACACTGGGTGGTCAGAATCGACGACCCGCGACGGCTGGCACAAGAGATCTCCACCTATCTTGAAGGTCTGCCCGACCGCTTCACGGCAGTCGAGGGCTGCCTTGTCCATTACAACAAAGGCGCCAAGGTGTCCGCTCGATTGAGCAACATCGCTTCGACCCGCCTCTCGTACTCGCAGAAGCCGCGGTCGTTTAGTCCGGATAAGGGATTCCGCTTCGTCGTGATCGCGATGGGATCCCCAAGCAAAAGATTTGACGGCGACTACCTGCCGATTGATCTCGGTCGTGAGTTGAACTATGTCACGGTCATCTAACATCAGGCTGGAGCGGGCCGGCGCGGCGCCGGCCGCTCAGCCTGGGCGTTAACCAGGCATGGTGACCCGTCAAGTCATTGCGGCGGTCCTGAGCGCCCCAGCGGCGGCAGCAGTCACGTTCCACCTGCTGGTTTTCACGTTATGCATGTTCCCCGGCGAGATACTTACTGGTCGCGTCACAGCAACCGACTTGTGGTACACCTTGCCGGTCATCCCTGTTGCATTTGTGTGTGGTCTCGTGATGGAGCTCGTCGTCGGGTTGCCCTTGCTGGCGGTTTGTCGACGGATGGGCTGGTTGTCGGTGCCCGCGTTTCTGGCGGTTGGTTGTGCTGTGATCTCGGTCTTCTACCTCTGGGCAAGTGAGATGCGACTCCCGACGCGGCAGCGGGAACTTGAGTTTGCAGTGGTGTGTGTCTTGATTCCGGGATGCGTCGGTGGCGTGGTGTTCGGCTACGTGGGGGGCTGGCTAACACCACACTACAGCGGACCGGATGCTCGCGTTGCTCGCCCTCCGGCGGCTGAGCGTGAGCGTTAGCCAGCAGGAATTGCGCCTTCCGATCTAGCCTTAGACGGGTGGTAGACTAGGCGTTGGGTAGAAGATCCATGGGCAAGATTGAAAAGATCGAGCAGGAGGTCCAGGCGCTTTCGCCTGAGGAGCTTGCGCAATTTCGCGCCTGGCTCCTCGAGTACGACTGGACGGCCTGGGATCGCCAGATCGAGCACGACTCTCAGGCGGGCCGCCTAGATGACCTGGCTGCCAAGGCCCTCCGTGATCACGCTGCTGGCAGATCTAGACCCCTCTGACTCATCACGCGTCTCCCGACTTCTGGGCGCTATACCGGTCGCTGCCTTCCGACGTACGCGAGCTCGCCGACCAAGCCTACGCGCGCCTGAAGCAAGATCCCCGGCATCCTTCACTCCGGTTCTAGAAGATCGGCCGGTTCTGGTCTGCGCGGGTCGGTGCCCATTACCGAGCCTTGGCCGTCGACGCACCAGACGGACTCGTCTGGTTCTGGATTGGCAGCCATGCGGACTACGATCGCCTGCTTGGCTAACAACCGCATGGAGCTGACGGCGCTTCGCGCCGCAGCTCATGCAGCATGTTAGACATGTGGCCGAAGATGAGGGCCTTGTCCCCGGCATCGGCCCTTCAGCTGGAACGGTGGTCATACCTTGTGCTGCTCGCTGCAGGATTGCCGCTTGTACTGATTGGCTGTCCGCGCATTCTCGGTGAATTTGGCTTCATCGATGCCAATGCGGTTGGTGTGCTCGACATGATCTTCAGCATCATGCTTATACTGCCTACGCTTGCCATCTGGTCGATGATCCTGATGTTCGGCGTAGTCGCATTTGTGATGGGTCGAGCCCGGCTGCGCCGGCGACTTCTTCTGATCTACATATGCGTAGGTCTGCTGCTGTGGTTGGCTACAGACCTCAGTATCCCCGGCAGAACGGCGGCAGTCGCGGGAGCTGTCGGTCTCAGCTTCCTCTTAGCTGGCCCTACTGTTTGGCTAGCTGCTAGCTACCGTCAGACGAGAGCTCAGACAGGTGGCCAGCACCAAGTCGGCTGATGTCAGACCGAGCTAATCATTAGGAGAGCGAATGTCTAACTTCGCATTCAGCCGACGGCCTTTGGCCGCGGCTGATGCTGGGCGTTGGACGGACGATTCTGTCAGCGGAGGCCCGCCGTGAAGCGTGGGCGGCTCAAACAAGATGTCGCGTATGGTTGCTTCCTCGTCTGGGCCTTGACCGTGCTTGCCGTAGCTGGTGTGAGGGCGTCATTCACGGAAGATGACCTGGCACAGGGAGCGGGCGCCATTATCTTGGTGTTCCTCCCGTTCGTTGCCGGAGCGTTTATCGCGATGCTCGTCGGGGTCGTACTGAGCATTCTTCTCTGGGGACATTGGCCTTTGCCCGTTATCTCGGCGTGCACCGTGCTCGTGATCGCGATCTACCTCAGGGAGTTCGGATCGTCCGGTTTTCAGCGAGCAATTCCGATTGCATACGGCGTCGGGGTTGCTGCCATGTCTGGATATTGGTTTCTGAACTTAAGGCGACGGCATACATCACCGGCTGCGTCGGAATGACAACGCCGTCCAACAACGGCGTCAACGCGACGGTCCCTCCGGTCGCGCCGCATGCTTGCGCACGCGTCGCGCCGTCCTCCCCGCTCGTTACGCAGGGCGTTAGGCCTAAACTCTTCCCGAGTGGATTGGAGGGATCTGGTGGTCGTTGATGCAGGGTGGAGTCGACTGCCTGAGCACTGGTGCGGCGCCTTTCGCCAGGCGTGGGCGGCTTACGCCGCCGGCACCATTCCGGTCGGCGCGGTCGTGGTCGACCCGCACGGTGTGATTGCCGCCGAGGCGCGCAACCGCATCTTCGATGCGGGCGACCCGCCACGTGGTCAGCTTGCCGGGTCATGGCTCGCCCACGCCGAACTGAACGCCATCGCCCAGATCGATGCCGAGCGGTCGCGAATGGCCGAGGGGTGGGCCGTGTACTCGACCTGGGAGCCGTGCCCACTGTGCGCCGGGGCCATCACCGTGGCTTTCCGCGGGCGCATCACGGTGGGGTACGCTTGTCGCGACCCAATCAGCAGCGGGCTGCGAGTGTTGATGGACACAGACATCGGGCGCCGCCGCCAGTGGCAGATCGAGCAGCTACGTGGGCCATTCGCGGTCTTTGCCGAGTTGCTCCTGGCCGCGTACACCACCGAGGCGCGCCCGAGGAGCCTCACCGCTGTGCGCTATCACGAGCCACCCTGGCGACGACTCATCGAGACCACCGGTGCCGTCCTGGTCAGGGGGCGAGACCGTGGCGAGACCGTGGAACAGGTGGTGGCCACGATTTGGGCAGCCATTGGGCAAGCAGAGGTGGACACCGCGAACGACGCGCCCTCGAAGTGCGGTGAGCCATCGGGCCCGGGAGGCAAGGTGTGAAGGACCATTTCTATGGGCCGATCCGGGGCCTAACAACAGGACGAACCTGACGGCGCTTCGCGCCGCACGTTATCCTGCGCGTTGGGAGCTGGCGATGCGATCCGAGTATGATGTTCGTGGCGGGTCCGGTGCAGTGCATGCGCGCATTTCAGTGGACTTCGCCCGGGAATTTGGGTGCCTTCTCGAGGTGTCAGTCTAGACCATGCGCTTCCCCATCAGCTTTGATCGATGGTCGCGTCTGGACGCCGGATGTCCACTCCTACGGTTTCGTGGACGCCCGGACTCCTGAACTCGGGATCGCGGTGGCTTCCGCGTACCGTTCCAAGGGCGTCGGTCGGATTCTTCTTCGGGCGCTCATTGAGATCGCTCAAGCAGATGGTTATGCGGCGCTCAGCCTAAGTGTGAGTCCGACGAACTACGCGCGGCTCTTCTACGAGTCGGAGGGCTTCCGCAAGATTGGCGAATCCGGGACGTCGTGGACGCTCTTGCTTCAACTCGATCGGGCGCCTTGTGATCACCCTTCTACTTCTGGTCGTGGCGCCGCTTGCCTCCGGGGCGCAGCAGACGGCGAAGGTCTGGCGTATCGGCTTTCTGTTTCTCAATTCCGATATCACGGGGCTGGCGGACGCTCACGCCGATCTTGTCCCGAAACGGCTCGAGCTGCTGAAGCAAGTCGCTCCGTCGGCCTCTCGGGTCGCCATCCTGTGGAACCCGGCCAACGCCAGCACCCGGCCACAGGTGAAGATTGCCGAGGCCGCAGCTCCCGCGCTGGGTGCAACAGTCATCCCGGTAGGGGTCAAGGGACCTCGACGCGACGATGTGGACCGGGCCTTCGAGACGATTGGTAAAGAGCGCCCCGGAAGTCTCCTCGTCGTCGGCGACGCCACCCTCGGAGATCATCGCCATCGAATCTCGGCTCTCGCGATAGAGCACCGACTCCCGACGTCCGGCTCGCACAGCGCATGGGCTGAGAGCGGCTTACTGATGTCGTACGGGACCGATTTCGTCCACCTGTTTCGCCGCAGCGCGCTCCTTGTGGACAAGATCCTCAAGGGTGCTAAGCCTGCCGATCTCCCCGTCGAGCAGCCCACGAAGTTCGAATTGGTGATCAATCTGAAGACCGCGAAGGCACTAGGCCTGACGGTCCAGCCATCCCTGCTGGCGCGCGCGGATCGGGTCATCGAGTGACTGATGACTTTCCGAGGGGCGGCGAGTAGTGTCTATGACGCAGTGAAGCGGGCGGCGGCGCAGGGTCTAGCTTGCATGGCGTTGCTGCTTCTCGCCGGGTCTTCCGGCTTCGCCCAGACTCCGGGCGCGCGCTACCGCATCTTCCGGCCCGACGCCCCAGGTTCCCATCACGCGGTCGCGCTTCTATCTGGATGCGACGGCTTCGCTCCGCCGGTGGCCCCGGCGCTGTACGAGCGTCGCGCGGAGCATCTTCGCGCCCTCGGGTATGTCGTCATCTTCGTGGACTATCTGGCTCGCCGCGGCTTGAAGACCTGCGCCGGGCCGGTCACGCACGACGATGCTGCGCGGGATCTCATATCGGCCACGGCGTGGCTCAGGTCTCAGCCCGGGGTGGACCCCTCACGCATCACGGCCATGGGATGGTCGTACGGCGGCCGCGCGGTGCTGGCGGCACTTGCCAAGCACACGGAGCAGCCGGTGGGGTTCTCCCGTGCCGTAGTCTACTATCCCGATTGTCGGGCCCTGGAGCCGTGGAAAGCGGTGCTGCCGGTTTTGATGCTCCTTGGAGGCGACGACGACATGACCCCCGCGAAACTGTGCCAGGAGGCGGTGAAGAAAGTGGCCGCCCCGGCCGCGGTGAAGATCGTAGTGTACCCGGGGGCTCTGCACGCCTTCGATGTGCCCGAGCTGCCTGCGAAGATGAGGTATGGTTTTGCCACCATTGGCTCCCATCCAGAGGCAGCTGCCTCGGCGCGGAAAGAAGTCGAGCAATTCCTTCGTGCCGGTCGGTGAGGCGAAGGTGGAGGCGCGGCTATGACATTCCGAGGATGTAGCGGTCTAGCCGAGAAGGTCAAGGAGCTGCACGGCGCGGTCAAGCGTGGAGATACAACTCTGCTGAAGGCGCTCCTTGACGAGAACCGAGGTCTGGCGAACTCGGTCAGCGCGACGGACGCTCGGGGCACGTATCCTCTCCATGTAGCGGCTGAGTTCGGCCAGGCGGCCGCGGCGCGAATTCTCCTCGACTACGGCGCCGACGTGTCGCTTCTGGATGCGGAGAACGATGCCATCGCACTTTGCTGGGCCGCGTTCTTCGGCCGGCCGGAGGTTGTCGTGGTCCTTCTCGAGGCCGGGTCCGAACCGAGCCAACGCAACAAGCACGGCCTCACACCGCTCGGCTGTGCGGTGGGCGGAACGCAGGGTAGATGGAAGCCGTTCTCCAACGCCACCGTCGAGGACTGGACAAGGGCCGCGGACGCAGTTCGGACATACGGAGGAGTCGAGTGAAGAGTGCGGTACCGAGGGCGTGAGTGGTTGCACGAGTCGATCACCAGCTCGAAATTCGTGGTACGTGTCGGGCACCGTGAAGGACCTGGTGGCTGGGTCCGGAATCACGTTTGAAGATCGCGGAGTCCAGGTTCTCAATGGCCTCCCGGGCGAATGGCACCTCTACGCCGTCGCGTCCGGATAGCGAGAACTCTCAAGAAAGGATCGACCAAGTGATGCTGTCCGACCCGCCCGGAGAATTCTGTGTCAGGGGGACTGGGAATGCATGGTAGCGGACCCCTCGACGCTCTCCCTATCTGGGGTCTCTTCATGGCCATCCTGGTCCTCGTCCTGCTGTCCGTCGAGGGCGGCTACCGCCTGGGGAGATACAGACGCAGCCGAACGGAGCAGGAGAAGGAGGCACCGGTCGGCGCCATGGTCGGCGCCACGCTTGGTCTGCTCGCCTTCATTCTTGCGTTCACGTTTGGGTTGGCGGCCGGGCGCTACGATACGAGGAGACAAACGGTCCTCGATGAGGCCAACGCGATTGGGACGACCTACTTGCGCGCGGGCATGCTTCCCGACCGGCGCGCAGAAGTTCGTGCTCTCCTCCGAGACTACGTGGAAGTTCGCTTGCAGGCGGTGGAGTCTGGCGACGTGATGGAAGGCATACGTCGGTCGGAGCAGCTACAAGATCAGCTGTGGGCGCAGGCAGTTGTCCTCGGGGAGAATAACCCCACTTCGATCGTGGTCGGCCTCTTCGTGCAGTCGCTCAATGAGGTGATCGACCTCCATGCGAAACGGCTGGGGGCCGGCCTGAGGAGCCGCATTCCAGATGCCATCTGGGTGGCTCTCTTCTCGATCGCCGTCCTCTCTCTCGGGGCCATGGGCTATCAGGCCGGCCTCTCTCAAACGAGCAGATCTCTCGCAGAGCTGGCCGTCGCCCTCACATTCTCTGTGGTCATCGCGCTCATTGCGGATCTCGATCGACCTCGGGAAGGGACCCTCAAGGTGAGCCAGCAAGCTCTCATCGACGTGCGGGAATCAATGCGTGTGCCAAAACCGTGAGCCGAGGACCCGGAAGTTGTGGCGACAAGCGGCGAGACGCATCATTAGTGCCGATGCCGGACGCCGTCGTCGCTGTGGTGAGAAGGGGTCCCCTCGTGTTGATGATCCGCCGAGGATCGCGGGTGCCGGACCCGGGGTACTGGGCTCCGCCGAGCGGGAAGGTGGAGCACGGCGAGACTCAGGAGGGCGCGGTGGTGCGTGAGGTGCGGGAAGAGGTAGGGATCACGGTTCGACCGCTGTGGAAGGTCTGGGAAAGCATCTCCGCGGGTGGGACCCACAGATTGCACTGGTGGCTGGCGGAGGCGGTGGATGGTCACGACCTCGTGCTCGACCGGCGTGAAGTAAGCGATGCGCGCTGGGTGACGGTCCAGGAGGTCGCGACGTTGGAGCCGACGTTTGCCGATGATCGCCACTTCTTCGAGCAGGTTCTCGAGCGTCGAACGCTCTTGCCCGATCGCATCCATATTCTAGGGTCGTCGGGTAGCGGTACGACGACGCTCGCCGCCTTGATCGCCAAAAGGTACGGGCACCGTCAGCTGGACACGGACGACTTCTTCTGGATGCGGACGAGTCCGCCCTATCGAGAGAAGCGGCCCGTCGCGGATCGGCTCGCGCTCCTGCGGCGCGCCCTGGTCGAAGCACGCCGCTGGGTACTGGCCGGGTCGCTCTGCGGATGGGGAGATCCGCTCATCCGTGAGTTCGAGTTGGTGGTGTTGCTCGCCGTTCCCACTCCGGTTCGACTCGCACGACTCCGGATGCGAGCGATCGAGCGGTATGGAGAGCAGGCGGTTGCGCCAGGCGGCGAGCTTCACGATTCCCATGTCGAGTTCCTCGACTGGGCGGGTCGCTATGACACAGGCGGCCTGGAGATGAGGAGTCGCGCCCTTCATGAGGCGTGGCTGTCGGCCCTGTCCTGCCCGGTCGTACGGATCGAGGGCACCCTGTCCTCCGGCGAACAACTAGCGCAGATCGAGGCGCGTCTTGGCGCGGGCCTTCGAGCCTCGGCGCGTAGCGAGTGAGACCGACAGTGGTGCTGCGATCCGATCATCTCGAGCTTCGTAGGCTCGACGGAGCTGATGCCAAGTTCGTGGAATCGCTGTACGCGAGCTCGCAGGTCACGCGAACTCTTCTCCGGATCCAGGGGCCGATCTCGCTCGAGGAGGCGCACGACTTTTGCCGGTCACGACCGGCGGCTTGTGGCGACGACCGTTTCGGTGCCGCGCTCCGGACGAGTGGTGATCTCATAGCCGTGGGGAGTGTCCGTCGGCATTCCGACCAGCCAAGTGTCGCTGCCATTGGGTACTCGGTCCTCCCCGCGTTCTGGGGTCAGGGGTTCGGCACCGAGCTGGCTGCCCTGCTGGTCGAGTTTGCCACTGGCACTCTCGGCGTCTCTGAAGTCCGCGCGACGACTCTGGACGGCAACCCTGCGTCCGCGCGCGTTCTCGAAAAGCTTGGCTTCACGGCGCTGGAGGTGGGCGCATCCGAAATGGACTCGCGCGGGGACGAGCGCCGCGTTACGCGATGGCTCCTTGGTCGGTGCGCCCGACGGAGGTAAAGGAACGATGGCACGCGTTGAGGGGGTCGACCCAGGGCACGTTTCGGACGAACACACCGCGAAGGTCCTGGCGGCGCGAGCCAACCCGGTTGTACAGCGAAGCGGAGCGGACTGCCCTGGAGTACGCGGACTGCATGACCATCAGCGGACGTGAGGTGGACGATGACCTGTTTGCGCGCCTTCGTCGCTTCTGCGATGACGATGCACTGGTGGAGCTGACTGCGATCGTCGCCTGGGAGAATGCCTCCAGCACGTTCAATCGTGCCCTGCGAATATCGTCTCAGTGGCTATGGAAGCGCCCGTGATGGGCGTCAATCTCGAACGCACGGCCATCCGCGCGGCGGGCGCTGAGTGAGCTACGACCTGCATCTCGTCCCGAGGCATCCCGGCGTGGACCCCTTGAGTGCGGCGCGCGCTCTGCTCGAGCAGCGGGCGGAGGGGCTCAATCCGGGACCGCCGGTGCCTGAAAAGGAAGCGCGGAAGGCGCGGTTGGCAGCTGCCCTCATGAAGTCGAGTCCGCCGCTCTCGGCCTTCGCGTTCGAGTATTCAGCGATCGCCGCCCGACAGCACATCACGGAGGAGGAGGCCCGCGCGCGATATCGGCACATCGAGCTGAATGGTCCGGAGAACGGGAATGGCATCCAGATCACACTCAGCGACGACACCGCCGGGGTAACGATCCCGTACTGGCATCGACCGGCGGCCGCGGCTTCCGTCTTCGACGACGTATGGTGGCATGTTGCTCTCCTGGAGCGTGATGGCGGATTCGCCGTCTATGGCCCGCAGCTTGATCGGATTCTGGATCTGGCGATCGATGGACCGGCCGTGCTTGAATGCTACGGCGGCGGTGTGGCGCAGACGGCGAAGATAGGCGCTCAGACGCGGATGCCTGCCAAGCGTTGGTGGAGGTTCTGGTGATGCTGCGATTGAAAGGCCTCGATCATGTTGGTCTCAAGGTCACGGACATGGCCGAGACCCTGAGCTTCTATCAACGCCTCGGGCTCACGCTCTTGCGCACGTCGGGGCCCGACGCCGACGGCGTGCGGTCAGCCGTGATCCAGGTGGGGAACCAGGAGCTCAACGTGTTTTGCCATCCCGAGCTCGCCCCGGCCGGGAAGGAGAATGCCGCGAGTCTGGACCATTTCTGCCTCATCGTGGATGCCGAGTCGGTCGAGGAGGTCATCGTGGACCTGCGACAGGCCGGGATCGACATCGTCCGGGGCCCGGTGGAACGGCGCGACGGCACGGCTCTGTTCGTCTCCGATCCGGACGGGGTGCGGGTGGAGCTGCAGCTCAAGAAGCTCACCACCGCATGACGCAAGGAGCAGCCCACCAAGTGCAAGCCGGCCAGGCTATGATCTCGGGATGACGACGCCACGGCTCGCTCTCGCGGGCATCTTCATCCTCGCCCTCGCCGCCCTACCGCTCGCGGGCGAAGCGCAACAGGCTAACCGCGTCTATCACGTGGGAGTCGTGCTCTTCGGCGGCCCGCACTCCGCCACCGTCGACGGGCTGCGGGACGGTCTCAGGGAGCTGGGATTCGAGGAGGGCAAGCAGTACGTCCTCGACGTTCGCGATGGCAAGGGCGACCTGAAGGCGGCCGAGGCGGCGGCGGGGAGTCTGGAAGGGGACAAGGTCGACGTGATCGTCGCAATGACCACCTCGATCACTCTGGCGGTGAAGCGAGCTACGAAGAGCGTACCGATCGTGTTCTATGCCGGGACCGATCCGGTGTCCGTCGGGCTCGTCGAGAGCTTCCGGAAGCCCGGCGGACGTCTCACGGGCATCCACGGCCAGAGTGGGGGCCTCGCGGCGAAGCGGCTCGAGCTGTTGAAGGAGATGGTTCCGAGGCTCCGGCGGGTCGTCGTGTTCTACCGTCCTGACAGCCCCTCCGCCCAGCAGTCCGTGAGGGTTGCGCGCGATGCAGCCCGTGGGCTCAAGCTGGAGCTCGTCGAGCGGCCGGTCGCCTCGGTCGAAGAGCTGCGGGCGGGTCTGCGCAACCTTCGGGCCGGAGAGGCGGACGCCCTTCTCTACGTGGCGGACGCGATGGTGGCCAGCCAGACGGAGCTGATCATCGAGAGCGCGAGGGCAAAGAGGCTGCCTACCATGCTCCAGGAGCACGGGAGCGTCGCCAAGGGGGCGCTGGCCGCCTATGGCGAGAGCTTCTACACGATCGGCCGCCTCTCCGCCAAGGACGTCCGGCGCGTTCTGCTTGGCGCCAACCCCGGAGAGCTGCCGGTCGAGCAGGTCGACAGATTGCACTTCGTCATCAACCTCAAGACCGCGAAGGCCCTTGGCCTCACGATCCCCCGATCCCTGCTGGCTCGGGCGGATGAGGTTATCGAGTGAGGCTCCTCGCCGTCGTGCTCGCGCTGGCGGCCGCACCACTTCTCGCAGGCGCGCAGCCCGTTGCGGGAAAGGTGCCACGTGTGGGACTCCTCGGAGTCACCTCTGCAGCCGGCTATGCGCGGCAAATCGAGGCCATGCGGCAGGGATTTCACGACCTGGGCTACATCGAGGGCCAGAACCTTGTCATCGAGTATCGGTGGGCGGAGGGCCGATATGATCGGCTGCCGGCCCTCGCCGCCGAGCTGATCGGCCTCCGACCGGACGCCATTGTCACGAGCGGACCGGGGACCCGCGTCCTCAAGGAGGCGACCGCGACGATCCCCATCGTGATGGCGGTCGGCGCCGATGCGGTGGCCGACGGCGTCGTCGCGAGCCTTGCACGGCCTGGGGGCAACATCACGGGATCGACCTTTTTTGGCCCGGAGCTCTCGGCCAAGCGTCTGGAGATACTCAAAGGTGCGGTGCCTCGCCTCGCCAGAGTCGCGGTCTTGCTGAATCCGGATAACCGAAACTACCGCGTGGACCTCGAGGCAGTGAGGAAGACGGCTGCGGCGTTGAATGTGGAGCTGCTCGAAGCGCCGGCGCGATCCCCGCGCGAGTTCGAGGACGCCTTTGCCCTGATGATCCGTCGCCGGGCGGATGGCCTGGTCGCATTCAGTGACTCGATGTTCGTCGCGAACATGCGACATCTTGGAGAACTGTCCGTCGCCAACCGGGTGCCCGGCGCCGGGTCGGACGAATACGCGGAGGGAGGCGGGCTGCTCGCCTACGGCGTGAGCTTCCCTGATCTCTGGCGGCGAGCGCCCTACTTCGTGGACCGGATCCTCAAGGGTGGCACCCCGGCCACGATCCCGGTCGAGCAGGCCTCGAAATTCGCCATGGTTCTCAACCTGAAGACGGCCAGGTCCATGGGGCTGCCGATCGCGCAGTCGCTGCTTCTCCGGGCCGATCAAGTCATCGAGTAAAGCTCCTGATCGCATCAATGAGAGCGACTGGGCTAGCGTGGTCTCATGAGTGGAACTGAGAGCAAAGGAGAAGCCGGTTCCATGATCATTGGCCTGGCGTCGCCTCGTATCGCGTCGAGCCTCGATGACGGTCTGGACCGGATCAAGCGGCTCCTGTCCGAAGCTGCGGCCCAGGGGGCCGAGATCGTGTGCTTCCCGGAAGCCTATCTCCCGGGTCTGCGTGGCCAGGACTTCGAGGTGTTGCCCTTTGATCAGACCCAGCAGGAGCGGGTGCTCGAGGCCACGGCGCAGTGGGCGCGAACGTATGCGGTGGCCACCATCGTCGGGATGGAAAGGCTCACGGAGGCGGGCCGTCAGATCGTCGCCGTCGTCATCGACGCCCGGGGCCAGATTCAGGGATATCAGAGCAAGAACCAGCTGGACCCGACCGAGGATCAGTTCTACGTGCCCGGGAATACCCGACAACTGTTCGAGATCAACGGGGTCAAGTTCGGAGTGGCGATTTGCCATGAGGGCTGGCGCTATCCGGAGACGGTACGATGGGCGGCGGTAAGGGGCGCCAAGATCGTCTTTCATCCCCACCATACGGGGAGTGATCAAAGCGGGGTCCGCTTGACGGAGTGGGGCGCGGCCAGCAGCCCCTACTACGAGAAGGCGATGATGATGCGCAGCCGGGAGAACACGATCTACTTTGCCAGTGTCAACTATGGGTTGCGCTTCCCGGAATCGGCGACGAGCCTCATCGACCCGTCGGGCCAGTGCCAGGCGTACTTGCCGTATGGGCAGGAAGGCGTCCTGGTGCAGCCCATCAAGGTCGAGGAAGCCACCGGGGTGCTGGCCACTCGATACGCGCCCGAGCGCTATCGAGATGTCAGGATGGGGTGAGCGCTCTGAGGCTTCTCATCACGAAGAGTGCCGCCGTGGTCTTGCTGCTTCTCGCCACGGCTCTCGTCACCGAGGCGCAGCAGCAAGAGGGGAAGGTGCCCCGGATCGGCGTGCTGACGTTCACGCAGATGACAGCAGCCTTCCAGGAGGCGTTCCGCCAGGGGCTTCGCGACCACGGCTACGTGGAAGGACGAAACATCCTCGTCGAGTGGCGGGCGGCCGAGGGGCGTCCTGACCGCGCCAGGGCGCTCGCCGTGGAGCTGGCCCAGCTGAAGGTCGATGTCATCGTGGCTAACCTGACGCCGGCGGTGCAAGCGGCGAAGGACGCGACGGGCACGATCCCGATCGTCATGGCGTCGGCCGGTGATCCGGTGGGGACGGGCTTCGTGGCGAGCCTCGCGTGGCCAGGAAGCAACATCACTGGACTGACCGGCATCTCGGCGGAGTTGTCGGGGAAGAGAATAGACCTGCTTCGCGAGCTCATCCCGGGACTGACGCGCACCGGCCTGGGGGCGACGCACGTCCACGACGTGGAGCTGGACCTCAAGACCGCGAACGCCCTCCGGCTGACGATTCCGCAGGAGTTGCTGCAGCGCGCCTACGAGGTCGTGCAATGAGAAAGGCACCTGAAGATGAGCGATAGCGTACGAACGGGCCCGCCCCTCACCGCGGAGCAGCAGCGCCTCAACGACCTCTGGGAAGAGCACGTCCGCGACGAGTTCGCCACGCGCGACACGGACGCCACGCTCGCCACCATGGTGCCCGACGCGTACGTGAACCACGTCCCCGTGATGACCGGCGGCGTCGGTCGCGAGGCACTGCGCGACTTCTACTCGCGCCTCTTCATCCCGATGATGCCACCCGACACCGGCATCGAACCGGTGTCCCGGACGATCGGCACCGACCGGCTGGTGGACGAGATGATCTTCCGCTTCACGCACACGGTGGAGATGGAATGGATGCTGCCGGGCGTGCCGCCCACCGGCCGGCAGGTCGAGATCCCCCTGGTCGTGGTGATCCACTTCCGGGACGGGAAGCTGGCCCACGAGCACATCTACTGGGACCAGGCGTCGGTCCTCGTCCAGCTCGGCCTGCTCGACCCCTCCAAGCTCCCGGTCGCGGGAGTGGAGACGGCCCGGAAGGTCGCGGATCCGACCCGGCCGTCGAACGAGCTGATCCGCCGAGCCGAAGCCAGCAAGAGCGGATCGCGCCGCCAGACGACTCCATGACACGTGGACTCCGCCGGCTCCTCGTGCTGCTGGCGCTGGGGCTCGGGCAAGCCGCGCTCACGGTCGTCCTGACGGTCGTCGTGTTCGGCTCCGGGATGTCGCGGTTCGAGACCGGCGAGCCCGCGCCCGCCGGTGTCCAGTTCACCAGCGCGGTCGTGGGCATTCTGGCCTACCCGCTACTTCCGCTCGTTGCGCGGCTGCCCTTGTCGATGCGGCCGTCGGGATTCCCGGGGGAGCATCTGGCCTTCCTGGCAAACGGCCTGGTCTGGGCGGTCGGCATTCTTGCGCTGCGGCGCTGGTGGCGCGGGCGCCCGGCCCGGACCCGGGAAGGAGGAGCGCATGGCTGAGCCACTGAAGGCGCTGAACCTGAAACGCTGGATCGACGATCACCGGGACATGCTGAGGCCCCCGATCGGGGCGGAGCTGGTGTGGAAGGACTCCCAGTTCATGGTCATGGTCATCGGTGGCCCGAACGCCCGTCGGGACTTCCACATCGATCCGTGCGACGAGTTCTTCTACCAGCTCGAGGGCGACATGGTGCTGGAGTACATCGACGGAGAGGGCAAGCGGCGGCGCGAGACGATCCGGGAGGGCGACGTGTTCCTCCTGCCGGCCAACACCCCCCATTCGCCACAACGGCTGGCCAACACGGTGGGCCTGGTGGTGGAGCCGGTGCGGGGGCCCAACGAGCCCGAAGGCTACGCCTGGTACTGCGAGCGGTGCGACGCCAAGCTGTACGAGATGACCAGGGGGGACGGCGATCTCCTGATGGACTTGCGGAAGGTGTCGGAGCAGTTCAACGCCAGCGAAGCGCTTCGAACGTGCCGGCCCTGCGGCTACGTGCAACCGGTAGCGACCGGGCCTCGCGTATAGGCCGGCGCGATGAGCCTGTCACGCGAGACGAGAGTGGTGGCGGGCGTCACCCTTCTGGCCGTTCCGACGATCGTGTACGGGGGCTTGACGCTCCTCGGCGTCCTCACCAGCGGCACGGCGGGAATCACGCCGCGGGGTCTGGCGCTGAACGAGACGCAGTGGGCTCTGTTTCGCGCGGGCCATGCCCATGCGGGGGTGTGGACGGTCCTGTCGCTGGTGATTCAGGTGCTGCTCGATTCGGCGACGCTGCCACCGGTGCTGAAGTGGCTCGCTCGCGTGGCGGCCCCGCTCGCGGGCGTCGCCGTATCAGGCGGCTTCTTCGGTCTGGCCTTCGGCGCCGGTTTCCGGTGGCTCGTCTACTTCGGAGGGGTTTGTCTGGTCCTGGCGGTGCTGCTCACCGGGACCGGCCTGTTGCGCAGAGCGAGATGAGCCCGACCGTCGCCCTGCAGCCGTTCCAGCCCGCGCACCTGGAGATCCTGGCGGTCTGGCTCCGACAGCCTCACGTTGCCCGCTGGTTCCCCGAGCCCGAGGCGAATCTGGCCTGGGCCAAGAACCCGCCCGCCGGCGCATCGCAGGCGATCATCGTCTGGGACGGGGTCGACGTCGGATACGTTCGCTGGCAGCACGTGGACCGCCGTACCCTGGATGCGCTCGGCCTGCCGGAGATTCCCGCGAACTCGGTGGACGTCGACATCCTTCTCGGGAGCGAAGGGTCCGTGGGCAAGGGGCTGGGCCCGGCCGCCCTCACGGTGGTGGCCGACCAGATCCGGCGGGACCCCACCGTGGCGCTGATGGGCCTCACCACCTCGATCGCGAACACGCGCGCTCACCGCGCGTTCGAGAAGGCCGGGTTCAGCATCGCTCGCCAGTACGACCCCAACGGGCGTGGCCTGTGTCATCTCATGCTCCGGGACCTTCGCCGGGAGCGGGCCGCGGACACCCGGGACGTGCCGGCGGACGTCGTCGCGTTCTTCGATGATTTCGTCGAGGCGTTCACCTCGTTCAACGGCGCGCGGGTGGCGGCTCGCTATCTCGTCCCCGGCGTGGCGCTGCGCGGAGACGGATCGATCCACTGCCTGCAGTCACGCGCGGAGATCGACCGGTTCTTCCAGGCGGCCCTCGAGTCCTACTACCGCGACGGCTGCCGCGGCATTCGATTCCGGGACCTCGAGGCGGTGCCGATGGGGAGCCGGAGCGTGCTGGGGACCGTGACCTGGGAGCTCCTGCGCGACGACGGAAGCGTGCTCAGGCACTGGAGCCAGTCGTACAACCTGGTCCGAGTCGGAACCGGCTGGCAGATCCTGGCGTCCACGTACCACACCGCCTAGCCCGGGCCGAGCGAGAACGGACGGGCCTCGCTTTCGCGTCGTCCTCTGATACCCTGCTGAGGGTCACTCGAGGACCGATGAGCGCCCAGCCGAAAACGGAATGGTTCGACGACGACTCGTTCTGGGTCGATCAGTACGCGACCATGTTCTCTTTCGATGCGCCGCGCCTGATCGCGGTGGCGCGGACCTTCGATCGCTAGAGGAGGCGATATGACCCGGTACCGAGGCGCGCTGCCGCAGCTGGGCGGACGGCTGTTCCTGACCGATGGCGGCATCGAGACCACCCTGATCTTCCACGAGGGGCTGGATCTTCCCGACTTCGCGGCGTTCCACCTGCTGAAGACGCCCGATGGGGCGGAGGCCCTCCGCAGGTACTTCCGCACGTACGCGGAGATCGCGCAGCGGCTCGGGACCGGCCTGATCCTCGAGAGCGCGACCTGGCGGGCCAGCGCCGACTGGGGCGCGCGGCTCGGCTATGGCGCCCCCGCGCTGGCCGAGGCGAACCGGCGCGCGATCGGGCTCCTCGAGGAGATCCGACGCGAGTGCGAGAGCGAGCGCGCCCAGGTCGTGATCAGCGGCTGCGTCGGCCCGCGCGGTGACGGCTACGTTCCGGGCCACACGATGTCGGAGAAGGAAGCCGAGGCCTACCACGGCCAGCAAATAGAGGTGTTCGCGGGAACGGCGGCCGACATGGTGTGCGCCGCCACCATGAACTACGTGGAGGAGGCGGTGGGCATCGCCCGGGCGGCGCGGCGCGCGGCCATGCCGGTCGCGATCTCGTTCACGGTCGAGACCGACGGCAATCTCCCCACCGGGCAGCCTCTGAAGGCCGCGATCGAGCAGGTCGACCAGGTGACCTCGCGCTATCCCGCCTACTACATGATCAACTGCGCCCACCCGACCCATTTCGAGCAAGTGCTCCGGGAAGGGGAGCCTTTCGTGCAGCAGGTGCGCGGACTGCGGGCCAATGCCTCGCGCATGAGCCACGCCGAGCTGAACGAGGCCTCCGTGCTCGACGTCGGCGACCCGGTCGAGCTCGGAGCGCAGTACGCTCGCCTCAAGCGCCGGCTCGGCCAGCTGACCGTGCTGGGCGGGTGCTGCGGCACCGACCATCGCCACGTCGAGCAGATCGCCGTCGCGTGCCTGAAGGAATCGGGAGCCGGCCGCGGCCTTCGCCATTGATTCGCGGCGCGGTCGGCTCGATCATGGGATCCGGGAGGAGCCGCCGATCATGTCCGATCGAGAGATCGTCACCGCGCGCCTCATCGACGCGCCGCGTGAGCGGGTGTTCGAGGCGTTTCGCGACCCGGAGCACCTCTCGCGATGGTGGGGGCCGAAGGGCTTCACCAGTACGTTCCACGAATTCGACCTGCGGCCGGGCGGTGTCTGGCGCTTCATCCTGCACGGGCCCGACGGGGCCAGCTATCCGAACGAGAGCGTCTTCGTCGAGGTGGTGAAGCCGGAGCGGATCGTCGTCCAGCACGTGTCGCGCCCGCAGTTCGAGATGACGATCACGCTGGCCGACGAGGCCGGCAAGACCCGGTTAGGCTGGCGCATGCGCTTCGAGACCGCCGCCGAGTGTGCCCGGGTCAAGGCGATCGCGGTCGGGGCGAACGAGCAGAACCTGGATCGCCTCGAGGCGGAGCTGGCCAGGATGGCCTGAGAGACACCGGGCGGCTCATGGCAGACACCTGGGAGCTCGGGGACCCCTACGAGCGCTACGTCGGCCGCTGGAGCCGACGCGTGGCGCCCCGGTTTCTCGCCTGGCTCGGTCTTCCCGCCGGCCGCCGGTGGCTGGACGTTGGATGCGGGACCGGCGCGCTGAGCGGGGCCATCGCCGAGCACTGCTCGCCGTCAGCCCTGGTCGGGGTCGAGCCGTCGGACGGCTTCCGCGAGAGCGCGGCGAACCGGCTCGCGGGGCGCGCGGTGTTTCGCCGAGGCTCCGCGACCGAGATTCCGCTGCCCGACGCGGCGGTCGACGTGGTCGTTTCCGGCCTGGTCCTGAACTTCGTGCCCGAGCAGCGCGCCGCCCTTGCCGAGATGACCAGGGTGACCGCCGACGGGGGGACCATCGGAGCGTACGTCTGGGACTACGCCGGGGGCATGCAGCTGATGCGGGTCTTCTGGGACGCCGCGGTCGCCCTCGACCCGCGCGCCGCGGGGATGGACGAGGGCGTCCGGTTTCCGCTGTGCCGCCCCGAGGCGCTCGCCGCCCTCTTCGCGAGCGCCGGGCTGCGCGCCGTCGAAGTCGTGGCCCTCGACATCCCGACGCCGTTCGCGAGCTTCGCCGACTACTGGGAGCCGTTCCTGGGCGGCCAGGGACCGGCTCCCGCCTATGCGATGGCGCTCGACGAGACCGCGCGAGCCCGTCTCCGCGACCACATTCGAGCGAGCCTGCCGTCGGCGCCGGATGGCTCGATCTCGCTGACCGCTCGGGCATGGGCAGCCCGCGGCACCCTCGCGAGGTAGACGAGTCGACGATATGCGGATCCGGGTGCTCACCGCGGCCGACGCCGCCGACTTTCGGGCGCTGCGGATCCGCGGCCTGCGAGAGCATCCCGAGGCGTTCGGCCGGACCCCGGAGGAGGTCGACCCGGTCGAGGTGATCGCCCATCAACTTCGGGTCGACGCCGGCTCCGACATGGACTTCACCCTGGGTGCCCTCGACGGCGAGGTGCTCGTGGGCGTCGCCGGATGCCATCGCGAGCGCGCGCGCAAGCAGCGCCACGTCGCTCACATCTGGGGCGTCTACGTGGCCCCCGAGCACCGTCGGACGGGGCTCGGTCGCCGGCTCGTCCTGGAAGCGATCGCCCGCGCCCGCACCTGGCCGGATCTCGAGTGGCTGCGGCTCGACGTGACGACGGTGAACGAGGGGGCTCGCGCCCTCTACGTGTCGTGCGGCTTCCGGCCCGTCGCGATCAAGCCGAGCAGCCTGCGGATCGGAGAGCGCCACTACGACGAGGAGCTCATGGCCCTGGACCTCCGTCCGTCGCGACCGGTCGATGTCGCCGCCGCGTACGACGAGTGGGCCGAGACCTACGATCGCGACGCCAACCGCACGCGCGACCTGGCCGCGGCGACGCTGCGGCAGTCGGGGCTCGACCTGGGCGGCCGCGACGTGCTCGAGATCGGCTGCGGCACCGGGCGGAACACGGAGTGGCTCGTCGAGCAGGGGGCCCGCGTGACCGCGCTCGACTTCTCGGCCGGGATGCTCCGGCGGGCACAGGCGCGCCTGGGATCCGCCCCGGTGCGGTTCGTGAAGCACGACGTCCGCGCCGCCTGGCCCCTGGTGGCCGGGTCGGTCGACTGCGTGATTGCGGCCCTCGTGCTGGAGCACGTCGAGGACGTCGCGGCGTTCTTCGAGGAATGCGGCCGCGTGGTGCGCGTGGGCGGAGAGGTGTGGCTGGCCGAGCTGCACCCCATCCGTCAGCTGCAGGGCGGGGGAGCGGAGTTCACGCGCCCGCGAACGGAGGAGCGGGTCCGGGTCGCCGCCTTCCTGCACGATGTCGCCGAGTACGTGAGCGCCGGGATCCGGGTCGGCTTCACGCTGCGCGAGATGGGCGAGTCGCGGGATCCGGGGGCAGGCCGATTTGTCGCGCCGCAGCTTCTCTGGCTGCGCTTCCGGAGAGCGGCGATCGCCTAGTCGCCGTCGCGCACCGGGCTCGGCTCCAGCAGCAGCGTCGGCACGCCGCAGGTTCCGTCGCGCAGCGAGAGCACGTGGGTGCCCGGCTTCCGGCCCGGGCGCACCTCCGACACGTCGAGGCCGGCCGACTGCAGCCGCGCCCGCGCCGCCTGCGCGTCGGGCACGCGCCAGGAGAGGCCCCACAGCCGATCCGGCCCGTCGCCCACGCCGGCCTTGAGGTCGTGCGCGACCTCGACGATCAGGTCACCGCAGCGGAAGAAGAGGAGCCGGGCGCCCCACGCCGCGTTGGAGCGGTCGAGCCGCATGTCGAGCCCGAGCCGCGCGCCGTAGAGGGCGGTGGCCCGCTCGGGATCCGGAGTCCGGATCACCACGTGGTCGAGGCCGGCCACCGTCGACGGCTCGGGCGCGAGCGCGGGCGAGGGCGGCGGCGCGGCCTGCTGAATCAGAAAGACGCGCACGCCGTGGGTCCGGGCGGTCGCGGCGCGGGTCCGGCGGAAGCGGCGGCGCGCGCCGGTCGCCGCGTCGACGCTCTCGGCGTCGACGATGGGCTCGGGCTCGAGGCCCAGGCGCGCCAGCCGGCGATGCGCGCGCTCGAGGTCGGCGGTGGCGAAGGCGAGGCTCGCGAGCCCCTCGCCCTGCGCGTCGAGCACCGCGCCGAGCCGCTCCGCGGTCGCGCCGTGGCCAGAGGGCGCCATCAGCTCGACGGCCACGTTGGCGAGGGAGAACGTGACCACGGTAGCCCCGCCGCCGTGCGCCTCCGCGCGCCACGCCGGCGCGCGGCCCAGCAGGGTGCGGTAGGCGGCGACCGCGGCGTCGAGATCGCGCACCGCGATGACCACGTGGTCGAGCGCGTGGATGATCGGCGGCGAGCCCGTGGCGGCGGTGGCCATCGGCGCGATACTGCCTCCGCCTCCTCTGGCGCGTCAAGGTATGCTAGACGGCACCATGCGTGACGATGACCACCCGATCGGTCGCCGGCTGACCCGGCGCGAGGCGTTGGCGCTCCTCGGGGTGGGCGGCGCAGCTGCGCTGGCCGCCGGCTCCGGAGCCCTCCGGGCCGCGTCGCCCGCGGCCGCGGGCGCCTGCGTGGCGCGCCCGGCCCTGACCGAAGGGCCGTACTTCGTGGACGAGAAGCTGAACCGGTCGGACATCCGCCCGGATCCCACTGACGGCACCGTGCGGCCCGGCGCGTCCCTGCGGCTCGGCCTGCGCGTGTCCCGCCTGGCCGCGGGCGCCTGCGCGCCGCTGCCCGGGGCGATGATCGACCTCTGGCACTGCGACGCGGCCGGAGTCTACTCGGACGTCTCCGACCCGGGCGGGAGCACGGTGGGTAAGAAGTTCCTGCGTGGCTACCAGCTGACGGACGCCGAGGGGCTCGCACGGTTCACCACGATCTACCCGGGCTGGTATCCGGGCCGCGCGGTGCACATCCACTTCAAGGTCCGCGCGGCGGCCGCGGGAGGGCTCGCGCACGAGTTCACCTCGCAGCTCTTCTTCGACGACGTGCTCAGCGACCAGGTGTATGCGCAGCCGCCCTATGCGGCCCGCGGCCCGGGGCGGGTGCGGAACACGCGCGACGGCATCTACCGTCAGGCGGGGAGTCAGCTCACGCTGGTGGTGGCGCCGGCCTCGCCCGGTTACATCGCGTCGTTCGATCTCGCGCTCGAGACCACGTAGGTGAGCTCGGTGCAGTGTCGTTACCGGTTGACCCGGGGCGCGCCTCGCTCCACCGAGCAGCTCGTCGAGGCGGGCGCCTACGGGTACGCGCACTCCTGCGTGACCTCCGAGAACTTCCCGGTGCGCTCGGTGGGGTCCACGCCACGGAGCTGCGACGTGGTCCTGCTCGCGTTCGATCACGACGTCACTGCCGCGGAGGCGCTCGCCGAGGCCGCGCGCCTCGGCCTCGAGCGGCCGACGTACGAGGACGCGCTCCACTTCGGCGTCGAGCACCCGACGGTGCAGCAGGAGCATCCGGTGGTCTTCCTCCACGATCCATGGGTCGGCTTCTTCGGCCGGCGCGATGTCCTCTGTCTCTGGTCCAACGCGGGCCGGCGCGAGCTGGGCCTGGAGGGCTTCGACGACACGTGGAGCCCCGCGCACCGGTTCGCGTTCGTCGGCGCGGGGGATCGCTAGTGGGCGGCGCCACGGCCACGCTGACCGTCGCGAGGGCCGACATCCTCTCGCCCGAGGCTCGCGCGCTCATCGAGGCGCTGAACGCCGAGCTGTCGGGCCGCTATCCGGAGGACGGCGCGACCCACTTCCGGCTCGACGCGGACGAGGTGACGCCCGGGCGCGGCGCGTTCCTCATCGCGGCGCGCGACGGGAGGCCGGTGGGCTGCGGGGCGGTGCGGCGCATCGCGCCCGGCGTCGCGGAGATCAAGCGGATGTACGTGCGGCCGGAGGCGCGCGGGCGGCGCGTCGGTCGGGCCGTGCTCTCGGCCCTCGAGGCCGAGGCGCGGGCGCTCGGCTGCGCGCGCCTGGTGCTGGAGACCGGCAGCCGGAACCCGGAGGCGATCACCCTCTACGAGCGCGCCGGCTTCGCGCGCATCCCCGCCTTCGGCGAGTACGTGCATTCGCCGGTCAGCGTGTGCATGGCCAAGGCCCTGAAGGCGTGACCACCATCGAGACGCTCCCCGCTCCGCGCCCCTTCTACAATGAGTTCGCCTGGGCCTACGACCATCTGGTCGTGCGCCCGGTGGCGGACGAGTGCGCGGGGATGGTCGCGACGCTGGCGCGGCGCGGGATCGGCCCCGGCGCCCGGCTGCTGGACGCCGGTTGCGGCAACGGGCGCTATGCGGTGGAGCTGGCGCGACGCGGGTTCGCGGTCACCGGCGTCGACCGCTCGCCTGGGCTGCTCGACGAAGCGCGCGCCCGGGTCCGGGAGGCCGGCGACGCCATCGCGGTGCGGCTCGAGGCCGGCGATCTCCTGGCGCTTCCGGCCGGGCCGCCATATGACGCCATCGTGTGCCGGGGCGTGCTCAACGACGTCGTGGAGGTGGCGGCCCGCGCGACCATCTTCGAGGTATTCGCGCGGGGGCTGCGGCCGGGCGGGGTCTTGCTCTTCGACGTCCGGGACTGGGCGGCGACCGTCGCGGGCCGGACCGCGCAGCCGGTCTCCGAGAACCACGTGTCGACGCCGCGCGGGCTGCTCGTGTTCCGGACCGAGACGCGTCTCGATCCAGCCACCCGGCGGATGCTCATCTCCGAGCGCCACACGCTGACCACGCCGACGGGGGAGACGACGGCGGCCTTCGAGTTCGTGATGGGGTGCTGGACGCGGGACGAGGTGGAGGCGAGCCTGCGCGGCGCCGGCTTCGAGGCGGCCGAGTATGCCGCCACCTATGACGGCGTGCCCCTCGGCGCCGGGGACCGCATCGTGGTTGCCGCCTCACGGGGGACGCGCCCCCCGGGGAGCGTATGAGTGTGCGAGATCGGCGGCGGTTCCTCAGGGGCGCGACGGCCATCCTGGGAGCGATGCTGATGTCGACCGAATCGCGCGGGCAGGGGCTGCTCGAGCGGCGCATCCCGACGACGGGTGAGGCGCTGCCCGCGATCGGGCTCGGGACCTGGCAGGTGTTCGACGTGGCGGGCAGGGCGCAGGAGCTCGGGCAGGCGCGCGAGACCCTGAAAACCTTCGCGGCGACGGGCGGGCGCGTGGTCGACAGCTCGCCGATGTACGGCTCCTCCGAGATGGTCACCGGGCAGCTCATTCTCGAGCTGGGCCTGGTCGACAAGCTCTTCGTGGCCACCAAGGTGTGGACGACCGGCAAGCAGGCCGGTATCCGGCAGATGGAGGACTCGATGCGCAAGCTGCGCGTCGAGCGGCTGGACCTGATGCAGGTGCACAATCTGGTCGACGTGCAGGCGCACCTCGCCACGCTGCGGGACTGGAAGACGGCCGGCCGCATCCGCTACGTCGGCGTCACCCACTACCACGCGGGGGCGCACGCCGAGCTCGAGCGCCTGATCAAGGCGGGCGGCATCGACTTCGTGCAGGTCAACTACTCGCTGGCCGAGCCGGAGGCGGAGCGCCGCCTGCTCGGTGCCGCCGCGGAGAGCCGCACCGCGGTGATCGTGAACCGGCCCTTCGCGGAAGGGGCGATGTTCGGACGGGTGAAGGGGCGGGCGGTGCCGGAGTGGGCCCGGGAGGCGGGTTGCGCCAGCTGGGCGCAGTTCTTCCTCAAGTGGATCCTCGGGCAGCCCGCGGTCACCTGCGTGATCCCGGGCACGCGCAACCCCCGGCACGTGGCGGACAACCTGGGCGCGGGCTCGGGGCCCCTGCCGGACGCAGCACTGCGGCGGAGGATGGCCGAGCACTTCGATTCGCTGTAGGCTCCGACGTAGGCTCGGATCGAGGGGGGGACATGGCTGGCAACGAGGCTCGGACGTATCGCCACATCGAGGTGCAGCCGGTCAGCGGCGCGCTGGGCGCGGAGATCCGCGGGGTCAACGTGGCGGCCGCGCTCGACGACGCGGTCATCGCGGAGATCCGCCAGGCCTTTCTCGACCACCTGGTCGTCTTCTTCCGCGATCAGAAGCTGACCCCGCACGAGCAGCTCGCCTTCGCCCGGCGGTTCGGCGAGCCCATGGAGTACCCGCAGCTCAAGGGCCTGCCCGAGTGCCCGCTGATCACACCGGTGCTCAAGCTGGCGCACGAGAAGATCAACTTCGGCGGGGTGTGGCACTCGGACACCACGTACCTGACCGAGCCGCCGATGGCGAGCATGCTCTACGCGGTCGAGCTGCCGCCCTACGGGGGGGACACGATCTTCGCCAATCAGTACCTGGCGTACGAGACGCTCTCGGAGGGGCTACGCCGGACGCTGGACGGGCTCACCGGGGTCAACACCTCGACCAAGGCCGACGCGTCCAAGACGCGCGAGGACCGGCTGAGGGCGGCCGGCGTCGAGATGAAGGTGCTCGTCAGCGAGCACCCGGCGGCGCGCACCCACCCGGAGACCGGCCGGAAGGCTCTGTTCGTGAACCACGGGCACACCGCGCACTTCAAGGGCTGGACGGAAGAGGAGAGCCGGCCCCTATTGGAGTATCTGTTCCAGCACCAGGTGCGGCCGGAGCTGTGCTACCGCTTCCAGTGGGCGCCGGGCTCGATCGCGTTCTGGGACAACCGCTGCGCGCAGCACAACGCGGTCAACGACTACGCGGGCTTCAAGCGCCTCATGCACCGCGTAACCCTGGCCGGCGACACCCCCCACTAGGGGTCAGGTCTTACATTCCGACATTTTTCTCGCGCGAGGCCGTCGCGGCCCACGAAAATGTCGGAATGTAAGACCTGACCCCTTATCTGCCGGACCAGCGGGGCTTGCGCTTCTCCACGAAGGCCCTTGCGCCCTCGACGCGGTCCTCGGTGGTGCGCAGCAGGGTGGCGAGATCGTTCTCGAGGCGGATGCCGTCGTCCAGCGGCAGGCCGAGGCCGCCCACCACCGCTTCCTTGGCGTAGCGCATCGCCACCGGCGCCTTGTCCGCGATGGTGCGGGCCAGCGCCTGCGCGGCGGCGGGAAGCTCCGCCGCCGGGACCACCCGCTCGACCAGCCCGATGCGCAGCGCCTCCGCGGCCGGGATGCGCATGCCGGTGAGGATCATCTCGAGCGCCTTGCCTCGCCCGACCAGGCGCGGGAGCCGCTGGGTGCCGCCGCCGCCCGGAATGATCGCGAGGTTGATCTCGGTCAGCCCGAGCTGGGCGTCCTCCGCCGCGATGCGGATGTCGCAGGCCAGGGCCAGCTCGAGCCCGCCGCCGAAGGCGTAGCCGCGGATGGCCGCGATGATCGCCTGGGGGCACCGCTCCATCTCGCGCCGGAAGTCCACCCGCCGACGCGCCTCGCGGAACTGGGTGATCACCGGCGGCTCCAGGAACTCGCGGATGTCGGCGCCGGCCGAGAAGGCCTTGTCGCCCCCTCCGGTCACCACCACCGCGCGCACGGAGTCGTCGGTGCGGAGGTGCGTGAAGACCTCCAGCAGTTCGCGGCGCATCTCCTGGTTCATCGCGTTGTGCACGTCGGGCCGGTTCAGCGTGACGGTGGCCACACCGTCGGCCTGCTCGTAACGGATCGCTTCGTACTTGGCGGTGGCGGGCCCGCCGGTCGGTTTGTCGCTCATGGTGCTCAGTCCTTGCCGGCGACGACGCCGCGGCGTCGGAGGTCGGCGATCTCGTGGTCGGCGTAGCCCGCCCGGCGCAGCACCTCGGCGGTGTGCTGACCCAGCGTCGGCGGCGGGCCCGCGTCGGGCGCCTGCGTCTCGGAGAAGCGGAGCGGCTGGCCCATCAGCGAGAGCGGGCCCAGCTCCGGGTGGTCGTAGGTGACGATCATCTTGTGGTGCAGCACCGCCTCATCCTGCATGAACTCCTGCAGCGACTGGGTGGCCGCGGCCGGGATGTCGTGGGCGGCCAGGATGGCGAGCCATTCGGCCGCGGGCTTCGACGCGAAGGCCTGCTCGAGCAGGGGCATCAGCGCGTCGGCGTTGTCGCGCCGGGAGAGCCACGAGCCGAAGCGCGGGTCCCGGGCCAGCTCCTCGTGCCCGATCGCCTTGCAGAGCTTCGCCCAGAACGACTGGTTCCCGACGGCCAGGAAGAACCATGCTCCGTCGCCGCCCTGGTAGAGCCGATACGTCGGCGTGTTGCGGAGCACGACCTCGTGGCCCGGGTAGGTCACCACGCTGCCGGACTGCAGCGCGAGCACGGCCTGCAGCAGTGAGGTCTGCACGCGCTGACCCCGGCCGGTTCGCTCGCGCACGAAGAGGGCGGCCAGCACCATCTGGCAGGAGAGCGCCGCGCAGTAGTAGTCGGTGGGTGCGATGCGCAGGTACTGGGGCGGCCCCCCGAAGCCCTGCAGGGTCATGAGGCCGCCCATCGCCTGCAGGAGGGGATCGAAGCCGGGGCGGTCCTTGTACGGGCCGTCGGAGCCGAAGGCGGTGACGGTGGCGTAGATGAGCGTCGGATTGATCGCTCGAAGAGTCTCGTAGTCGACTCCGAGGCGCTCCACGACGCCGGGCCGCATGTTCTCCATCACCACGTCGGCGTCCTTCGCGAGCCGGTGGACGATGGCGCGCCCGTCCGGATCCTTCACGTTGACCGCGATCGAGCGCTTCCCGCGGTTCCATCCGTAGAAGCCGGGCAGCTCGCGGAAGGAGTCGCCCTCGATCGCCTCCACCTTGATCACGTCGGCGCCCAGGTCGGCCAGCATCATCGCCCCGTAGGAGCCGGCGATGTACGACGTCAGATCAACGACGCGAATACCATCCAGAGGACCGGTCATTTGTCGGAATGTAAGACCTGACCCCGCACGATCTGCTCGCGGTGGTGGGAGGCGTCGCCGTAGAGGGGCTCCAGCGCCTTGGCGCGCTTGAAGTAGAGGTGCAGATCGTACTCCCAGGTGAAGCCGATGCCGCCGTGCACCTGGATCGCGTCGCCGCAGACCTTGCGGGCCGACTCGCTCACGTAGGCCTTGCAGATGGAAGCGGCCATCGGGGCATCGCCGGCACCGGCGGTCAGCGCCCACGCCGCGTAGTAGACCGCAGAGTGGGAGTTCTCCACCTCCATCAGCATCTCCGCGCAGCGATGGCGGATGGCCTGGAAGGAGCCGATGAGCTGGCCGAACTGCTCGCGCACTTTGACGTAGCTCACGCTCATGTCGAGGCAGCGGCGCGCCGCGCCCAGCATCTCCGCGGAGGCGCCCACCGCGGCGCGGCGCAGCAACCCCTCCAGCACGACGCTCGCGCCGCCCGGCCGGCCCACCACCGCCTCGGCGGGCACCGCGACGTCGGCCAGGCGCATCTCCGACCAGCGGTTGGCCAGGTCGATGCCAACCATGGGGGTGACCGTCACGCCGGGCGCGCGCGGGTCCACCAGGAAGAGGGAGAGTCCCTCGGGAGCGCGGGCCGGAACCAGCACCACGTCGGCCACGTGCGCCCACGGCACGAAGCGCTTCACCCCGGAGAGCCGCCAGCCGTCGCCCCCCTTCGTCGCGCTGGTGGTCGTGGCGGCGGGATTCCAGTCCAGCGCGTCCTCGAGCAGCGCCGCGCTCGCGCGCGCCTGTCCCGACGCGATCGCGGGCAGCCACTTCTCCTTCTGGGCCGCGCTGCCGCCCAGCTGGAGCCCGAGCCCGCCCAGCACCACGCTGGCGAAGTAAGGGCCCGGGTACGCGGCGCGGCCCATCTCCTCCAGCACGAGCGCCAGCTCGACCAGGCCGAGGCCGGCACCGCCCTGCTCCTCCGCGAACGGCAGGCCGAGCCAGCCGAGCTTGGCCATCTCCCCCCAGAGGGCGTCGGAGTACCCTTTCGGGTCCTCCATCATGGCGCGCACGTGGGCCGGGGTGCACTGCTCGTCCAGCGCCGCGCGGACGGAGTTGCGGAGCAGGACCTGGTCTTCGCTGAACGAGAAATTCATCGAGTACCTCCGACGCGGTCGGCCCGGGATTCCTTCGGCAGCCCCAGGATGCGCTCGCCGATGACGTTCTTCTGGATCTCGGAAGAGCCGGCGTAGATCGTGCCCGCGCGCGACCACAGGAACGCGTAGGCCCAGGTCCCATGGTCGCCCACCGCGGTGTCGACCTCCAGGCGGAACTCGGCGGGGACGCCGTCCGTGAGCTGGCCGTAGGGCCCGAGGATCTCCTCGGCCAGCTCCATGAAGCGCTTCTCGAACTCGGAGTAGGACAGCTTGGTGAGCGAGCCGCCCGCGCCCGGGTGCTCGCCGCGCTCCAGCATGGTCAGCGTGCGCAGGGCACCGTAGCGCTCCACTTCCAGGTCGGCCCAGATGCGCCCGAGCTTCTGCCGCACCACCGCGTCGTCCAGGATCGGCCGGCCGTTGCGCTTCAGGCGGCGCGCCGCGTCCATGAGCATCTTGTACTGCGAGGCGTAGGTGGTGATGCGGGCCAGCGCGCGGCCCCCGCGCTCGTAGCCGAGGGTGGTCTGGGCGATGCCCCAGCCCTCGCCGAGCCGACCGATCATGTTCTCCTTCTCGACCCGCGCGTTGGTCATGAAGACCTCGCAGAACTCCGACGAGCCGGTGATCTGCTTGAGCGGGCGCACCTCCACGCCGGGCTGGCGCATGTTCATCAGGAAGCACGTGATGCCCTTGTGCTTGGGCACGGCCGGATCGGTGCGGGCGAGAAGCAGGCCCCAGTCGGCGACCGCGCCGCCGCTGGTCCAGATCTTCTGGCCGTTGACCAGGAAGTGGTCGCCTCTGTCCTCCGCGCCGGTACGCAGCGCGGCCAGGTCCGAGCCCGCGTTCGGCTCGGAGTAGAGCTGGCACCACATCTCCTCGGCGGTGAGGATCTTGCGCAGGTACCTCCGCTTCTGTGCATCGGTGCCGTGCACCACGATGGTGGGGCCGACGATGCCGACGCCGAGGCTGTTGGTGGGCGCGGGCGCGCCCGCACGCGCCATCTCGTCGGCCACGATGGCCTGCTCCATCGGCCGCGCGCCCTGGCCGCCGTACTCCTTTGGCCAGCCCATGCCGAGATAGCCGGCCTCGTAGAGCCGGCGGTGCCACGCCTTACGCTCGTCCAGGTTGCGGATGTGGCGCGGCATGTTCTGCTCGAGCCACGTGCGGACCTGCTTGCGGAAGGCGACGTCTTCGGCGGTGTAGTTGAGATCCATCGCGGGGGCCTCCTCGCGCCGGCCAGACCGATCCGGTAAGCCGTAGGTATCGTGTCGGGGTGCCCCGGTTCTAGCACGGCGCGCGCGGGGTGGTCAACCGGCCGGCCGTGCTACCTTTCTCGTCGAGCGAGCGCGGCATGCCGATGAGCCGGAGAGGCTTCGCGAAGGGCGCGGGCGCCGTAGCGATCGTGGCGGCGGGGGGACTCGTCTGGCGCACCTGGGAGCAGGGCGTCCTCGCCGCGGGCGCCGGCGCCGCCTACGAGCCCTGGACGACCTGGCGGAGCGACGTGGGCGCGGGGCCACTCGGGCTCGTGCGGGCCGGGATCCTCGCGGCCAACCCTCACAACACGCAGCCGTGGCGATTCCGGGTGAGCGCGGCGCGCGTCGAGCTGTATGCCGACACCGCCCGCAACCTGGGCAGCTTCGATCCGTACCTGCGCGAGATGCACATCGGTCTCGGCTGCGCGGTGGAGAACATGGCGCGGGCGGCCGCCGCCTACGGCTACCAGGCGGTCGTGACCGAGAGCCCCGGCGCGCTGGGGCCGCCGCCGTCGCCGCCCCGCCCGGAGCCGGTGGCCGCGCTCGACCTGTCCGGCGCACGAGCGCGACCGGACGCGCTCTTCGACGCGATTCCCCACCGGCACACCAACCGGGGCGCCTACGACGGCGCCCGGCCGGTGCCGCCCGAGACGATCGAGGCGATGTGGGCCGTGTTCCAGACCGACGAGGATGTGCGCCTGTTCCTGTTCTCGGCGCCTGACGAGCGGAAGAAGTTCGGGGACGCGGTTGTGAGTGCCACCGAGGCCATCATCGCGGACGGTCCGATGGTACAGGACAGCCATCGCTGGTTCCGGCACCGCCGGGCGGACGTGCAGCGGCTCCGCGACGGGCTGACCCTCGATGCGGCGGGCCTCGGCCCGCTCGTGGTCGCCGCCGCGAAGGTGCTGCCCGAGCCCTCCCCGGAGACGAGCCATCGCTACTGGCTCGACGCCACCCGCGACGTGCAGGTGGCCACCACGCCGCTCTTCGGCCTGATCGCGGTGCGTGACCTCTACGACCGACGCCAGACCCTGCGCGCGGGCCAGCGGTGGCAGCGCCTGCATCTCATGGCCACCGCCCGCGGGCTCGCCATGCAGCCGATCAACCAGCCGGTGGAGCTGGTGGACCGGGAGCATGAGCTGGGCCGCGAGCCACGCGCGGCGCGCACGCTGGCCGCGCTGACCGGCGAGGAGGAGTGGAGGCCCACCTTCGCCTTCCGCGTCGGCTTCGCGATGCGGAACGCCGCGCCCAGCCCGCGGCGCCCGGTGGAAGCGGTCCTGCTCTAGGTCAGCAGTCGACGCCTTCCGCGTCGGAGCTGCTCGCGCCGGTCGCCTCGTAGAGGCGCTCCTGGGAGCGCAGAATGGGCCGGCCGTCGGGCCGGACCCGCTCCGAGGTGCCGTCGGGCAGAATGCGTCGCGCCTTCACGGTGTCCGCGAGCTGGATCTCGAGGATCTCGCGGATCTTCCGGTGCAGGCTCGGGTCCAGCACCGGGAAGGCCACCTCGACGCGGCGGTCGAGGTTGCGGGTCATCCAGTCGGCGGAGGCCAGCAGGTACTCGGGCTGGCCGGCGTTCTCGAAGTAGTAGATGCGCGAGTGCTCGAGGTAGCGGTCCACGATCGAGATGACCCGGATGTTCTCGGAGAGGCCCGGCACCTCCGGACGCAGGCAGCAGATGCCCCGGACGATCAGGTCGATTGGCACGCCCGCCGCGCCCGCCGCGTAGAGCTCCTCGATCACCGCGCGGTCGACCAGCGCGTTCATCTTGGCGATGATCCGGGCGGGCCGCCCCGCGCGAGCGTGGTCGGCCTCGCGGCGGATCCGCTCCACGAACGCGTCCCGCATCGCGCTCGGCGCGAGGATGAGGTGGTGGAAGTGGGTGGGGCGCGTGTAGCCGGTCAGCAGGTTGAAGAGCTGGGTGAGGTCCTCGCCGAACGACTGCCGGCTCGTGAAGAGCCCGACGTCGGTGTAGAGCCCGGCAGTCCGCACGTTGTAGTTGCCGGTGGCGAGATGGCAGTAGCGGCGGATGCCGTCCGATTCCTGACGCACCACGAGACACGCCTTGCAGTGGGTCTTGAATCCGGGGAAGCCGTACACCACGTGGGCGCCCACTTCCTCGAGCGCTCGGGCCCAGCGGATGTTCGCCTCCTCGTCGAAGCGGGCCTGGAGCTCGACGAGCACCGCCACCTCCTTGCCGTTCTCCACCGCGGTCTGCAGCGCGTGGGCGATCGGCGAGGCGGGGCTGACGCGATAGAGGGTCATCTTGATGGCGAGCACCCTCGGGTCGCTGGCCGCCTCACGCACGAACCGGGTCACGCTCTCGAAGCTCTGGTACGGATGGTGGACCAGGATGTCGCGGGCCCGGATCGCGCCCCACACGTCGGAGGTGCCCTCCAGTACGGCCACCGGGTGCGGTGGCCGCTGTGGGTCTTTGAGTCGCGGGATGTCGAGCGCGGTGTAGAGCTGCAGGAGATCCGAGAAGGCGGCGAAGCCCGCACCCTCGTAGACGTCGTCGGTGTGCAGCTCCAGCTCGTCGAGCAGCAGGGCGAGGATGTCGGACGGCAGATCCCCGTCGTGCTGCATACGCACCGCGTCGCCGAGGCGGCGCTCGCGCAGGCTCCGCTCGATGCCGCTCAGCAGGTCGGCGGGCCGGGTCGGCGGCTCGGGGAGGTCGGCGTCCCGGGTGACCCGGATCGCGTGGCTGGAGAGGATCTCGTAGCCGTGATAGATGGTCGGCAGGTGCAGCCGGATCACGTCCTCGAGCAGCATGAACACCCGCTTGCCCTGGGCGTCGGGCAGCGCGACGAAGCGCGGGAGGGCCTGGCTCGGGAGGTGGATGATCGAGAGGCGGCTGTGCGGAAAGACGGACGGCGCGGACGGGCGCATCGAGGCCACCAGGCACAGCGAGCGGTTGCCGAGGTACGGGAACGGATGCCCGGGATCGACCGCGAGCGGGGTGACCACGGGCAGCAGCGTCCGGCGGAAGTACTCCTCGAGGAAGCGGCGCTGCTCGTCGGTGATCTCCTTCGGGCGCAGCAGCAGGATCCCCTCCGCAGCGAGGAGCGGCTGGAGGTCCTGCAGGAACGTGCGGTGCTGCAGGTCGACCAGCTCGTGCACCCGGACCGAGACCGCGGCTATGGTCTCCCCGAGGGTGAGCCCGTCCGGCGTCGGGGTCTGCTCGCCCTCCCGGATGCGCCGCTTCAGGGTCGCGACGCGCACCATGAAGAATTCGTCGAGGTTCGAGCTGAAGATCGACAGAAACTTCAGGCGCTCGAGGAGCGGCACGCTCGGATCCTGCGCCTCCTCGAGGACGCGCCGGTTGAATTCGAGCCACGACAGCTCCCGGTTCACGAATTTATCGGAGCCCATATCAGTTCCTTCTCCTGGAGGCTTCGTGGAGGAGCACACCGTCGCGCACCCCGCGGGTGCAGACCACGAGGCTCAGGTACCCTCCGCTGACCATCATGTCCTCGATGACCATCGCGCCGGCGAGGATGATGTCGGCCCGCTCGGCCTTCAATCCACGGATCTTCCGCCGCCCGCGCGAGGAGAGTGCCTCGAGGCGCTCCCGAACCGCGGTGACGGCGGACTGCTGCAGCACGAGCCCGTGCCGGTGCTTACGCTCGCCCGGGTTCGCGCGCAGGTGGATGCTGGCGAGCGTGCGCACCGTGCCTCCCAGCCCCACCAGCTCCTCGCCGCGCTCGGCGAGCGGCAGCGCTGCCGCGAGTTGCCCGCGGATCTCCGCGCGCAGGGCGCGAAGCTCGCGCGGCGTCGGGGGATCGTGCTTCAGGAACCGCCGGGTCGTGCGGACCGCCCCCAGCGGCAGGCTCGCCGTCGAGATCACGCGGCCCCGGCGCACCCGGCTGAGCTGCAGGCTGGAGCCGCCCAGGTCCGCGACCACGCCCCTGGTGAAGGACAGGCTCTCGAGCGCCGCCACCACCCCGAAGCGCGCCTCGTCCCGCCCGCTGAGCACCTGCACCTCGATGCCCTCGTCGCGCCGCAGCGGATCGAGAAGGCGCTCACGGTTGCGCGCGTCCCGCACCGCCGAGGTCGCGATCGCCACGATCCGTGGCCCCTGGTCCTGGGGCGAGTAGCGCGCGAAGAACCGGTGCACGGCCCGGAGGGTCCGGTCGATGGCCACGCGCGACAGTGTCCCGGGCGCGCCGGCTCCCAGACGGGTCGGCACTCGCTCCTGGGCGAGGATGCGGTACCCCGAGGTCGGCCGGATCTGCGCCAGGAGGAACCGGACCGCGGCCGAGCCCAGGTCGACGATGGCCACCAGGTCCGAGGCGGTGCTGTCCGCTCCATTTCCGTTCGCTCGTGACACAGGCTCGGTACCTCTCGTCGCGTGGCCGTTACTGGGCAGCCCCGGGAAGGGGCCCTAAGGGTACCACGGGGGCCTGCCGGGCAGGGTGGCTGAGCTAGCTGGAGCCGAGAGACCTTAAAATTCGAGGCTTTACGAACCAACGAAGCTCCCCCGGCATGGACGGACCCTCCGGGAGATGCACGAGCGCCGCGCCTCCCTTCTTGAAGGCGAAGCGGTCGTCGCCCTGGTGCATGCCGAGCAGGTGAGCCAGCAGGCCGGAGAGCGTGGGCTCGTGTCCGACCAGTGCGACCATCGCGTCGGGACGGTACTTCCTGAGAGCGGTCACCAGCACGTCGACGTCGTCCTGCCCGAGCGCGGGCTCGATCCGGGGCGTCACGCGCTTGAAGGCCGCCGCCGCGATCTCGGCGGTGGCGCGCGCGCGGGTGAGGGGGCTCGTCAGGAGGACGTCCGGGCGCCCGGCGATGCGCGCGAGCCCTCGGGCGGCCTCCCGGAACCGCTGGCGACCCTGGCGGGTCAGCGGCCGATCGTGATCACGCACGCGGCCCGTGCCATTGCGCACGGCGGCCGCGTGGCGGATGAGCAGGACCTTCATCGCGCGCTCCGCGGGCGGCCGTCCCCGCTATGACGCGGTCGCCCAGGCCTTCCGGCCCCGACGCTCGAGCGACGGCCACTCCTCGAGGAACGCCGCGCGCGCCTTCTTGCGCCGCTTGCGTTGCCGTCTGAGAAGCTGCTGCTCGAGCGCATGCGCGGCCTCGCGGCTGTCGATGACGTCGTGAAGATACTTCTCGATTACCACGGCGTCCTGGTGTTCTCCAAGAATGTCTTGCACCGTCTTGGCCTCGTCGATGAACTTCTTGGCGCGACGGCCGGCGGTGGTCCGCGCCAGCTCGGCCGCGTACCGCGCCCGCTTGACCAGGATGCGGACGGCGTGAAGGTCGTCGGCACTCGGATGGCTGGAGAGGAGCTTCACCGCTCGCCGGAGTCTCTTGAACTCTTTCGCCGCCACGTCCGGCAGGGAGACATCTTCCCGGCCTACCTGTGGCTCGGCCACGGCCGTCTTGAGGCGGATCAGCAGCCGAGCGTATCTCGGAGCGTCGAGCGCGGCGTGAAGGGCGTCGAGCGCCCGAGCCCGGTCCGTCTCGACGCGCTGGAGGAGCGCCTGAGCCGCCTTCCGGCCGGTCCCCTCGAGGGCGTCGATCTCGGAGTCCAGGTACGCCCGGAGCGTGTCGAGGTCACGCACCCTGCCCAGCGAGGTCCCGAGCCAGTCGAGCTCGCGCCGCAGGCTCTTCACCCACTGCCGGTCGAGCAGGGATCGGCTTGCCCGGAGAATGGCGCGCAGGCGACGGACCGCGACCCGCATCTTGCGCAGGTCCTCGGGATCTCGACCGGCCCGGACCCCCGGCTCGTAGGCGTGCACGGCCTCCAGCTGGCTCTGGAGCGCCGCGAGGACGTACTCGAGACTGGAGCTCTTGCTCGGCATGCGCTGCGGGCCCCTCGGGAGCGAGGGGGCAGGGCGGACCGTACCACGATCCTCCCGACCGTGCTACCGTTGCAGGACATGACGACCAAGACGGTCGCCCCGGCATCCTCGCGGCCGCACGGCTACGTCGCCGGCTCGCTGCTCGTGGCTGCGGCATCGGGGCCCTCGTGGGCAGGCTGCTCGCCCGCTTGCTCGAGCGTCGCCCGGGCGCCGTCGGCTGGGGCTGCTGGGTCGCCTTCACCGCCGGTGTGCTGCCGTCCGCCGCGCGGGTGGACGTGCACGCGCTCTGGCCGCCCGTGATCGTGCTGCTCCTCGGATCGTCGGCCCTCGGCTTCCGCGTCGCCGACCGGCGCTAGACCCACGAAGAAAGGACTCGTCCGATGGCCGATACCGCCCTGCCTACCCGCGACCGCGTCGAGGGGTACTTCAAGGAGCTGAACAACTGGGGCCGCTGGGGCCACGACGACCAGCTCGGCACCGTGAACCTGATCACGCCGGCCAAGCAGGCCCAGGCCCAGCGCCTGATCAAGAAGGGCCGCACGGTGTCGCTGGCGCGCGATGTGATCCCGCGGCCCGTGTACATGTACCACATGACGTTTCCGTCGAAGCGCGAGCGGGTGGACGTGGTGCTCGACCGCTTCGACATGGTCTACCACGGCTTCTGGATCACCCACGTCGACGCCCTCTGCCACGTGGGCTGGGACGGTGAGCTCTACAACGGGCGGCCGTTCGCGGAGAGCCTGACCACGGAAGGGGCCCTCTGGTGCCCCATCGACCCCATCTTCGAGCGCGGCATCACCACTCGCGGCGTCTTTCTCGACATCGCGGCCGGCCGCAAGGAAGGCTACGTCACGGTCGGCCACCCGGTGACGCCCAGGGAGCTGGACGCGGCGGAGCGGCGCGCCGGCGTGAAGGTGGAGCCGGGCGACGTGGTGGTGGTGCGCAGTGGCGACGAGAAGTTCCGCCTTGAGAACCCGGACTGGAAGCCGCGGATCTCGGAGCACCCGGGCCTCCACCTCTCCTGCCTCGAGTGGTTCCGCGCGAAGGACATCGCGGGCATCTCCTGGGACATGATGGACGAGCGCCCGAGCCGCTATCCGGGTTTCGGTATGTCGGCCCATCTCGCGATCCCGTTCCTCGGGCTCGCCCTCATCGACAATTCGGACCCGGAGCGCCTCGCGAAGGCGTGCGCGGAGGAAGGGCGGAACGAGTTCTTGTTCACGGCCACGCCGCTGCGCCTGGTCGGTGCGACCGGCGCGCCGGCGCACCCGCTCGCCATCTTCTAGCGGCAGGCAGGCGGTGCCCGCCGGCCGCACGCGAGGCGCAGTCGTTCTACGTTGAGTGTGCGGCCGAGGGCATCGCGCCCCCCGGACCTACGGTTCCCACTGCCACGACCACGACCGATGAATAGACGAAGCGTGCTGGTCCGGGCCGGAATGACCGCTCTCGCGTCTATCTTCGGGTCGGCCTGCACCCCGTCCGCGCCGTCCGGCGCCCCGTTTCGCCGCGTCCGCCCGGGCGATCCGTCATGGCCGGATGCGCGCGCCTGGGAGCGATTGAATCGACAGACCGACGGCCAGCTCATCACCGTGCGGTCGCCGCTCGTCGCCTGTGTGCGCGACCCGCAGGGAGCCGTGTGTGCCGAGTTCGCGAGGTGGGCGAGGAATCCCTATTACCTCGGCGACGAGGTCGGATTGACACAAACCCTCGGCTGGGTGGATGCCTGGACCTCGCAGCCGAGTGTCTACGCGGTGGCCGCCCGAAGGACCGCCGACGTTGTCGCTGCCGTCAACTTCGCCCGTGACAACAAGCTGCGGCTGATCGTGAAAGGGGGGGGCCACAGCTATCTGGGCACGTCCAGCGCGCCGGATTCCCTGCTGATCTGGATGCGCAGGATGAACGCCATCACGGTGCACGACGCCTTCGTCGGCGCGGGGTGCGCCGGACGAGTCGCTCCACGGCCGGCGGTCACGGTAGAGGCTGGCGCGATTTGGATGCACGTCTACGATGAGGTGACGACGAAGGGGGGCCGCTATGTCCAGGGTGGGGGATGCCTCACCGTGGGCGTCGCGGGGCTGATCCAGAGCGGTGGCTTTGGCAGCTTCTCCAAGAGATTCGGCCTGGCCGCGGCCGGCCTGCTGGAGGCCGAGATCGTCACCGCCGACGGCGCGGTACGGATCGCCAACGCCTGCTCGAATCCCGACCTGTTCTGGGGGATCAAGGGAGGAGGCGGAGCCAGCCTCGGCGTGGTGACCCGGCTCACCCTTGCGACGCGCGAGCTACCCGAGTTCTTGGGCGCGGTCACCACGACCATCCAGGCCGCCTCGGACGCCGCGTTTCGCCGGCTGATCGGCCGGGTCGTCGGCTTCTATGCCGAGGCCCTGTTCAACCCGAACTGGGGCGAGCAGATTTCCCTCCGACCGGACAACCGGCTCGACATCCGGATGGTCTTCCAGGGACTCGATCGGGCGCAGGCGGAGGCGGTCTGGCGACCCTTCTTGGAGTGGGTGGCGGCTTCGCCGAACGACTTCCGAATCCTCGCGGCCCCCCGCGTGGTGGCCGTGCCGGCCCGGCGATTCTGGGACCCCGCGTTTCTCGGGAGGTTCCCCGGCATCGCGGTGGCCGACGACCGGCCGGGCGCGCCGGAAGGTAACGTGCTCTGGGCCGGTGATGCGGGCCAGGCGGGACAGTTCCTGCATGGCTACCAGTCCATGTGGCTGCCCGCCGCGCTCCTCGAATCCCGGGTGCAGAGCCGTCTTGCCGATGCGCTGTTCGCGGCGAGCCGACACTGGGGATTCTCGCTCCACGTCAACAAGGGGCTCGCCGGAGCTCCGGCCGATGAGGTCACGGCGGCCCGGGACACGGCCATCAACCCAGCGGTCCTGGGAGCCTTCGCCCTGGCCATCTGCGGCGCCGAGGAGCCGCCGGCGTATCCCGGAGTCGTCGGGCACGAGCCCGATGTGCCGGCGGCGCGCCGGCACGCGGCGGCGATCGACGGCGCCACGAAGGAGCTGCGAGCGCTGGTGCCCGACGTCGGGTGCTACGTCTCGGAGAGCAATTTCTTCGAGGTCGACTGGGCTCGCGCCTATTGGGGCCCGAACTACCCGCGACTGCTCACGGTGAAGGACACGTATGACCCCGACGGGCTCTTCGTGGTCCATCACGGCGTCGGTAGCGAGCGCTGGAGCGCGGACGGCTTCTCGCGACGGGCGTGACCCGGGGAGCCGCGGTCTCTTGACCTGGCCGGCGGCTCAGCCTAGGGTTCTCGACATGAAAAGACGCGCCCTCCTGCCGCCGGTCTTCGCCGCGCTCATCCTGGTCGTGTGCGCGCTCACCGCCCCCGCCTCCGCCGCCGACGGCGAGATGCGCTGGGGCCTGCACGTCACGCTCGCGGCCAAGTGGCTCGATCCGGCCGAGACGGAGGCGTTCAGCACGCCGTTCATGGTGCTCTACGCCGTCCACGACGCGCTCGTGAAGCCGATGCCGGCCGGGCTCAACACCCCGAGCCTGGCCGAGTCATGGCACGAATCGAAGGACCACCTTACCTACACGTTCACGATCAGGAAGAACGCGCGCTTCCACAACGGCGAGCCGGTCACCGCGGAGGACGTGAAGTTCTCCTGGGACCGCTACAAGGGAGCCAGCGCCGCGCTCCTGAAAGACAAGGTCCGGGACGTGCAGGTGCTCGGGCCGACCCAGGTCCGCTTCGTGCTCAAGGAGCCGTGGGCCGACTTCATGACGTTCTACGGCACGACTGCCTCGGGGGCCGCCTGGATCGTGCCCAAGAAGTACGTGCAGCAGGTCGGCGAGGACGGCTTCAAGACCGCGCCGATCGGGGCGGGGCCCTACAAGGTGGTCTCGTTCAAGCCGGGCATCGAGATCGTGATGGAGGCCTTCGATGGGTACTGGCGCAAGCCCCCGTCGGTGAAGCGGCTGGTCATGCGCTCGATGCCGGAGGAGACCACGCGGGCGGCCGCGCTGCGCGGCGGCGAGGTCGACATCACCTACCTGCTCACCGGGCCGACCGCGGAGGCCATCCGCAGCACGCCCGGCTTCACGGTGAAGGCCCCGCTGCTCTCCGGCGCCTTCTGGCTGGAGCTGCCCGACCAGTGGGATCCGAAGTCGCCCTGGCACGATGTCCGGGTGCGCCAGGCCGCGAGCCTCGCGATCGACCGGCAGGCGGTGAACCAGGCGGAGACCCTCGGCTTCTCGCGGCTGACCGGCAGCATCGTGCCGCGCATCTTCCAGTACGCGGTGGCCTACGAGCCGCCCGCGCCCGATCCCGCGAAGGCCAAGAAGCTCATGGCCGAGGCCGGCTATCCGAACGGCTTCGACGGCGGCGACTTCTACCCGTTCCCGCCCTACAACTCGATGGGCGAGGCCATCCAGGGCTACCTCCAGGCGGTGGGCATCCGGACGAAGATGCGCACGATGGAGCGCGCCGCCTACTTCACGGCGTGGCGCGAGAAGAAGCTCCACGGCGTCATCCTCGTGATCACCGCCGCCTTCGGCAACGCGGCGACGCGTCTCGAGCCCTACGTGACGAAGAACGGCATCTACGCCTACGGCAGCCTGCCTGAGATCGACGATCTCTACTCGCGCCAGGGACGCGAGCTCGATCCCAAGAAGCGCGAGGTCCTGCTCGCGCAGATCCAGAAGATTCTCGTGGACAAGGTCATCACCGTGCCGATCTACGAGCTGGCCTTCATCTGGGGGATCGGGCCGCGCGTGGAGGAGGGCGGGGCCGGCCTCATCCCCGGCTTCTCGTACTCGGCGCCCGCGGAGGATTTGAAGCTCAAGGCGCGGTAGGGGAGACGCGGCGGTGGCCCAGTACTCGCTCGGCATCGACATCGGGGGGACGTTCACCGACCTCGTGATCTACGACCACGACGGCGGCACCCGCTGGAGCCGCAAGGTCCTCACCACCCACGACGATCCGGCCCGCGCGGTGGCCGGTGGCGTCGCGGGCCTGCTGGCCCAGGCGCGCGTCGACCCGGCCGCGTTCTCACGGGTCGTCCACGCCACCACGCTCTTCACGAACGCGCTCATCGAGCGCCAGGGCGCGGTGACCGGGCTGATCACGACCGCGGGGTTCGCGGACACGCTCGAGATCGGGCGCGAGCGCAAGTACGAGCTCTACGACCTCGCGATCACCAAGCCCGAGCCGCTCGTCCCGCGCCACCTGCGCCTGGAGGTCCCGGAGCGCACGAAGGCGGACGGCCGCATCGCGCGGCGACTCGACCCGAAGGCGCTCGCGACGCGGGCCGCCGCACTCGCCAAGGCGGGGGCCGGATCCATCGCGGTGGTGTTCCTGCACGCCTACGCCAACCCGCGCCACGAGGCGGAGGCCGCGCGCCTGATCGCGAAGCGGCATCCCGGCATCGCGGTGACCACGTCGCACGAGGTCGCCCCCGAGATCCGCGAGTACGAGCGCGCCTCCACCACGGTGGCCAACGCCTACATCAAGCCGCTCGCACAGAAGTATCTCGCCCTGATGGCGCGGCGAGTCGCCGAGCTCGGCATTCCCGCGCCGCTCCTGCTCATGCTGTCGAGCGGCGGGCTCACCCACGTGCAGGAAGCGCAGCGCGTGCCCGTGCAGATGCTCGAGTCGGGCCCGGCCGCGGGGGCCATCGCGGCCGCCTTCTTCGGCCAGGCCGACGGCGACGGCCGGGTGCTCGCCTTCGACATGGGCGGCACCACCGCCAAGCTCTCGCTGGTGGACGGCGGCGAGCCGCTCACCGCCTACAGCTTCGAGGCGGCGCGGCAGCGACGCTTCATCGAGGGCAGCGGCCTGCCCATCCGCATCTCGACCATCGAGCTGATCGAGATCGGCGCCGGCGGCGGCAGCATCGCCGCGATCGACGAGATCGGCCTCCTGAAGGTGGGCCCGCGCAGCGCGGGCTCCCATCCGGGGCCCGCGTCCTACGGCCTCGGCGGCCGGGAGGCCACCGTGACCGACGCCGACTTCCTGCTGGGCTACCTCAACCCCGACTACTTCGCGGGCGGCGAGGTGGCCGTCGACATTGCGGCCGCGCTCTCCGCGGTGGAGGACCTGGCGCGGCGGCTCGGGCTCGAGACCACCAAGGTCGCGTGGGGCATCCACGACATCGTCAACGAGAACATGGCGGGCGCCGCGCGGGTGCACGTGGCCGAGCGGGGGCGCGACCCGCGCGAGTACGCGCTGCTGTGCACGGGAGGGGCGGGGCCGGTCCACGCCTACTCGGTGGCGCAGAAGCTCGGCATCGGCCGCGTGATCTGCCCGCCCTCGGCGGGCGTGGCCTCCGCGCTGGGCCTGCTGGTGGCGCCGGCGCGCGTGGATCGCGTGGCCACCGTGGGCCTGCGCCTCGACCGCGGCAGCATCCGCGACCTGCAGGAGGCGTACGCGCGGCTCGAAGCGGAGGCGCGGGCCGTGATGGCCGAGACCGGGCTCAAGCTCGAGTCGGCGACGGTGGAGCGGCTGGCCGACGGGCGGTTCCTCGGCCAGGGCTTCGACCTGGTGGTGCCGCTGCCTCCCGGGCCCTACGAGGACAGCGAGGCCGGCCGGGCCGCGCTCCGGGGCGCGTTCGAGAGCGCCTATCGCGAGAAGTTCGCGCTCACCCCGCCCGGCGTGCCGGTGGAGTTCATCAACATCCGGGTGGCGGTGCGCGCGCCGGTGTCGGGCAGCGACGTGGTGCTGGAGGGCCGGCGCGGCGCGGGGGTGCGCGCGGCGCTCAAGGGGTACCGGCGCGCCTACTTCCCCGGCGCCGAGGGATGGGTCGAGACCGCGGTGTACGACCGGTACCGGCTCGGAGTGGGGGACGAGATTACGGGACCGGCGGTGGTCGAGGAGGAGGGCTCGACGCTGGTGATCGGGCCGGGGGCGACCGCGCGGGTGGTCCGGAGCGGCAACATCGTCATGACCCTTCCCCCCAGGGGGCGCGCATGAGCACCGGATTCGACGCGATCACGCTCGAGGTGCTGTGGACCCGGGTGATCTCGGTGGTGGACGAGGCGGCGAAGGCCATCGTGCGCACCTCCTTCTCCACGCTCTCGAACGAGGCCAACGATTTCGCGTGCGTGCTCACCGACGCGCGCGGCTTCGCGCTCGCCCAGAACTCGGGCTCGATCCCGTCGTTCATCGGCACGCTCCCCGCAACGGTCCGCCATTTCCTCCGGGGCGTCGGCGTCCAGAACATGCGGCCGGGCGACGTGCTGATCACCAATGACCCCTGGCAGGGCACCGGTCACATGAGCGACGTCTGCCTGGTGAAGCCCATCTTTCACCAGAAGGAGGGCGGTCGACCGCGATTGGTCGCCTTTGCGGCGACCACTTCCCACATGCCGGACATCGGCGGACGCATCCGGGCCATCGAGGCGCGCGAGCTGTTCGAGGAGGGCTTCCATATTCCGCTGGCTCATCTGATCCGGGAGGGGCGCCCCGACGAGACACTGCTCGCCCTGCTGCGCGCCAACGTGCGCACGCCCGACCAGACGGTGGGCGACATCTGGGCCCAGGTGAGCGCCAACGAGCTGATGGAGAACCGCGTCCGCCGGCTCATGGAGGAGTACGGCCTCGACTCGCTCGAGGGGCTCGCCGACGAGCTGTTCGGCCGCTCGGAGCGAGCCATGCGGGACGCTATTCGTACAGTCCCCGACGGCACCTACCGCTTCGGCATCGAGACCGACGGCTTCGAGGCTCCGTACCGCTTCCGGCTCGCGCTCACGGTGCGGGGCGACGAGATCGTGGCCGACTTCACCGGCACCTCGCCCGCGCAGCCGCGCGCGATCAACTGCGTGATGGCCTACACCTACGCCATGACCGCCTACGCGTTGCGCTGCGCGCTGCTGCCCGGGCTGCCCAACAACGAGGGCATGTACCGGCCGGTGAAGGTCGAGGCCCCCGAAGGCTGCCTGCTCAACCCGAAGTTCCCGGCCGCGGTGGTGAGCCGCGCCCAGACCGGCCACTACGTGCCGATCCTCGTGCTGGGCGCGCTGCACCAGGTGATCCCGGATCGTGTCGCGGCGGCGGCGGGCTCGCCGCTCTGGGCGGTCGCGCAGTCGGGCGTGCGCGACGACGGGCGACCCTACACCACCGTGCTGTTCTTCAACGGCGGCATGGGGGCGACCGCGCAGAAGGACGGCGAGCACGTGCTCTCGTGGCCCAGCAACATCTCGAGCACGCCGGTGGAGGTGGCCGAGCGCAACAGCCCGCTCTTCTTCCACTACAAGCGCATGCGGCCGGGCTCGGGCGGGCGCGGGCGCTATCGCGGCGGGCTCGGCCAGGACATGCTGATCGAGAGCGAGTCGAAGCGGCCGATCGTGCTGAGCTTCATGGCCGAGCGTACGCGCTTCCCGGCGCCGGGCCTGGCCGGCGGCGGGGCGGGCGGGCTCGGCGACGTGCGCATCAACGGCAAGAAGGTGGACCACCGGCGCCAGCACGTGCTCGAGCAGGGCGACCGCGTGCTGGTCAGCACGCCGGGCGGCGGCGGCTACGGGCCCGCCGGGCAGCGGCCGCGCGAGCTGCGGGAGCGCGATCGCGAGCGCGGCTACGTGGGGCCCTAGGCCAGGACGACGGAGGGATTCGCGAGGTAGGTGTCGAAGGCGATCCCGGTGAGGCGCTCGAAGGCCTCGACGTAGCGGCGGCGGGTGCCTTCGACCACGTCGACCGGCAGCTCGGGGCCCGGGTAGGTCTTGCCCCAGCCGATCTTCTCGCAGAAGTCGCGCACGTACTGCTTGTCGTAGGACGGCTGCGGGCCGCCCGGTGCGTACCGATCGCCCGGCCAGAAGCGCGAGGAGTCGGGGGTCAGCGCCTCGTCGCCCAGCACCAGCCGGCCCTCGCGGTCCACGCCGAACTCGAACTTGGTGTCGGCGATGATGATGCCGCGCTCCAGCGCGAAGGCGGCCGCGAACCGGTAGAGGGCCAGCGAGAGCCGCTCGGCCAG
>DATIWG010000018.1:0-25736 GCA_035519555.1 Nitrosotalea sp. | reverse complement strand
TCCGATGGGCTGTTCCCCCATGCCATCTCGGAGTTCGTGGCGCTGGAGGGTGTGAGCGACAAGACGAAGGCCAAGATCCTCTGGGACAACTGCGCGCGACTCTACAACCTGACGTGAGCGTGCGCGCCATCTGACCGCACGTCGCCGCCGCGACGACGGCCCACGGCTCGCGGTCAGCTGTTCAGCGCGGCCGCCGCGATCTGGGTCCGCATCCGGTCGTCGGGTAGCTCGCCGACGCCCGCCTCCATGTTGTCCACCAGATGCTCCGGCCGGCTCGTGGCGGGGATGACGCACGTGGTGGCGGGGTGGCCCAGGACCCACTTGAGGAGCACCTGCGCCCAGCTCTTGCAGCCGATCTCGGCCGCCCACGCCGGCAGCGCCTTGCCGCGGACGCGCTGGAACAGCCCGCCTTCCGCGAACGGCCGGTTCACCAGCACGGCGACGCCACGCTCGCGCGCCAGCGGCAGGACGCGCCGCTCGGCCTCGCGCTCGCCGACCGAGTAGTTGACCTGCACGAAATCCACCGGCTCGCTGCGGAGCACGCGCTCCAGCTCGTCGTAGGCGCTCGCCGTGTAGTGCGTGACGCCGACGTAGCGGATGCGGCCCGTCTGCTTGAAATCGCGGAGCGTGCGCAGGTGCGTCCGCCAGTCGAGCAGGTTGTGGATCTGCAGGAGGTCCACGCGCTTGGTGTGGAAGCGGCGGAAGGACTGCTCGATCTGGGCCACGCCCGCCGCGCGTCCGCTCGTCCACACCTTGGTGGCGAAGAACAACGTGTCGGTCACGGCGAGCTCGGTCGCGAGATCGCCCACCACCGACTCGGCCGTGCCGTACATCGGCGACGAGTCGACGACACGACCGCCCAGCTCGACGAAGCGCTGGAGGACGGTCCTCAGCGGTGCCCGCTCGGCGACGTCGGGGCCGACGTCGAACGTGCGCCACGTCCCGAGCCCGACGACCGGGATCGCCTCGCCGCTGGACGGAATCGGGCGCGTCAGGATCGCGGACCGCGCCGAGGCCCGTGCGGGACTAGCCGCCGCCGCTGCCATCAGGCCCAGGACCGCCCGCCGCGTGAGCGGCTCGCCAGAGGGCTCATGTGCCATGGCACACGGTACCACCGCGTTTGATAGCATGAGCCCACGGAGGTGGGACCATGGGCAGGACCCTCGAACAGTTCGCGGCGGAGTGTCGGCGCATCCTCGAGAGCACGCCGGGGCCGGCCGGGCGACAGAAGGTCAGCGCGGTCGTCCAGGAGATGCTGAAGGACAGCGCGTTCATCGCCCGGCACATCGGTGACGACGTCCCCGAGCGCAAGATCCTCTACGAGGACGGAGCACTCGGCTTCTGCATCCTCGCGCACAACTACGTCGGCGCCAAGGAGAGCCAGCCGCACGATCACGGCCCGTCGTGGGCCATCTACGGCCAGGCCCGCGGCGAGACGATCATGAGCGACTGGACCGTGCTGGAGAAGCCCACCGAGGAGAAGCCCGGCAAGGTGAAGCTCGCGCGGAGCTATCCGCTGAAGCCCGGCGACGCGCACGTCTACAACGAGGGCGACGTCCACTCGCCCCGCCGCGACGGCTCCACGAAGCTGATCCGCATCGAAGGCACCAACATGTCGAAGGTCAAGCGCCTGGCGTTCGAAAAAGCCTGATGCACATGGGGGGCCCGGTCGAGGCCCCCCAATGTCCTAATGCCGGGCGAGCCCGGGGATCGACATCACGAGGTGGAGATAGCCTCCCAGCTCGTTGAGCTTCCGCATGTCGTGTGCGACGAAGGCCGCGCGCTCGGCCTCGGTGAGGTCGGCGCCGGCCAGCGCCGCGTTCGCATCCTCAAGGAAGCGCGCCCGAAACGCCTCGTCCTTCTTGAGTCGATACAGCAGACTGTTGACCGCGTAGCGGCTCATGCCAGCGTCCACTCCACGGCGGCCATGTTGATGCGAGCCAGCTCGCCGAAGTAGCGCACCTGGGCGCGAGCCGGCGTGACGGCGCCCAGCAGGACCATCCAGTTGAGGAACTCATGGCTGCCGGTCTTGTGCAGCTCGTCGGCGGTCAGCTCCTGCAGCGGCGCGTGCTCGCCGATCTCCATCCAGTGGATGAGCCTCTTGTCGAAGACCGTGTCCGTCTCGCCGACGCGCGGCAGCGAGAGCTCCGGGAAGTGCGAGAGCCCGCCGGTGGCGATGATCCCCACGTTCCACGGACTCCGCGCGACGACCCGGGCGATGTGCTGGCCGAAGGCGAAGCAGCGCCGGGCGGTCGGCTGCGGCGCGACGAACGCGTTCACAAAGATCGGTACCAGCGGCGGGATCGTTCGCGCGCCGTGCAGCGTGTTGACCGGACTCAGAAACGCGTGGTCGACCGGCGCCTCCCACGACAGCGCCAGGTCGAACCCGGACTGAAGCCCCTGCTCGAGGATGGCATTGGCCAGCGCCTCGTGCAGCGGGTACTCGGTCGGCATGTGGTCGAGCACCTTGTCGAAGGCCTCGGCGTGGTCCTGCGTCATGCGCTGCACGCTCCGACCGATACGCACGCACATCGCGGGCACGCAGTTGAACGAGAACGCGTTCAGGTGATCGTCGGCCACCACGATGAGGGCGTCCGCACGCGTCGCCGAGAAGCGCTCGCCCATCCGGGCGATCTCGGTCATGCACGCGGTCACCTTCTGCCGGCCCTCGTCGCCGCAGGCGCGCTGGTAGTAGTCGGGGTCGAGCACGTGGGACATCGCGCCCGCGAAGACGATCTTGCCCATGATGGATGACCCTCCTGGCGTGGCCTCGTGCCGAGAAGCCGTCGCAGCGCGGATCGTAGCGGATAGGCCGCGCCGAATCAAGACGCGCCCCGGCCGCGGGTGGCCACGTCGCGCCTTGCGGCCTCGAGGGGGAGCGACTAGACTGGGGCTCCCGGGAGGAGACCGACATGACCCAGACCGCGCAGTCCCTCAACGAGCTGCTCGCCACGCACGTGGCCCGCTTCACCGACCGGCGCGCCGACTGGGACGCCTTCGCCGACGCGCGCGTGGAGGGCTTCAAGCGCGCGCAACACCGCTTCATCGGCTCGGGCGCTTCTGGCAAGGCCGACCCGTCCGTCATCCCGGCCCAGCACTTCACGCTCTCGGTCATGTTCATCCCTCCCGGTCAGGGCAACGCCCCGCACACCCACGAGGTCGAGGAGGTCTTCTTCATCCTCGAGGGCAAGGTGCTGGTGTTCATCGAGGACGGCGCCGGTCATCGCGCGGAGACGGTGCTCGGGCCGTGGGACTGCGTCTCCTGTCCGGCGAACGTCATCCACGGCTTCACCAACGTGGGCCTCGAGCCCGCGTATCTTCAGGTGATGCTCGGCAAGGCCAAGCCCGAGCTCATGACGTACACGGACGGCGATCTCCAGTCCCGCCGCGACGAGCACCTCCGCCCCGCGGGTTCCCGCGGCTAGTCCGCGCTCCCGACTCCCGTCCCGATGCTCGTCGGCGCCTCCCCGAAGCGCAAGGAAGACGGCCGCTTCGTGGCCGGCCACGGCCGCTACCTCGACGACGTGCGGGTGGAGGGGCTGCTCCATCTCGCGGTCGTGCGCAGTCTGCACGCCCACGCCCGAGTGCTGCGCATCGACGTCGGGGCCGCTCGCGCGCTGTCCGGCGTGCTCGTGGTGTGGACGCTCGACGATCTGCCGGAGCTGGCGACGGCCACCGTGCCGCCGCTCGTCCCGGAGCCGGCCGGCCGGCGATACATCCATCCGGTGATGGCGGGCGGCCGCGTGCGTCACGTCGGCGAGGCGGTGGCGGTGGTGGTGGCGAGCGACCCATATGCGGCCGCCGACGGAGCCGAGCGCGTCATCGTCGACTACGAGCCGCTGCCCGCCGCGCTCTCCCCCGAGGCGGCCACCGCCCCCGGTGCGCCGCGCGTCAACGAGGAATGGCCCGACAACCTGGCCGGTGTCACCACCAGCAGCAAGGGCGATCCCGCGGGGGTGCTGGCCGGCGCCGCCGTCGTCGTCTCCGCGCGCCTCGCGTACCCGCGCGTGGCCGGGATGCCGCTCGAGACACGCGGGGTCCTGGCCGCGCCCGATCCGATCGGGGGCGGCCTCACCGTGTGGACGTCGACCCAGGTGCCATTCGCGGTGCGCAGCGGCATCGCCCCCGTCTTGGGCCTGCCCGAGGAGCGCATCCGGGTGCTCGTGCCCGACGTCGGGGGCGGCTTCGGCGTCAAGGGCCACGTCTATCCGGAGGAGATCCTGGTACCCACCGTGGCCCGGCGCCTCGGCCGCCCGGTGAAGTGGACGGAGACGCGCCGCGAGCACTGCCTCACCGCCGCGGGCGATCGCGACCAGGTCCACGAGGCGCGAATCGGGCTCGAGCGCGACGGCCGAATCGTGGGGATCGAGACCAAGTTCACGCGCGACCACGGCGCCGCGCCCACCCTCGGCGAGGCCATCACGCTCAACACGATCAATCACCTGCCCGGACCGTACCGCGTGCCGCACTACCGCGGCGCGGGGCGCAACGTGCTGACCCACAAGACGTTCGCGGCCGCCTATCGCGGCGCCGGCCGCCCCGAGGCCGCCTTCGTGCTGGACCGGCTGCTCGACCGCGCGGCGCGGCGGATCGGCATGGATCCGGCCGAGCTGCGCCGGCGCAACCTGATCCGCCCCGACGAGATGCCGAGCTCCACCGGACTCACCTATCGCGACGGGGCGCCGATCACCTACGATCCGGCCGACTACCCGGCCGCCTTCGACCGCCTGCTCGAGACGCTCGACTACCCGGGCTGGCGCGCCCGGCAGGCCGCGCGCCGCGGCGGCCCGCGGCCCATCGGCATCGGCCTCTGCGCCTACGTCGAAGGCACCGGGATCGGGCCCTTCGAGGGCGCCGACATCCGCGTGGATCCAAACGGCACCGTGTTCGTGCACCTGGGCGTGTGCGCGCAGGGCCAGGGCCACGAGACGACCCTCGCTCAGATCGCGGCCGATGAGCTCGCGGTCCCACTCGAGTCGGTGGTGGTGGTGGGCGGCGACACCAGCCTGGTGGGCTACGGCATGGGCACCATCGCGAGCCGGGTGGCCGCGGTCGGAGGGCCCGCGGTGCAGCGCTCCGCCGCCCAGGTCGCGCAGAAGGCGCGGCTCGTCGGCGCCGAGCTCTTCGAGTGCGCGCCGGCGGATGTCGTGCTGGCCGACGGCCACGTCCACGTCCGCGGGGTGCCGAGCAAGCGGGTGGCGCTGGGCCAGGTGGCGCGCGCCGCGGTGCGCAGCCGGGCGGTGGCGGAGGCGGGCGGGCCGGGGCTCAGCGCGTGCGCCTTCTTCTACCCCGACACGGTGACGTGGGCCTTCGGCGTGCAGGGTGTCGTGGTGGAGGTGGATCTGGAGGCGTGCGCGATCTCCCTGCTCACGCTGGCCGCCATGCACGACTGCGGGCGGCCCATCAATCCGGTGATCGTGGAGGGGCAGCTCCACGGCGGCATCGCCCAGGGCCTCGGCAGCGCGCTCGGCGAGGCCGTGATCTACGACGACGCGGGCCAACTCCTCACCGGCACCCTGATGGACTACCCGATGCCGCGCGCCGACGAGATGCCACCGCTCGCGGTCGTGCACCTCGACTTCCCGTCGGCGATCAACCCGCTCGGCATCAAGGGCGTGGGCGAGAGCGGCGTGATCTCGCCGGCGGCCGCGGTGGCCAACGCGGTCGAGGACGCGCTCGCCGACTACGGGGTGGAGATCGACCGCCCCCCGGTCACCTCCGCGCGAGTGTTCGAGCTCTTGCGGGCTACCGGGCGCTGGCCGGCCCAGACCCGGGAGGAGGCAAGATCATGATCGAGCGACGACCGTTCGGACGCACCGGGCATCAGTCCACCGTCACTCTCTTCGGCGCGGCCGCGCTGGCCCGCGCGTCCCAGGACGAGGCGGACCGAGCGCTCGAGGTGCTGCTACGCCACGGGGTCAACCACATCGACACCGCCGCGCGCTATGGCGACTCCGAGCTGCGCATCGGGCCGTGGATGGCCCGGCACCGCCGGGACTTCTTCCTCGCGACCAAGACCGGCTCGCGCTCGGCCCGGGAGGCGCGCGAGGACCTGCACCGCTCGCTGGAGCGCCTGCGGGTGGACTCGGTGGACCTGATCCAGATGCACTCGCTCGGTCACCCCGACGACTGGGACCAGGCGATGGGCCCCGACGGCGCGCTGGAAGCGCTGGTGGAGGCCCGGCGGCAGGGGCTCGCGCGTGCCATCGGCGTCACCGGGCACGGCTGGACCATCGCGGCGATGCACCGGCGCAGCCTCGCCCGCTTCGACTTCGACTCGATCCTGCTGCCCTACAACTTCTTCATGGCCCGGAACGAGCGCTACCGTGAGGCCTTCGAGGAGGTCACCGCGATCTGCCGCGAGCGCAACGTGGCGGTGCAGACGATCAAGAGCATCGCCCGCGGACCGTGGGCCGCCGCCGACCGGAGCCACGCCACCTGGTACCAGCCGCTCGAGCGCCAGGAGGACATCGACCGGGCGGTCCACTGGGTGCTGGGCCGCCCCGGCATCTTTCTCAACACCGCGGGTGACCTCGCCCTGCTCCCGCGCGTCCTCGATGCGGCCAGCCGCTTCGAGCGCCGGCCCTCCGACGAGACGATGACCGCCATGCACGACGCGACGCGGATGTCGTCCCTCTTCGGACTACCGACCTGACCCGATAGGAGACCTCCGACCCATGCGCAAAGCCGCCCTGGTCCTCGCCCTGCTCGTCATGCTCGCGCCCGCCGCCGCGACCGCCCAGACCACCAAGATGCGCGTCGCGATCTGCGCGCGCACCATCAGCATGGGGGTGGGCTCGCCCTTCGCGGTGGCGATGAAGATGGGCTGGTTCAAGCAGGAGGGGCTCGAGGTCGAGATCGTCCCGCTACCCGGCTCCACCGACTGCGTGAAGGCGGTGGCCACCGGCGATGTGCCGATCTCGCTGCCCAGCGTGGAGCCGCTCGCCAACGGCCGGCCGCAGGGCGTGAAGGCCAAGATCTACTACACCGCCTACCAGACCAATGGCTACGGCATCGCGGTGCCCGCGGACAGCCCGGTCCAGAGCCCGGCCGAGCTGCGCGGCAAGCTCATCGGCGTCACCAGCCTCGCCTCGGCCGGGGTGGTGGTGGCGCGGGCCCAGGTCGCGGCGGCCGGCCTCGATCCCGTGCGCGACGTGCAGATCGTGGTCGCCGGCGAGGGCGCCCAGACCGCGGCCATGGTCCGCAATCGCCAGGTGGACGCCCTGAGCCAGTTCGACACCCAGTACGCGATGGTCGAGAACGCGGGCGTGCGCGTCCGCTACCTCGACCGGCGCGACATCGAGCGCTTCCCCGGCAACGGCTTCCTCGCCTCCGAGGAAACCTTGCGGACGCGCCAGAAGGAGCTGATCGGCCTGGCCCGGGCCTACGCCAAGGGCACGATCTTCACGATCGCCAACCCGGGGGCGGCGGTGCGCATCGTGTACGAGGTCTTCCCGCAGACCAAGCCCACCGGGAAGGACGAGGCCACTGCGGTCCGCGAGGACATCAAGGTCCTCGAGGCGCGCATGCCGCACTACAAGCTCGAGCCGGCCGGCGTCAAGCGCTGGGGCGAGAACTCGGAGGTGAACTACCGCGACTACGTCGACTTCCTGGTGAAGTGGGGCGTGATCACCCAGAAGGTGCCGACCGCGGATCTGATCACCAACGAGCTCATCGACGAGATCAACCGGATGGACGCGGGCAAGATCGCGACGGAGGCCGCCGCCTACCGGTACGCGCGGTAGCGGACCGGCGACCGCCACGCGACCCCGTAAGTCATGCGCACCGTGTGAAGCCGTAGTAGGCTCCGGGTGGCGTGACGACCGGCGGCCCGAGACGGCGTCTCACATTCGAGAGCTGGGAGCGCAACGTCTGGGCCCTGGCTCTCGTCGTGTTCATCGCCTTCGTCGGCTTCCAGTTCTTCTCGCCGTTCCTGCCGCTCTACGTGATCGAGCTGGGAGTCACCGAGCCCACCCGGGTGGCCCTGTGGTCCGGCCTGCTCACCGCGGTGACGCCCGCGGTCTCCGGCCTCCTGGGCCCGCTCTGGGGCAGCTTCGCCGATCGGGTGGGCCGCAAGATGATGATGGTCCGCTCGCTCGCCGGCTTCGTGATCATCGTGGCCGCCATGGGGCTCGTGACCTCGGTCACGCAGCTCCTGGTCCTGCGCGTGCTCCAGGGCGTCATCGCGGGCTTCTCGGTCTTCGCGATGGCCCTCGCCAGCGTGTCCTGCCCGAAGGAGAAGGTGCCGGTGGCGATCGGGCGCGTGCAGGGCGCGCAGCTCCTGAGCGTGGCGATCGGCCCCGCCGCCGGCGGCTACGTCGCCTCCCACTTCGGGCTGCGCTACGCCTTCTTCGTCACCGCCGGCATGTGCGCGCTGGCCCTCGTCGGCCTCCTGCTGCTGTTCACGGAGAGCCGGCCTCTCGGGCCCAGCGGCCCGGTCGCCGCCACCGAGGAGACCGGCTTCACGCTGCGTCAGGTCTGGACCTCGCGCGGGTTCCCCCTGGTGCTGGCCCTGCTCTTCGTCGGCCAGTTCATCGATCGCGGCCTCTCGCTGCTGGTCCCGCTGAAGGTCGCGAGCCTACCCGACGTGACCCGCATCGCGGCGACGGCGGGCGAGATCATCTCGCTCGCCGCCGTCTGCGCGACCGGCTCGGCCTTGCTCGCGGGCCGGCTCGCTCAGCGGTGGCCCCCCGAGCGCCTGCTCCTGGTCGGCCTGCTCGCCGGCGGGGCTCCCTGCGCGCTGATGGCCTTGGCGGGGGGATGGCAGAGCCTGATGGTCCTGCGGTGCCTCACCGGGCTCTGTCTCGGCGGGGCGTTGACGCTCGCCTATTCGATCGGAGGCACGCTCGTCCCGAGCGAGCGGCGCGGCGCGGCCTTCGGCTGGCTCGCGCTGAGCGTGCAGATCGGCACCGCGGCGAGCCCGCTGGCCAGCGGCGGGCTCGCCGCTCTCAGCCTGCCCGGCGCCTTCCTGCTCGACGGCGCGCTGGCCTGGCTGGCCGGGGCCCTGCTGCTGATCGGCGCGCGCCATCTCCGTCGCGGCGCGGCGGCCTGAGACGATCCGGAGCGCGGCGGGCCGCTACGCCTCGCGGCTCAGGCGCGGGTCGAACGCGTCGCGGATGCCGTCGCCCATCAGGTTGAACGCGAGCGCGGTGAGGAAGATGGCGGTGCCCGGCATGAAGACGAGCCAGGGGGCGAGCCGCATAAAGCGATAGCCGCGGCCCACGTCGGTGCCCCACGAGGGCTCGGGCGGCTTGATCCCCACCCCGAGGAACGACAGCGCGGTCTCCGCGAGCAGCGCGAAGGCGACCCCGATCGAGATCTGGACCACCACCGGCGCCACCACGTTGGGCAGCACGTGCCGGGCGAGCACCCGGGCGTGCGAGGCGCCCGCCGCGCGCGCGCTCTCCACGAACGGCTCCTCGCGCAGCGAGAGCACCTGCCCGCGAACGAGCCGCGCGAAGCGCGGCGTGTACACGACGCCGACCGCCACCATGACGTTGAAGAGCCCGGGGCCGAGCGCGGCCGCGATGGCCATGGCCAGGATCAGCGCCGGGAAGGCCTGGAGTGCGTCGATCACCCGCATGAGCGCGTCGTCGATCGCGCCACCCAGATAGCCGGCCACGAGGCCGATCGGCACGCCGGCGACGGTGGCGATCGCGACCGCGAGGCACGCGGCGCCCAGGGAGAGCCGCGCCCCGTAGAGTAGCCGCGTGAGCACGTCGCGCCCCAGGTCGTCGGTGCCGAGCGGGTGGGCGAGCGACGGGCCGGCCAGCATGTGGACCAGGTCCTGCTTGAGCGGCTCGTAAGGCGCGATCACCGGCGCGAGCAGCGCGGCCAGGATCAGGAGCCCCAGGTAGACCGTGCCGGTGAGCGCCATGCGCCGCCGCACGAACCGCCGCAGCGCCAGTCGCGTCTCAGCCATAGCGGATGCGCGGGTCGACCAGCCCGTAGAGCAGGTCCGAGAGGACGTTGACCGCGATCACGGCGAGCACCGTGACCAGGACCGCGCCCTGCAGCATCGGGAAGTCGCGGTTCAGCACCGACTCGAGATTGAGCCGCCCGAGGCCGGGCAGCGCGAAGATCGACTCGACCACCACCGTGTTGCTGACCAGGCGGGAGATCGTGAGACCGGCCACCGTGATCACCGGGATCAGCGCCGGACGCAGCGCGTGCTTGGCCACCACCCGCCCCTCGGCGAGGCCCTTGGCGCGCGCGGTCTTGACGTAGTCCGCGGCCAGCACCTCGCCGAGCGAGGAGCGGAGCTGGCGCGTCACCTCCGCCACCGCGGAGGCGCCCAGGGTCAGCGTGGGCAGCAGCATGTGCCGGAAGGCGTCGCCCGCCGACTCGAACGGGCTCACGTAGCCGGTGGCGGGCAGCCAGCGCAGGTGGAGAGCCAGCACCAGGACCAGCATGGAGCCGAGCCAGAAGTTCGGCACCGCCACCCCGAACGCGGCGAGCCCGCTGGCCGCCGCGTCGACCAGGCCGCCGCGCCGTCGCGCCGCCACGATCGCGAGAGGGACGCCGGCCAGCAGGCCGAACCCGGTCGCGGTCAGTGCCAGGCCGAGCGTGATCGGCGCGCGCTCGCGAATCGCCTCGGTCACCGGCTGGCCCGTGCGGAGCGAGACGCCGAGGTCACCATGCGCGAGCCGCGCCAGCCAGCTCACGTACTGCACGACGAGCGGGCGATTCAGCCCCATGCGCTCGCGGATGGCCGCGAGCTTCTCCTCGCTCGCGTCCTCCATGCCGACCAGCGCCACCGCGGGGTCGCCGGGCAGCAGCAGGATCAGCGAGAACACCATGGAGGTGACGAGCAGCAGCAGCGGCACCACCGCCAGCAGCCGGCGGCGGAGGAAGCGGCCCATACCGTCGTGCGGCGCCTACTTGCCCTGCAGCCACACCCCGCGGAACATCGGCTTGCCCAGGAAGTTCTGCTGGTAGCCCTGCACGCTCACGCTCATCGCCTCGAGCGAGCTCGCGAAGTAGATGGCGATGTCCATCGCCTCCTGCTGCACGACCTCGCCGATCTGCTGGTAGACGCGTCGACGCTCGTCCTGCTTGTAGGTCGCCTTGCCCTGATCCATCAGCTCCTCCACGCGCGCGACCTTGAGCCCGCCCGGATTGTAAAAACCGGTGGAGTGGAACATCCCGCGAACGGACTGGTCGGGATCGGGCCGCCCGGTCCAGCGATAGTTGGCGGCCATCACTTCCTTGCCGCGGAAGAAGGCCTGCACGCCCTTGGCCAGCTCCATCGGCTTGAGTTCGACCTTGATGCCGACCGCTCCCCACTGCGCCTGGATGGCCTCGGCGCGCCGGACGTGCTCGGGCGTGGGCTCGAGCACCATGTCCATGGCGAAGCCGTTCGGCAGGCCCGCCTCGGCGAGCTTGGCCTTGGCGCGCGCCGGGTCGTACGGCCAGGGCTTGAGCGCCGGGTTGTTGGCCCAGTAGCCGGCCGGGAACGGCGACGCCGCCACCTCGCCGAGGCCGAAGATGATGGTCTTGAGCAGGGTCGGGCGATCGAGCGCGAGGTTCATCGCCTCGCGCACCGCCTTCTTCTCGAGCGGCGGCTTGGCGGTGTTGAGGAACACGCGCCAGTAGGCGAGCGTGGGGCCCTCGAGCGCGCGCAGGTTACGCTCCGCCTTGAGCCCCGCGAAGTCCTGGGCCGGCACCTCCATGATGAAGTCCACCTGCCCGCTCCGCAGCGCGGAGACGCGCGTGTCCGCGTCCGGGATGATCTTGAACACGAGCGCCTCGAGATACGGGCGCCCGGGCTCGTAGTAGTCGGGGAAGCGCTCGAGACGCACCTCGCTACCGGGCTGCCAGCGCGCCATGCGGAACTCGCCCGCCCCCACCGGCTGGCGCCCGAACTGATCGCCGAGCTTCTGGGCCGCGGTCGGCGAGATCATCATCCCGGCCCGGTCCGCGAAGGCGAGGATCAGCGAGGCGTCCGGGGCCCTGAGGCGGAGGCGCACGGTGAGCTCGTTCACCACCTCCACGTCCTGCACGCTCACCAGCTCGGAGGACATCGACGAGATCGTCTTGTCCTGAGCCCGCATCAGGTTGAAGCGCACCGCGTCGGCGTTGAACGAGGTGCCGTCGTGGAACTTCACGCCCTTGCGCAGCTTGAGCACGAGCGTCCTCGGATCCGGCGTCTCCCACGACTCGGCCAGGCCCGGCTTCGCGTTGAGCTTCTCGTCGAAGCGCACGAGGGTGTCGAACACCGGGTACAGGTACATGTGATCGGTGCCGGACGCGCCCCGGTGCGGGTCGAACGTCGAGACCTCGGCGCGCATGGCCGCCCGCAGCGTCCCGCCGGGCTTCGGCGCCTGCGCGACGGCGGGCGAGCCGGCGGCGTGCGCGACGATCAGCGACAGGGAGGCGGCGATCACCGTCTTGAGCGACTGGGACATGAGAGCTCCCCTTGTGAGTGGAGTGGCAGGGCGCGGCCGCACGCTGGGATCGCGGCGAGTGTACGGAACCTCTCGTCGCACTGTCAATGCGCACCGTCCCGTCGCCCCTTGACGAGGCGGCCGGGACCCTCTAATGTCGCCGCATCACCACGCCGTCGCGCGAAGGAGGCCCCGATGCCACTCGACCCGCAGGCCCAGAAAGTCGTCGACACCATCGCCGCGCTCAATCTGAAGCCGATCAAGGACTCGACGCCCGCGGAGGCGCGCGAGGCCATGCGCACGCGCACCGCCGCGCTCGGGCCCGTCGAGGACGTGCCCGCGGTCGCCGACCACCGGGTGCCGGTGGAGGGCGGGGAGATCACGGTCCGTCTGTACGCGCCCGCCGGCGTGGGCCCGCATCCGGTGCTGGTTTTCTACCACGGGGGCGGCTGGGTCATCGGCGACCTCTACACCCACGACGGTCTCTGCCGCTCGATCGTCAACGCGGCGGGCTGTGCGGTGGCGTCGGTCGACTACCGGCTCGCGCCCGAGTTCAAGTTCCCGGTCGCGGTCGAGGACTCCTACGCCGCGCTCAAGTGGGTGGCCGCCAACGCGGCACGCCTCGGCCTCGACTCGGCCCGCGTGGCGGTGGGCGGCGACAGCGCGGGCGGCAACCTCGCCGCGGTGATGGCCCTGCTCGCCCGCGACCGGCGCGGCCCGCGGATCCTGCTACAGGTGCTGGTCTATCCGGTGACCAACCACGACTTCGGCACGAAGTCCTACCAGGAGAACGCGACCGGCTACGTGCTGACCACCGAGGACATGCGGTGGTTCTGGCGCCACTATCTTTCGCGCGAGGAGCAGGCCCAGGAGGTGAGCGCCTCGCCGTTCCGGGCCAAGAGCCTCGCCGATCTGCCGCCCGCGCTCGTCATCACCGCCGGGTGCGATCCGCTGCGCGATGAGGGCGACGCCTACGCGGCGCGGCTACGCGACGCGGGCGTCCCGGTGACGCTCACCCAGTACCCGGGCATGTTCCACGGCTTCCTGCGCATGACCCGCATCCTCGATCAGGCCCGCGCGGCCCTCGACGAGGTGGCGGGCGCCCTGCGCAAGGCGCTCGCCTAGAGCACGAAGGGCACGCGCGCGGCCTCCGCCACCGCGCGGAGCTGCACCATCAGGTCGTCGGGGATCGGTACGCCCTGCTCGAGCCGCTCGGCCCGGGTGAGGCGCTCCGGATCCCCCGCCACCAGCACCGGCTGAGCCGGATCGGCGCGCCGGGCCCCGTGCAGCACGTCGATCACGTCGTCGAGGTCGCGCTCGAACTCGCCCTCGTCGCGGAACGCGGCCGGGTCGATGGCCATGAAGAAGTGGCCGATGTTGTGCGGGTCCGAGTCGCGCTGGGTGCGGTTGCGCAGAGGCGAGAAGGACGCGCCGGCGAGCGTGCCGCCCAGGACGTGCACGAGCACCGCCAGCCCGTAGCCCTTGTGGCCGCCCAGCTCGCGGGTGCCGCCGAGCGGGGTGATGCCGCCGTCCGGCGTCTCGAACACGTGGCGGAAGGCTTGCGTCTCGTCGGTCACCGGGCGGCCGTCGCCGTCCACCACCCAGCCCGCCGGCACCGGCTTGTGGTTGAGCTTGTGGACCTTCACCTTCCCCGCGGCGACCGTAGTGGTGGCCATGTCGAGCTGGAATGCGGCGTTCCGGCGAGCGGGCGCCGCGAAGGCGAGCGGGTTCGTGCCCATCACCGGCTCCGCCGCGAAGGTGGGCACGAGGGTGACGCCGCGGGTGGCGGAGGTCACCATGCCGATCACACCGCGCTCCGCCGCGATCTTGGAGTAGCAGCCGGCGGCGCCGAAGTGGTGCGAGTTGAACACCGAGACCACCGCCACGCCGGTGACCAGGCACTTGTCCACCGCGAGGTTCATCGCGCGCACCGACACCGGGTGGCCCAGCGAGCGGTCGGCGTCGATCCGGGCCATCGCGGGCCGGTCGCGCACCGTCTTCCACTGCGGGCGCATGTTGAGCCGGCCGGCGCGGAACTCTCGATCGTAGGTCGGCAGCATCGAGATGCCGTGCGAGTCCACCCCGCGCAGATCGGTCTCGACCATCATCTCGGCCGTGGTGGCTGCGTGGTCGGCCGACATTCCCCACGCCCCGAACACGGCCACCAGCTGCTCCTGAATCTTCCCGGCAGGCACTCTCATCGCACACTCCTCTGGAAGATGGGGTCAGGTCTTACATTCCGACATTTTCGTGGAGCGCGACGACTTCGCCTCACCCGCGAAAAATGTCGGAATGTAAGACCTGACCCCGCTCTTAGCCGGGCGCGGCGCCCTGGGTCTGGGTGTAGACCGCGTAGAGCGACTGGCTCGCGGCCATGAACAGCCGGTTGCGCTTGGGCCCGCCGAAGCAGACGTTGCCGCAGACCTCGGGCAGCCGGATGCGCCCGATGAGCTGGCCCTGCGGCGTCCACACCGTCACCCCGCTGTAGCCCACGTTGCGGCCCGCGTTGCTCGACACCCACAGGTTACCGTCCACGTCGGCGCGCACGCCGTCGGGTCCGCACTTGACGCCGTCCACCATGAAGCTGCTGAAGAGCTTGCCGTTGGAGAGCTTGTTGTCGGCGCCGACGTCGAACACGTACATCTCGCCCTTGCCGCCGGCGTGCGTATCGCCCGGGCCCTTGCCGGTGCTGATCACGTAGAGCCTCTTGTAGTCGGGCGAGAAGCAGAGCCCGTTGGGATCCGGCACCAGATCCTCGCCCGCGACCTGGGTGAGCGCGCCGCCCTTGTCCACGCGGTACACCGCGGTGGGCAGCTCGCGCTTGTACCCACCGAGCTCGGGCGGCTGGCCGAGCCGCGGGTTGAGTCGGCCCGCCATGTTGGCGGGGCCGCCCGGCGCGTCGACCGTGCCCTCGTAGAGCTGGGCGCCGTACGGCGGGTCGGTGAACCAGTAGCTGCCGTCCGGGTGCGGCACCACGTCGTTGGGCGAGTTGAGCCGCTTGCCGTTGAACATCGACGCGATGATGACGGTCGAGCCGTCGAGCTCGTAGCGCACCACGCGGCGGGTCACGTGCTCGCAGGAGAGCTGGCGCCCCTGGAAGTCGAACGTGTTGCCGTTGCTGTTGTTCGACGGGGCCCGGAAGACGCTGACGTGGCCATTGTCCTCGATCCACCGCATCTGCCGGTTGTTCGGGATGTCGCTCCACACCAGGTAGCGCCCCTGCGCGTTCCAAGCCGGCCCTTCGGACCAGAGTGCGCCCGTCCACAGGCGCTGGATCGGCGCGTTGGGCTGCCGCAGGCCGTTGAACGCAGGCTCGACGGTCAGCACGTCGGGATCGGTGAAGTAGGTGGTGGGCGCCCCGCGCGGGCTGAAATCACGCGGCGGCTGGGTGACGGTGCTGGGCGGCGCGACGGGCCCGCCCGGCGGCGCCTGGGCGCCGGCGAGACGCGGGGCCAGGACCGCGGCTCCGACCGCGGCGCCCACGCTGCGGAGCATCCGGCGTCGCGAGATCACACCCGTTTCCGGATCGTACGCTTCTTGCGCCATTGCCACCTCCCTGACGACGTGCGAGAGGAACCAGAGAAGCGATTCGCGCCGCCACCGTAGCAGACGGTCCCGGGGCCGTCAAATGGGCGCGCGGCGGAGTCCCGCCGCGCGCGCACGATTCGTGAGACCATGCGAGCCGATCGGGATCGCAGTCCAGGGAGGTGGATCATGAGCAAGCGCAAGGCCAAGCCCAGGCGAGCGGCGGCGAAGCGGGCGTCCACGAAGCGGGCGTCGAGGAAGCGGGCCACCATGAAGCGGGCGCCGAGGACGTCGGCCCGGAAGAAGCGCCGGGGATCCCCCGCCGACAAGACGCGCAGCCGCGCCAGGAAGCGCACGGCGGCAACCCGGCGCAGCCGGGACGGCGGGGAGGAGCGGGGCCGGACGGTCGGCCTGCTCCACGAAGTCATCGAGCACCACGAGACCGGCCCCGCGGCGAGCGCGGGCGACCTCGACGCGGACTGGCAGCGGGCACAGAGCTCCGGCGAGGAGGCCGTGGGCGGCAGCGTGTCCACGCCGGACCAGGACCGGGTCGACGACATCGGCCATGCCCTGGGCGTCGAGCAGCCGGCGCAGGCGCCGCTGCGCTCCTCGGAGGAGATCCTGGAGGAGCGCGACCGGCGCTACTGGGACCTCGAGCGCCGGGCCGGTCGGAAGGCCGACAAGCGCCGCGACCCGTGAGGCTCGATCCGCGCGGGGCCTGATCGTCGCGTGATCCGGCAGCGCTGGCGCGACCTGCTGTTCGTGCACTGGCCGATGCCGGCCGAGCAGGTACGGCCGCTCGTCCCGCCCGCGCTCGCCCTGGATCGCCTCGACGGGCGCGCGTGGATCACGCTGATCCCGTTCCTGATCGTCGAATCGCAGCCGGCCGGGCTGCCGCGGGCACTGGCCAGCGCGTTCCTCGAGACCAACCTGCGCACCTACGTGCGTGGGCCCGACGGCGAGCCCGGCATCTACTTCTTCTCGCTCGAGGCCGCCTCCGCGCCGGCGGTGGCGGCGGCGCGGCTCTTCTACGGGCTGCCCTACTTCCTGGCCGCGATGTCCTGTCGAGTCGACGGAGACCGCGTTGTCTACACCTCGCGCCGTCGCCTCGGGCCGCGGGCCGACCTCGCCGTGACGTGGTCGGTCGGCGAGCCGACCGGGCCGCCCGCGCCCGGCACCCGCGAGCACTTCCTGGTCGAGCGCTACCTCCTGTATGTCGCGCGGCGGAGCGGGCTGCGGCGCGCCCGCGTGCGCCACGCGCCGTATCCGCTCCAGCGCGCTTCGATCGAGGCGCTCGCCGAATCGCTGCTGGCCGCCGCCGGCCTGCCCGCCCCCGCGGATCCACCGCTCTGTCACTACTCGCCGGCCGTGGACGTGGAGATCCTCGGGCTCGAGTCCGCGCCCGCCCGCCCGGGCGGTTCCTAGGCTATACTTCGTCACAGCGACACACGCTCTTTGATTGCGTCAGAGAAGGCCGGATGGTCGCCGGTGCGGGCAACCGCACGGGAGGAAAGTCCGGGCTCCGCAGGGCAGGGTGCTGGCTAACGGCCAGGGGGGGCGACCCCACGGATCAGTGCCACAGAGAACAGACCGCCGCCTTCACGGGCGGTAAGGGTGAAACGGTGAGGTAAGAGCTCACCAGCAGCTCGGGTGACCGGGCTGGCTCGGTAAACCCCACCCGGAGCAAGGCCAAATAGGAGAGCGATCCTGCTCGCAAGAGCAGGTGAAGCGTGGCCCGCGTGGGGCTCTCGGGTATGGCTGCTTGAGGCGCCGGGTAACCGGCGTCCTAGAGAAATGACCATCTCGCCGGCGGGGGAAACCTCGACGGTCAGACAGGACCCGGCTTACCAGCCTTCTCTGACGCGATTAAGGGCGCGCCCTCTTCACCGCAAGCACCCCCAGCCAGACGAAGAGCGCGAGCACCACGAGCTGCGCGACCTGAAAAGGCGGCTCGGACTGAGTCGGCGCCATCGTCGCCAGGGCGGGAACCTTCTGGAACAGCTGTGCGACGAGTACGAACACGTTCAGGTACAGCGCGATCACACAGCTCACGATGTATATCCAGCGCCACGAGCCCCTGAAGTGCGTCACGTACCGACCCACGAGCGCAAGCGTGAGGACCGCCAGCGAGAGGATCCCGACCTTGTGGGACGGCAGCAGGCGATCGAACGGGAAGCCGAACCCGGTCACGCTCGTCAACACCGTGCTCCCCAGGAACAGCGTGGTCCAGCCCTCGCGCCGCCTCTCGCCCAGCATCGCGAACACCGCGACCAGGCCCGAGCCGATGCCCACCAGGCTGATCACGACGTGCAATCGGGTGAACGTCTCGATCGTCATGCCCAGCACCATGCAGCCCCTCCCTCCCCCGCCGCGCTGACCTGCCTTCCGGCGAGTCAGGTCGCCTGGGCACCATGGTAGTCCACCGCCTCCTCGACAGGTCAAGATCACGGTGCTGGCGACGGGGCCATCGTGGAGATCGGCACGCCCGCCCAGTTCCTCGAGCAGCCGCGGGATCCCACGCTGAAGGAGTTCCTCCGCCGCATGCGATAGCGGGGTACGATCCGGGAATGCTCCGGGCTCTCCCCTTCGTCGCGGTCGCCCTCGTCGCCGCCGCGGCCGACCCGGCCGCCGCGCAGACGCCCACCGAGACCGCCCGCGCCCTGCTGCGGCAGTACCAAGACGACCCGACCCGCATCGACCGCGCCCGCGACCTGCTGGAGGCCGCGGTGGCCAAGGGGGCGGGAAACGACGTGCCCACGCTGCTCGCCCTGACCCGCGCCTGGTTCCTCTACGGTGAGGAGCGGGCGAAGACAACCGAGGCCAAGATCGCGGCCTACGAGCGGGCCCGCGATCTGGCCAAGCGCGCCGTCGAGCTGGCGCCGAAGGACCCGGACGCCCACCTCTGGTACGCGATCACCCTCGGCACGTGGTCGCAGGCCAAGGGCCTGCTCCACTCCGCGCTCGCCCTGCGCGACCTCCGCAAGGAGGTGGACGTGGTGCTCCAGCTCGATCCGAAGAACATCGAGGCCCACGTGATGGCCGGCAGCATCGCTCGCGAGCTCCCGATCCTGCTGGGCGGCGATCGCAAGGAAGCCGAGGAGCACTTCAAGACCGCGCAGCGCCTGGACCCGCGGCTCACCGGCGTGCGCATCGAGCTGGCCGAGCTCTACATCAACCAGGGCCGCTACACCGAGGCCCGCCGGGAGCTCCAGTCGGTGCTGAACGAGAAGGCGCCCACCGATCGCCCACGCTGGACGCTCAAGGAAGTGCCGCGCGCCCGCCAGATGCTCGAGTCCATCCGCGACAAGAACTGAGCGATCGGGACCTGAGGGGACCGGAAGGGATATCCCATGCGCTTCTCCATCTGCGTGATGGCCGACGTCGACGAGATCGGCTTCTTCAGCCACGCCGAGGCCCTCGGCTACGACTCGGTCTGGGTCACCGACAGCCAGATGCTGTTCTCGGACTGCTACGCAGTGCTGGCCCTCGCCGCCCAGCAGACGCGGCGGATCCGCCTCGGCCCCGGCGTGGCCATCTGCGGCACCCGCATCCCGCCCGTGCACGTGGCGGCGATGGCCACGCTGAACCGGCTCGCCCCCGGCCGCGTGCACCTGGGCGTGGGCACCGGCAACACCGCCACCCGCTCGATGGGGCAGCCGCCCATGCGCATCGCCGAGTACGCCGAGCACCTGCGGGTCCTGCGCGGGCTGCTCCGGGGCGACGCGGTCGACTACGCGCCCCACGGCGGGAAGCGCCCGATCAAGATGCTGATCCGCGAGAAGAAGTACATGAGCCTCGAGCCCCGCATCCCTCTCTACGTCTCCGCGTTCGGGCCCCGCGCCATGGAGCTGGCCGGCGAGTATGGTGACGGCGTGGTGTTCGCGATCCCGCCCCGGGGCATCGCGCCCGCGGAGGCGCTGGCCCACTGCCGTGCGGGAGCGGCCCGAGCCGGCCGGACCCTCGACACGGGCTTTCACACCTGCGCGCTGACCAACGTCGTGCTGCTCGATCCGGGGGAGCCGGCCGATTCCGAGCGGGTCATCCGCACGGTGGGGCCGAACGTGATGGCGAGCGTGTACTACTTCTACGATGCGGTGCACGAGCGCGGGATCGAGCCGCCGCCGTTCCTCCGGCGCATCTGGAGTCGCTACTGCGCGCTGGTCGAGGAGATTCCGCGCGAGCACCGGCACTTCCGGACCCACGAGGGCCACTACACGTATCTGCACCCGGGGGAGGCCGAGCTGATCGACGCCGAGCTGGTGCGCGCCACCTGTCTGGTGGGCGAGGCCCACGAGCTCATCGACCGGATCCGGGAGCTGGAGCGGGGCGGCCTGCGTGAGCTGATGTTCGCCACCGGCGTCGACGAGAAGTGGCGGTTCAGCCAGGAGTTTGCGCGCCGGGTGATGGCGCGGTACTAACCCGCGCCTCCCCTGCCCTCTCCCCCGAGGGAGTGGGAGGATGACAGATCGCGGGTCCTGCGCTAGACTCGGCGGGCGCAAGTCGGGCTCCGCGGCCGATTCCGGCCCGGCCCGCCATTGGTCGCGAGCCGTCCGGTCCCGTACTCACTGAAGGAGGAGCACGCATGCGGATTCTCCGCCTCACCGCCGCGATCGCGGTTCTATCGTTCTTCGTCGTCCAGCTGAACCCGGGCGCCCGAGCCGCCGGGCCGGTCACCGAAGTCCTCATCGGCGAGCTGCTCCCGCTCACCGGCAACTTCGCAAGCCTGGGCCAACAGTACCTCTGGGCCGGCCAGACCGTCGAGGACATCGTCAACAACGACTACCCGGACCTCAAGGTGCCGCTCGGCCCGGGCAAGGGCTTCCCCGGCCTCGGCGGGGCCAAGATGACGCTGGTGGTGCGGGACGACCAGAGCCGCGGCGATCAGGCGCGCACCCTGGCCGAACAGCTCATCACGGTCAACAAGGTCCACTGGCTCAACGGTGAGGGCACCAGCGGCAACACCTCGATCATCCAGCCGCTCGTCGACAGCTACGGCATCCCGATGGCCTGCCACGCCTGCGCCTCGCCGACCCTCACCGAGAAGGGCTTCAAGTGGTTCTACCGCACCGGGCCCAACGACAGCACGATGGTGGCGAGCGTGTTCCAGTTCCTCAGGGAGTGGCCCTCGCACGGCGGCCCCAAGGACCTCAAGACCATCGCGCTCTTCACCTGCGACAACCTGTTCTGCCAGGACAACCGCAAGATCGCGGCGGACCTGGCCGAGAAGGGTGGCTACAAGATCGTGGCCGACCTCACCACCAAGACCGGCGCCACCACCCTGGCCTCCGAGGTGCAGCGGCTGCAGTCGGTGAACCCGGACGTCCTCTTCTTCGTCCAGTACCCAGCGGAGACGACCGTCTTCCAGGCCGACGCCAAGCGCGCGAACTTCATGCCCAAGGTCATCGCGACCAGCAACGGCGCCTACTCCGACCAGACCTGGCTGACCGCCCAGAAGACCACCGCGGGCGGCGCCGGCTGGCTCGGCCGTGATCCGACCGCCATCGACCTGGCCAGCAAGAAGCCGGCGTGGAAGCAGGTCAACGAGATCTACAAGAAGTACAGCCGCGGACAGGACATGGGCGAGCTGGCCATGCGCGAGGTCACCGGCCTGCTGTGGATGGCCGACACGATCAACCGCGCGAAGTCGGTTGAGCCGGCGGCCCTGGCCAAGGCGGCCAACGAGACCAACATGACACCGGACGTCATGATCATCGACTACAAGGGCATCAAGTTCGACAAGAACCGCCAGAACGAGCTGGCCACCGGGGTGGTGACACAGATCGGCTGGGACGATGAGAAGCACACCATCTGGCCGTGGGATCTTGCCACCCAGGCCGGCTTCAAGCCGATCTTCCCGTCCCCGAGCTGGCAGGAGCGCGAGAGCCGAAGCAAGAAGTAGCCTCGCTCGTGACGCTCTTTCTCCAGGCGCTGGCCGATGGGCTCCAGATGGGGCTGCTCTACGCGCTCGTCGCGGTGGGGCTCGCCATCATCTGGGGCCTGATGGAGATGATCAACTTCGCCCACGGCGAGTTCATGATGCTCGGCATGTTCGGGGCGTGGGGGCTCTCCGTGTGGCTCGGCTGGGATCCGCTCGTCTCCATGGTCCCGATCGCGGTGCTCATGTACGGTGGCGGGGTGCTCGTCTACCGCCTGCTCATGCGGCGAGTGCAGCGGGGCGAGGTCTTCACCCAGATCTTCGCCACCGTCGGCCTTTTCTTCTTCATCCAGAACGGGGTGGTCGCCGTCTTCACCAGCGACTACCGTTTCGTCGAGAAGAGCTTCCTCACCGGACTGAGCGGCGCCAACATCACGCTCGGCGGCCTCCGGATCGGGATCCCGCTGCTCGTCGGCGGCCTCATCGCGCTGGCCCTCTTCCTGATCCTCTACCTGCTGATCGACCGCACCGACTTCGGGCTCGCGATGCAGGCCACCGCGGAGGACCGTGACGCCGCGATGCTGGTCGGCATCCGTCCCCAGCGGATGTACGCGGTGGCCTGGGGCCTCGGCACCGCGCTCGTGGCCATCGCGGGGGTGATCCTCGCCAATTTCTTCTCGGTGTATCCTCAGGCCGGCCTTTCGTTCACGGTGCTGGCCTACGCCATCGTGGCCCTCGGCGGCTTCGGCAGCATCCTCGGCACGCTGCTCGCGGCGCTGGTCGTCGGCGTGGTCCAGAGCGTCACCGCCGCCTACCTGCCGCCCGCCTTCAAGGACGCCTTCGTCTTCGGGTCCTACATCCTGATCGGCCTGTTCCGGCCCCAGGGACTGTTTGGCCGCTTCTAGTCCTCCCGCCCGCCCCGGCCGAGCTCAGCCATTCATCTGGGCCGCCGCCGTCCTCGTGGCCCTGCTCTTCCCGATCCCGTTCGAGCGGAGCGGCCAGATCTACTACGAGACCGTCGGCTTCCTGGTGCTGCTCAACGCCATGCTCGGCATCGGCTGGAACATCATCGGCGGCTGGGCGGGCCAGTTCGACTTCGGGCCCAGCATCTTCTTCGCGATCGGGGCCTACACCGCCGCGCTGCTGTCCATCCATCTCGGCTGGAACGCCTGGCTCGCCCTGGTCGGCGCGGTGGTGGTCTCGGTGGCGCTCTGCGCCGCGCTCACCTACCCGGTCACCCGCCTGCGTGGCCACTACTTCGCGATCGCCACCGTGGCCATGTGGATGATCGCGCAGCCCATCGGCGCCACCTGGCAGCTCATCAACGGCAGCCAGGGGCTGTTCATCCCGGTGGCTGCCGGTGGCACCTTCGTGCACGGCCTGCTCACGTTGGAGTTCCCGGGACGCGGCAAGGGGCTCGGGTTCTACTACCTGTCGCTCCTGCTCTTCTCGGCCACGCTGCTCGGCGCCCGCGCGATCGAGCGCTCCAAGCTCGGCTTCTACTTCCGCGCGGTACGCGACGATCAGGACGGCGCGGAGGCCATCGGCATCGATAGCCGGCTCTACAAGGTGATCGCCCGCTGCCTGATGGCCGCGATCTTCGCGGCGGGCGGCACGCTTTACGGCTTCTGGGCGCTCGCCGTCTTCCCGGATCAGGTCCTCGAGGTGAACTGGAACATCCTGCCGATGATGGCCGCGGTGGTGGGCGGCCTCGGACGGCTCTGGGGCCCGGTGCTGGGTGCGATCATCCTGATCCCGATCTCCCAGCTGATGACCGCCACCCTCGGGGCGGGCCCGCTGGCCGGCCGCGGCATCGACCTGATCATCTACGGCGCGGTCATCATGCTGATCGCGGGCTGGCGCCCCAACGGCCTGCTCTCGCTGCCGTGGGCCGAGTGGGCCGCCCGCCTGCGCGGCCGTCCCGCCGCGCGGCCGGCGAAGGGCTGACCCGGTGGCCGCGCTGCTGCAGGTCGAGGGATGCACCAAGCGGTTTGGCGGCCTCGTGGCCAACCGCGACGTCTCGCTCACCATCGAGCCGCGGGAGATCGTGGGCCTCATCGGGCCCAACGGGGCCGGCAAGACCACGCTCTTCAACTGCATCAGCGGCGCGCTCCACCCGGACGAAGGGCGCATCGCGATCGACGGCACCGACATCTCCCGGGCGCGGCCGGAGCGCGTGTGTCACCTCGGCATCGCGCGGACCTGGCAGGTGGTGCGGAGCTTCGGCCGCATGAGCGTCCTGGAGAACGTGATCTGCGGCGCGCTGCAGCGGACGAACCGCATGGGCCCGGCCCGCGCCCGCGCGCTCGAGCTGCTCGCCTTCACCGGCCTCGCCGGCAAGGAGGACGTGGTAGCGGCGGCCCTCACCCTCGCCGACAAGAAGCGGCTCGAGATCACGCGCGCCCTGGCCACGGGTCCGCGGCTACTCCTATTGGACGAGGCCATGTCGGGCCTCACCCCGTTCGAGACCACCGCCGCGGTCGAGCTCGTACGCCGGATCCACCACGAGCTGGGCCTGGCCATCTGCGTGGTCGAGCACGTCATGGAGGTGGTGATGCCGCTCTCGCACCGCGTGGTCGTGCTCGACCACGGCGAGAAGCTCACCGAAGGGCCGCCTACCGAGGTCGCGCGCGACGAGCGCGTGATCACCGCCTACCTGGGAGATCGCTACCGTGGCCGCGCCTAGTCCGACCTCGCCTCCGCGTGCCGCGCTGCTCGAGGTGCGCGACGCCCACGTGGCCTATGCCGGCGGCGTGGTCGCGCTGCACGGGGTGTCGCTCGAGGTCCACGCCGGCGAGGCGGTCGCGCTGGTGGGCGCCAACGGAGCCGGCAAGACCACGCTGCTCAAGACCATCGCCGGGCTGCTGACGCCCCGGCGCGGCGAGATCTGGTTCGACGGCCGCCGCATCGACGACGTCGAGGCGCCGGACCGCGTGGAGCTGGGCATCGCGCTCGTGCCCGAGGGCCGGCGCCTCTTCAGCCGGCTCTCGGTCGCCGAGAACCTGCGCCTCGGCACCTTCCGCGACCGCGATCCGAAGCGCCGCCAGGAGATGCTCGAGCGCGTCTTCGGCCTCTTCCCGGTGCTGCGGCAGCGGATGGACCAGCGCGCGGGCACGCTGTCGGGCGGCGAGGGCCAGATGCTCTCGATCGCGCGCGCCCTCATGTCGCGGCCGCGCTTCCTGATGCTGGACGAGCCGAGCCTCGGCATCATGCCGCGCATCGTCGACTCGATCCTCGACGTGCTCCAGACCCTCCACCGCCAGGAGGGGCTGACCGTCCTGCTGGTGGAGCAGAACGTGCCCGCCGCGCTCGCCGCGGCCGAGCGGGGCTACGTGCTCCAGACCGGCCGCATCGTGGCCGAGGGCACGAGCCAGACCCTGCTCGACAGCGACCTGGTGCGGCGGGCCTATCTCGGGATGTAGCTCGCGGACCTCCGACCCGTCGAGCGCCCCGCGCGCCGGCCGCTCCACCGCGGACACGTCCGAGACACACGACTTCACACCCCTTTACGGTGATTCGGTCCCCCTCGCGCTGAAACGATCCACTCACCAAAACGGCGGGTCGAAGGAGGCCGATCGCGCCCTTTCGTGCCCGGCGAGTCCCCGCGCCAGCCCCCACACCCACGCCCCCGGGTTCGCCCTGAGGCGGACGCCGACCGTGATTGACAGGGCTCGCGCCGGCCGCCTACCGTAGCGGCGACCACTGCACGAAAGGAGACCCCGCAGCGATGGCGTGCAGGAAGGACCAGATGGACTCGATCTGTTTGCCCCAGATGCCTCGCCGCGCCTTCTTGGCAATCACGGCTGGCGGCCTCCTCGCCGCGCCGCTCGCCGCCGAGACTTTCTCTGGTTCATGTCAAGCGATTGTTATCTGACGCTGCCGCAGTTGCTGGCGCGTCATGGTGGCCAAGTGGTACTGCTCGTCGTACGGGACCTGGCGGTGCCACATGA
>DATIWG010000017.1:0-59569 GCA_035519555.1 Nitrosotalea sp. | reverse complement strand
GCCTGGGGTGGGCGGCTCCCCAGGGCAAGGTGGTCATTGCGCAGGGTGTAGATCCCACCACGCTGGACACCATGAACCAGCAGGAGACGCCCGCATCGGTGGTGGCGTCGCACATCTTCGACACGCTGGTGGAGCGCGATCCGAGCCTCAAGATCGTGCCAGTCTTGGCCGCGGAGCTACCGAAGTTGGTGGCCCCGACGATCTGGGAGGTCAAGCTGCGGAAGGGCGTCAAGTTCCACAACGGAGAGGAGTTCACGGCGGAGTCGGTGAAGTTCAGTCTCGAGCGGCTGAAGACCGGGATGCGCTCCAGCTCGAATTTCCGGCCGATCGACCGCGTGGAGATCGTCGATCAGTATACGGTCAGGGTACACACCAGCAAGCCGTGGCCGACCTTCGTCTCGATCATGACCTTCCGTCAGGCCTCGATGTATCCTCCCAGGGCTTACGCGGGCAAGGACAGCGCGTTCATCTCGAAGAGCCCGATCGGCACCGGCCCCTACAAGCTCGTCCGCTGGAGCAAGGACGAGGAGATCGTGCTAGAGGCCAACGACCAGTACTGGCGGGGAGCTCCCAAGATCAAGACAGTGGTGTTCCGCCCGATTCCCGACGACGCGGTGCGGGTGGCCGCGCTGCAGAACGGGGAAGTGGACGTGGCCGTGAACATCCCGCCGCACCTCGCCAGCATCATCGCGAGCCATCCCAAGATCTTCCTGTCGACCGCGCCCTCGATCCGCACCCTGCAGCTGATGTTCGTCACCCACGAGTACGACGCCCAGCACAAGCTGGTCGGCCCCTACAAGGGGGTGACCGCCGACAAGCGGGTGCGGCAGGCCATCGCCTACGCGCTCGACGTGGACGAGATCATCAAGGGCGTGCTGGACGGCAAGGCGATGCGGACGGCCACCCTGCTCACCCCGCTGCATTTCGGCTACGATCCGTCGCTCAAGCCGATCAAGCAGGATCTGGGCAAGGTCAAGCAGCTGCTCACCGAGGCGGGCTTTCCGAGCGGGCTCGAGCTCACCCTGAACAGCCCACAGGGCCGCTATGTGCGGGACAAGGAAGTGGCGGAGGCGGTGGCGGGGCAGCTCACCAAGGCCGGCATCAAGACCCAGCTCAAGACCTACGAGTTCGTCAACTACCTGAACAACCTCGTGTACGTGCACAAGCCGGGTCCGGTGTGGCTGATCGGTTGGGGCACGCCGACGGTGGACGCGGAGACGGTGTACGGCCCGCTGTTTCGCACGGGCAGCAACCTGGGCAACTATCACAACCCCGACTTCGACGGCATGGTGGACCAGGCCCAGACCCAGATGGACGAGAAGCAGCGGCAGGCCACCTACTACCGGATCAACAAGCTCTGGATCGAGGACATGCCGGCGGTGCCGCTCTACCAGCAGCTCGACCTCTACGGCGCGAGCAAGCGGCTCAACTGGAAAGCCCGCAGCGACGAGCTGATCAAGGCCTACGACATGTCGCTGAAGTAAGGGGGAGAGAACCTTCCGGTTGACTGCCCCATGCCGAAGACTATGATAGGAACCACGGGCGGCCGTAATTCAGTGGCAGAATGCCAGCTTCCCAAGCTGGACGTCGCCGGTTCGAATCCGGTCGGCCGCTCCAAATTCAGAGGGGGCTGCGGTGATACACCGCAGCCCCCGTCACATGTCCGGTGACCGCCGGATACTCCGTCAGCCCGTCCGGCCGGGACCAGGGTGGTCCAGGCCGAGCGCAGCCTCCCACGCCTGCTGGGTCGCGATCTCCTGCGTCCACGGGCGCATCAGCGCCCCCGCCCGCGCGTCGCGCGCGTAACGCTCGATCGGATATCGCTTGAGCAGGCCTCGCCCGCCGCAGACGCGGATCGCCTCCTGGGTCACGGTGACTGCCGACCGCTGTACGGTGACGTGCGCGGCCCGTGCCCGCTGCACCGCGTCCGGGGGGCAGTCGACCCGCGCCTCCGAGATGGCGCGGTAGTATAAGGCGCGCGCCGCCTCCAGCGTGAAGAGCATCTCCGCCACCGCGTGCCCCTTCACGGCGGCCTCCGTGTGGAGGCCGGGTGAGCCCGCCATCCGCCCGGTCAGATAGGCGAGGGCGCCGTCGTAGGCCGCCTGCATGAGGCCCAGGAAGGTCGCACAGAAGGTCAAGGGCGAGAGCTGGGGGAAGGCGTTGTACATGGCGCCGAAAAGGCCCGGCGGCAGCACCTCTCCGTCGTCGGGGACGAACACGTCCTGGAGCAGCATGTCGCGGCTGACCGTGCCGCGCATCCCCATCGGGTCCCACTCGCCCGGGAAGGAGACGCCCGGTGCGTCCTTCGGCACCTGGAGGTAGAGCGTGCGCTCGATCCACGGCTCGGGCCCCAGCCGGATGGCGGGCGTGGCGAAGTAGGGCGCGGAGCCCGCGAGAGACACGAAGAATTTCCGTCCGCTGACCACGTAGCCTCCGTCGACCTTCCGGGCCGTCGTGCCGAAGCGGCGGCCGCCCATGCTGAGGGCGGTATCCGTCTCGCCCTTCTCCACTGGCTCGCTGTGGGGCTGCCCGTAGAAGGCACCTGCCTCGATCACCTCGCGGAACTTGGCGGCGCGGAGCTTCTCGTGACGGTCGCGCGCCGCGGGGGACATCGACATGGCGTCGGCAATCACGCCCATCATCAGCATGGTGAGGCAGTGCATGTTGAAGGTGAGGGAGGTCGCGGCGTTTCCCTGGGCGAGCTGCTCGGCGACGAGGCAGTACGTCTCGTAGTCGGCGCCGAGGCCGCCGTAGCGCGTGGGGACGCAGAGGCCGAGAAGCCCGGCCGCCCGGAGATCGGCGTAGTCGTCGAACGGGAAGGACGCCTCGCGGTCGTGGCGTTCCGCGCGCGGGGCGAAGCGCTCGCGCGCGAGTCGGCGGGCGAGCTCGATCAGCTCGTGCTGGCGGGGAGAGGGTTGGAGGTCCATGAGCGGCTCGCTACTTCTCGCCCAGGTACGCCTTGCGCACCACGTCGGAGTGGAGCAGGGCCGAGGCCGCGCCCTGAAGCACGATGCGCCCGGTCTGGATGACGTAGCCCCGGTTCGCGACCCGCAGCGCCATTCGTGCGTTCTGCTCGACGAGCAGGATGGTGGTGCCGAGTCGGTTGATGTCCCGGATGATGTCGAAGATGGTCTCCACTAGGATCGGTGAGAGGCCCATCGAGGGCTCGTCCAGCAGCAGCATCTCCGGACGGGCCATGAGGGCGCGTCCCATGGCGAGCATCTGCTGCTCACCGCCGGAGAGCGTCCCGCCCTTCTGCTGCAGGCGCTCGCGCAGCCGCGGGAATAGCGCGAGCACGCGCTCGAGGTCGTGGGGGATCTCCTCGCGGTCGGCGCGCGAGAAGGCCCCGAGCTCGAGGTTCTCGAGCACGGTCATCGGCGCGAAGATTCGGCGGCCCTCGGGAGACTGAGCGATGCCTAGGCGGGCGATGCGGTGGGTAGGGACCCGATCGATCCGCTGACCACCGAAGCTCACGGCACCCCGGAGTGCCCGCACCGTCCCGAGCACGGTCCGCAGGGTGGTGGTCTTTCCGGCGCCGTTCGACCCGATCAGGGTGACGATCTCCCCGCGGGCCACGGTGAGGGACACCCCCTTGAGCGCCCGGATGTTGCCGTAGTAGGCGTGGATGTCGTGGAGCTCGAGCAGCCCGGCCCCGTCTGTCATCGCGCCTCGCTCATCCCGGGACCAGCTCCTGCTCGTAGCCCTTGCCCAGATAGGCTTCGATCACCCTCGGGTCGCGCCGGATCTCGGCCGCGGTGCCTTCCGCGATCCGTGTGCCGTAGTCGAGCACGGTGATGCGGTCGGAGATCGCCATGACGACCTCCATGTGGTGCTCGATGAGCAGGACCGCGAGGCCGAGCTGGTCGCGCAGGAGGCCGATCAGCTCGGTGAGGGCGTCGGTCTCGCGTGGGTTCATGCCGGCGGTCGGTTCGTCGAGGAGGAGCAGCGTCGGCTCGGTGGCGAGCGCTCGCGCGATCTCGAGCCGTCGCTGGTCGCCGTAGGACAGGTTCTTGGCGAGCTCTCCGTCCATGGCGTCGAGTCCGACGAAGGCGAGCATCTCGCGCGCCCGGTCGCGCGCCCGGGCCTCCTCGGCGACGACCGCGGGCGGGCGGAAGACTGCACCGGCCACCGAGGCGTGCAGGCGGCAGTGCTCGCCGACGAGGACGTTGTCGAGCACGGTCATGTTCTGGAAGAGGCGGATCGACTGGAAGGTTCGCGCGATCCCACGCCCGACGATCGCGTGGGGCCGGAGGCCGACGAGGCTCCTGCCGTCGAGCAGGATCTCACCCCGGTCGGCCCGGAGCAGGCCGGTGACCAGGTTGAAGAAGGTGGTCTTGCCGGCACCGTTGGGACCGATCAGCCCCACGATGCCTCGAGGCGGGATGATCAGGTCCACGCCGCTGACCGCCACCAGGCCGCCGAAGCTCCGGGTCAGTCCGCGCACGTCTAGCGCCGGGCGATCGGCGGGCCGCGCGTGGGGGGAGGCGGGTCGACGCAGCCAGCCCGGGATCGCGTCCGCGCGCGCGGGGGGCGGTGTGGTGACGAGGGCCAGGGCTTCCTCGCGCTCGTCGACGTCCGGCGCGGGTAGGCGCACGCGACGGCCCACGAGCCCCTCGGGCCGGATCAGCATGATGACGACCAGGCCGAGACCGAAGAAGAACCAGCGCCAGAGCGTGAGGTCAACGCCGGCCAGAGCGGCGATTCCGAGCGAGCGGCCGATCCAACGGATCAGGAACGTCATCTGGGCCAGGAGGATCCGGTCGAAGAGCGTGATCAGCATGCCGCCCAGGATCACGCCCTTGAGACTGCCCATGCCGCCGAGCACGATCATGCACAGCAGCATGATCGAGACGTTGAACTCGAAGGCGCCCGGCGTGATGGCCTGGAGCTTGGCCGCGTAGAAGGAGCCGGCGAAGCCCGCGAATGACGCCCCGAGCCCGAAGGCCAGGAGCTTGGTCTTGATCGGGTTCACCCCGGTGCAGTCGGCGGCGGTCTCGTCCTCACGGATCGCCATCCAGGCGCGGCCGAGCCGCGAGTCCCGCATCCGGTTCATGGCCCAGAGCGAGACCGCGCCGATGACCAGGATGAGGAAGTACCAGGGAATGAAGTCGGTGTCGAAGTTGATCCCGGGCAGGTGGGGGCGGCCGACCGGGTTCACCCCGTTCTCGCCGCCCGTCAGGTTCAGCCGCTCGACCGGGCGCCAGCCGCCGATGTCGATCGTGATGTCGCCCAAGTTGCGAATGGCGACGGGGATGATCTCTCCGAAGGCGAGCGTGATGATGGCCAGGTAGTCGCCGCGGACGCGCAGGGTCGGGGCCCCGATCACCACACCCAGGCCGGCCGACACGAGGGCCGCGATCCAAATGATGACCCAGAAGCTCCACGCGTGTCCGTAGAGGGGCGAGCCCAGCACCGGAGAGTTGAGCAGACCCATGGTGTAGGCGCCGATGGCGAAGAAGGCGGCGTAGCCCAGATCGAGCAGGCCCGCGTAGCCGACCACGATGTTGAGACCGAGGGCGAGCAGGACGTAGATCATCGCGTCGGTGACCGCGTGTACGGTCTGGGCCTGCAGCCAGCGGTCGACGAACGGGTAGGTCATGAGCGCGGTGACCAGGAGAGCCGCGGGGAGGGGACGCATGCGGCCCGCGTCGCTCACGCCTTGTCCGGGACTCGCTCGCCGAGAAGACCCTGGGGCCGGAAGACGAGGACCAGGATCAGGATTGCGAAGACCAGCGCGTTGGTCCAGCGCGCCGAGATGTACTGGTCGCTCCACGCGGAGAGGAAGCCGATCACGAGGCCGCCCAGGGCCGCGCCGGGCATGCTGCCGATACCACCCAGCACCGCCGCGGTGAAGGCGCGCAGGCCAGCCTGGTAGCCCATCCACCACATGCCGATGTTGTAGTAGAGGCCCTGGATCAAGCCGGCCGCCCCGGCCAGAGCGCCCCCGATGAAGAAGGTGAGGATGATCGTCTTCTCGACGTCGATCCCCATCGCGAGGGCGGTCTCCTTGTCCTGCGCGGTGGCCCGCATCGCCTTGCCCCAGCGAGTTCGGGTCACGAAGTACTGCAGCGAGATCATCAGGGGAACCGTGGTGACGAGGACCAGAACGTCCTTGGTGGTGATGAAGAGGAGCGAATCCATCCCGATCCACTCGCGGAGGATATCCACCGAGGGGAACAGGTCGGGGTAGGCGATTGGGGCTGGCCCTTTCCAGATCAGGGCCAGGTTCTCCAGCATGAAGGAGACCCCGATCGCGGTGATGAGGGGTGCGAGCCGGAAGGCGTGGCGGAGGGGTCGGTACGCCACGCGATCGATGGCCACATTGATGGCGCCGGTGGTCAGCATGGTCGCGACGAAGACCAGCGGCAGTATCGCGACGAGCTGCCAACCGTGGAGCGTGGTGGTCATGCCGAGCAGGGCAAAGTAGCTCAGCGAGATGAACAGGCCCAGCATGAAGACGTCGCCGTGGGCGAAGTTGATCAACCCGATGATCCCGTAGACCATCGTGTAGCCGAGGGCGATCAGCGCGAAGACCGCCCCGCGGGTGACCCCATTGACCGTCTGCTGTATCAGGACCTCATGCCAGTTCACGGATCGTTCTAAATGGGGGGGAGCGACGCCGCTCCTCCCCCATGCCCCCCCACCACATGCATCACGCCGGCGCCGGCGATATCTCCGCTATTCGAGGATGGTCTCGAACTGGAACTTGCAACCGATGGGCGAGTCGGCCTTGACGACCTTGAAGCCGGACATGGTGTCGTAGTCGACGTCGCCGTTGGCGTCGAAGCTCCACTTGCCGTTGATGCCCTCGAAGTTCTTGGTGGTTGCGATGGCCTTGCGCAGCGCCTCGCGCTTCTCGGTGATGTCCTTGGCGCGATCGAGCTCCGGGGCGGCGCGCTTGATCGCGTCGATCGCCACTCGACCGCCCTCGGCGGCGTAGAGCGCGTACGACGTAGGCTCCTTCCCGAACTTCTTCTTGTACTCCTCGTAGGTCTTGGCTCCGACCCCCTTCATCTTCTCGAAAGGCAGCCCCGCGAACGTCACCCGCATCTCGGTGGCCATCGCGACCTCGCAGGTGGCGCCCTTCAGGAGCTCTTCCTCGAGGAGGCCGTCCGGCCCCATGAACCGGACCCGCGGGGCCACCAGGCCAACTTCCTTCATCTGGCGGATGATGACCTGCGCGCCGGTCTCGATGACGCCGCCCAGGTAGACCAGGTCGGCGCCCGAGGCCCGCACCTTGGTCAGCACCGGCTTCTGGTCGGGCTGCTTCCAGTCGATGCCCTCGTTGGCGACGACCGCGAGCCCGATCTTCTTGGCGGTGGCCTCGAAGACGTCGGCGATGCCCTTACCGTAGAGCTCCTGGTCGTTGAGGATGAACACCTTTTTCACGCCGAGGCGCTTGGCCCACTTGGCTCCGACCGCGCCCTGGATGTCGTCGGCCGGGATCGGCCGGAAGTAGTTGACGAACCCGAGCGGGCGGTAGATCTCCGGCTCGCCCGGCGCGGCGCCCTGCTTCTTGGTGAGCCCCGGGTAGGTGTTGGCCGGGGTGATCTGGGCCATGTGGGCGCGGTTGTTGATGGGGATCGAGACCTTGGCCGCACCGGAGTTGTAGGTGCCGATGTAGAGCAGGGCGAGCGGGTCCGCTACCGCCTTGTTGGCGTTCTCGGCCTCGACGGCGCCGTCCCATTTCCCGGTCTGCGGTGAAGCATCGTCGAGGTTGACCACCTCTAGGCAATACCCGGCGACGACGCCGCCCACCTCGGCGATGGCCATGTCCACGCCGTTCTTCATGCCGGTCCCTTCCGGGATCATGGCGCCCTGCATCGGCCAGGAGGTGTAGATGCGGAGCTTGCCTTTCGGACACTGCTGAGCGGTCGCGTCCATCGGGTTCGTGGCCACCAGGGCGAGCACTGCTCCGCAGAGGATTCCGAGCCTCATCCATCCACGCATGACGTCCCCCCTTCCGCATGGCTACGACGTGAGCAACGGCCATCGATCAGCCTCGAGCCTGGCCGGATGCTGGGGATTCGAGCGGCGGCTGTCAAGGGGTTTCTTGCGCGGCGTCCTGCGCTATCCTGTGGACCACCCAGGGGAGCAATATGCCAGAGCCGCGCGTCATCTGCGAACCGAAGCCGGGCTCGCCGATCGTGGTCGATCGGACGTTCTACGACCGCCTGGCCGGGGAGATGCGCTCCCGGCGCCTCGTCGAGCAGCTCGTGGGCCCGATGCGCTCGGGCCGCGCGTGGCCGGTGCGAGCCGGCCAGCTCTTTCGCATCGTCGCCGTGGAGGGGCCGCGGGTCGCCGACTTCAATGTCTGGGGTCTCGGTAACCCGCGCGAGCGCTTCTGGGCCGCTCGCACCGAGCAGCTGCACCGCGCCCACGTCCCGGCGAAGCGAGGCGACTTCTCGCGGGCTGGGGACCACCCGGCCCCTGGGACTATGGCAGAGACCACGGCTTTCGACGCGGCTAGCGCGAGGAGGCCAGGAGAACACTCATGACGACCACGCGGATCCTCACGATCCCGGCCCGGCAGGGCGTGGCCTCGCGGGTGGGGAAGGGCCAGCGCGTCAAGGTGATCAACACGCACGGCGCACAGGTGGTAGACACCTGGGCATTCAGCGCGGGTGACGTGAGCGAGTGGATGTCGATGGAGTGCAGCCGCGCGTGGTTCATGAAGCTACGGGCGGCTCTCGGCGACACGTTCCTCACGAACCAGCGCCGTCCCATCCTGACGCTGGTGGAGGACACCTCGGGCGGGGCTCACGACACGCTCATGGCCGCCTGCGACGGTCCGCGCTATCGCCTGCTCGGGGTCGAGGGCCACCACGACAACTGCCGCGACAACTTGCACGCGGGCCTTGCCGCGCTGGGCCTCGCGGTCCCGGCGACCCCGTCGCCGCTCAACCTGTTCATGAACATCCCGTGGACGCCGGACGGCGCGCTCGCCTGGGCCGGGCCCCTGTCCACCCCGGGAAGCTACGTGACCCTCCGCGCGGAGATGGACCTGGTGATCGCGTTTTCCGCGTGCCCGCAGGACATCCTGCCCATCAACGGTCGCACCGGGCAGACCACCGAAGCCCACTTCGCCATCGGATAGCGATCGGCGCTCCGAGGAGTCTCAATGTCACGCTACTACTGCCACGAATATCCCGACGTCCTCCTCCTCGAGACCCGCGTGGTCGACGCGCGGCCGGGGGCCGTCCTACTCGAGCAGAGTCCGTTCCACCCCGGCGGCGGCGGCCAGCTCGCGGACCGCGGAGTCTTGCGCTGGAGCGGCGGCGAGGTGCGGGTAACCGGGATCGAGGCCGCGGGTAGCCAGCACTGGCACCTGCTGGGGGAGCCGGTCGAGATGCAGGGCGTAGTCGAGGCGCTGGTGGACGCAGACTTCCGCTCGATGATGGCGCAGCTACATACCGATACCCACGTCCTGAACGCCCTCGTGTTCCGGCAGTTCCAGGGCGCGCTGGTCACCGGAGCCCAGTTGAACGAGGACGGCACCGCGCGCATGGACTTCGATCTCCCCGACGCCGACAACGAGCGGCTGCGTGCGCTCGAGCCCGAGATCAACGAGGCCATCCGGCAGGACCTGCCGGTGCGGTACGCCTATGTGGGCGCGGCAGAAGTCCTGGCCGAGCGCGGGCTCGTGCGCAACCGCTCGGTGGCGCCACCGCCCGCGGAGGACGGGACGATCCGCCTGGTCGAGATCGTCGGGCTCGACCGTCAGGCCTGCGGCGGGACGCATCTGGCGTCCACCGGGCAGTCGCGGGCGGTGCGGATCCTCAAGATCGACAACAAGGGCCGGCACAATCGGCGGATCAAGATCGGGCTCACCGGCGAGCCCCGCGGGTGACGCGGGACCTGGAGGACGTGCGCGCGTTCGCGCGCGGCGTCCGGACCGGGATCAGGCGGGACCGAAGCCGATGAGAGTCTGCTGCTCGAGCTCGATCGGACGGAAGCGGACCGGGAGCCCGCTCGTCAAGGCCTCGAACGGGATGTCGACGACGCGCCCGAGGAGGGAGACGCCCTCGTCGAGTCTCACGACCGCGACGGCGTAGGGGACCTCTCCACCGCGCCCCCGCGGCGCCACCCGGATCACGGTGTGCGACACGATGGTCCCGGTACCCCCCAGGGGCACGGGCTGCCATTCGCGGTGCTGGCATTGCTCGCAGAACTCCTTCGGCGGAATCGCCAGCGCGCCGCAGCGTCCGCAGCGGATGCCGGTGAGTCGCCCGGCGCGCGCCTCGTCGAAGAAGCCCTTCAGGTTGATCACGGGCTCAGCCACGGCCGAAGAGGCTCACGACCACGGTGGCGGCGTTACCGCCGAGGGTATGGGTGAGGCCGGTGGAGGCGCCGTCGACCTGGCGGGGCCCTGCTTCCCCGCGCAGCTGGGTCACGATCTCGGCGATCTGGGCGGCGCCGGTGGCGCCGATCGGATGGCCCTTGGCCTTGAGCCCGCCCGAGGGGTTCACCGGGAGCTTGCCGCCGAGGCTGGTCCAGCCCTTCTCCGCGGCTCGGCCGCCGGTGCCGGGCTCGAAGAAGCCGAGGCCCTCGGTCGCCACGATCTCGGCGATCGTGAAGCAGTCGTGGAGCTCCACCACGTTGACGTCCGCTGGGGTCTTGCCGGCCTGGCGGTAGGCGCCCTGGGCGGCGCGCTCGGTGGCGGGGATCCGGGCGAGGTCGCGTTTCTCGTGCACGAACATGGTGTCGGTGGCCGCGTGCGTGCCGAGCACCCAGATCGGGCGGCGGTGGCGGCGGGCTACCTCCTCTGAGGCGAGCACGATAGCGGCGCCGCCGTCGGTGAAGGGGCAGCAATCGAAGAGCTTCAACGGGTCGGCCACGTAGGCGCTCTTGAGCACCGTGTCGAGCGTGATCTCCTTCCGGAACTGGGCCTTCGGGTTCAGCGTGCCGTGGCGATGATTCTTCACGGCCACGTGAGCCATCTGCTCCTCGGTGGTGCCGTACTTGTCCATATGGGCCCGCGCGATCAGCGCAAAGACCCCCGGAAAGGTCAGGCCGGCCGGCTGCTCGAGGGAGGCATCGGAGCAGTAGGCGAAGAACTCGGTGGCGGATTCGGTGGGGACGTTCAGGACCCGCTCGGCGCCACCGACCAGGATGACATCTGAGACACCGCTCGCTATTTCCATCATCGCGTGCCGGAAGGCCACGTGGCTGGTCGCACACGCGTTCTCGAACCGGGTGGTGGGAACCGTCGGCAGCCCGAGCAGCGTGGCGGCCAGGGGCGCCATGTGTAGCTGTCGCTCCGTCTCGCCGCCGGTAACGTTGCCGAAGTAGAGCGCCTGGATCGCGGCCGGCGCGATCTCGGCATCCGTGATCGCGTCGGCCGCGGCCTCCGCGAACAGCTCGGCGCTGGTCCGATCGTGCTTGCCAAACTTGGTGACGCCCACCCCGATCACGGCGACACGACGCATCTGTTCTCCTCGAGCCCGCGGAAGTAGTCGCTGACGGTATCGCCATCATACTGCCGCACTGCGTGAAGTGGAAACCCCCTGCCAAATGGTCGTGGAAAGCGGTGCGAGCGTGGTAGGGTGACCCGTATGATCGTGGATTGTCTGGATATTTCTGGTGGAGGGGCGGCGTGACGGTCGAGGAGGCCCTCCTCGCGGTCGTGGGGCTGGTCGCCGTCGCCCTGCTGTTCCTCGGGCTGGCTCAGACCCTGGAGGGCGAACAGAGGGCGCGGCGCCGTGCACGCCGGCGCCGGCTGGCCCGGTCCGTGCCGTCGCGTCCGACGACGGAGCCCGGCGCGGCGAGGCCGTCGAGGCCGTCACTGGCGCGCCACCCGGCGCCCGGGCCGGCGCCGGCGTCCGGCCCGGGCGATCTCGTCACGCGCGCGGCCGAGGTCGTGGCCCCGCCCACACGCCCGCGTGCGCCGGATGCGGAGGCCCTGGCCTGGCGCGAGCGCATGGCCGGGCACATCCGTCGGCGGGAGTTCGGCGAGGCCCGGGCACTCATCGACCCGGCGCTGGCCGCTGGCGCCGTGACGGTCGACGGCGCGGAGTTCCTGCTCGAGGTCTGCTCGACCGCGATCGCGCGCGACCTGTGGCGGCTACGCCGGGCGCTGCGCCGAGGAGCCGGCGACGAGACCGCCCTCAGCGCGGCGATGGAGACGACCCGCCTGATCCTCGAGTCTGCCCCGGCCGCCAATCTGGCCGCCGGGTCCCGGCAGAAGATTGGGCGGCGCCTCTGGCGCGGCCATACGCGGCTCGGCCTTCGTCGCTGGCGCGCGGGGGACTTCGAAGCCGCGGTCGAGACGCTGTTCCAGGCCCTGTCGGTGCCCGCCATCGACGAGCGCCGCCCACGGCTCGCGCGGGACCTGCTGGTGCGCACGCTGGAGGACATGGCGGGTCAGAGCCTCGAGCTGATCCCGCAGCTACGCGGCGAGGGAGACCGCGCGGCCGCCCTGGAGCAGGCGCAGCGCGTGCTCGAGCACATCCGGCGCGCCCGGGCGGACGGCATCGTGGCCGAGGATCTGGCGGTGGCGGCGTCACGCGTGCGCCAGCTCCTGGAGCACATCGAGACCACGTCCGTCCAATGACGGATCTCGGGCCCGCCCTCACCCTCGGCCAGATGGTGGACCGGGCCGCCGCGCGGTTCCCCGACCAAGAGGCGATCGTCTTCAAGGGCGAGCGTGTCACCTACGCCCAGCTCAAGCGCCGCGCCGACGACTTCGCCCGGGGTCTACTCGCGCTCGGCCTCGGGCGCGGCGATCACGTGGTCCTGTGGATGCCGAACTGCGTGGAGTGGAATGTCGCGAACCTGGGCATCGCGAAGATCGGCGCGGTGACCGTCACGTGCAACAGCCGCTACAAGGCGCTCGAGATCGACTACCTCCTGCGCCAGTCCGACGCCAAGGCGCTGATCATGGTGGATCGCTTCGCGGCGGCCGCGGTCGACTATCTGGGGATCCTCCAGGAGCTGTGTCCCGACGGGGACCGGGGCGCCTTCCCCATGCTGCGCCACGTGATCGTGCTCGGCGCGCGGCGGCCGCCGGACGCGATCGGATTCGAGGAGGTCGAGCGCACGGGTCACGGGGACTCCACGGGGCGGCTCGACGGCATCGCGATCCAGCCCGAGGATCCGGTCGAGATGCTGTACACCTCGGGCACCACCGGCGAGCCCAAGGGATGCCTGCTCTCGCACGGCAACATGTACTTCAAGTGCCGCGTCTACACGGACCTGCACGGCTGGACCTCGGCCGACCGCTACCTGGTGCCGGTGCCCTACTTCCACATCTTCGGGTCCATGGGCGGGGTCGCGGCCAACTGCCTGGTGGGCTCGACGCAGGTGGTGATGGACATCTTCGACCCGCTCGAGGCGATGCGCCTCATCGAGGCGGAGCGGGTCACGGTCTTCTCGGGCGTGCCGACCATGTTCATCACCGTGCTCGGCCACCCGGCCTTCGGCCGGCACGACCTGCGCTCGCTGCGGACCGGCTCGATCGGAGCCGCTCCGGTGCCGGTCGAGATCATGCGGAAGATCATCGACCCCGAGCGTGGGCTCGGCATGGATGCGCTGGTGGTCTACGGCCTCACCGAGGCCACCGGCGGCACCCACTGGACGCGCTCGGGCGATCCGGTCGAGAAGCGTGTGTCCACGGTGGGGCTCCGGACCTCCGAGATCGAGGATCGGGTGGTCGACCCGGCCACCGGGCGGGAGCTGCCGGCCGGGGAGGAGGGCGAGCTCTGCATCAAGGGCCCCACGCTGATGCTCGGTTATTACCGGAAGCCGCAGGCGACCGCCGACAAGATCCGCGACGGGTGGCTCCACACCGGCGACATGGCGGTGAAGGACGCGGACGGCTACGTGCGCATCACCGGGCGCCTCACGGACATGATCATCGTCGGCGGCTTCAACACCTATCCGGCCGAGATCGAGGACTTCTTTCTTCGGCACCCGAAGGTGCTCGACGTCTCGATCGTGGGCGTGCCCGACCCGATCATGGGGGAGGCGGTCATGGCCTTCGTGATCGCGAAGGACGGCGCTTCGCTGCGGCCCGAGGAGATCGTGGCCTTCGCCCGCGGCAAGATCGCCAACTTCAAGGTGCCGAAGTACGTCGAGATCGTCGACCGGTTCCCGCTCACCGGTTCCGGGAAGGTCCAGAAGTTCAAGCAGAAGGCCTACGCGGTCGAGAAGTACCACCTGTCGGGGCCGGCCTGAGCGCCTCGATCTGACGACCCTGGCCAGCTCGGAGCACGTGGCCTTCCTGCGCCCGCAGCTTCTCGGCCTCGGGCAGCCGCGCAGCCTTCCGCAGGCCGTCCGTCCAGTCTCGATACCTCTCGATCACCCGCAGGATGTCCAATGGGCTTCGGTCAGGGAGGGCGGGTCGGGGGCGGAGCGGTCAGGATGCGGGACGGTCGAGCGAGCGGGCCCGTGCTTGCTGGAAGACCTCGAGCGGCATGGCGATGAACGTGGCCACCACCTGCGGGTCGAAGTGGGTGCCCGCCGCCTCCCGGATCCGCTCCCGGGCCACCTCCATCGAGATGGCCTTCGAGTAGGGACGGTCGAAGGTCATCGCATCGAAGGCGTCCGCCAGCGCGAAGATCCGGGCACCAAGCGGGATGGCCTCACCGGCCAGGCCCAGAGGATAACCGGTCCCGTCCCAGCGTTCGTGGTGGTGGTACACGACCGGGATCGCATCCCGCAGGAAGGGGATCCGCTCGAGGATCTGTCGCCCGAACTCGGGATGACTCCGCATGATCTTCCACTCGTCGGGGTCGAGCGGGCCGGGTTTGAGCAGGATGCTGTCGGAGATGCCGATCTTCCCGATGTCGTGCAGTAGCACCCCGCGCCCGAGGGCGTCGATCTCGCGCTCCTGCAGCCCGTGCGCCCGGGCGAGGGTGATCGAGTAGGCGTGGACGCGGCGCGAGTGCAGCTCGGTGCCCACCTCGCGGGTGGCCAGGGCGGAGCCGAGCGCCTCCAGGGTGGCCTGGTAGGTCTGCTTGAGCTCGTCGAGCGCGGCCGCGAGATCGCGGGTGGCGTCTGCGACCCGGGATTCCAGGAGTGTCTGGTGCTCGCGGCGCTCCATCAGGAGCTGGCGGCGCTCCAGGGCTCGCTCGGCGGCGAGGAGAACCTGGTCGAGGTTGACCGGCTTGAGGATGAAGTCGCTCGCCCCCTGCTTGAGGCTCTCGACCGCGGTGCGCACGTCGGAGGCCCCGGTGAGCATGATGACGGCGGCGTCGGCGTCGCGGGCCTTGAGGTGCTGGAGGAGCTGCAGGCCGTCCATCACCGGCATCTTGAGGTCGGTGATGGTGAGCGGCGACCGCTCGGTCTCGAAGAGTCGGGCCGCCTCGCGCCCGTTCGTGGCCGTGCGACACTCGTAGCCCGCCGAGCCGAAGACCGCGTGCAAGGTGGTGCGGATGTCGCGCTCGTCGTCGACGATCAACACGCGCCGGGCCGAGAGCAGGGCGTCCAGGCCGCCTACGCTCCCGGCCGACCGGTGGGGCTCGTCCCGATATCCTCGTGCACAGAGACGCGGTTCTTGCCCGCGCGCTTGGCCGCGTAGAGCGCCTCGTCGGCGGCGCGGATCAGCTCGTCGGCCGCCGGCGCCACGTCCTCGGGCAAGGAGGCGATGCCGAAGCTGGCGGTGACCCGCCGGCCGTGCGAGAAGGTCCAGGTGGAGAGCACGTAGCGGATACGGTCGGCGTACAGGCGCGCTCCGCTCTTGGAGGTCTCGACCAGCAGCACCGCGAACTCGTCGCCGCCGTAGCGGCAGATGACGTTGATCCCGCGCGACTGCTTGAGCAGGATGTCGGCCATGGCCCGCAGGGTCTCGTCGCCCGCCGCGTGCCCGAGCTCGTCGTTGACCGCCTTGAAGCCGTCGAGGTCGAGCAGGACCACCGACACCGGGTGGTTGAAGCGCCGGTAGCGCGAGACTTCTTCCTCGAGCCGGATCGAGAAGAAGCGCCGGTTGTAGAGACCCGTGACCTCGTCCTTGAACGAGAACTCCTTGAGCTGGGCGCTGGTCGACTCGAGCTCCTTGTACGCGGTGTCCAGTCGCCGGGCGTACTCGTTCACGTCGGCGGCCTGCTGCTCGATGGTCACCAGCATTCGCGAGAAGGACTGCATCAGCGAGTCGACCTCATCGCTCTGCTGCACGTACTCCTGCACCGCCGCCGTCTCCGGGCTCGCGGCGGGGATGGGGGGAGCGCCCGCCGCCGCCGAGGGGCGGCGCGCGGCGGTGGCGTTGGCCACCGCGTCGCTGTGGCGAACCACGGAGTTGGCGAGGTCCCAGAGCATGAAGCTTCCCGCGGCCATCAGGAGCCCGGTTCCACCCAGCATGACGACCATCCAGGGCAGGTCGCGCTCCTGGATGCGGGGGTCCAGCAGCGGCAACGCGTAGGAGTACAGGAGATAGGCCACCACCATCATGGGCAGGAAGGCGGTGAGCGCGATCGCGACCAGGATCTTTCGCTTGATACGGCGGGCGGCTGGAGTCTCGCGCGGCCTCACACGCTTGGCCATGGCTTGGTAGTCACAAGGATAATCGCCCTGTGGCTCCTCGTGACGTGAGAATTTCCGGGCGGCCCCTTCCTTGACGGGGCGACGAGCGCTGAGGTACGGTAGCTTCTCATGGCCCAGGAGTCCAAACTCTTCAATGCTGACAGGGAGATTGACTGCACTGGCCTGTTCTGCCCCATGCCGATCGTGAAGACACGGGAGGCGGTGAGCCAGATGGCGGTGGGCCAGGTGCTCGAGATGCTCTCCGACGACCCCGCCTCCGACCCCGACATGCGGAGCTGGGCCCAGAACACGGGTCACGAGCTGCTGCAGGTCACCCGGTCCGGAGCGGTCTACTGCTTCGTCGTCCGGAAGACACGGTAGGAGTGGTGGAGCCCGACGTGGTCGAGCCCGAGCGAGTCTATCTCGACTACGCGGGCTTCGCGCCGGTCGATCCGCGGGTGCTGGCCGTCATGCGGCCGTTCCTGGAAGCCGGGATCGGCAACCCATCGGCCCGGCACGCTCTCGGCGCGGAGGCGCGCGAGTCGCTCGACGCGGCCCGGGTCAAGGTCGCGCGGCTCTGCGGCGGCGCTCCGGTCGGGATCATCTTCACCTCCGGCGCCACCGAGGCCAACAACCTGGCCATCAAGGGCGTGGTGCTCCGGGCGCGCACCGGACCGGCACGGGTGGTGGTGTCGGCCATCGAGCACATCTCGGTGATCAACGCCTGCCGCGACCTGGAAAAGGCCGGGGTGGCGCTCACGTTCCTGCCGGTGGATCGAGACGGGCGCGTCGATCCAGGCACGCTCCGGTCGGCCCTCACCGCCGATACCGCGCTGGTATCCATCGCCGCCGCGAATCCCGAGATCGGCACCGTACAGCCGCTCAAGGAGATCGGGCGTGTGACGCGCGCGTACGGTGTTCCCCTCCACGTGGACGGGGTGGGGGCCCTCGGCCGGGTGCCCCTGAACGTGGAGGCGATGGCAATCGACCTGCTCACGGTCTCCGGCAACGACGTGTACGGCCCCCCGGGCAGCGGCGCACTGTGGGTGCGGCCGGGCGTGCGCATCCACCCGCAGATGCTGGGAGGAGGCCAGGAAGGCGGCTACCGCTCGGGGACCGAGAATCTGCCGGGTACGGTTGGCTTCGGCGTCGCCGCTGAGCTGATGCGCGTGGAAGGTGCCCATCACGAGGCGGGGCGCCTCGCGATCCTGCGCGATCGCCTGATGGCCGGTCTGCTTGAGGCGATCCCGGACTGCCGGGTGACCGGCTCACGCGAGGCGCGCTTGCCGCATCACCTGAGCCTGGTGGCTCGCGGCGTGAAGGCCGACAGCGTGCTGCTCGATCTGGATCTGGCGGGCGTGGCCGCGTCGACCGGCTCCGCCTGCGCCTCGCTCACCCAGGTGACGTCGCACGTGCTCCGGGCCATCGGCTGCAGCCAGGAGGAGGCGGAGGGCTCGCTCTGCTTCACGCTCGGCCGCTGGAACACCGCGAGCGACGTGGAGGCGGTGCTGGCGCGGCTGCCTCCGATCGTCGCGAGGCTTCGAGCGCTCGCGGCTCCGCTCCACACGTAGCCCGCCCCGTCCGGTGAAGCTCGTCCTGTTCGACATCGACGGCACCCTGATCACCTCGCGCGGAGCGGGTCGCCGCGCGATGCGGGTCGCCTTCGAGCGCGTGTTCGGCACCGCGGGCGGGATCGACCAGTACGACCTACGGGGGCGGACCGACACGCGGATCGTCCACGACGTGATGACCGCGGAGGGGTGGGAAGCGACGCGGGTCCGGGAGCGCCTCGACGACTTCTTCGAGGCCTACGTGGGCGGGCTCACTGCCGAGATCGGCGACGGCCGCCACGTGGTCACGCTTCCCGGAGTGACCGCCCTCGTCGAGCGCCTCGACCGAGCCTCCGATGTGACGCTCGGTCTGGTGACCGGCAACATCGAGGAGGGCGCGCGGATCAAGCTCCAGCCCACCGGGCTCTGGCCGCGCTTTCAGGTCGGGGCCTACGGCTCCGACCACATGGATCGCCGACGGCTGCCGTCACTCGCGGCGCGACGCGCGCACGCGCTACTCGGCCACGCGTTCTCGCCCGAGGACGTGATCGTGATCGGCGACACGCCCCACGACGTCGACTGCGCGCGCGCCTTCGGTGCGGTGGCGGTCGCGGTGGCCACCGGGCAGTATCCGCGGGAGCTGCTGCTGGCCGAACGCCCCGATCACTTCTTCGAAGACCTGGGCGATCTCGAGCGCGTGCTCGCCGATCTCAGGCTAGGGGCCTGACCCCCAGGTCGCGTGCGATGTCGTTGCACTGGCGCACCAGCGCAGGGGCCACCGGGATGCCGTGGGTCCGGCGCTCGCGCTCGGTCGTGGCCTCGGGCTCGCCCGCGGTGTAGACGCGCTCCTGCCCGTCGGCCCGCGGGGTGTCGTTGAGGGCCTGCAGCATGTCGTCCATCGCGGCGGTGAATGCCTCGAGCGGCCGGAAGCGCTTGATGTCGATGGCCGCGAAGCAGTGGCCCGTGTTCGTCTACTTGCGCTCGCGCCCGCCGGCGCGATCGATCAGGTTGCCGTAGACGCCACCGGAGAGCACGCCGGACAGGATGTCCACCATCACTCCGAGTCCGTAGCCCTTGTGGCTACCGAGCTCGCGGGTGCCCCCGAGCGGGGAGAGCATCCGCGAGGCCAGCACCTCCCGGGCGTCCGTGGTGGGCGCGCCCTTGTCGTTCAGGCCCCAGCCCTCTGGGATCGGCTTGTTCCAGCGCGAGGCGATCGTGAGCTTGCCCACCGCGACGGTGGTGGTGGCCATGTCGAGGACGAAGGGGGCGTGGCGGGCGGCCGGTGCGGCCAGGCTCAAGGGGTTCGTCCCCATCATGGGCTTCTTGGCGAACGTGGGGACCATGGCCACGAACGGGGAGTTGGTCACCGCGAAGCCGATCATCCCGCGATCGAGAGCCATCATGGAGTAGTTGGCGCACGCCCCGAAATGGTTCGAGTTACGGACCGCGACCATGCCGATCCCGTCAGGACGTCGACGCTGAGGGTGACGGGGACTTCGGTCATGGCGCGTCCTCTCGTCAGGGCAGCCCGGTGATCTTGATGCCGGAGTTCTTCAGCTTGTAGCGGCGGTTGATCGTGGCCAGGATCGCGGTGATGCCCTCGACGGGCCCCGCATTGGCGAGCCCGCCCACGTCGACCGGCCGCAGGCCCATCGACGTGCCCAGCGCGGCGACCAGCTTCTTGCCCTCCGCGTCGGCCCCGCAGAGGAGCAGGTCGCACTCGATCGGGTGGTCGCCCGCCGAGAGCTCGTGGGCCGCGATGTGATGGAAGGCGGCGACGACCCGCGCCTCCGGACCGAGGATCTCCTGCGCCTCCTCGGCCGCCGAGCCGGCCGGGGGCGGGGTGAAGAGGCGGGGACCGCCGAAGGTCAGCGGCACGACCGTGCTCACCACGATCTTGCCTCGGCAGGCCTCGCGGAGCTCGGGCAGCGTGGCCTGCAGCCCGGTGGCCGGCACCGTCAGCACCACGACCTCGGCGGCCGCGGCCGCGTCGCGGTTGGACATGCCCTCGATCCGGCGCCCCGGCGCGGCCGAGGCCAGCTCCGCCGCCTTCGCGCGGGCGCGCTCCGGATCGCGCGAGCCGATGATCACGTCGTGTCCGGCCTGCACCCACCTCAGGCCCAGCCCCACCCCTTCCTTGCCGGTGCCTCCCACGATGCCGATCCGCATGCCCTCTCCTCGCTGGCCCACTTACGAGATGGTTATCGAAACAGATCGCGGCTCGGGTCGCGCATGAGGGCGCGACTCGAGCCCTCGCCGCGCGCCCACGACAGACCGCGAATGATGGCGACCGGGACCCGGTCGAGCTTGCCCATCACCGGCTCGGCCGCGCTCGCGAGCTCGTCGGCCAGGGCCAGGATGGTGGCCTGCAGCACGTGCCCGGCCGGGTCTTCCTGGCCGAGATAGCTGATGATCGGCTCGAAGCCAGAGAGGCCCACCGCCACGTTGACGAGCCCCTCTCGCCATGGCCGGCCGAAGGTGTCGGCCACGATGATGGCGAGGTCGAGACCGGTGAGCGCCCGCAGGCGCTCACGCAACTGGGTCGCGGAGCGGTCCGAGTCCTCCGGCAGCAGGCACGCGGTGTCGGCGTCGACGTTGGACTGGTCGACGCCCGCGTTCGCGCAGACCCAGCCGTGATGCGTCTCGACGATCAGCACGCCCTTGTCCTTGCGAACGATCCGCCGGCTCTCGCTCAGGATCACCTCGACGAGCCGAGGGTCGCGGCCGATCTCCTCCGCCACCACCCGGGCGTTGGGCGAGACCGTGACCGCGGAGAGATGCACGATGCGACCCTCGGTCTTGGAGATGATCTTCTGGCTGATCACGAGCAGATCGTGGTCCTGGATCGCGGTGCCCTGACCGCGTGCCGCCTCGACGATGAGGGGCGCCAGATCGTGGCCCAGGCGGATCTCGGGCAAGCCCTCGACGCCGATCACCTCGTAACGGACCGGCACGGCTAGCGGGCGGCCGCGAAGCGTGCGGCCGACGGGAAGCCGCGCAGCAGTCGGGCGCTGCGCGTGGCGGCCCCGCGCTCGAGCAGCGCGGGCAGATCGTCGGGGGCGTCGACATCCAGGCCGATGCCGGACAGCCGGACGACGCGCGGGCTCAGGCCCGCGGTCCGGGCCGCGGCCAGATGGTTCTCGAAGGACGGCTCGCCGAACGTGAGGGCCATTGCGCCGGGCGGCTCGAGGAGTGCGGCATTGGTGCCGTGGCCCGATCGCGACGGCACGAGCACCACCCCGGGGCCGTCGAGCGCACGGCAAAGGGTCGCGACCTCCTCCGGCGTCACGCAGGGCACGTCGCCGGGAATCGTCAGGAAGCGCGCCGCGCCGCGGGCCGTGGCTTCCCGCTGAGCGAATGCGACGGCGGCGGTGTGTCCCCGGTTGGCGCTCTCGATCCAGCAGTCCACCCCTCGGGCGCGCGCGAGGGCCTGCACCTCGTCATCAGTGGTGACCACGATCACCACCCCGGGCAGGGCGATGATCATCGCGTCGAGCACGTCCTCCAGCATCGCGCGCGCCAGCTCGCGGCGCTCCGGCGGGGACAGGGCCGGGACCAGTCGCTGCTTGGCGTTGACCAGATCCTTGACCGGGATGGCCGCGACGAGCGGGGAGGTCATGTGCGCCCGAGCGCGTCGAGCACCCGGCGGGCCAGCTGTATCTCGGCCTCGCGGCTCGACATGAGGGTGGGCGCGGGGACCGCGCGAACGCCGAGCAGCTCGATCTCGGCGGTGAGGGCGCGATCCTGCTCGTCGAGGACCAGGAGGTCCAGCCAACCCGAGTAGGCCGCCGCCACACCGACCGCGGAGACCGGGAGCCCGGCGGAGGCCATCAGGCGGCCGGCGGGGCCGGACACCGCGTCGCCACCGACGATCGGGCTCACCGCGGCGACCGTGGCCTCGGTCGCTCGCAGCGCGTCCACGAGGCCCGGGACGGCGAGGATCGGGCCCACGGAGGTGATCGGGTTCGACGGACAGACGAGCACCGCGTCGGCGGCGGCGATGGCTTCCACCACGCCAGGCGCGGGACGGGCGCCCGCCGCGCCCGTGTAGTCCACCGCGTGGACGTCGACCTGTGCTTTGTCGCGGACGAAGTACTCCTGGAAGGCGAGCCACCCGTCTGGGCCGAGGATCCGAGTGCGGACCGGCTGGTCGGACATCGGCAGGACGCAGGCGCCCACTCCCAGCGCCCCCGCGATGGCGTGGGTGACGTCGCTCAGTGTGCGGCCCTCGCGGAGCAGGCGTGTGCGGTGGAGATGAGTCGCGAGGTCGCGATCGCCCAGGTTGAACCAGACGGGCTCGCCGAAGCGGGCGATTTGATCGAGGGTGTGGAACGTCTCATCGGAGAGGCCCCAGCCCTTGCGCTCGTCGATGACCCCGCCCAGGGTGTAGCAGATCGTGTCGAGGTCGGGCGAGATGTGCAAGCCCCAGATCTCGGCGTCGTCGCCGGTGTTGACAATGACGGTGAGGTCGCGGGGATCGATGAGCCGCGCGAGGCCGCGGAGCAGCTTGGCGGCACCGGTGCCGCCAGCAAGCGCGGTGATGTGCATGCCGATCCCGAGCGCTAGTGTTCGCCGCGGGCGAGAGCGGAGCGGGCGCCGCCGCGACCGCTCCAGAGCGCGGTGCCTCCCCGCCAGCCGAAGAGTCCGAGCCCCGGCCGGCCGCGGAGCGCGTGGGGCAGCTCCGCTTCCGGCAGGGGGATGAAGCCGGCGCGAACCCAGACCCGATCGAGGCTCTGGGGTCGCGCGAAGACGGTTTCGATGCCGGCGGTGCCGGCGTGGGTCAGGGCTTGCGCGGTGAGCTCGCCCGCCACCCCCAGGACGTCCTCGGCGGGCATGCCGACCGGGGCCACGACCACGGGGCCGTGGAGCATCGCCGCAGGGCCTGCCCGCTCCATCAGGAGCGCGCCGACGAGGCGCGCGTCGTCCCACGCGCCCCAGCCGGCGAGAACGTCGGCCGCCGCTGGAGCCCACGCGCCGGCGAACCGGAGCAACTCGAGGGCCGTTTCCCAGGGCGCGGTGAGCGGCCGGTACGCGAGCGCGGCGCTCGTGTTACTTCTTCCCAAGCACCGAGTCCTTGAGCGACTTCGCGAGCCGGAACTTCACCACGCGCTTGGCGGGAATCTTGATGGGCTCACCGGTCTGCGGGTTGCGCCCCATCCGCGCCTTGCGGTTGGCTAGCACCAGGCGGCCGAAGTTCGGCAGGACGAACACGTTCTTCGCTTCCTTGGTCGCCAGCGAGAGGAGCTGGTCCATCACGTCGTTGATCTGCTTCTTGGTGAGCTCCGTCTTCTGGGCCAGGTGAGAGATGATGGCGGACTTCGTCATCGATTTCGCCATGTGCATTCCTCCATGTGCTGGGTGTGAGAGTGAACGGCCGAAGCCGTTAGGTCAACCGCTTGGAAACGTCACGTCCCGCGTGAAACCAAGGCCCAATCCTACACAAGCCGGCCCGTGCGCTCAACTAGGGATTATGCGGGCCACGTGCTCACCGGTCCTGGGCTCGCGTGGGATGAAGAAAGCGGAACTGCCCGGAAGCCGCCAGCGTCCGGTAGGAGCCGAAGCGCTGCTCGGCGTTGTCCACGTGATCGAGCGGGGAGTCCTCGGCCTCGGTCTCCAGCTCGTAGACCCGGAGAACGTCGTACGTGGTGCTGCGCTGGGCCGGAACACGCCCGGCGTCGCGGATGAGGCGGCGCAGCTCCGCGGGGGGGACGAGCTGGCCGTACGAGGCCCCGGCGGAGGTGGAGATCGATTCATTGATCAGGGTGCCTCCCATGTCGTTGGCGCCGGCCGCGAGCAGGACCTGGGCGAGCTTCGGCCCTTCCTTCACCCAGGAGCACTGGATGTTGCGGAAGAGCGGGCCCAGGAAGAGCCGGGCCACCGCGTGCATACGGATCACCTCGAGGCCAGTGGCACCCTGCCTCACGCCCGGCACTAGGCCGCGGCGATACATGGGCGCCTCCTGGTGGATCAGGGACAGGGGCACGAACTCGGTGAAGCCGCCCGTCTCCTTCTGGATGCTGCGCAGCAGGTCCATGTGGCGGAGCCAGTGCTTCGGCTGCTCGACGTGGCCGTACATGATCGTCGAGGTGGTGCGGATGCCCTGGGCGTGGGCGGAGGTGATGACCTCGATCCACTGCTTCACGGTGATCCGGCCGCGCGCGATGACGTCGCGGATGTCCTGGTCGAGCACCTCGGCCGAGGTGCCGGGCAGGGTGCCGAGGCCGGCCTGCCTCAGCTCGGCCAGGTATTCCGGGATGGGCAGGCCGGAGCGCGTGGAGCCGTAGAGAATCTCCTCGGGCGAGAAGGCGTGCAGGTGCATCTCGGGCAGGGCCGCCTTGATGGCCCGGCACAGGTCGATGTAGTAGCGCCCGTCCAGCTTGGGGGGCAAGCCGGCCTGGATGCAGACCTCGGTGGCGCCCATCTCCCACGCCTCGATGGCGCGCCGGACCACCTCGTCCATGGGCAGGAAGTAGCCCTCTTCCTCTCGGTGGTCTCGGCTGAAGGCGCAGAAGGTGCAGTGCTTGATGCACACGTTGGTGAAGTTGATGTTGCGATTGACCACGTAGGTGACCACGTCGCCCGCCTGGCGCCGGCGCATCTCGTCGGCCACCAGAGTCAAGGCCTGCAGGTCTCGACCCTGCGTCTCGGTGAGTCGGATTCCGTCGTCGACCGAGAGCTCACCGCCCTCCAGAAGGTCTCCGAGAATGCGCCCGATGTCAGGGGACGCCCAGTCGAGGGAAATGCCGGTTTCTCGCGTTGCCATGGGTTCGCTCCGGTCCGATTCTTTGTGGTCGCTCGGCTGGCCTACCACTGCCGCCATATCTCGAGGTCGGGTCTGACGAAGCCGTCGGCATCGACCGTGCGCGCCACGCGGTCGCGCAGCCGCTCGTCGAGGAAGGCCGCGCGGGTGGCGTATTCGGGGTAGACGGCGAGGCGCTCGCGCAGCTCGTGCCCCGCGGAGTCGGTGCGCCGTCGCAGCTCGGCCAGCCCGGGCCAGGGACGCTCGGGGTTGATGTGATCCGGGGTCAGCGGCGAGATGCCTCCCCAGTCGTTGAGGCCGGCGGCGGGTAGCCGCTCATAGCCCTCGGCCGAGAGGTTGGGCGGCGCCTGGATGTTCATGTCGGGGCCCAGGAGCAGCCGCGCCACCGCGACGGTCCGCAGGAGGTCCTCGGGACTGGGCTCGGGCCAGCCCCGCATCGGGATGGTCGGCTTGGCGCGGAAGTTCTGGACTATCACTTCCTGGATGTGGCCGTACCGCTCGTGCAGGTCCCGGATCGCCAGCAGCGACTCGATCCGCTCCGCGTGCGTCTCCCCGATGCCGATCAGGATTCCGGTGGTGAAGGGGATCGAGAGCGCCCCGGCGCGGGCGATCGTCTTGAGGCGGCGCTGGGGCACCTTGTCGGGCGCCCGGTCGTGAGCGGCGCTAGGAGCGAGCAGCCGGACGGACGTGCTCTCGAGCATGATCCCCATGCTGACGTTGACCTCGCGCAGCGAGGCAAGATCACGCTCCGTCATCAGACCCGGATTCGCGTGTGGAAGCAAGCCGGTCTCCTCCAGCACCCGCTGGCTGACCGCGCGCAGGTAGCCGATGGTGGTCTTGTGCCCCACCGATCTGAGGAACGCGCGGTGCTCGGCGAACAGCGCCTCGGGCTTGTCGCCGAGCGAGAACAATGCCTCCTTGGCGCCGAGACGGGCACCGGCGCGGGCGAGGGCCAGGACCTGGTCCGGTGTCATCGTGAACGCCCCCGGTTCCCCCGGATCCTTTCGGAATGTGCAGTACCCGCAGTAGTCACGGCAGAGCGTGGTAAGCGGGATGAAGACCTTGGCCGAGAACGTGATGCGGCGGCCCCGGCCCCGGTCGCGCAGCGCGCCGGCTGCGGCCAGCAGGGCGGGCAGGCGCTCGGATGGAGTGGACAGCAAGGCGGTGGCCTGCGCCGCGTCGGGGGTGCGTCCCTCCCCGACGCGATCGAGGGCCCGCTCGATCGGGCTTAGCTCGAGTACTGCCATGAGGAGACCCGGCTCGGCGTCACGCGGATCATGAGCCCTCGCTCACGCGGCAGGCCGAGAGTGCGGTACTGGGCGTACTTGGCGACGAGCAGGTCGACTCCATGGACGAACTGGGGTCCGTCCGTCAGGAGGTCCGCCTGGCCCTGGATGATCACGTAGCGGAGACGCGTCCAATCCTCCTGGTACTCGTCGATCACGATTGAGACGCGCGGATTCTCGCGAAGGTTGCGGATGCGCTTGAGCCCGTCCGGCGGGGCTTGCTTCGGCTTCGCGTCGATCGCCGAGTAGAGCGCGGTGCCGTCGAAGGCGTAGCAGATGGGCACCACCATCGGCTGGCCGTCCGAGTCGGCGGTCGCGAGCCGGCCCACCCGGGCGGTCGTGATGAAGGAGGCGACGGGATCCGTCAGCGATACGACCGGACTCGGCGGCATTGCGGATCAGCGAGGGGCCCGGAGGACTTTCGGGCGAACCTCTTCGGCGAAGCGTTCCATCAGAGCGAGCTGGCCCCGCAGGTCCGTAGGAGCCAGGTCGAACACGAAGTGTGACACGCCGAGCGCCTGGTAGCCCTTGATGTGGCCGATCACGTCGGCCGCGGTGCCGCGGAACCCGGGCTGATCGCTCACCGTGGCCTTGCCCCGCTTGGAAGCCAGCTCGAGCGGCACGCGAAGGGAGAGGGTGATGTCCTTCGGGTCGCGGCCGGCCTTGCGGGCCCAGCCGTGGATGACCTTGACCTTCTCGGCGTACTCGGGTGGATGGAGCATCGCGGGCGGGCGCAGGCCGATCGGATGCCAGGCATTGGCCAGCTCGCCCGTGCGGCGCAGTGCGACATCCGTGTGGCCCCCGATCCAAATCGGGATGCCACCCTTCTGGCGGGGCTTCGGCAGAGCGCTCACCGGGGGCAGGCGATAGTACGTCCCGGTGAACTGTACCGGCTCCTTCGTCCACATCTCACGCATGAGCCGCAGGTACTCGTCGGTCACCTTGCCGCGCGCCTCGAACGGCGGCGCCTGCACCGTCTCGAATTCCTCCCGCATCCAGCCGACCCCGGCGCCCAGGATGAGCCGCCCGCCCGACATCACGTCGAGGGTGGCCAGCATCTTGGCGGTCACCACCGGGTTCCGGTACGGCACCACCAGCACGCTGGTGCCGAGCTTGACCCGGGTTGTAACCCCGGCGAGCACGCCCATCAGCGCGATCGGCTCGAGGTAACCGTTGGTCCAGTCGCCCGCGAAGCGCCCGGAGGTCGAATAGGGGTAGGGCGAATTGTAGGTGGTCGGGATGACCACATGGTCCGTGACGAACAGCGAGGAGTACCGGAGGCCGTCCGCCGTCTGGGCCAGCTTGGTGAGCGCCTCTGGCGTCGCAAGCGGACCACGGCCCGGCAGCGCGAAGCCGAAATGCATGCCCCGCATATTGCTCGCGGGCTTGGGGCCTGTCAAGGCGCCGCCGGTCGGCAAGTGTCAGCGGGGTGACGTCGAAAAAATCCGGCTATGCTAGGCTCGTAGTTGCCATGCTGACCCGGAGAGCCGCCGCATGAAGCCCCGCATCCTTGTGGTCGACGACGAGACCGTCATCGCCGAGAACCTGCGCCTCACCCTCGAGCGGGAGGGGCACGACGTGGAGACGGCGGGCAACACGGTCGGGGCCATGCTGCGCATGGAAACCCGCGAGTTCGCCCTCGCCATCGTCGACCTGATCCTGCCGGACGGTGACGGACTGCACCTGCTCCGGCTGCTGAAGGCGAAGGACCCCTCGATCGAGGTCATCATCATGACCGGACACGGGTCCATCTCCAAGGCGGTGGAGGCGACCAAGCAGGGAGCCTTCTACTTCGTCGCCAAGCCCTTCGATGCCGACGAGATGCTGATGCTGGTGGGCAAGGCCCTCGAGCGCCGCCGGCTGTTGGCGGAGACGTCGGATCTCCGGCGCAAGCTCGCCGAGCAGGCCGCGTACGGCGAGATGCTCGGCTCGTCGCCGGCCATCAAGCGAGTCTTCGAGATGCTCGAATCGGTCGCCGCCTCCGACGCCAACGTGCTGATCGTGGGCGAGAGCGGCACCGGCAAGGAGCTCGCGGCCAACGCGGTGCACACCAAGAGCACGCGGGTGGACGGTCCCCTGGTAAAGATCAATTGCGCGGCGCTTCCCAAGGATCTGATCGAGTCGGAGCTGTTCGGCCACGTCAAGGGCGCCTTCACCGGAGCGGCCACCGACAAGCCAGGTCTCCTCGAGGAGGCGCATCGGGGCTCGCTGCTGCTGGACGAGATCACCGAGATGCCGCTCGACCTGCAGGCCAAGCTGCTTCGGGTGCTCGAGGATCGCACGGTACGCCGGCTCGGCGGCTCCAAGACCGTCCCGGTCGACTTCCGGCTGATCTGCTCGACCAACCGTGAGCCGGAGACGGCCCTGCGTGAGGGGCGCCTGCGACAGGACCTGTACTTCCGGATCAACACGGTGACGGTGGCGCTTCCCTCGCTGCGCGACCGCTCCGGGGACATTCCGCTGCTCGCCAAGTCGTTCCTCGAGCGGTTCCGGATCAAGCACGGCCGCGAGGTCGAGAGCATCGACCCCGAGGCCTACCGGCGCCTGCTCTCGTACGGCTGGCCCGGCAACATCCGAGAGCTGGAACACGCCATCGAGCGGGCGGTTCTCGTGGCCCGGGGCAAGGAGATCGCACTGACGGACCTGCCCGAGCCGCTCCAGGCCGACCCCTCTCCAGGCGGATCAGCCCCGCCGCCAGGCTCTCTGGAGGAGATCGAGCGAGTCTCGATCGTTCGCGCGCTCGAATCCACGGGCTGGAACAAGCAGGCGGCAGCCCAGGTTCTCGGTCTGCGGCGCCCCACGCTCTACTCCAAGATGAGGCGGCACGGCATCCCGCAGCGTCGCGCCTGACCGCGTCTCCCTTACAACAGCCTGTCCGGCCCTGCTGTCACATCCCTGCCGCGCCTCATTAGATCCTGGTCCCTAACTACCTGAAAAGTTTGTGGCTGATTCTTGGCAGTAGACTTGCCTCCGTGAGCCGCCGGAGGTGGCTCTATGCCCCGCATACTGCTCGTAGACGACGACCCCGCCTGGCGTAACCTGTACCGCATGGCTCTCGAGAGCAAGTTCGATCTCTTCGAGGCGACCGATGGCTATCAGGCGCTATCCGTCCTTGGTGCGGTGAGACCTGATGTCATCGTGCTGGACCTAAAGATGCCCCGGATGGATGGGATGGACTTCCTCCAGCGCCTCAGCCGGCGTAGCCCTCGGCCCAAGGTCATCGTGTGCTCGGGCGCGTTCACGGAGGCGGATCGCCCGCAGATCCCCGGCGCGTACCTTGCGGCCAAGACGCCTGATCTCAAGGAGCTGTGGGCGGCCCTCCAAACCGCGACCCCGGCGGCTGCCCAGGTGATGGCGTCGGCCAAACAGCCCGTCGCCGTCGAGGATGGAGTCTGGCGCGACTGACGTTCCGCTCTCTCCCCTGATTGCCTAGCCAAAAGGCACTTCGGGGTAGCCTGCCTAAATAGTGGTCACCAGGCACTCTCGGTCCTCGAGGGGCCTTCCCGCAATCATGTGATTTCTTGATCGTTCCCGCCTGCTCGGCACCGGCACGGCCAGTGCAGAGCAGCGCCGCCGGGAGGCTTAAATGAAAAAGATCGAAGCCATCATCAAGCCGTTCAAGCTCGACGACGTCAAGGAGGCGTTGACCGGCATCGGGGTCATCGGCATGACGGTGTCCGAGGTCCGGGGGTTCGGCCGGCAGAAGGGCCACACCGAGCTGTACCGCGGCGGCGAGTACACGGTCGACTTCCTCCCCAAGATCAAGGTCGAGGTGGTGGTCCCGGACAACCTGGTGGACAAGGTGGCCGGGGTCCTCGCGGGTGCCGCGAAGACCGGCAACATCGGTGACGGCAAGATCTTCGTTCAACCGGTGGACACGGCGGTCAGGATCCGGACCGGCGAGCGGGACGAGAGCGCGCTCTGAGCGTTCGCGTTCCTACGCCGCGTCGGACGCCATCACTCGAAGGTCACCACCAGAGGAGGATACCCACGCAATGAGACGCAACGGTTCGATGGTGATCGTCGCGCTGGCGCTGTGCGCCTTCTCGCTGATGATCGCACCGGGGGCCTTCGCCCAGTCCATGGCCCCTGCGCCTGCCGCGCCGGCTCCCACCGCGCCGGCGGCCCCTGCGGCGCCGGCTCCCCCGAAGATCGACAGCGGTGACACCGCGTGGGTGCTCACGTCGTCCGCGCTCGTCTTGCTCATGACCGCTCCTGGCCTGGCTCTCTTCTATGGCGGCATGGTCCGCCAGAAAAATGCGCTGGGCACACTGATGCAGAGCTTCATCATCCTTGCGTTGATCTCGGTGCAGTGGGTCCTCTGGGGCTACAGCCTGGCGTTTGGTCCTGACAAGGGCGGCATCATCGGCGGCCTCGAGTGGGTCGGTCTGAAAGGCGTCGGCCAGACGCCCAACGCCGACTATGCGGCCACGATCCCGCACCAGGCGTTCATGGTCTTCCAGATGATGTTCGCGGTCATCACGCCCGCGCTGATCACGGGGGCCTTCGCTGAGCGCAAGAAGTTTTCGACCTTCCTCGTGTTCATCCTGGTCTGGGCCACCGTCGTCTACGACCCGCTCGCTCACTGGGTCTGGGGCGTGGGAGGCTGGCTGCGTAACCTGGGCGCGCTCGACTTCGCCGGGGGGACCGTCGTGCACATCTCCTCGGGCATCTCGGCTCTAGCCGCGGCCCTGATGATCGGCAGGCGCAAGGGCTACGGTCACCAGCCGATGCCCCCGCACAACCTTCCGTTCACCGTGATCGGCGCGAGCCTGCTGTGGTTCGGCTGGTTCGGCTTCAACGCGGGCAGCGCGCTGGCCGCCAACGGTCTCGCGGCCCATGCGTTCACGACGACCAACACCGCGACCGCGGCCGCCGCGCTCGGCTGGATGTTCACCGAGTGGTCGTCTCGGGGCAAGCCGACCGTGCTGGGGGCGGCCTCCGGCGCGGTGGCCGGGCTCGTGGCCATCACGCCGGCGGCCGGGTTCGTGACCCCTATGGCCGCCATCGTCATCGGGGCGGTGGCTGGCGTCATCTGCTACACCGCCTGCAACCTGAAGTCGAAGCTGGGCTACGACGACTCGCTCGACGTGGTCGGCGTCCACGGGGTCGGGGGAACCTGGGGCGCGCTGGCCACCGGCTTGTTCGCCACCAAGCTGGTCAACGACGCGGGCGGTGACGGGCTGCTCTACGGCAATCCCAAGCAGCTTTGGATCCAGTTCGTCGCGGTGCTGGTGACCTGGGTGCTCGGGTTCGTGATGACCACGATCATCCTCAAGGTGCTGGACGCCATCATGGGCCTGCGGGTCACGGACGAGGACGAGATGGCCGGTCTCGATCTCTCGCAGCACTCGGAAACCGCGTACGCGTTCGGCGGGTCGGCGGCGTACGGTGAATACTCGATGGGCGGTGGCGCATTCGAGAGCGTGAAGCCCGCGGAAGCCAAGCCCCGCGCGAGCCACTAGAAGAGGCGGAGCCCGCTTGACGAGTTCGTAGCAAAACACTTATCGTTGGTGGCCGGCGGCGCCAGTGAGGTCCCGCCCGCCCCCGATCTTCCCACCCCCAGTGCGCTGAGGCGACAAGGAGGCAGAAGGATGACCCCGAAGGACGTGTTGAAGTTGGCCAAGGAGAAGGGCGTCAAGATCATTGATCTGCGCTTCATCGATCTCCCCGGACTGTGGCAGCACTTCTCGATTCCGGTCTCGGAGCTGAGTGAAGGGATCTTCGAGGACGGCCTCGGCTTCGATGGCTCCTCCATCCGCGGATTCCAGACCATCGACGAATCGGACATGCTGCTGATCCCCGATCCGTCGAGCGCGCAGATGGATCCGTTCACTGCGGTGCCCACCCTGGTCCTGATCTGCAACGTCAAGGATCCGATCACCGGGAAGGCTTATACTCGTGATCCACGCTACGTGGCCCAGAAGGCGGAAGCGTACGTCAAGAAGAGCGGCGTCGGGGACACGATCTACATCGGCCCCGAGCTCGAGTTCTTCTTCTTCGACTCGATACGCTTCGACCAGACCTACAACTGCGGCTACTACTTCATCGACTCCGCGGCGGGCGCCTGGAACACGGGCGCCGAGGGCACGCCAGACCGGCCGAACCTCGGCTACAAGCCTCGCTACAAGCAGGGCTACTTCCCGGTGCCCCCGATGGACCAGTTCCAGGACATCCGGTCCGACATGGTGCTGGCGCTCGAGTCGGTCGGGGTGCGCGTCGAGGTGCACCACCACGAGGTGGCCACCGGCGGGCAGACCGAGATCGACATGCGCTTCGACACGCTGACCAAGATGGCGGACAAGGTGTGCTGGTACAAGTACTGCGCGAAGAACACGGCCAAGAAGTGGGGCAAGACGGCCACCTTCATGCCCAAGCCCCTGTTCCAGGACAACGGCTCGGGCATGCACACCCACCAGTCCATCTGGAAGAACGGCAAGAACCTCTTCTACGAGCGGGGCGGGTACGCGGACATCTCCAAGACCTGCCTGTACTACATCGGCGGCATCCTGAAGCACGCCCCCGCGCTGCTGGCCTTCATCGCGCCCTCCACCAACAGCTACAAGCGGCTGGTGCCGGGCTACGAGGCGCCGATCAACCTGGTGTACAGCCAGCGCAATCGCTCGGCGGCGATCCGCATTCCGATGTACTCGAAGTCGGAGGGCGCCAAGCGGATCGAGTTCCGCACGCCCGACCCGACCTGCAACCCGTACCTCTCGTTCGCGGCCTGCGTGATGGCGGGCCTCGACGGGGTGGCCAACAAGATCGACCCGGGCAAGCCGATCGACAAGGACCTCTACGAGTTGCCGCCCGCCGAGCAGAAGAAGATCAAGCAGCTCCCCGGCGCGCTCGACATCGTGCTCGACAACCTGGAGAAGGACCACGACTTCTTGCTGAAGGGCGACGTGTTCACGCCCGACCTGATCGAGACCTGGGTCGAGTACAAGCGGAAGAACGAGGTCGACCCGGTCCGGCTGCGCCCGCATCCGTACGAGTTCGCCCTCTACTACGACATCTAGCCTCTAGTCTGATTTTCTGACTCGACCGCGGCTGCTCAGGCGGTAGGCGGGTTGATTGCCGCCTGAGCAGCCCGCGTCCCCCCCTGGCGTTCAACTCTTTGATTTCAGGCGCAGGGCGTCTGGCACTGCGCTTGCTCGTCTCCGTCGGCATGAAACCACATTGGCGAGTGCTCATCATCGACGATCACGCTCCGTCACGGGCCGCGGTGGCCGAAGCCGTCACGGCCCAGGGCGGGCAGGTGGTAGGGAACGGAAGCCGGGCCGAGGACGTGCTGCGCCTGGTGGACAAGCATCGGCCAGACGTGGCGGTGCTCGCGGTCGGCCTCCCCGACGGCGACGGGGTCCAGGCGGCCCGCGAGGTCATGACGGTCTCATCGTGTCCGGTGGTCCTCGTCACGAGCCACACGGATGCCCCGGTGGTGGCCCGCGCCGTCGACGCGGGGGTGCTGGGTTTCCTCGCGAAGCCGGTGCGGGCCGAGGAGCTTGGCCCGACGCTCGACGTCGCCGTGCATCGCTTCCGGGAGATCGAGGCGATGCGCAAGGAGAACGAGGCACTCAAGCGCAAGCTCGAGTCGCGCAAGCTGGTGGAGCGCGCCAAGGGCATCTTGATGACGCGCATGGGCCTCAGCGAGCCGGAGGCGTTCCGGCGCATCCAGAAGACGGCCATGGACACCCGCAAGCCGATGGCCGAGGTCGCGCAGGCGCTGCTGCTCACCGAAGAGATGGGACACGCCCGTCCGGCCAAGCTGTAAGCGCTGCCGCTTTCTCGGGCACACCAAGAGGACTGCCTACCGAGTAGGCAGTCCTTTTGGTCTCCGGGACAGGTTGAGGAGGCAACCACGTGATATTCATGACGGCCGGAAGGGGCACGCGGATTGCTCCAGGACCGGGCGGCGCGCCGAGACAGCGGGGTCGGAGACCATGCGCCGGGAGAGTCTACGGACTGTGACCCAACGACGGGTCCGACCACTTCACTGATCGGAGCGAAAGGAGACCCGTATGGCAGCAGTTTCTCGGAGGGACTTTCTCAAGACCGCGGGCGCGGTGGGCATCGGCGCCGCGGCGGGCCTCGGCTTCCCGGCCGTCCTGAGAGCGCAGGGCGGGGGGACGGTCAAGGTCGGTGTGCTGCACTCGCTGTCGGGCACTATGGCCATCAGCGAGGTCTCGCTGCGTGACGTCTGCATGATGGCGTTCGAGGAGATCAACGCCAAGGGCGGGGTCATGGGCAAGAAGATCGAGCCCGTGGTCGTGGACCCCGCCTCGAACTGGGATCTGTTCGCGGAGAAGGCCAAGCAGCTGCTCCTCCAGGACAAGGTCGCGGTCACGTTCGGCTGCTGGACCTCGGTCAGCCGCAAGTCCGTCCTGCCGGTCTTCGAGAACAACGAAGGCCTGCTCTTCTATCCCGTGCAGTACGAGGGTGAGGAGTGCTCGAAGGCCGTCTTCTACACCGGCGCCACCCCGAACCAGCAGCTCATCCCGGCGGCCGAGTACCTGATGTCGAAGGAGGGTGGTGGGTACAAGAAGTTCTACCTGCTCGGCACCGATTACGTGTTCCCGCGGACGGCCAACAAGATCCTGCGCGCGTTCCTGCTCGCCAAGGGGATTCCCGCGGACTCCATCGCGGAGGAGTACACGCCATTCAACCATCAGGACTACCAGACCATCGTCGGCAAGATCAAGCGCTTCTCCTCGGGCGGTAGCTCGGCGGTGCTCTCGACGATCAACGGCGACTCGAACGTGCCCTTCTACAAGGAGTTCGCCAACCAGGGCCTGCGGTCGGAGCAGTGCCCGATCATGGCGTTCAGCGTGGCCGAGGACGAGCTGCGCGGCATGGACACCGCGTCGCTGGTCGGTCACCTCGCGGCCTGGAACTACTATCAGTCGGTGGACACCCCGCAGAACAAGAAGTTCGTGCAGGCCTTCAAGGCCTACGCGAAGAAGAACAACCTACCCGGCGGCGACAAGCGTGTCACCGACGACCCGATGGAAGCGGCCTACTTCGGTGTCTACATCTGGAAGCAGGCGGTCGAGAAGGCCAAGTCGTTCGACGTGGCCGCGGTCCGCAAGGCGGTCTACGGTCAGACATTCCTCGCTCCGGGCGGTCAGATCAAGATGGACGAGTCCAACCACCACACCTACAAGCCAGTGCTCATCGGTGAGATCCTGAAGGACGGGCAGTTCAAGGTCGTGTCGCGCTCCAAGGGCCTCGTGAAGGCCGAGCCCTGGAGCCAGTACACGAGCCCGGACAAGGGCTGCGACTGGGTCAAGCACCAGGGTACGTACCAGAAGAAGGCGTAAGCCCATCGTGTGGAAGTCGCTCGTCCTCGCGCTCGCGCTGCTGTCGGGGCTCACCGCCCCGGCAGCGGCGCAGAGCGCGGGGGCATCGGCGGCCGGATCGCAGGTCGGTCCGTCCTCCGAGATCGTCAAGCTCATCGCCGGCGTGGCCTCGGCCGACGCAACGGTGCAGCAGGATGCCGCGGTGGCGCTGGGCAAGACGGGCGACCGGAAGATCCTGCCGCTGCTGGAGGCCCTGCGCGAGGGCAGCGTGTACCTGCGGCCGCTCGCCGGGGGAAAGAAGGAGACCGTCATCGTCGGCGACAAGGTCGCCGAGGGCGACAAGACCCTGGTGCCGCTGTTCCGCGCTTACGGCCGTGAGCCCGTCACCGGCCCCGACGGCAAGCCGGTGCTCGCGGACCTGACCACGCTCGAGGAGGTGTCGACCGGGCGCAGCCTCCGGGTCGCGATCCGCCCCCTGATCGACGCGTTCTCGGGCCAGAACGACCTCATCAACCCGGACCCGGCGACCCGGCGGGCCGCCGCCACCAAAATGGGCTACACCGGGGACGCCGCCACCCTGCAGGTGCTCGAGGACGCGCTCGCCAAGGAGCGCGACCGATGGGTCCGCTTCGCGCTCGGGGAGGCGACGGCCCTGATCCGGCTGCGCACCGGCGGGGAGGCCGAGCGGGTGGCGGCCGCCGAGACCCTGGGGCGGCTTCGCAGCGCCAACGCCATGGAGCCGCTCCACCAGATCGCGGCAGACCCGCAATCTCCCCCACCACTCGCGGCGGCGGCGCGCGACGCGATCAAGCGCATCGAGCGCTGGGGGCTCTTCACCCAGGCGATCGAGATCGCCTTCCAGGGCCTGTCGCTGTCGTCGATCCTGCTCCTGATGGCTCTGGGGCTGGCCATCGTGTTCGGGCTGATGGGTGTCATCAACATGGCCCACGGCGAGCTGATGGCGCTGGGCGCCTACTCGACGTTCCTGATGCAGGGCTGGTTCACCGCCTACTTCCCGGCTCACTTCGATTACTACTTCCTGGTCGCGCTGCCGTTCTCCTTCCTGGTGTCTGCCACCGCCGGATTCCTGCTCGAGCGCGGCGTGATCCGCTTCCTCTACGGCCGCCCGCTCGAGACGCTGCTGCTCACCTGGGGCGTGAGCCTGATCATCCAGCAGGGCCTGCGCCTGTGGTTCGGAGCGGCCAACGTCGACGTCACAGCCCCCCGCTGGCTCTCCGGCGGGATCCCGGTGATGATCGGTGTCCAGCTCCCGTACAACCGCCTCTTCATCATCGCCCTCGCCGCGGTCTCGGTGGGCGCGATGTACCTCCTCCTGTTCCGCACCGACGCCGGTCTCCGGATCCGGGCGGTGACCCAGAACCGCGGCATGGCCGCATGCCTGGGCGTCCGCGCGCGCTGGGTGGACGCGGGCACGTTCGCCCTGGGCGCGGGGCTCGCTGGGCTCGCGGGCTGCGCGATCACCCAGATCGGCAACGTGGGACCGGAGCTCGGCCAGAACTACATCGTGGACTCCTTCATGGTGGTGGTGACCGGGGGAGTCGGCAAGCTCCTCGGCAGCATCCTCGCCGCCATCGGGATCGGCGGCCTGAACAAGATCATCGAACCGGGAATGGGTGCGGTCTTCGGCAAGGTTCTGATCCTGGTGCTCGTGATCCTGTTCATCCAGCGCCGGCCCTCGGGTCTGTTCGCCAGCAAGGGACGCTATGCGGAGTCTTGAGAGCTGGGGCCTCCTCGGCGCCGCGCTGCTGCTGGTGGTGGTCCTGCCGACGCTCAACGCCCTGCCCCCCGGCTCCCCCCTGCGCGTCTCCGACTTCACCCTGAACCTCTTCGGCAAGTTTCTGGCCTACGCCATCCTGGCGCTCGGCATCGACCTGATCTGGGGCTACACCGGGGTGCTCTCTCTTGGCCACGGCGTCTTCTTCGGGCTCGGGGCCTACGCGATGGGTATGCACCTGATGCTGGAGATCGGCACCCGGAGCGTCTACGGCAACGTGCTCCCCGATTTCATGGTGTGGAATCAGGTGACCGAGCTGCCGCTGTTCTGGAAGCCGTTCTACAGCGTGCCGTTCACCCTGCTGGCGATCCTGGTGGTGCCCGCGCTCTTCGCGTTCGTGTTCGGCTACCTCACGTTCCGCAGCCGGATCCGGGGCGTCTACTTCTCGATCATCACCCAGGCCTTGGCCCTGAGCACCTGGCTCATGTTCAACCGCAACGCGATGAACTTGGGCGGAACCAACGGGCTCAGCGGCTTCAAGTCGATCTTCGGCTTCATCCTGAACAGCGCGGCCACCCAGCGGGGGCTCTACGTGGCCACCGCGCTCTGCCTGTGCGGGGCGTTCCTGCTGTGCCGCTACATCACCCGCTCCCCGGCGGGACGCGTGCTGATCGCCATCCGTGACAGCGAGAACCGTGTGCTGTTCTCCGGCTACTCCCCGGCTGCGTTCAAGCTCTTCGTGTTCGTGGTCTCCGCGGTGCTGGCCGGGGTGGCCGGCGCCCTCTACGCGCCGCAGGTCGGCATCATCACGCCGGCCAAGATCGGTGTGCTGCCGTCGATCGAGATGATCATCTGGGTGGCGGTGGGCGGGCGGGGGACCCTGCTGGGCCCGGTGGTGGGGGCGATCGGAGTCAACTGGCTGCAGAGCATCCTCACCACGAGCTATCCCGACCTCTGGCTGCTGGTGCTGGGCGGCCTGTTCGTGGCGGTGGTGCTCTTCGTCCCCGACGGAATCGTCGGCACCGCCCAGAAGCTTCTGGGCCAGACGCGGCGGTTCAAGCCAGCGGACGCACGGTTGGGCGGGCGACCCGATGAGGGCCAACGGCCCGAAGAGGCCACACCGCCGAGTGAAGTCCCCCACGTCCAGGCGCGGGTGAATAAAACATGACCTTCACCGCGGCGGCGCCCCAGGGCTCGATCATCTATCTGGAGAACGTGACCGTCGAGTTCGACGGGTTCAAGGCGCTCCACGATCTGAACTTCTTCATGGACTACCGTGAGCTGCGCGTGGTGATCGGCCCCAACGGGGCCGGCAAGACCACGCTGCTGGACGTGATCTCCGGCAAGGTGCAGCCGGCGGCCGGCCGCGTGATCTTCGGCAAGAACACCGACCTGGTCGGGCGACGCGAGAACGAGATCGCGAGCCTGGGTATCGGGCGCAAGTTCCAGACCCCGTCGATCTTCGCGAACCTGAGCGTACGCGAGAACCTGGAGCTGTCGCTGGCCCGTCCCAGCAAGGGGGTCCTGGCCACTCTGCGAACGCGTCTCGACGATGCGCAGCGAAGCCGGATCGAGGAGACGCTCGAGACGATCGGGCTGGGCGGTCGCGGAGCCGAGCGGGCGGGCGGCCTCTCCCACGGCGAGAAGCAGTGGCTCGAGATCGGCATGGTGATCGTGCAGCAGGCCGAGCTCCTGCTGGTCGATGAGCCGGTGGCGGGCATGACCGACGAGGAGACCGCGCGCACCGCCGACCTCTTGCAGTCCATCGCCCGCGATCGCGCGGTGCTCGTCATCGAGCACGACATGGAGTTCGTACGGAGCCTGGCGCGGAGAGTCACCGTCCTGCACGAGGGCAGCGTGCTCTGCGAAGGCTCGGTGGACGAGGTACAACAGGATCCGCGAGTGCGGGAAGTGTACCTCGGCCGGAGTCGCTCGGAGAAGGACGCCGCTCATGCTTGAGGTGCGCGGCCTCAACGTGGCTTACGGCGAGAGTCAGGTCCTGTGGGACGTGTCGCTGGACGTCCCGGCGGGCAGCGTGGTGTGCCTCATGGGCCGCAACGGGGTGGGCAAGACCACCCTGCTCAAGTCCATCATGGGCCTGCTGCCCCTTCGATCGGGGCGCGTCACGTTCGACGGAACCGACCTGGGCGGTCGGCGGCCCGAGGAGCGAGCGTCCTGCGGGATCGGCTACGTGCCGCAGGGACGCGAGATCTTCCCGAACCTCACCGTGCACGAGAACCTGCGCATGGGCCTGCTCGGCCGCGGCCACGCCGCGGGCAACGGCCACGACGATCCGCTCGAGCACGTGTTCGAGCTGTTCCCCAAGCTGAAGGTGCTGCTCGGTCGCAAGGGCGGCGTGCTCTCGGGGGGCGAGCAGCAGCAGCTGGCCATCGCCCGGGTGCTTCTGGCGCGCCCGAAGCTCCTGTTGATGGACGAGCCGACCGAGGGCATCCAGCCCTCGGTGATCGATCAGATCGAGGAGGCCATCGAGCGGATCAAGGCTCAGGGCATCTCGGTGCTGCTGGTCGAGCAGTACCTGGAGTTCGCGTGGCGGCTGGCCGGCGCCTACGCGATCATGCGGAAAGGCACCATCGTGTCCAAGGGCGCCACGAAGGAGCTCCGGGAGGATATGGTCCGGCAGCACCTGACGGTTTAAACTCCCGCTCATGCACCTGACCCCCCGCGAACAGGACAAGCTACTCATCTTCACCGCCGCCGAGCTGGCCCGTCGCCGCCAGGGGCGCGGGCTCAAGCTGAACTATCCGGAGGCCCTCGCCCTGATCACTTCGGAGGTCCTCGAAGGCATCCGCGACGGCCGCTCCGTCTCGGATCTGATGGCGTACGGCATCACGATCCTGACCCGCGACGACGTGATGGACGGCGTGCCCGAGATGCTCGAGGAAGTGCAGGTCGAGGGCACATTCCCCGATGGGACGAAGCTGGTGACGATTCATCATCCGATCCGGTGATGGCTAGCGCATCCGCACCTCATTCATCTGCGGGGGCCCAGAAATGGCCCCCGCACTCCCCCAGTCGGCGGACGCTCGTTTCGATCGGGAAGGGGTGGACATGATTCCTGGTGAGTACCTGCTCGGGGAGGGGGACATCGAGGCGAACGCGGGGCGGCGGACCGCGCAGCTCACGGTGGCCAACACGGGGGATCGGCCGATCCAGGTGGGCTCGCACTTCCACTTCTTCGAGGCGAACCGCGCCCTGCGATTCGATCGGGGGCAGGCGTTCGGCATGCGGCTCAACGTGCCCGCGGGTACCGCGGTGCGCTTCGAGCCCGGCGACGTGAAGGTGGTGACACTCGTGGAGCTCGCGGGGGCCCGCGAGGTCCACGGCCTGAACGCGCTCACCGACGGGTCGACGGGCGACAGGCGGCGGCGCGAGAGCGTGAAGCGCGCGGCCGACGGCGGCTTCGAGGGAGCGGGCGCATGAGCCTGCGGCTCCCGCGCCGGCAGTACGCCGATCTCTACGGGCCCACGGTGGGCGACCGCGTCCGGCTGGCCGACACGGATATCCTGATCGAGGTCGAGCGCGACTTCACCTCATACGGCGACGAGGTCAAGTTCGGCGGCGGCAAGGTGATCCGCGACGGCATGGGGCAGTCCGCCCGCGCCACCGCGGGGGAGGGCGTGCTGGATCTCGTGATCACCAACGCGCTCATCCTTGACCACTGGGGCATCGTGAAGGCAGACATCGGCATCCGGACCGGGCGCATCGTCGGCATCGGCAAGGCGGGCAACCCGGACATCATGGCCGGGGTCAGCCCGGGCATGGTGATCGGGGCGTCCACCGAGGTGATCGCGGGCGAGGGGCGCATCGTCACCGCTGGCGGCATCGACAGTCACATCCACTTCATCTGCCCGCAGCTCGTCGATGAGGCGCTCTCGGCCGGGCTCACCACCCTGATCGGCGGGGGCACCGGCCCCGCCACCGGGACGTCGGCCACCACGTGCTCCCCCGGGGCGTGGAACATCCACCGCATGCTCGAGGCGGCGGAGTCCATGCCCATGAATCTGGGCTTCCTCGCCAAGGGCAACGCGTCGCGCACCGAGCCGCTGCGCGAGCAGGTCGAGGCCGGCGCCATCGGGCTCAAGCTCCACGAGGACTGGGGGACCACGCCGGCCGCCATCGACGCGGCCCTGGAGGTCGCGGAGGCCATGGACATCCAGGTGGCCATCCACACCGATACCCTGAACGAGGCGGGCTTCGTCGAGGAGTCGATTCGGGCCTTCAAAGGCCGGACGATCCACACCTACCACACCGAGGGCGCGGGGGGCGGGCACGCCCCGGACATCATCCGGGTGGTGGGAGAGGCCAACTGCCTGCCGTCCTCCACGAATCCCACGATGCCGTTCACGGTCAACACCATGGACGAGCACCTCGACATGCTGATGGTGTGCCACCACCTCAATGCCAAGATCCCCGAGGATCTCGCGTTCGCGGAGTCGCGTATCCGCGCCGAGACCATCGCGGCGGAGGATGTGCTCCACGACCTGGGCGCGATCAGCATGCTCTCGTCCGATTCGCAGGCGATGGGGCGCATCGCGGAAGTGATCTCGCGCACCTGGCAGACCGCGCACAAGATGAAGGTGCAGCGGGGCTCGCTCCCCGGCGACGGCCGGCACGACAATACCCGCGCGAAGCGATACGTGGCCAAGTACACGATCAATCCCGCCATCGCCCACGGCATCTCGCACGAGGTCGGCTCCATCGAGGTGGGCAAGCTCGCCGATCTGGTGGTGTGGAAGCCCGCGTTCTTCGCGGTCAAGCCGGAGCTCGTGCTCAAGGGCGGCCTGATCGCGGTCGCCGCCATGGGAGATCCTAACGCGTCGATCCCGACGCCGCAGCCGGTGCGCTACCGCCCGATGTTCGCGGCTTACGGCACGGCCATGCACGCGACCTCGCTGACCTTCCTCTCCCGCGCCGCGGTCGAGGATGGGATGGCGGCGCGGCTGGGCCTCCGCAAGATGACCGCCGCGGTCCGGGGCTGTCGCGGGCTCACCAAGGCGGCCATGGTCCACAACGCGTACTGTCCGCGGATGGAGGTCGACCCCGAAACCTACGAGGTCCGCGCCGACGGCCAGCTGCTCACGTGCGAGCCCGCGCGCGTGCTGCCGATGGCGCAGCGCTACTTCCTCTTCTAGCGCCCGTGGTGGTGATCACCGCGGCGCGGCTGGCAGTGGACGAGGCGGCCCTGGCGGGCCGTGAGCGGGACACCCTCCGTCTCGGGTGGGAGGAGCGGCGGTGGACCCGCCGGCGGATCACCACGACCGGCGGCCGGGAGGTCGCTCTCGCGCTGCCGACCGGCAGCGCGCTCGAGCCCGGTGCCGTCCTCGCGGTGGAGGCCGACTGGTACCTGACCGTGGAGGCGCGCCCGGAGGCTCTGCTGGCGATCTTCCCGCGGAGCCACGACGAGGCCGTGCGCATCGCCTTCGACGTGGGGAATCGGCACTTCACGCTCGCGGTGGAGGGAGACGCGCTCCTGGTTCCCGACGACCTGGCGATGGAGCAGCTTGCCACGCGTCTCGGCGTCCGGTGGGAGCGGCGGGAAGGGCTGTACGCGCCGCTCGGGGGCGGTGGAGATGACTGACCACCGGCTGGTCTCGCTGCTTCACTTCGCGGACAGCGCGTTCCCCACCGGCGGGTACGCGCACTCGTTCGGGCTCGAGCGCTACTGTCAGGCCGGAATCGTCCGCGACCGGGACGGCCTCGAGCGGTTCCTGGTCACCCAGCTCGAAGGCAGCGGCGGCCCCTGCGACGCCACCGCGGCCGCGGGGGCCCTGCGCGCTCTCGGCCGCGCCGACCTCGAGGCCTGTCGCCGGCTCGACGAGGCGCTCGAGGCGATGAAGGTCGTGAAGGAGTTCCGGGAGGGCAGCCGCCAGATGGGGCGCCAGACGCTGCGGGTGTCCGCCGCGCTGACCGGCGATCAGCGCCTGGAGGCCTACCTGGAGGACGTCAATGCCCGCCGGGCGCCGGGCCACCACGCGGTCGCCTTCGGCATGGTGGCGGGGACGCTCGGCTGGGAGGCGGACGCCGCCGCGACCGCGCTGCTCTACTCCACCACGTCGCTGCTGGTAGGCGCCGCGCTCCGGCTCCTGCCCATGGGGCAGCTCGAGGGGCAGGCGGTGCTGTGGGGCCTGCACCCGGTCATCGAGCGGGTGGCCCGCGAGGCGGCCGAGCGGGCCCCCGGCGACCTCTGGAGCTTCACGCCCGGGCTCGACATCCAGGGAATGCTGCACGAGCGCCTGGACGCGCGGCTCTTCCGCTCATGACCGGCGATCCCGCGATGGCCACGCCGCTCCCGAAGCCGGTCAAGATCGGCATCGGCGGCCCGGTCGGCTCGGGCAAGACCGCGCTCGTGGAGGCGCTCGCGCGGCGCCTGCGCGATCACTTCGACATGGCGGCGATCACCAACGACATCTACACGCAGGAGGACGCGCAGTTCCTGATCCGGCGCGGCGCCCTGCCCGCCGAGCGGGTGGTGGGGGTCGAGACCGGCGGCTGTCCGCACACCGCGATACGGGAGGACGCCTCGGTCAACCTCGAGGCGGTGCACGACCTGATGAGCCGCTTCCCGGGACTGGAGCTGCTGTTCGTGGAGAGCGGGGGAGACAACCTCTCGGCCACGTTCAGCCCGGAGTTGGTGGACGCCACCATCTACGTCATCGACGTCGCCGAGGGCGACAAGATCCCGCGCAAGGGTGGGCCCGGCATCATGCGGTCGGACCTGCTCGTGATCAACAAGATCGACCTGGCGCCGTACGTGGGCGCGGATCTGTCGGTCATGGAGCGCGACGCCAAGCGCATGCGGGGAGGCCGGCCCTTTGTCTTCACCAATCTCCGGGAAGGCGAGGGTGTCGACGCCATCGTCTCCTGGATCCGACGCGACCTGCTCTTCGAGTCCTGAGCCGAGCGGCGCGTCGCCTCGGACCGGGCGCGACGGCTCGCTCCGGCTCGCCTTCGAGTCGCGCGGCGGGCGCACCGTGCTGCGAGAGCGTCGCTTCACGCTGCCGCTCCAGGCGCTCGAGCCCATGGACCTGGAGGGCGACGGCGCGGCCACGCTGCTGCTCCTGAACCCGACGGGCGGCCTGCTGGGCGGCGATCGGCTCGAGACGCAGATCCGGCTGGGCGCGGGTGCCCGCGTGTGCTGCTCCACGCCTTCGGCGACACGCGTGTACCGGAGCCCGGGTCCGCCCGCGGTGCAGCGAGTCGTGATCGACATCGGCCGCGATGCCGCGCTCGAGTGGGTGCCCGACCACCTGATCCCGTCGCCGGGCGCCCGGCTCCGCCAGGCGACCGAGATCACGCTGGCTCCGGACGCCACGCTGCTCTACCTCGACGCATGGGCGGTCGGGCGAGCGGCGCGAGGCGAGCCGTGGGGCTTCGACTTGCTCGACAGCAGCGTCCTGCTCCGCGATGGGCGAGGCGCCCTGCTCCGGGAGCGCTCCATCCTTGCGGGGAGCCCGCCGCGCGACGGACTGGGCGGGACGGAGGGCTTCGGGTACGTCGCGAGCTTCGTGGCGGCGCGGCCGGACCGCGAGGGATGGGAGGATCTGGTGGCCGCGCTCCACGACGATCTCGTCGGGTCCGGGTCCAATGTCCGGGCGGGGGTCTCCTCGCTCGCGCGCGGTGGGGTGATCGTTCGGCTCCTGTGTGCCTCCGCTCCGGCGCTCCGCAGCTGTGTCGATCGCGTGTGGGCGTACTGTCGTCTGCGTCTGCTCGGCAAGGGCCCTCTCGACTTGCGAAAGCTCTAGGCCTGGCGGCCCATCTTCAAAATCACACTCGTGTCTATTCTGAGGGAATAGTGTACAAGTACTGGATTCTGTTGTGTCGGAAGACATCTGCGCGATGGAGCAAGAATGAGGTCGCCGGTGGCTGAGCCGGGGCGCACGCCCGGGGTCGGCGCGCTGCTCGCGGCGTACGCGGCGGGCGCGAGCGAGCCCCACGCCGTCCTGCGCGAGGTGTACGCGGCGATCGATCGCCGCGGCGCCGACGCGGTGTGGATCCACGTGGTGCCTTTCGAGGACGCCCGCCTCGAGCTCGACGAGGCGCTCGCGCGCAGTGCCGGGGGCGCCGCGCTGCCGCTGCTCGGCGTGCCCTTCGCCGTCAAGGACAACATCGACGTGGCCGGCCGGCCCACCACCGCGGGGTGCCCGGCCTTCGCCTACAAGCCGGAGACCACCGCCACGGTCGTCCGGCGGCTCCAGGCGGCCGGCGCGGTGCTGGTGGGAAAGACGAACCTCGACCAGTTCGCCACCGGGCTCTCCGGCACGCGCTCGCCCTACGGCGCGCTCTCGTCGGTGTTCGATCCCGACTACATCGCGGGCGGCTCGAGCTCGGGCTCCGCGGTCGCGGTGGCCGCGCGCCTGGTCGCCTTCGCGCTCGGGACCGACACCGCGGGCTCGGGCCGCGTGCCGGCGGCGTTCAACGGCATCGTCGGCCTCAAGCCGACGCGCGGGCTTCTGAGCACGGCCGGGGTCGTGCCGGCCTGCCGGTCGCTCGACTGCGTGTCGATCCTGGCGCACACCGTCGAGGACGCGGCGCGCGTGCTCGACGTCGCCCGTGGCCCGGACCCGGACGATCCGTACTCGCGCGAGCCGGCCGCCGCGCCCGCGATCGGCCCCGCCTTCCGCGTCGGAGTGCCCACCCGCGCCCAGCGCGAGTTCTTCGGCGACGAGGCCGCGGCCCGCCTCTACGAGCGGGCGCTCGATCGACTGGAGGCCATGGGCGGGCGGCGGGTGGAGATCGACTTGAGGCCCTTCCGGGCCGCCGCCGAGCTCCTGTACGAGGGGCCGTGGGTGGCGGAGCGCCTGGCCGCGATCGGGCCGTTCTTCGAGGCGCATCGGGAAGACATCCATCCGGTGGTGCGGGCCATCGTGGGCGGCGCGGTGCAGCTCTCCGCCACCGACGTCTTCCAGGGTCTGTACCGGCTCGAGAGCCTGAAGCGGGCGGCGGCGGCTCAGTGGGCGGGGATGGACGTGCTGGCGCTGCCGACCACCGGGACCATCTACCGGCATACCGCGGTCCGCGACGATCCGATCCGGCTCAACGCCAACCTCGGCCACTACACCAACTTCGTGAACCTGCTCGACTGCTGCGCGGTCGCGATGCCCGCGGGCGTGCGCCCGAACGGCCTGCCGTTCGGCATCTCGCTGATCGCGCCCGCATTCCACGACGAGGTGCTCTGCGCCCTCGGTCGTGCGTGGGAGCGCAGTCTCGATGAGCGCACGCGGATGCGGTCGAGCGGGGCGCGCGCGGCCGCGCCCGCGCCGCCGGTGCGCGTCGCGGTGGCCGGCGCGCATCTGTCCGGGCAGCCCCTCAATCGGGAGCTGATCGAGCGGGCCGGTCGCCTCGTGCGGAGGTGTCGTACCGCGCCGGTGTACCGGCTGTACGCGCTCGCCGGGACCGCGCCGCCCAAGCCGGGGCTCGTCCGCGTGGGAGGAGGGCCCGGTGCGGCCATCGAGGTGGAGATCTGGGAGCTCGACGAGGCCGCGTTCGGCGGCTTCGTGGCGGCGACGCCGCCGCCGCTGGCCATCGGGACGGTGACGCTCGAGGACGGAGAGGCGGTGAAGGGGTTCCTCTGCGAACCGCACGCGGTGACGGGCGCCGAGGACATCTCCGGCTACGGGGGCTGGCGCGCGTACCTCGCCGGCCGGAAGGAGCGATCATGAGGCGAATGCCGACGCCGGAGGACCTGGGGGCCTACGTGGATGAAGCCGCGAAGCTGATCGATCTGCCGATCGCCGCCGAGCACCGACCGGGTGTGATCCAGTTCGTCGGCGTGATCATGGGAGCGGCGGCGGCGGTCATGGAGTTCCCGCTCCCGGACGACGTCGAGGGCGCCCCGGTGTTCGAGCCGTGAGCGGCGTCGACTACGTCGGCAGCGACGGGCTCGGGCTGGTGTCGGCCATTCGCTCGGGCGGCGTGAGCGCCCGGGCCGTTGCCGACGCAGCCCTGGCCCGCATCGCCACGCGGGGGGTGGCCGTCAACGCCTTCACGACCGTGCTCGCGGACCAGGCCCGGGCCGATGCCGCCCGGGTGGACGAGGCCCTCGCGGCCGGCCGCGATCCCGGGCCGCTCGCCGGGATGCCGTTCGCGGCCAAGGACCTGTTCGACATCGCCGGGGTGACGACCCTCGCCGGCTCGAAGATCAACGCGGAGCGCCCGCCCGCGGCGCGAGACGCCGCCGCGGTCGCGGCGCTGCGGCGGGCCGGCGCGGTCCTGATGGGCGCCCTGAACATGGACGAGTACGCGTACGGCTTCACCGGCGAGAACTCGCACTACGGCCCCATCCGCAATCCGCACGATCCGGCCCGCGTGGCCGGAGGCTCATCCGGTGGCTCCGGGGCGGCGGTGGGCGCGGGCCTGGTGCCGCTCACGCTCGGCTCGGACACCAACGGCTCGGTCCGCGTGCCGGCGGCTCTGTGCGGCGCCTTCGGGCTCAAGCCAACCTATGGCCGCGTGTCGCGCGCAGGCAGCGCGCTGTTCGCGGGCAGCTTCGATCATGTCGGTGCGCTCGGCCGCTCGGTGCGCGACGTCGCCGCGGCATTCGACGTCATGCACGGGCCGGATCCGGACGATCCGGTGTGCTCGCCCCGCCCCGCCGAGTCCTGCCTGCCGGTGCTCGGGCAGGGGATCGGCGGCCTGCGCGTCGCGGTGCTCGACGGCCACTTCGCGCGCGGCGGCGAGCCCGAGGTGTTCGGAGCGGTGGCCGCGGTGGCGGCGGCGCTCGGCGTGACGCGCCGGGTGACGATCCCGGAGGCGCACCGGGCGCGGGCCGCTGCGATGGTCATCACCGCGTCCGAAGGCGCGTCGATCCACCTGGCGGACCTGAGGACGCGGCCCCAGGACTTCGACCCGCTGACCCGCGACCGCTTCCTGGCCGGGGCGCTCGTGCCGGGGGTGTTCTACCAGCAGGCTCAGCGGTTCCGCGCGTGGTACCGTGCGCGGGTGGCCGAGATCTTTCGCGAGGTCGACGTCCTGCTGGCCCCGACCACGCCCTGTCCGGCTCCACGCATCGGCCAGGAGCGCATCGTGCTCGACGGAGTCGAGGTGCTGACTCGCCCGAACCTGGGGGTCTACACCCAACCGATCTCCTTCATCGGGCTGCCCGTGCTCTCGGTCCCGATCAGGACGGGAGCGCTGCCCCTCGGGGTGCAGATCATCGGCGCGCCGTTCCGCGAGACGCACGTCCTCCGGGTGGGGGCGCTGCTGGAGAGCAAGGGCGTGGTGGCCGCCGCCGTGGCCGCCTAGTGCGGGTCCGATGATGTACATCAACGACCCGAAGGTGGTGGCCGAGGTGACCGCCGCGTTCGCGGCCTACGAGACCGCCCTGAACGACAACGACGTGCCCGCTCTGAGCGCATGGTTCTGGAAGAGCCCGCTCACGATCCGCTTCGGGCTCGCCGAGAACCTCTACGGCCACGACGCGATCGCCGCGTTCCGCCTGGCTCGCCCGAACATCGATCTCCGGCGCACGATCGCCAACACAGTGATCACGACCTACGGCTCCGACTTCGCCACCGCCAACACCGAGTTCACCAAGCGCGACTCCGGCCGGCGCGGCCGGCAGAGCCAGACCTGGATGCGCACCGAGGACGGCTGGCGGGTGGTGAGCGCTCACGTGTCATTTCTTCCTGCTCAGGATTGAGGCTCCATGCTCACGCCATGAGCATTCTTCACGCGCGGCTCGGTCGACCCCTCTTGTAACCCATTGATTTGCTATTCCCCGGTCCGGGCACAGGCCTTGCTGCGCAGAACAGCATGAGCACCGGGCCCGGGGCGAACCGCTTCGACGACCTCGTCACCACCACGCTGCCGTCCCTCGTGAGCGAGGCCACCACCGGGGGTGGGCGCGTCTACCGGAGTGTCATGGCCCGGGTGGAGCTGCCGCTGCTCCGCCACGCGCTCGAGCTGTGCGGTGGCAACCAGCTGAAGGCGGCGAAGCTCCTCGGGATCAACCGCAATACCCTGCGCAAGCGGCTGCGGCAGCTGGGCCTCTTGCCGGCCACGGGAACGAACGGAGCGAAGGCGGGAAGCGCGGCCCGGACCGCCTAGGCTGGACGCCCCCCGCGGGGGCGCGGTAGACTCGCCTGCAGTGCGTTCGCGAGCCCTCGGGCTTGTCCCGCTGCTGATCCTCGTCGCCTGCGCGAGCGCCGGCACGCAGCCCATCCCGGGGCAGCCGGTGCATCACATCCAGGGTGGCTTCCGTAACCTCGACCCCAGCTTCTCGCGGCCGTCCGGCTGGACCCGGTGGATGTTCATCCTCCGGCGAACCGCGCAGAGCATCACGTCCCCCCGTGCGTTCGATGCACCCCGGGTGGCCAATGACGGCGCCGTGCTGCGCGCCCAGCCGCCGCCGACCACCATCACGTGGGTGGGGCACGCCACCCTGCTCGTCCAGCTGGATGGGCTCAGCGTGCTGACCGATCCGCAGTGGAGCGAGCGGGCCGGACCGACGTCGTGGCTCGGGGCCAAGCGGCTCGGCCCGCCGGGACTGGCCTTCGAGGCCATGCCGCGCATCGATGTGGTCATCATCTCGCACGATCACTACGACCACCTCGATCTGCCGACCGTCAAGCGCCTGGCGTCGATCCACGACCCGCTCTTCCTGGTCCCACTCGGCATGAAGCAGTGGTTTGCCGACAACGGCATGACCAACGTCGAGGAGCTCGACTGGTGGCAGGAGCGCGAGCATCGTGGGGTGCGCTTCACGTGCGTGCCCGCCCAGCATTTCTCCCAGCGGTCACTGTGGGACGGCAACCAGCGGCTCTGGGCCTCCTGGGCTATCCTGGGTCGGGAGAAGCGCCTGTACTTCGGGGGCGACACCGGATACTTCGCGGGCTTCAAGGAAGCGGGCCGCCGCCTGGGCCCGTTCGACGTGGCCGCGCTGCCCATCGGGGCGTACCTTCCACCCGAGATCATGAAATGGGTGCACGTGACGCCGGAGGAATCGGTGCAGGCCTTCGTGGATCTGGACGCCCGGACCATGCTCGGCATGCACTGGGGGACCTTCGACCTGGCCGAGGAGCCGCTCGACGAGCCGCCCGCCCGCATGCTCGCCGAGATCCAGCGGCGGAGCATCGATCCTTCACGGGCCTGGGTGTTGAAGATCGGCGAGACTCGGAGCTGGTAGTGAGAGTGCTGGTCGTGGAGGACGAGGCGGACATCCGGGACCTGCTCGTCTTCCATCTCGAGCGCGACGGCTACGCGGTGACCACGTGCAAGAGCGGGGCGGAGGGTCTGCGACTCGCGCGGAGCGCGCCCCCCGACCTGATCCTGCTCGATCTCATGCTCCCCGAGGTGGACGGCCTCGAGGTGTGCCGGCGCCTGCGCCAGGATCCGGTCACCCAGGCGGTGCCGATCGTGATGTTGACCGCGCGGGGTGACGAGGTGGACCGGGTCCTGGGCCTCGAGCTGGGCGCCGACGACTACGTGGTCAAGCCGTTCTCGCCGCGCGAGCTGGTGGCCAGGATCCGCGCGGTGCTGCGACGCAGTCGGCCCATCGGCCCGGGCTCGGCGCCCGTGCGGATCGGCCGGCTCTGCATCGACGCGGCGGCCCACACCGTCTCGGTGGACGGCGTCGCGGTCAGCCTCACCCGGAAGGAGTTCGACCTGCTCCGCGCGCTGGTCGAGGCGCGGGGGCGCGTGCTGTCGCGGGAGTTCCTGCTCGATCACGTCTGGGGCTACACCGCGGCCGGGGAGATCGAGTCGCGCACGGTGGACGTTCACGTCCGCCGCCTGCGCCAGAAGCTCGGCCGCGAGGGGCAGCGCATCGGCACGGTGACCGGCGTTGGCTACCGTCTGGAGAGCGACGGCTGATGGTCGCGCTCCTCCGGCTCGTGCGGCGCAGCATCGCGCTGAAGCTGACCCTCACGCTGGTCGGGTTCGTGGCCATCACGAGCCTGGTCACGGGACTGTACCTGAACCGGGCCCTCGAGGAGTTCGCGGTCGAGTCGCTGGAGACCCGGCTGGGCTCGGTGGCCGCGGTGGTCCACGACGAGGCGCGGAGCGTGCTGGGGCAGGGGGCGGGTGCCTCGATCCAGGACTTCGTGGGGCGCGTGGCCCGGTCGACCGGCGCGCGGGTCACCCTGATCGGCCTCGACGGGCGCGTGCTCGGAGAATCGGAGCGCGGGCTCGCGGAGCTGGCCGCGCTCGAGAACCACGCGGGCCGGCGGGAGGTGCGGGCGGCGCTGGAAGGTCGGGTGGGGCGCGACCTGCGCCGCAGCTCCACCATCGACGCCCCGCTGCTGTACGTGGCGGTCCCGCTGCGCGGAGAGGGACGCATCGTGGGCGTGCTCCGGCTGGCCCTGCCGCTGTCGGCGGTGACCGCCTCGTACGCCACGCTCCACCAGGTCATGCTGGCGGGGGGCGCGGTGACGCTGCTGGTGGCCCTCGGGATCGGCATCTTCGTGGCCGGCCGCGTGACCCGGCCGGTGGTGGAGATGCAGTCGATCGCCAGGCAGATGAGCGAGGGCAGCTTCCTGGTGCGGGCGCCCACGCGCTCCACCGACGAGATCGGCACGCTCGGGCGCTCGCTCAACGTGATGGCCGCGCGCCTGCGCGAGAAGATCGCCGATCTCGAGCAGGAGCAGGCCAAGGTGACCGCCATCCTGGACGCAATGGTCGAAGGGGTGATCGCGGTCGACGCCCAGGAGCACATCCTGCTCATGAACGAGCGGGCGCGCGCGATGTTCGCGCTGGGGAGCGCCCGCGGAGAGGGCAAGCCGTTCCTCGAGGTCATCCGCAACGCCGACCTGCACGAGATCTTCCGCGCGGTGCCCGCGGGGGCAGGCCGCGCCGGTGAGGCCACCGCGATCCGGCGCGAGCTGGTCATGACGAGCCCGCCGCGCATCATCGACGTCAGCGCCGTGCGGCTGGCCCTGACCGCTGACCGGCCCGGCGTGGTGCCGGGGATGGTGATGGTCCTCCACGACGTGACCGCCCTCCGCCAGCTCGAGCGAGTGCGGACCGAGTTCGTGGCCAACGTGAGCCACGAGCTGCGGACCCCGCTCACCGCGATCCAGGGGTACCTGGAGACGCTGCTTTCCGGCGCGCTGGAGGAGCGGGAGAACGCGCGGCGCTTTCTCGAGATCGTGCTGCGACACAGCGAGCGGCTGGGGCGTCTCCTCAACGACCTGACCGACCTGTCCAACATCGAGCTCGGCAAGGTGACGCTGCGCCGGGAACCGGTACGCCTCGAGGAGGTGGTCGCCTCGGTGGTCGACATCATCGCTCCCCGCGCCGCGCGCTCGAAGGTCACCGTGACCCCGCAGCTATCGCCGGATCTCCCGGAGGTGCCCGCGGACCGGGACCGGCTGGCCCAGGTCCTCATCAACCTGGTCGACAACGCAGTGAAGTACACGCCGGAGGGCGGGTCGGTGAGGATCACCGCGCGGGCCGTGGGTGGCGGCGCGGTGGAGGTCGCGGTGACCGACACCGGCATCGGCATCCCCGCCGCTGACCTGCCCCGCATCACGGAGCGCTTCTACCGGGTAGACAAGGCGCGCTCGCGCGAGCTGGGAGGCACCGGTCTCGGACTCGCCATCGTCAAGCACCTGGTCATGGCCCACGGCGGGTCGCTGACCATCGAGAGCGAGCAGGAGCGCGGGACCACCGTCCGCTTCACGCTGCCGATCGAGCCCACCGCCGCGGCCTGAGGGCCGCCAGCACCCCGCATAGGGCCGGTTTCCGGCCCGTCGTCACCGAAACTTCACAGGGCAAACGGTATGTGATCAATACCCGCCGTGCATGCTCGTTCGTGATGAGCCACATCATGACGCGAAGGGGCCGAGCGGACCTGCACGTGCACACGCTCTACAGCGACGGTGGGCAGGCGCCGGAAGCGGTGGTGCGCGCGGCGGCCGGTCGCCTCGACGTCATCGCGATCACCGATCACGACCGGGTGGCGGGCGCGCTCCGGGCCCGCGACTACGCCCGCGAGCATCCCGAGCTGGGTGTCGACGTGGTGGTGGGCGAGGAGATCAGCACGCTCAACGGCCACCTGATCGGCCTCTACCTGAGCGAGCGGGTCGCGCCGGGGCTCTCCGCGACGGAGACGATCCGGCTGATCCACGCCCAGGGCGGCCTCGCGGTCGCGGCGCATCCGTTCCATCCGCTGCGCGGAGTGGCGCGGGGCCATCGCTCGATTGGGCGCCTTATCCCAGAGCTGGCTCTCGACGCGATCGAGGTTGTCAACAACGCGGGGGTCTTCTCCCGGCTCTACGATGCCCTGGCCGCGCTGCGAAACGTCGAGTGGATGCTCCCGGTCACCGCGGGGAGCGACGCCCACGACGTTTGGTACCTGGGGAGCGCGTTCACCGCGTTTTCGGGTTCCGACGCGGCCGACCTCCGGGCGGCCATCGCGGCCGGACGCACCCGGGCCCATGTCGACTGGTCGTGGACCGCGGCGAAGATGCCGCGCCACGTGCACATCCAGTCACGGAGCGCCATCCGGTTCCTACAAGGAGGTCACCGTGGACACTCGTGAATGGACGGGACGTGACGAGGCGGAGTTTCGCTGGCTGGAGCGGGGGGCGGGGGAGCCCGTGATCCTCCTGCACGGCCTCATGGGGCAGATGCATCACTGGGACACCGTGCTGGAGAGCCTCGGCGACGGGTTCCGGCCCATCGCGCCGACCCTGCCGATCTTCCACCGAGCGCTGCGCGAGGCGTCGATCGACGCGCTGGCCCGGCACGTCGTCGACTTCATGGACGCCCTGGACGTGCCGCACGCGGTGGTCGGCGGCAACTCCCTCGGCGGCCACGTGGCGCTCCGGCTCGCCCTGGAGCACCGGGACCGGGTGTCCGGTCTCGTGCTCACCGGGTCGTCCGGTCTCTTCGAGCGGGGCTTCACGAGCGGGGTGCCGCACCGTCCGGATCGGACGTGGGTGCGGCGGAAGATGGAGGAGGTGTTCTTCGATCCGGCGCTCGTGACCGACGGCTGGGTCGAGGAGGCGCACCGGGTGGTGACCACTCCGTCCTCGGCCCTTCGCGTCCTGCGCTTCGCGCGCGACGCGCGCCGCGACAATCTCGAGGCGCGCCTCGGCCGGATCCGGGTGCCGACCCTGCTCGTGTGGGGTCTCGACGATCGCATCACTCCCCTCGAGGTGGGCGAGCGCTTCCGCGAGCTGATCCCGGACGCGCAGCTGTGGTGCCTGGCCCGATGCGGGCACGCCGCGATGCTGGAGCGCCCGGAGGCGTTCGCGCAGGTGCTCACCGACTGGCTCGACGGGACCCGCGACCGTCGCGGGCTCGCCGCGGCGGCACTGGGAGAGGTTCGATGATGGGGCGCCCGGCCGGCCGGGTCATCGACTGGCTCGCGAGCCGCCGCCGACGCGCGCTCGAGCAGCTGTGGCGCGAGCCGGCGGCCGCGCAGGAGCGGACGCTTCGCCGTCTGGTCGCGGCGGGGCGCGACACCGAGTTCGGGCTCGAGCACGGGTTCGGAGCCATTCACACGGTGGCCGAGTTCCAGGCGCGGGTGCCCGTCCGCGACTACGCGCAGCACCGGCCGTGGATCGAGCGAGCGGCGGGTGGGGAGGCGTCGGTCGCGTGGCCGGGTCACTGTCGGGACTGGGTGAAGACCTCGGGCACGACCTCGGGCGACAAGCTCATCCCGGTCACCCCGGCGGCCCTCGCCGGCCACCGCAAGGGCGGGTGGGACGCCTTGCTGGCCGCGGCCCGGCTGGTCGGCGGCGGCGCGCTGATGGGCGGGCCCATGCTGTTCCTCGGTGGAAGCACCGCCCAGCGGCCCCTGGGGCCGCACGGCCGGGTCGGGGATCTCTCGGGGCTGGTGGCGAGCCGGCTGCCGTGGGGGTTCCGAGGGCGCTACTCGCCGGGAACGGAGTGCGCCGCCATCGCGGACTGGGAGCAGCGTCTCGAGGCGACCGCGGCGCTGTCCGCCGCGCAGGACATCCGCCTCCTGTCCGGCATGCCCTCGTGGCTCGTGATCCTGTTCGAGCGAATCGCGCGCCACTGCGAGGCCGACGGACGGCGGCTTCGAGACCTGGGCCAGCTCTGGCCGGATCTTCGGGTCCTCGTCCACGGCGGCGTTGCTTTTCCGCCGTACGCGGGGGTGTTCGAGGAGTGGCTCGGCCGCCGCCTCGAGCGGGTCGAGGTGTATCCGGCCTCGGAGGGATTCGTGGCCGTGCAGACGGAAGCGACGGGTGGCCTCACCCTGATGCTCGACTACGGCATCTTCTACGAGTTTGTCCCGCTGGAGGATCTGGGCAGTGCGAGCCCTCGCCGCCACACGGTGGCCGACGTCGAGCTCGGCCGCCAGTACGCGGTGGTCATGAGCACGCCGGCGGGGCTCTGGTCCTACGTGCTGGGGGACACCGTGCGGTTCACCGCGCGGGATCCCCTGCGCCTGCAGATCACCGGCCGTACCCGGCACTACGTGAACGCCTTCGGCGAGAACGTCATCGTCGAGGAGGTCGAGCGCGCGCTGGTGCGGGCCTGTCGCCGCACCGAGGCCGAGGTGGTGGAGTTCACGGTGGCTCCGCAGTTCGCGAGCGTCGCCGACCCGCGGGGCCGGCACGAGTGGCTCGTGGAGTTCCGAATGGCGCCCACCGAGCCGGAGGACTTCGTGCGCATCCTCGACGAGGCGCTCGGCGGCCTGAACACCGACTACCGCACCAAGCGCGCGGGCTCGGTCGGCATGGCGCCGCCGCGGATGACGGTGCTGCCCCCGGGCACGTTCCATCGCTGGATGCAGCGGGCCGGGCGCCTCGGCGATCAGCACAAGGTGCCGCGAGTGACGAACGATCGCACGCTCGCCGGCGCGCTGCTCGCCGAGGGCGGCGACTCAATCCGCCTCGTGGAATCGGCGCATCCGCCGCGTCGCGAGGTCGTAGTGAAGATGTGATTTGACCCCGACCGCGGCAGCGTCGACCCTGCACTCATGCGATGGACGCATTCGCCGCCATCGGGCCGGGACCGGCCCCGCTGGCGCGTCGGTGTACTCGACTCGGACTCACGATCCCGTGCCGAGGTCTCGCGGCTGATCGAGTCTCGCGGAGCCACCGTCGTGCTCGACTCGCCGCCGCGGCCGGACAGTGTGGCCCTGTTGCGGCGAATGGAACCGGATGCGGTGGTGCTGGCCGCCGAGGACGCCTTGCGGAGCGACGCCGTGCTGGCGAGCCTGCTTCCTGCAGATCCGCCCGCTCCGGTGGTCCTGGTGTCGGATCCCGATACCGCGCGCTCGCTCGAACCCGGTCGGATCGCGGGGGTGATGGGCGTCCTGCTGAAGCCGCTGCGCCCCGAGGAACTCCGTCCGACGCTCGAGATCGCCATCGCGCGGTTCCGGGAGCTGCGTCGCCTGCGACGGGTGCTCGCGGACCGGCCGGTGGTCGAGGAAGCCAAGGCGCGGCTCATGACCCGCGACGGCCTTTCGGAGCCGGCCGCATTCGGGTGGCTGAGGCGGCGGGCGATGGAGCAGCGGATGCGCATGGGCGAGGTGGCCCGCGTGGTCCTGGGCCGCGATCCAGGACCGCGGTCCGAGCGGAGAGGAGGCCGCCGTGGCCCACCGTGAGCTGAACATCGCGGGGCTGCTCGTCAAGCGGGGAGCGATGCGGTGGGGCGACGAGGCGGTCTCCGTGCTCGATCACGCCCTGCAATGCGCGGCGCGTGCCCGCGCCTTCCGGGCTACCGACGAGGTGGTGCTGGCCGCGCTGCTCCACGACGTCGGGCACCTGGTCAGCGACGCGGAGGAGTCGCCGGTCACCCACCACGGTCTGTGGGCGGCGCGCTTCCTGCGCCCGTTCGTACCGGCGAAAGTGGCGTGGCTGGTGGAATACCACGTGATGGCGAAGCGGTATCTGTGCACCGTCGATCGCACCTACGCCGAGAGCCTATCCCTCGGATCGCTCCGGTCCTGGATTCGCCAGGGTGGCACCCTCGACCAGGAGAGCCGGCGGGAGCTCGAGCGCCAAGCGTGGCTGCCCGACGTGCTTGCCATGCGCCGATGGGACGAGGCGGCCAAAGAGCCTCGAGCACGCGTGCCGGGCCTCCCCGTCTACCGGGACCTGATCGAAGCATGCTTCGGTCGCCAGCCGTGGGAGGTGTGTGACGTCCCGGCTGGGGCTTCCGCGCGCGCTTAGGCGTCCTGGTAAAGGGCCACGGTCGGGCGTCCGGGCCGCGGGCACCGGTCTACCGCGGAGCGCCTCGGTCCGGACGCAGGCGCGAGGTGGCTGTCCGAGACCGCGACGATTTTCAAGGGCCGCGCTCCTCGGGCTGGGCCGCATCGGATCGATCCGCGAGCATCTCGACGAGGAGATCGAGCAGGGCGTTCTCGGTGAGCACACCGATCAGCTCATCGCCCCGTGTGACCGGCAGGAGTGACAGATGCCGGGCCCTCATGAGGCGCACCGATTCGCTGAGCGGCGTGCGAGCGCCCACCGCGACGAAATGGGGCGGAAGGATCTGTCCCACGGCTACCTGGGACAACCGCCCCTCGATCTCACCCACGGTGAGGGTGGTGGCAGCGGACGGGCGGGCCCGGGCCACGTGTTGCTTGTCGAGCACGCCCACGAGCGTGGATCCACGCACGACGGGGATCCCGTCGCCGTTCTGTTGGTGGCCGAGAAGGCGCGCCGCCCGCGAGACGGTGTCACGGGGATCGAGGGCTCCCGCGGGCCGTCGCATGCGATCAGCGACTCGCATGGTCCGCTCGCTTCCTCGGCTCACGGGGGATTGCGAGCACCGGACACGGCGCCAAGCTCACGAGCTGATCGGCGATCGTGCGGCGCCCACCTAGCTTCCGCCAGCCTCGGGGCGTGGTCTTGCCGACCACGATCAGGTCGGAGTCGAGCTCGGCGGCCCGTCGCGCGATCTCGGGAGCCACCGCACCCTCGCCGACGTCGCAGGCCACCTCGTGGGCGCGCCCCGCGTCGCACATCGAGGCCAGCGCCGCGCGGGCGATCCCCTGTCTCGCCCGCTCGATGCGTCCGACGTCCTGGGCCGTCGCTCCCTCCACGCTCGGCAGCCGGCCGTCAAGCGGCAGGACGTGGAGAGCCGTGAGCACCGCCCCGGACGCGGTAGCGAGCCGGAGCGCTTCACCGAGCGCGCCGCCCAACCCTGAGCGCAGACTCGTGGCCGCGAGGATGTGGCCGAGACCGGCCGGGTGAGCGTGCCCGAGAAGTCCGCCCAGCACCGCCAGCAGGTCGCTGCGGGTGACGACACCGGCCAGGACGCCGGCGTCGAGCACGGGGAAGGCATCGACGCCGCTGCTCCGGGCCAGGCGGGCCGCGTCCGCGATCGGGGTCTCCGCGGTCAGGACGAGAGGTCGTCGTGACATGACGTCGGCCACCGTCACCCGGGTCATGGCATCACACCAGTCGTGGCGGCGGATCTCGGCCACGCTCGACGGGCCCGCGGCGTCGAGATCGAGGGCGGTGATCATCCCGACCAGCTCGGTCCGACGGAGCACGGGCAGGCACTGGACACTGTGGCGGCACATGAGCGCTCGGGCTTCAGAGAGTAGCATGTCGTCCTGAACGGCTATAGCGGGTGTCTTGAGAAGAGCCTTGAGCTTCATTGGATCCTTTCTACGCCGATCGCAGGCACCCGGGACCGGTCACCAGGATCGGGAGCCGGGCCGAGCGCGCCACGTCGGCGGGGAGGTCGGTCACGCTGAGGACAGCGAGATCGGCGGCCAGCGCATCCGCGGTGGCCCAGGCGACCTCGAGCGGCCGACCGGCTAGCGCATGGGTCTCGACGACCAGCCCGTCCTCACGCAGCCCCGTGGCAGCCCGATCGAGGTAGGCCAGGGCGGCGTGGCGGGCCGCGTCCTCGAGCTGGTCGACGAAGGCCACGACCCGGCCCCCATCACGGACGGATCGGGCCGGGTTGGTCACCATCAATAGATGCACGACGCAGTCGGTGCCGCGTGCCAGCTCACGCACCCACCGCAGGGCACGCTCGCCGGCGGGGCTGCCATCCAGGAGCACGAGAACTCGCCGATAGGAGGTCGATCTCATGGGTCCAGGGTAGCGGGAGGAAGTTGCCGCCCGATCGCCAGGAGGCGAAGGTTTCGTGACACGGGCATCAGATCCGGACGATTGCGACTCCCTGCTCGGCCAGCCACGCCGAGACCTTGGCCCACGCCTGCGGATCCCGCCCCTGCCACTCCCTCAGCCCGGCACTCGGCACCACGACCCACGGGAGCCGGTCCAGCGACACACGCTTCACCAGGCGGGCCAGGCCGGAGCTCGAGTCGAGATCGGCGAGGAGGTCTGCGGCAGTCATGGAGCACCGTGGGCTCGTACGGTAGCGCGGGCCGGTGACGCCGGCGTCACATGGAGCTGACGAGTGTGTGACGCGCCCGGCGGGCGCCTGCTCGGGCGACATCATGGAGCAACCATTCGGTCGCGGACTCTTCATGGGCGACATTCGGGGCGTGGTCGGGAGAATCGTCTCGTGGCGCCATCTATGCCGACGCGCAAGGAGGCCGACCGATGCTCGATCTGCTGCGACGT
>DATIWG010000016.1:0-37044 GCA_035519555.1 Nitrosotalea sp. | reverse complement strand
CGCGACCCGGACATCGCAGTGATCGTGCTACCGCCGGACCCCCAGGTCGAGCTGAATGCGCTCGAGCGGGCGGCTACCATCGCCATCCAGAAGCCGCTGAAGGCCGATTTCACGATCGAGGTGGCCACCGCGATGTGGAAGGGCAAGCCCGTGATCGGCACCATCGCGGGGGGCATCCCATTTCAGATGGTCGTCAACGTCACCGGGTATACCGTGGAAACTGTGGAGGGCGCCGCGTTCCGCATCCGGCAGCTACTGAGCAACCCCGAGCTGATCGGCCGCATGGGCGCGGCGGGGCGGGAGCACGTGCGCCGCAATTTCCTGGTCACCCGGCGCCTGAGCGACTACATGGCCCTGCTGGCCCACCTGACCCGGTGATGCACCCGGCCCTGCTCCCGGACGACGCCCGCGCCACCACCGAGCGCATCGGCACCGCCGACCTCGTGGTGGGCCTGGCGACCGCCGGGCCGATACCGGCCCTCGCCGCGGTGGCCACCGCGGTGCGCACCGGCCTCGACACGCACTTCCCCGGCCAAGCGGCGGCCATCGTCCACGTGGATCAGGCGCGGTCCGAGGCGACCACCGCGGCGGTGGCCAGCGCCCTCGGCGACCTCCGGGTGGTCTCGGTCGGCCCCGTCCACGGCAGCGACGACGACGACCTCGACTGGTCGGCCGCGGTGCGCGCGGTCCTCACGGTGGGCCGCATGCTCGGGGCGCGTGCGATCGTCATGCTCAACGCCGATCTCGCGAGCATGACCGGCGAGTGGCTTCGCGGGCTCTCCACGCCAGTCGTCAAGGAAGACTACGGCCTCGTGCTGCCGCTCTACCGGCGCTTCCGCTACGACGGCACGCTCACCCAGGCCCTGGTGGTACCACTGATGCGCAGCCTGTTCGGCCGCCAGCTCGCACACCCGATCGCCGAGGAGTTCGCCTGCTCCGGCAGCGCCGCGGAGGTCTTCCTCAAGCAGCCGGTCTGGGAGAGCGACCTCGGCCGGCACGGGCTCGAGTTCTGGCTTCCCGCCGCCGCCATCGAGCACGGATTGACGGTCAGCCAGGCCGTTCTCGGCCCGCGCACCCTCGCCCTGTCCGCGCAGGCACCGGCGCCGCTCGGCCGCACGGTGGGCCGCGTGGCCGGCGCTCTGTTCGAGCTGGCCGAGCGCTCGGAACACTTCTGGCTCGACATTCACGGCTCCGAGCCGGTGGTCAGCTTCGGGGTTCCGCCCGAGCCGCTACCGGGCGGCCCTCCCGTCGACCCCTCGCGGATGCAAGTGGGCTTCGTGCAGGGTGTCCGCGACCTGCTCCCGGTGTGGGAACGGATCCTGGCGCCCGACAATCTCGGCGAGGTGCTCGAGCTGAGTGACCGCCCACTCGACCGGTTCCGCTTCCCCGATCGCCTCTGGACACGCGTCGTCTACGACTTCCTGCTCGCCTACCGGGCCCGCGTGGTCTATCGCAGTCATGCGGCCCAGTCGCTGGCGCCGCTCTACCTGGGGCGCGCCGCCTCCGTGATCCTGGATACCCAGACGCGCCCGCCCGCCGCGATGAGCCAGAGCGCCGCGCGCCTCGGCGGCGTTTTCGAGGAAGAGAAGCCCTACCTCGTGGACCGGTGGCGATGAAGCCCGCGCGCCGACCGATCGTGATCGAGCGCGTGCGGCCCGCGGTGGACGACGGCCGCCATCCGGTGAAGCGGATCGTGGGCGACTCGCTGACCGTCACCGCGGACATCTTCAAGGAAGGCCACGATCTCCTGGCGGCCCGCATCCGCTACCGCGCCCGCGACGAGGCGGCCTGGCGAGAGGCGCCGCTCCGGGCGGTCGTCGACGACGGCTGGGAGGGCACGTTCCCGCTCGAGGCCAACACTCGCTATCTGTACACGGTCGAGGCCTGGACCGACACCTTCGGCTCCTGGGTCCAGGAGTTGCGCCGGCGCATCGCGGGGGGTCAAGCCGATCTCACGAGCGAGTTGCTGGAGGGGACGGACATGGTCCGGCGCGCGCGCGCCGCGGCCTCCGGGTCCGACGCCGCCACCCTCGACCGTGCACTCGACCGGCTGGCCGTGGCGACGTCGCGGGACGCCCGGCTCGACGTGCTGCTGGACGGCGAGCTGCGCCAGCTCGTGTTCCGGGTAGCGCCGCGCCCCGACCTCACCCGCCACGACCGCGAGCTCGAGGTGGTCGTGGACCGTCCGGCGGCGACCTACGCCGCGTGGTACGAGCTCTTCCCGCGCTCCCAGGGGCGGGTGCCGGGGCGCCACGGAACGCTCGACGATTGTATCCAGCGGCTACCCGACATCCGGCAGATGGGCTTCGACGTAGTCTACCTGCCGCCCATCCACCCAATCGGGCGCACCGCGCGCAAGGGCCCCAACAACGTGCTCGCGGCCGGTCCCGGCGACCCGGGGAGCCCGTGGGCCATCGGCGGCCCCGAAGGCGGGCACACCGCGGTCCACCCGGAGCTCGGCACCCTCGACGACTTCCGCCGCCTGGTGAAGACGGCCCAGGGCCTCGGAATCGAGATCGCGCTGGACTTCGCGATCCAGTGCTCGCCCGATCATCCGTGGGTGCGCGAGCATCCGGAATGGTTCTACCAGCGGCCGGACGGGAGCATCAAATACGCGGAGAACCCACCCAAGAAGTACCAGGACATCTTCCCGATCAACTTCGCGAGCCCCGCGTGGCCGGCCCTCTGGGACGCGCTGCTCGGCGTGGTGCGCTTCTGGATCGACCAGGGGGTGCGAACCTTTCGGGTCGACAATCCCCACACCAAGCCTCTCGACTTCTGGGCCTGGCTGATCCGGGAGGTCCAGGAGCGCGACCCGGACGTGATCTTCCTCTCGGAGGCCTTCACGCGCCCCAAGGTCATGCGCGCGCTGGCGAAGGCCGGCTTCACCCAGTCCTACACCTACTTCACCTGGCGCAACTTCAAGGAGGAGCTGACCGAGTATCTGGAGGAGCTGACGCGCTCGAAGGCGGCCGAGTACTTCCGCGGCAACTTCTTCGTCAACACCCCGGACATCCTTCCCGAGGTGCTCCAGCGCGGAGGCCCGCCCGCCTTCCGCATGCGTGCGGCGCTCGCGGCCACGCTCTCGTCGGTGTGGGGCGTCTACAGCGGCTTCGAGCTCTGCGAGTCCGCGGCCCTGCCCGGCACCGAGGAGTACCAGGCCTCCGAGAAGTACGAGATCCGGGTGCGCGACTGGGACGCTCCCGGCAACATCAAGGACTACCTGGCCCGGCTCAACGCGATCCGCCGCGAGAACCCGGCGCTGCACTCGATGAGCGGGCTCCGCTTCTACGCGTCGAGCAGCCCGCACGTGATCTTCTACGGCAAGATGGCGCCCGGCCGCGACAACGTGATCCTGGCCGCGGTCAACTTGGACCCGTTCGCGGCCCACGAGGCCACGCTCGAGATCCCACTCGACGAGATCGGCATCGCGCCCGACGAGACCTACGAGCTGCACGAGCTCCTGGGCGGCGACCGGCGCCTCGGTCGCGGAGCCACCCACACCGTCACGCTGGACCCGCGCGCCGCCCCCGCCCACGTCTATCGCGTCGGTCGCTGGCGCCGCCGCGAGCGCGACTTCGACTACTACGCATGAACAGCCTGAACGACTTTATTGATCCGCTCGGCTCGCCTTCGGCTGCGCCTCGCCAAGCCACTGCCTCGGACGCTCCCACGTGGACGGGCGCCCGAGCGCCCGCACCACCCGCGAGGCTCTCGTGAGCGACCGTGACCCCCTCTGGTACAAGGACGCGGTCTTCTACGAGCTGCACGTCCGCGCCTTCCGGGACGGCAACGACGACGGCATCGGAGACTTCATCGGCCTCACCGGCCAGCTCGGCCACCTGAAGGAGCTCGGGGTCGACTGCATCTGGCTGCTGCCCTTCTTCCGCTCGCCGCTGCGCGACGACGGCTACGACGTGGCCGAGTACCGGGAGATCCATCCGGACTACGGCACCATGGCCGACTTCGACCGCTTCCTCGAGGCGGCGCACGGACACGGCATGCGGGTGATCGCCGACCTCGTGGTCAACCACACCTCGGATCAGCACCCGTGGTTCCAGGCGGCGCGTCGCTCGCCCGACTCCCCCTACCGCGACTACTACGTCTGGAGTGACACCGACGAGCGATACCGGGACGCCCGGATCATCTTCGTCGACACCGAGCAGTCCAACTGGACGTGGGATCCGGTGGCGAAGGCCTACTACTGGCACCGCTTCTTCCACCACCAGCCGGACCTCAACTTCGACAACCCGCAGGTCCGCCGCGAGCTGCTCGACGTCATGCGCTTCTGGCTCGACCGCGGCCTCGACGGCTTCCGCTGCGACGCGGTCCCGTATCTCTTCGAGCGCGAGGGTACCAGCTGCGAGAACCTCCCGGAGACGCACGAGTTCCTCCGGGAGATCCGTCGCACGCTCGACGCGCAGTACCAGGGCCGGGTTCTGCTCGCCGAGGCCAACCAGTGGCCGGCCGACGTGCGCCCGTACTTCGGCGATGGCGACGAGTTCCACATGGCATTCCACTTCCCGCTCATGCCCCGCATCTTCCTGGCGGTGCGGCACGGGGACCGGCGGCCCATCACCGATATCTTCGTGCACACCCCGGAGATCCCGCCGTCGGCCCAGTGGTGCCTCTTCCTGCGCAATCACGACGAGCTGACCCTCGAGATGGTGAGCGACGAGGAGCGCCACCACCTGTACTACGCCTACGGCGCCGACCCGCGCATGCGGCTGAATGTGGGCATCCGGCGCCGCCTCGCCCCGCTGCTCGAGAACGATCGGCGGAAGATCGAGCTCCTCACGAGCCTGCTCTTCACCCTGCCCGGCAGCCCGATCCTCTACTACGGCGACGAGATCGGCATGGGCGACAACATCTACCTGGGCGACCGCAATGGCGTCCGCACCCCGATGCAGTGGACGGGCGACCGCAACGCGGGCTTCTCTCGCGCGGACACCGCCCGCCTGTACCTGCCGCTGATCGTGGACACGGTCTACGGCTACCAGTCGATCAACGTGGAGGCCCAGCAGCGGACGCCGTCCTCGCTGCTGAACTGGATGAAGCGCCTGATCCAGGTGCGCAAGAAGACCCGCGTCTTCGGCCGCGGGACCCTCCACTTCCTCCGCCCCGCCAACGAGAGCGTGCTGGCCCACGTGCGCGAGCACGAGGGCGAGACCGTGATCGTGGTCCACAACCTCGCCGGTTCGGCCCAGCCGGTGGAGCTGGACCTGCGGGCGTGGAGCGGCTACACGCCCGTCGAGATGCTCGGCGACACGCGCTTTCCCACCATCGACACCGCCCCGTACTTCATCAGCCTCGCGCCCTACGGCTACTACTGGTTCCGGCTCCAGCCGCCGCTCTCCGACCAGCCGCTCTATGGCATCGAGGCCGCTCCGCTCTGATCCGGCCGCGGTGGTCGCGCTGCTCTCGGGTCCCGGCCGCAACGACCTCGCCCAGTACCTGATCCGGCAGCGGTGGTTCGCGGCCAAGACGCGCGGGGTCGGCGCCCTCGCCGTCCTCGACTGGGCGACGCTCGATCGCGAGGGCCCGCTCGTGCTCCTGCTCCTGGATGTCGACGGCGACGCCTACTACGTGCCGGTGACCGTCTCGGAGGCCCCCGGCGACGCGCTCGCCCGGCGGGGCGACGAGTCGGTGGTGGACGCCCACGACGATCCGCGCTTCGCGCACCGCCTGCTCGCCGCGATCGCGGCCGGGCGCGAGCTCGCCGGGCAGGCCGGCCGCTTCCGGCTCCGACCCACCCCCGGCTGGAACTTCCCGCGGAATCCCGACAGGGAGGCGGCCCATCGCCACGCCGGCGAGCAGAGCAACACCTCGGTGATCCTGGGCGCTGCGCTCGTGCTCAAGTCGCTACGGCGGCCCCAGCCCGGCGTCAGCCCGGACCTGGAGATCCCGCGCTTCCTCACCACGCGGACCGCGTTTCGCCATGTACCGCGGCTCGCCGGCTGGGTGGAGTACGAGGCGGGCGACGGACCCGTCACGCTCGCGGTGCTCCAGGAGTTCGTGGACAACTCGGGTGACGGGTGGCACCACTTGCTCACCGCGCTCCGCCAGCGCGGCTCCGCGGTCGAGCGGAGCCCGGATCCGCTTGTGGGAGACGTGCATCGGCTCGGCGCGATCACGGGCGGCCTCCACGTCGCCCTCGCGTCCGAGCCCTCCGCCCCGGACTTTGCGCCCGAGCCGGTGACGCGGGCCGACGTCGAGCGCTGGGCCTCCGACATCGCGCGCGATCTGGGCGCGGCCGACGTGCAGCGGCTGCTAGCGGAGTCGGGCGGCGGCCCCGGGCGGATCCGGTCCCGGGCCGTCACCGCGCTCGAGGCTCTGGCCGGGACCGTGAAGATCCGCGTTCACGGCGATTACCACCTCGGCCAGGTGCTGAAGACGCGCGCCGGCTTCGCGATCATCGATTTCGAAGGCGAGCCAGCGCGGCCGCTTGCCGAGCGGCGTCTGAAGCGGGCCGCGCTGCGCGACGTGGCGGGCATGTTGCGCTCGCTCGACTACGCCGCGCACGCCGTCGCCCGCGAGTCGCCCGAGGGCGAGCGCGCGGAGCTCCTCGACGCTCTCACCGGCTGGGAAGACCGGGCTCGCCACGCGTTCCTCTCCGGCTACCGGACCGCGGTGGCGGCCAGCGCGGTCCCGCTGGTGCCCGGGTCGGAGCCCGCACTGCTCTCCGCCTGTGCCGCCTTCGAGCTGCAGAAGGCGTGCTACGAGCTGCGTTACGAGCTCGACAACCGGCCGGACTGGGTCGCCATCCCCCTGGCCGGGATCAACCGGATCCTGGCCGCCGCCTAGACCGGCACGAGCGTGATGCCGCGCTCGTCGAGCCAGTCGGTGACCTTCTTCAAGAGCCCGGGCGCGCGCGCCAGGCCTCGATGCCGGCCGCGGGCACGACCGCGTAGGGGGCCGCCTCCGGCAGCGCCGACTCCACGACCACCGCGAGGCCGCTTCCGGCCTCGCGGCATTCGCGGAGCAGGTCCTCGGCTCCCCGGCTCACCGAAGGCGCTCGCCGGGCGCGCGCACGATCTCACCCACGCCCACCGTGACTATGACGACTGTGAAGACCGGAACGAGGCTGACCACGAGGACAAGACCTCGCAGAGCCGTCGCCGCTCCGTCCAGGACCCGGACCCCGGCCTGCAATGCCGGTGGCAGCACGCGCAGCATACGCCGCGCGAGCTGGATCGATCGATTCGTCGGGCGGGTCATAGGGCGGACCGCCCATCGATTGTGGGCCCTTCGTGCTCTTCCTCGAGCGGCTCCGACTCCGCGTCGCGCGCCAGCACCTGCACCGTCACCATGCCGGGCAGCACCCGCGCGCCCCGGAGCTCGACAAGCGGCAACCCCATCGCCACCGCGCCCCGCACTGCCGCCTGCACCGCTCGCTCGACCGCCGCCCGCACGGCCTCGTCCGACTCGTCCTCCAGCGCCCGCACCGTCTCGATCGCCGCCATCGCAGCATCCGCTGGCCGCCACCCGCCCCACAGTGGCAACAACGTCACGGCGATCGCGCCGGCGGTCGCGAACGAAGTCATGCGCCGCTTCATGATGGTCTCCTTGCACGCGTGGTATGCATCACAGGGACAGGTCGGCAAGGTGCGTGCCATGCGACGCGCCGCCTGTAGGAACCACGGCCTATCCGGACGCGGCGTTTTTTCCCGGTAATCCTGACTCTCGCTCGTCGGCGCCCATCGTCCGACCGTCGTGTGATCGAGCGGACGTCTGCCACAGTTCCGGGCACTTCCGTTCCCAACTACCCACTGGCACGTCACGTGCTCACTCGTCGAACCGGGGAGGCGATCACATGCTGTGGACGATCTTCGTGATCCTGTTGGTGCTGTGGGCAGTAGGGATGGTGAGTTCTTACACGCTCGGTGGGTTCATTCATCTCCTGCTGCTCGTCGCGATCGCGGTGGTCCTCATCCGCATCATCCAGGGCCGACGACCCGTATGAGGTTCGAAGCTCAGGATCATCTCAAGCCGAAGGCGCTGGCCGGCATCTCCGACGACCAGATCGGCCAGCACTGGGCGCTGTACGAGAGCTACGTCAAGGCGGCCAACGGCCTGCTCGAGGCCGCGGCCAAGGCCAAGGCGGGCTCGCCCCAGTGGGCGGAGCTCAGGCGGAGGCTCGGCTTCGAGATCGACGGCATCGTGTTGCACGAGTACTACTTCGGAAATCTCGCCTCCAGCTCGCAGCCGAGCCCGGGCAGCGATCTCGCGGCGGACGCAAGCGCGACGTGGGGCTCGGTCGCGGGGTGGCGCGAGGACTTCGCCAAGACCGGCGGGATGCGAGGGGTGGGCTGGGCGATCCTCTACCACGACCCCGCCACCGGCGGCCTCTTCAACTGGTGGGTGTCGAGCCACGACCAGGGCCACCCCGCCGGCTTCCATCCCGTCATCGTGCTCGACGTCTTCGAGCACGCGTGGATGGTGGATCACGGAGCGGGTGGTCGCGCGGAGTACATCGCGGCGTTCCTCGAGAACGTGAACTGGGAAGTCGTGGAGCAGCGGTACAAGGACAGCAAGGCCGGCCGGTTCACCGCCCGCTTCTGAAAGGACACCGGATGAAGAGCGGAGTGCTGTTCGTGGCCACCGTCCTCATCGCGATCGGGGTGGTGTCCCTCGCGTATCAGGGGATCACCTACACCACGCGGGAGAAGGTGCTCGAGGTCGGCCCGATCAAGGCGACCGCGGAGAAGGAGCGGACGATTCCCCTGCCGCCGATCCTCGGCGGGCTGGCGCTGGCCGGCGGGGTGGTGCTGCTCGTCGTCGCCATGCGACGATAAGCGGCGCAATCCCGCCGGCGACAGCCTCCCCCGCGTTATCATGGCGGGCGTGAGAAGGGGAGACACGCCCTGCGCGTGAAGCTACCGCGCGATTTCTACACCCACCCGGACGTGGTCGCGGTAGCGCGACGCCTCATCGGATGCCTGCTCGTGGTTCCCGCGCGCGGGGGCCGGCGCGTGTCGGGGCTCATCGTGGAGACCGAGGCCTACCGGGGCCCCGAGGACCGCGCCTCCCACGCCTACGGCGGGCGCCGCACGCTCCGCACCGAGACCATGTACGCACGGGGCGGCACCGCCTACGTCTACTTCGTGTACGGCATGTACCACCAGTTCAACGTGGTCACCAGCGTGGAGGGAATCCCGCACGCCGTCCTGGTGCGGGCGCTCGAGCCGGTCGACGGCCTGTCCCTGATGCGGCGACGGCGCGGCGGCGGGACCGACCGGGGCCTCACGAGCGGGCCGGGGAAGCTCTGCATCGCGCTAGGCATCGACCGCCGCCTGGACCGCGCCGACCTGGTCGGCGACCGGATCTGGCTCGAGGAGGGCCGGTCCGTCCCGCCCGCCCGAATCGCGAGCGGGCCGCGCATCGGCATCGACTACGCGGAGGCGTGGGTCGACCGTCCGTGGCGCTTCTGGCTGAGCGACAGCCCGTTCGTGAGCCGGGGCTGAGCCGGAACGCTAGACGCGAAGCCGCACCCCGCTCCGCTGCAGCACCCACATCAGCGCCCACCAGAGCAGGAGGTACGCTACCGCATAGGCCAGCGACGCGTTGACCGGCTCGACCCAGGGCGCGAAGAGGTGCGTGAACAGCCACGCGTGGAGCCGGGTGTGGTCCGGCCCCACGCGGATCAGGAGGAGCAGGCGGGCCATGGCGCTCGACAGGAAGAAGAGCGGCAGCGCGGTGACTCCGAACAGGACGAGCGGGCCGGCCCAGCGCCGGACGCCGCGCACCTCGATCACCCAGTAGAAACCGGCCAGCACGAGCGAGGCGAGGCCCGACGTCAAGAGCGCGTAGGAGCTGGTCCATAGCGACTTGTTGATCGGGAACGAGAGGCCCCAGAGCCAGCCGAGCCCCCCCGCTACCGCGCCGCCGACGGCGAGACCTGTGACCACGCGCGTCGCCGGCCCCGCCTGCCGGATCCAGTGCCCGGCGAGCACGCCGAGCAGCGTGGTGGCGGTGGCCGGCAGCGTGCTCAAGACGCCCTCCGGGTCGTACGTCTTCGCAACCTGCCAGATGTGCCGCGGCCCGAACACCACACGATCCACGTAGCCGGCGAGGTTGCCGTCCGGGCTCAGATCGCCCGCCATCTGGCCCGGGGCGGCCACTCGCGTCACCAGAAGCCAGTACCCCACGAGCAGCCCGCCCGCCACGAGCGCGTGCACGCGCCAGCCCTTCCCGCCGTCGGTGAGCACGAAGAGAAGCGCGGCCAGCAGGTAGCAGACCGCGATACGCTGGAGCACGCCCGGGATGCGCAGGGTCCCCAGGTGGAAGAACGGCAGGGCGTGCAGGAGCAGGCCGAGCACGAAGATCACGAGCGAGCGCCGGACCACTCGGCCCGCCAGGCCTCCGCCGCCCTGCTCGAGCCGCGGCCCCAGGGCGAGCGGGATCGACACGCCGACGATGAACAAGAAGAACGGGAAGATCATGTCGGTGGGCGTGAAGCCGTCCCACTCGGCGTGACGGAGCGGCCAGTAGATCGCGCTCCAGCTGCCCGGATTGTTCACGAGCACCATCGCGGCCACCGTCAGGCCGCGGAGCGCGTCGACCGAGACCAGGCGCGGCCCGGCGCCGGGCGCCCTCACCTGATGCTCACGCGCCCGTCACAGGATCGAGCGGCCCGCGTCCACCATCAGGGTGGCGCCGGTGACGAACGACGAGTCGTCGCAGGCCAGGAAGAGGATCGGGTGCGCCACCTCGCGCGGCTCGGCCCAGCGGCCGAGCAGGTTGTCCTTCGTGCGCTGGCCGCGCAGCGTCTCCTCGGACACGCCCTGGGCCGCCGCGCGCCGGACGTGATACGGCGTGATGGTGCCGCCGGGGCACACCGCGTTCACGCGAATCCGGTGGGGCGCTTCCTCGACCGCGAGGGCCCGGGTGAAGCCGAGCACGGCCGCCTTCGTGGTGTCGTACTGGCCCATGCCGCTCCGGCCCATGAGGCCGTAGACCGACGAGACATTGACGATGGTGCCGCGCCCGGACGCGCGCAGCCGGGGGAGCGCGGCCTTGCAGCAGTGCGCGGTGCCCAGCACGTTGACGCCGATGATGCGCTCCCAGTCCGCCCCGCTCGCCGCCGCGAGAGCCGTGTAGACGCGCACCCCCGCCACGTTCACGAGGGTGTGCAGCGCGCCGAACCGGGCGCCCGCCTCCTCGACGACGCGCGCCGCCTCGGCCTCCCGGCTCACGTCACCCACGAGCGACAGGATCCGGGCGCCCGGGACGGCGGCGCGAATACCCTCCGCGGCGGCGGCCACCGCGGCCGCATCGGCGTCGAGCAGCGCGACCGCGGCGCCCTCCTCGGCGAAGAGCCGGCCGGTCGCCTCGCCGATGCCGCCGCCGCCGCCGGTGACGAGAGCGACGCGACCGGCCATGCGACCTGGCACGCTGCGGTCCGGAGCGAAAGCGCTCAGACGAGCGTCAGCTGATCTCCCGCCCGCACCAGCATCCGCGCTCTGGCTCCCTCCACCCAGCTCTCACCGGGCGCGAGCACGACGGAGGTGGACCGGACGAGGAAGGAGCGCGGGTTGGCCCCCGGGGCGGGGATCCCGTGGTCGCGGAGGGCGCGAGCCGCGCTCATCATGCGCCGTCGCACCTGGATGATCGCGGAGTCGCTCGTGCCCAGGCGCTCCTGGCTCCGGTCCACGATGTCGCCCTGGCTCTCCTGCACCGCCTGATCCTGCACCCCGAATCCCGGGATGCCGCAGTACATCCGCGTGCGATGGGCCTCCCAGTCCATGAAGTAGTCGTTGTCGCGGTTGGCCGCGGTGCGCACGTCGCCGTAGGGCTCCGACGTCGCCGGCGCGTAGTCGCACACGTGCGCACCCTTGCCCTCGATGTTGAGCCGGATCTCCTCGCCGGTCAGCATGCGGTCCGGATGCCACGTCACCATCCAGTTCACCGAGTGGGTGTCGTCCATCGGCACCCAGATATGCGACTGCACGATGCGTTCGTCCAGATCGGTGGGCGGCATCGTGTAGAACGGCAGCAGGAACTGGGTGATGCGCCAGTACCAGCGGCCGTCCGGATTGGCCCGGCGCGCGCCGATCAGCACCCCGTAGTCGGTGTCGACGACCTCGAAGCGCGGCGCCCGATCTCCGGTGGCCACCGCCGCGCCGACCCCGAAGCTCACCCGGTCCATGTCCTCGGTGACCTCGCGGTTCTGGTGATCGATCGGCGCATGCAGGAACGAGATGTGGCTCGAGTCGATGCCGCCCTCCAGGGCCTGGAACCAGTTGCAGTCCTGCACCCGGCGCGAGATGAACGTATGGCCCTCGGGAAGCAGCGTGAACTCGAGCTCCGGCAGGGGCGGGGGCGGACTCGCCGGCCCCATGTACGCCCAGATCACGCCGCCGCGCTCCTGGCACGGGTACGCCGCGTGCTTGACCTTGGAGGCGAAGCTCGACTCGGGCGGCTCGCTCGGCATCTCCAGGCACTGCCCGTCGAGGCCAAACTTCCAGCCGTGATAGGCACAGCGCATCCCGTTCTCCTCGACGCGCCCGTAGTAGAAGGAGGCCGAGCGGTGAGGGCAGAACTCGCCGATCAGGCCGGGACGGCCGCTCAGGCCGCGGAAGGCGATCAGCCGCTCACCCAGCAGCATCACCCGCTTGACCCGCCCGCCCGGGAGCAGCTCCTTCGACTCCACCACCGGGATCCAGTACTGGCGGAGCAGGGCGCCCATCGCGGTGCCCGGTCCCGTCCTCGTCAGAAGCTCGTTGTCCTCGCGGCTCAGCATCGCTCAGGGCCTCCTCGCGGGAAGCGTAGCACGCGCCCCCGCCGGGTGGCCAGTCACGGCGCGCGTCTTGACAGCCCGCGCGGTGGCCACGTACGCTCCCCGCGCGATGCTCGCCTCCGCCGTTCACCTCGACATCGACGGGCCGGTGGCCCGGATCACCCTGAACCGGCCCGAGGTCCTCAACGCGGGCGATCCGGGCTGGGTGGCCGAGCTGACCGACGTGGTGGCCCGCATCGCCACCCGCTCGGGCCTGCGGGTGGCCGTGATCGGCGGCGCCGGGCGCGCCTTCTCGACCGGCGTGGATCTGAAATCCCTCGCCCGCGGCGCGATGACGCTGCCCCACTTCGTCGCCTGGGAAGACGCGATGACCGCGATCGAGCGCATGCCGCTGCCGTTCATCGCGGCGATCAACGGCCACTGCCTCGGGGGCGGCCTCCAGATCGCGCTCGTGTGCGACTACCGGGTCGCCTCCGCCGACGCCTCCATCGGCCTGCCCGCCGTGAAGGAGTGCCTCATCCCGTCGATGGCCCTCTACCGCCTCCCGCGCCTCATCGGCGCCGCGCGGGCGCGCGAGCTGATCCTCACCGGCGAGCCGATCAGCGCCGCGCGAGCCGAGGAGATCGGGCTCGTCCATCGCGTGGTGTCCGCCGCCGAGTTCCCGCGCGCGGTCGACGAGTGCGTCGAGCGCTTCCTCGCCCTGCCCGCCATCAGCGTGGGCTGGAGCAAGCGGCTGATGGCGCGCGCCTTCGAGCTCGATTTCGACGCCTTCCGCCGCGAGATGGAGACGGCCTTCCGCGAGTGCCTGGCCTCGCCCGAGCACCACGCCGCGATGGCCGAGATACGCCAGCGGATGACGGGGCCGGCCCGGTGACCGGGGCGCGGCCGCTCCTGCCCACCTCGGTCATCGGCAGCCACGGACTGCCCGGCTGGGTCTGGCTCGCCCGCGAGGCACTGCAGGCGGGCCGCCTCGGCGCCACCGACGTGCGCGAGCTGATGGAGGACGCCACGCAGGCCGCCTTGCTCGACCAGGAGCGGGCCGGCGTCGACGTGCTCACCACCGGGGAGATGGGGCGGGTGCGCTTCATCATCGGCTTCTACGACCACCTGCGCGGCATCCGCCCGCTCGAGGAGCCGCGCAAGCTGGGCCAACCGCACTGGGACACCAACACGCCCTTCCAGGTGATCGAGCCGATCACTGCGCCTGCCGGCCTCGGGATCGTGGAGGAGTTCAAGCTGGCCCGCTCGCTCACCACCCGGCCGCTCAAGGCCACCGTGCCCGGCCCCTATACCCTGATGTTCCCGCTCCGGGTGGGCGGGCCCTATCGGGATCGCGACACGCTGCTGGCCGATCTGGTCGAGATCGTCAACGCGGAGTGCCGGGCGCTGGTGGCCGCGGGCGCCGACTTCATTCAGATCGACGAGCCGCACAGCGGCATGTACGCGGGCGCCGCGCCCCAGTTCGCGCTCGGGGTCAACCGCGCCGTCGAGGGGGTGCGCGCCAAGATCGCGGTGCACGTCTGCTTCGGCAACCTCTACGGCCGCCCCTTCCAGCCGGTCCGGAGCTACCGCAACGTGTACGCGGCCCTCCACGAGCTGACCGCCTCGCAGGTCGTGCTCGAGTACGCCAACCGCGGGATGGACGATCTGCCGATGTGGAGGGAGTTCTCGACCGACAAAGAGCTCGGCGCCGGGGTCATCGACGTGAAGGCCTTCAAGGCCGAGACCCCCGAGGAGGTCGCCGAGCGCATCCGCGCGCTCCTCCGCTACGTCGCCCCCGAGAAGCTCTGGCTCAATCCCGACTGCGGCTTCTGGGAGACCCCGCGCTGGGCCGCCCGCCTGAAGATGGCCGCCCTCGTCGAAGGCGCCCGCATCGTCCGCAACGAGCTCTAGCCGGGGTCAGGTCTTACATTCCGACATTTGCCGCAGCGAGATGGACAGAGATGTCGGAATGTAAGACCTGACCCCGACCTAGCAGGCGCGGAGGAGGGTGAGGTGGTCTTCGATCGTGTCCTTGGCGACGATGGCGCGGAGGACGACCTCGTCGACGGCGCCGCGCCAGGCCGCCAGGGCGGTCGTGATCGCCTCGGGTGACGTGGCGGCGATCGCGGTGTCGACGGGCTTCACGCCCATGCGCTCGAAGTGGGCGCCGTACGCGGGGATAGCCGAGTAGCGGCCGCCCTCGTCGTTGAGCCGCTCGGCGGCGGCCGCCCCCAGCGCCACGCGGACATACGCATAGGTTCGCGGCACCGGCCGACCAGCCCTCTTGGCGCCGGCCGCCACCAGCTCGGCGGAGCGGCGCGCGTACTCCGGCGTGAGCCAGTTGAACAGGACGCCGTCGGCGATCTCGCCCGACAGCTCACACATCTTCGGCCCGAGCGCGGCGACGATCACGCGCGTCGCGAGGCTCTTGCGGAGCGCGTCGACGCCGTCGCGCACGCGCTTGAGCGCCTGCGGATTCGGGCTGCCCACCCCGAGCAGGAGCCGCGCGGGCGCCAGACCGTGCTGCCGGACGCCTTCCACGATGCTCTGCGGCCCCCGCGTGTGCAGCGGGATGACCCCGACGCCCAGATCGATCCGACGCGTCTCCGCCGCGGCGTGCGCGAGTGAGCCGAGACCGTCGACCGGTCCCGGGTGGTTCACCCAGAACGAGGCGAACCCCTTCGCCTCGGCCTCGCGCGCCGAGGCGCGGATGATCTCGGGGGACACACCGGCAAACACCGCGAAGCCTCTTGCCATCTCTTGCGCCATGAGGGCCTCCTGTTCGTGTGGTGGGGCCGATGATACGCCGGGCCGAGCTTGCGCTCCATCGCAATACGGGATACACCCAAGCGGTCATGCGAGAGCCCGCGGGCGTGCGCATCCTGGCGTGGATGTGCGTGCTCATCGCGGTCAACCAGCTCGGCTTCGGCAGCATCGTCCCCGCGCTGGCGCTCTACGCGCGCTCGTTCGGCGTTCCCCAGTCCGCCATCGGCCTCGCCATCGCGATCTACGGGCTCGCGCGCTTCCTGGTCGCGGTCCCCGCCGGCCGGCTCGCGGATCACCTCGGGCGCCGCGCCACGCTGGCCGTGGGCGGCCTCGTGTCCGCCGTCGGCAACGTGCTTTGCGCCCTCGCGCCCACCTACGCCGCATTCGTGGCCGCCCGGTTCGTGGCCGGCGCGGGGGCTGCGCTCGTGCTCACCACCGGTCTCATCGTGCTCGCCGACATCTCGACGCCGGCCAATCGCGGCCGCATGATGTCGATCTACCAGGGCGTCTTCATCTTCGCGGTGGGTATCGGCCCGCTCCCGGGCGGCCTGCTCGCCACCCACTGGGGCCTTGCCGCGCCGTTCCTCGCCTACGCGCTGACGTCGCTGCTCGCCTCCGCGGTGGCCTGGATCGCGATTCCGGAGACCCGCCCCGCGCGCCGCGCCGGCCAGTCGACCGCGGACGAGGTGGCGTTCCAGGCCCAGCTCCGCCTCCTCACCGCGCATCCCGGCTTCCTGCTCGTGAGCCTGATCGCCTTCGTGAACGCGGTGGCCCGCACCGGCGCGCTCTTCAACATCATCCCGATCCTCGCGCGCGATCGGCTCGCACTCGACCCCGACCGCATCGGCTTCGGGCTCGCCCTCGCGAGCATCGTCGGCCTGGCCTTCGCCTATCCGGCCGGCGTGCTCGTCGATCGCTACGGCCGGAAGATCATCATCGTGCCGGCCACCATCCTATCGGGCCTGTCGCTCCTGCTCTTCCTGCTCGCGCCGACCTACGCGTGGTTCCTCGTCGGCTGCGCGGCGTGGAGCGTGGCCATGGGCATCAGCGGGGCCGCCCCCGCCGCCTACGCGGCCGACACCGCCCCGGGCGGCATGAACGCGGCCGCGGTCAGCACCTATCGCATGCTCGCGGATCTCGGCTACGTGGTCGGCCCCATCGCGCTCGGGCTGGCCGCCGATCTCGCCGGCGTCGACGCGGCGCTCGCGGGCACCGCGGTCCTGCTGACCGCGGTCGCGCTGCTGTTCGCGCGCTACGCGCCCGAGACGCATCGGACGAGCCGCTTCTAGCCGGATCGGCCCGGTCGCTTCCAACCGGAACGCCGCTGGACTAGGATAGGACCGCATCGGACCCGCGGGGCCCGCGCCCGCACGGAGGCCACCATGGCGGAGATCGTCGCGGCTGCGTTGACGGCGCACGCGCCCCTCATCACCGGCAAGCCCGAGGTCGGCAAGCCGGAGCAGCGCGACCGGCTCTACGCCGGCTTCCGCGAGATCGGGCGGCGCCTGCAGGCGGCCCGGCCCGACCTGCTCGTGATGTTCGTCAACGACCACCTGCAGAACTTCGCCTACAACAACCTACCCGCCTTCTGCGTCGGCCTCGCCCCGACCTATCAGTGTCCGAGCCCCGGCGGCGCCAAACTCATGCGGCTGCAGCCGCGCACCGTCCGCGGCAACCCGGAATGGGCCATGGCGCTCCTCGAGGCTGGACTCGAGGCCGGTATCGACTTCGCCTACTCCTACGAGATCGAGAGCTGGGACGAGCTGTCGGTGCCGCTGTCGTTCCTGATGCCGCAGGGTGACGTGCCGATCGTCACCGTGTACACGAACTGCGCAGCACCGCCTCTGCCCTCCCCGAATCGCTGCCGCGAGGTCGGGGCGTTCGTGGGCGAGCACATCCGCGGACGAGCGGGCGCGGGGCGGGTCGGACTGGTGGCCACCGGCGGGCTCTCGCACTGGGTGGGCACGCCCGAGACCGGGCGCATCAATCCCGAGTGGGACCACCGCGTGCTCGATCACATCGCCCGAGGAGACATCGAGCCCCTCACCCGGCTCACCCGCGACGAGATCGAGCGCGACGGCGGCAACGGCGGCCAGGAGATCCGCAACTGGATCGCCCTGATGGGCGCGGTGCCCGGCTGGAAGGGTGAGCTGCTCGCCTACGAGCCGGTGGCGGAGTGGATCACCGGCTGCGCCACCGTGTGGGTGCACCCGTGACGCCGGCCGTCTCGTACGCGCTGAACAAGCTCCTGACCGACATCGCGCGACAGCATCAGCTGCGCGAGAGCGTGAGCGACGAGGAGATGACCGGCCACGCGCTCAGCGAGCCCGAGCGGGCCGCCCTGCGCGCCGGTGACATCGGCCGGCTCTACGAGCTCGGCGCCAATCCCTACCTGATCCGCCGCGTCTTCCGCCGCCGCTTCACGAGCTAGCCCCGCGGAACGGCCCGGCGGAAGGGAAAGACCAGCTGGGCCCAGTACCCGCTCGGCACCGGACGGCCCGCGAGGCCGTAGGCGGCAGGCCAGCGGTCGCCCGGCAGGTGCAGGGTGCCGAAGAGAGCGTCGATCACCGGCAGGTGCACCGCGAAGTTCACGTCGACCGGCTCGACCGCGTGATGCCAGTGGTGATGCTGGGGCGTGGCCAGCACCCACCGCAGCAGCCCGAAGCGCCAGCTCACGTTGGCGTGGATGAGCACGGCCTGGAAGGACACGAACAGCACGTAGGCAAACACCGGGGCCTGCGCGAAGCCCAGCACGTAGAGCGGCACGAAGCTCAGGCCTCGCGTCACCACGATGTCGACGAGGTGCAGCCGCGAGCCCGCCAGCCAGTCCATCGTCCGGCTCGAGTGGTGGATCTCGTGGAATCGCCACAGCCACGGCACCACGTGGAAGAGCCGATGCACCGTGTACTGGGTGAGGTCGGCCACCGCCAGCACCTCCACGAACTGCAGCGCGTAGGGCTGCGCGGCCACTGCGGTCTGTAGCTCGGGCGCCACCGCCCAGCGGAAGAAGATCGCGGCCGGGGCCATCGTCAGGAAGACGGTGAGCTGGACCAGGAGGTGGCTGACCCCGAAGTGCCACAGGTCCGTGCGCCACTCTTCTCGAAAAATCGGTTGCTCCCTGAGCCGTCCGAAGAGGAGCTCGATCGGCACGAAGATCGCCGAGAGCAGGAACAGGTCGAGCAGGAACCAGTCGAGGCCCACGTGGTTCGAGCGCGCCACCGGCGTGGCCACCGCCACCTCGGAGCCGCCCATGACCGTGGCCAGCAGCGCGAGCCCGGCACCGGTGAGGCCGAGCGCCTTCCGGCGCTTGAGCAGGACACTCAGCACCCCGAGAACGAAGGCCACCCCGAGGGCGATCTTGATGGTGGTGCGGACGATCTCCATCGGGTAGACGTCGCGCAGGGCTGGCGTGGTGAGCACGGCGGGGAACCAGAGACAGAGCACCGCGCCGAACGCGAGCGCGCCCAGCACCGTCGAGACCACACCGGTGACCCAGCCCAGCACCCCGATACGGCTCGCCATCCCCTCGATCGTAGCGCCCCGGGTGTTTTCCCTCCAAGCCCCCGCGCCGCGGTCCTCTGGTATGGTGTGGGGCCATGACCACCCTCCTGATGCTCCCGCCCCAGACCACCACGACCCGGCAGTGGGCCACCCGAGTGGCCACCGCGTTACCCGCCCTGTCGGTGGTGATCGCGGAGGATCCGACCCGCGCCGCGCGCGAGATCGGCCGGGCCGACGCCGCCTTCGGCACGATCACCCCGGCGCTCCTGCACCAGGCCGGGCGGCTCCGGTGGCTGCAGGCGCCCCAGGCCGCGCCGCCCGCCGGCTTCTACTATGCCGACCTGATCGCCCATCCGGTCGTCATCACGAACTTCCGCGAGATCTACAACGACCACATCGGCGCCCACATCATGGCCTTCGTGCTCGCGTTCGCGCGCGGGCTCCACTACTACCTGCCGCTGCAGCTGCGGCGCGAGTGGAAGCCGGCGCCGCTCGACACCGGGGTCGTCCACCTGCCGGAGGCGACCGCGCTGATCGTGGGGGTGGGCGGCATCGGGAGCGAGGCCGCGCGCCTCTGCGAGGCCTTCGGCATGCGCGTGATCGGCATCGACGCCCGACGGCGCGAGGCGCCCCCGGGGGTCTCCAAGCTGGACGGCCCCGACGCCCTCGACGCGCTCCTGCCCGAGGCCGACTTCGTCATCCTCACGGTGCCGCACACGCCCGAGACCGAAGGCTTCATGCACCGGGGCCGCTTCCAGCGCATGAAGCGCTCGGCCTTCTTCATCAACATCGGGCGCGGGATGACCACTCGCCTGGACGACCTCGTGGCCGCCCTCCGGGCCGGCGAGATCGCGGGCGCCGCGCTCGACGTGTTCGAGCAGGAGCCCCTGCCCGCCGATCACCCGCTCTGGACCACCCCGAACGTGCTGATCACCCCGCACACCGCGGGCTACGGCCCCTACCTCGACGATCGCCGCGCTGAGATCCTCCTCGACAACTGCCGCCGCTTCCTGACCGGTCAGCCCCTGCGCAACGTGGTCGACAAGGCGCGCTGGTTCTAGGCGCCCGGCCGCCTACTCGCTCGTCTTGTTGTTGCGCTGCGCCTCCATCAGCCGCTTCTCGTCGGCCGGCGTCAGCTTCGGCCGGTCGATCGTCAGCGTGATCTTCTTGATCTTGCCGGTGAACGTGAACGGCACCTGGTAGTCCTTGTCGTCCACCGGCGTGCCGGTGTCGGAGCCGACGTCGAGGTTCTCGTCCCAGGCCAGGATGAGCGGAATCGTGTGCTCCATCGTCTGCCGCGCGACCTCCTTGCCGTCGACCTTCAGCACGCCGGTGCCGCTGCGGCCGATGCCGCTCAGGCTGTTGAAGGCGAGCGTGCCCATGCCGAGCCCGTCGTACTTGAAATCGAACTCGAGCGTGTGCGCGCCGGGCGCGAGCGCCTCCGGCCCTTCCCACCTGACCCATTTCAAACCGACCAGGTTCCAATTGAACACCGGCTTGCCCTTGAGGAGATAGAAGCCGTACCCGGCGAAGCGGCCGCCCGTCGTGATGAGCATCCCCTCGGCGCCGCCTGGCGGCACCTCGATCTCGGCCTTGAAGCTGTACGAGGCATTGAGCAAGCTCGGCGCATCACCGTAGGGGGTGCCGGTCAAGGGCGCCGTCCACGTGAAGACGTTGCGGCCGGCCGTGATGCTCGGACGCGGCGTGATGAGGCGGGTGGCCACGGTGGGGTCGAGCGGCTCGACCTGGTACTTCCTGGCCTCACGCCAGAAGATACTCTGCATCTCCTTCACCTTGGCCGGGTACTTGGCCGCGACGTCATCCGCCTGCGTCCAGTCGCTGCGGAGGTCGTACAGCTCCCACGGGTACTTCAGGGGATCCGCGCCGACACCCCCCTGGATGTCCCACGGTGCCCGCATGACCTTCGTGCTCGCGATCCAGCCGTCGTGGTAGATCGCGTGGTCGCCCATCATCTCGAAGTACTGTGTCCTGCGCGTCGACGGCGCCTTCTCGTTCTTCTTGTCGAACGTGTACACCATGCTGACGCCCTCGATCGGACTCTGCCTGATGCCGTCGACGACCTTCGGCTGCTTGATCTTCGCCGCGTCCAGGATCGTCGGCACGATGTCGATCACGTGGTGGAACTGGTGGCGGATCCCGCCCTTGTCCTTGATGACCGCCGGCCACGAGATGGCCATGCCCTGCTTGATGCCGCCGAAGTGCGAGGCGATCTGCTTGGTCCACGAGAACGGCGTGTCGAAGGCCCACGCCCACGGCACCGCCATGTGGTTGTACGTCCGGTCCGAGCCCCAGACGTCGTAGAAGTACTTGAGCTGGTCGGCGACGGGCACCTCGATCCCGTTGAACATCGCCACCTCGTTCGGGGTGCCGACCAGCGTGCCCTCGGCGCTGGTGCCGTTGTCACCGTTGATGTAGATGATCAGCGTGTTGTCGAGCTTGCCCATGTCCTCGACCGCTTGGATCACGCGGCCGATCTCGTGGTCCGTGTAGGCGACGTACGCCGCGAAGACGTCCACCTGGCGGAGGAACATCTTCTTCTCGTCGGCGGTGAGCTGGTCCCACTCCTTGAGCAGGTCCTTCGGCCATGGGGTGAGCTTGGCGCTCTGTGGAATCACGCCGAGCTTCTTCTGGTTCTCGAAGACGCGCTCACGCAGCTTGTTCCAGCCCTCGTCGAACAGGTGCATGTCGCTGATCTTCTTGATCCACTCCGGCGTCGGGTGATGCGGCGCGTGCGTGCCACCAGGCACGTAGTAGACGAAGAACGGCTGGTCCGGCGTCAGCGTGTTGATCTGGTTCATGTAGGCGATGGCCTCATCGGCCATCGCGGTGATCAGGTTGAAGCTAGGATTGCCCTGGAACGGATAGATGTACGTCGTGTTGCGCGCGAGGTTGTCCGGCTGCCACTGGTTGGTGTCGCCGCCCATGAAGCCGTAGAAGTACTCGAAGCCCATGCCGGTCGGCCACTGGTCGAACGGCCCCATCGAGGACGCCTGGAAGGCCGGCGTGTTGTGATTCTTGCCGAACCACGACGTCCGGTAGCCGTTGTCCTTCAGGATCTTGCCGATCGTCGCCTTGTCCTTGGTGATGAAGCTGTCGTAGCCCGGGTAGCCCGTCGCCTGCTCCGCGATCACCCCGAAGCCGACCGAATGATGGTTGCGGCCGGTGATGAGCGCGGCGCGCGTGGGCGAGCACAGCGCCGTCGAGTGGAAGTTGGTGTAGCGCAGCCCGTCCCGGGCAACGCGGTCGAGCGCGGGCGTCGGGATCACTCCGCCGAAGGTGCTGGGGACGCCATAGCCGGAGTCGTCGGTCATGATCAGCAGCACGTTGGGCGCGCCCTTCGGCGGCACGATGCGCGCCGGCCAGTACGGCTTCGAGCCCTTCGTCGTGGGCGCGATCCGGCCGCCGAACTTCTGCGGCGGCGCGGGAATCTGCTCGCCAGTGATCGTCGTGGTGGCCGCCGGCGATCCGGGCGGAGCGGCCGGCTGTGCCTCCGCCGGCGGCACCACCGCGCCGGCACCCAGCCGCATCAGGATCGTCACCGCGATCAGGCCGAATCGCCACGAGAAGCCGATCATTCTGGACATCGTCTCGCCTTCCGTTCAGTCAAACCACTCCGCTTGCACTCGATGTGGCCCCGCCCCGGCGTCACTCCGCGGGACGGTAGATCCTCACCAGGACGTGCCGATCCCGCGTCCGGGCCGCCTCGGTCGCGCCGGTGGCGCGGTCTTCCCCAAAGCCGATGAACGAGAACCGGTTCAGCTCGCCGCCCCGCTCGACCATGAAGCGGCGGACGACCTCCTCGCGGCGCCAGCTCAGGTTGACGTTGGACCCCGCCGCCCCCACGTCGTCGGTGAAGCCCACCACGTCCGCGGTGTAGGTGGGGTTGTCGACCAGCTGCTTCACCGCACCCAGGAGGGCCTGCTGGGCCGGGACGGAGAGCTCGGCGCGGCCGGGCTCGAAGAGGATCCTGAACTCCTGCACGGGCGTGCGCTTGAGCCGGTTGTCCATCGCCCGCGTGACACGGGCGTCGACCTCGGCGCCCTTGGCCGCGGCGGCATCGGCGCGCTGCCGGGCGTCGGTGCCGATCTGCCTCGCCTCCGTGCCGATACGGGTCGCCTCGTCGGCGGTCGCACGCACCGCGTTGAGCTGCGTGTTCAGCTCATCGACCCGCCGCTTCTCCGTGGCCAGCCCCGCCTCCATCTTGGTCATCCGGGCCTTGAAGTCCGTTTCCATCTCCAGCAGCTGCTGCCGCGTCGCACACCCGAGCGGCGTAAGCGCCAGCAGTGCGGTCAGGCCAATCTGGAAGGCCGGTCGAGTCAGGGTGTCCGTGGCGCGCATCGCTCTCCCTCTCGTTGGTCTCGGTATGTTGCGGTTCGGGGCCCGTCACTTGACGGTGAGGGTCATGCCCTCGGGGGCCAGCTTCACGTTCAACCCCTTGGTCGACGTATACAGATTGATCACGACGCCGTTCTGGTTCCTCATGGCGGTGGCGCCGGCTCCCGCCGCCAGTGTCAGCTCCGCGCTCGCCGCCATGTACGTTCCGTTGAAGTCCTCGAGCTTCTTGAGGTTGAAGACCTCGCCCGTCGCCTCGGCCTGCGCGACCCCGAGCGCCAGCACCGAGAAGCCGTCGACCTCGACGCGCTGGATCTTGCCTTCGTACGAGAGCGTCCCGCTTCCCCACGTGTAGCCGACGACCAGCGCGACCGAGGTCTGCGTGAGCGTGAGGATGGCGTCGGGCTTTGGATCCTCGGCGTGGGCAAGAGACGACAGGCCGAGTATTCCAATGATCAGAGTCACGCATAGTCCGGCGCTGCGCATGTCGAACCCCCTGGTATGAGTCGCTTCGAGCCCGCCCGCGGCAGGCCATGATCGTCGGGAGCACCCGTGACGTCTATCGGACCTTAGTCCTATGGCGCTGGCCGAGCAGGACGATCCGCCCAGATCCAAGACGCCGGCGAGCGCCGGCTCAGTTGTTCCGGTTGTAGTCGAAGTTCTGGACCTGGACGCTCAGCTGCTTGGCCGGGACGATCGCCTCGGCGAACGCCACATGGTTGAGGCCGGCGTGGAGCGTCTTGAACGTCGCGATGAGGGTCACCGGATCGCCCTGGAACGTCGTCGTGACCTGGAGCCGCCGGGGGTGGCGCGTGGCGGGATCCACCCACAGCGAGAAGGTGTCGCCTTGCACGACGACGTTGCGGCCGCTCACCTCGAAGAGGCCGCCCGCGTCGGGCCCGGTCGCGGTCGCCCCGCTCATGAACTCCTGCACCCTGCCCGCCGTCGGTAGCGTGTACTGCTCGACGAGCCCGCGCAGCCCGGTCAGGTACTGCTCCACCTTCTGCCGCTCGTCCTCGGCGATCTTGCGGCGCAGGAAGCCGAAGGGAAGGGGCGCGCTCTGGTCGTTCATGATGGTGCGCTGGAGCTGACCGTTCGGCCCGTAGTTGACCGTGTCGAGGCGCAGGTCCTTCACCGACCCCTGGTCGATCACCTCGGTGCGGCTGGTCCAGCTGTACTGCTGCATGAGCGCAGCGTTGGCCTTGCGGGCCTCGGTGATCCGGACGGCCATGGCGGTCGGGGCGGGCGGGCTCTGGGCCCACAGGGTCGGAACCCAGCCAGCGGCGATGGCGACGACCGCGAGGACCGACAACGCCTTCATCCTCATGGTGTCGGCACCACCTTGTAGGAGACGCCGTTGGCTCCGTAGGATGGCTGGAACCACGTGTTTCCACACAGATAATAGGTACCGCTGGAGACCTTGGGTGAGATGCAGCCCGCGGGTATGGTCGGATAGATCCCGCCCATCATGTAGGTGCTGGGGCCGGCCGCGGTGGCCGCGGTAGCGCCCGCCGCGACGCCCGCGTTGTAGGCACTCGCCGTGCTCGCGCTGCCCGCCGCGACGCCGGCGGTGTAGGCGCTCGAGGTGGCGGCGGCCGTGGTGGCGCTGCCGGTGGCCACGCCCGCGCTGTACGCACTGGACGTCGCCGCCGCGGTGTTGGCCGAGGCGATGGTCGCGCCGGCGGCCATCCCGACCATGGCCCCCGCGGCGGCGGCGCCGGCGGCAGACCAGCCGCCGCAGTTGCCGCACGAGGAGCCGTAGTAGTTCACCGTAGTCGGGGGGTGGTACGGGTAGTAGGCCGCGGGGGGCGGCGGGTAGTACGCGCCGGACGCGTGGTAGGCGGTCGTGCCATAGGCGCTGGTGGCGGTCGTGCCGTAACCGTAGTAGTGCGTCGCGCTCCCGCCGTACGGGTTGTACGCGGTCGTCTCGCCCGATCCGGTGGCATGGTAGGCGGTGTCGCCGTACTGGTTGGTCGCGGTCGTGCCCTGCCCCTGGGTGTGCGTCGCGGTGGTGCCGTAGGGGTTGGTCACGGTCGTCTGGCCCGACCCGGTGGCGTGCGTCGCGGTATCACCGTACTGGTTGGTCGCGGTAGTCCCTTCCCCGCGGGTGTGCGACGCGCTGCCCCCGTAGGCGCCGCTGACGCTCCGGGAGCCCTCCCCGCCCGAGGCGCTGCCGCCGCGGTAGCCGCTGGCGCTCCAGGAACCTCCGCCGCCCGAGGCGCTGCCGTATTTGCCCGAGTGCGACCAGGCCCCCGCCGAGCCGACCGACAGCCCGGCGATGAACAGCCCCGCGACGCCGATGACGACGATTCGCTTCATGGCATCTCTCCTCACCGTGTCTTTGGTGGCTCGGCCGCCGGGGGCGCCGGCACCTCCGACGGGGGAGCCGGATCTGGATGCGCGAACGGCATACGCTTCGCGGAGGCAGCGCGCGCGGACTTGAAGGCCCCCGCCGGCAGCGGGCCGCCGAGCTGCCAGCCCGAGAACTCCACCTGGTGCCGCAGCTTCAACGGATCCTTGCGGAACACCGCTCGGGCCATCCGGGGCAGCTTGTCCTCCGCGCCGATCCACGTCTGCACGAACACACCGTCGCTGGCGTACGCCACCATGTCGGTGGTGACGCCGCCGACCACCCGCGATTGCCCGATGTAGAAGGCGAGCTCCAGGCCCTTGGCGATGTCTCCGTACGGGTCCGCCACGAGCACGTCGGTGAACGGAAAGTAGATCGCGGCCTGGTGATAGGCCGCCTCGAGCGCGGCGTCGACCGTCGGCGGCGCGTCCGCGATCGCGACGAGGTTCTCGCCCGGCGCGAAGGCCATCATCGTCTTGCCGTCGTAGTAGAACTCGGACGCGGGCCCGTCGGCGGTCTGGATCACCCGGAGCTTGTCGGGCCGCTGCAGGGTGACCAGCGACCGCGTGGTGTAGACCAGGGGCGGGCCCGGACGGCTCGGGCTCTCGTACGACGCCACCGCCGTGAAGCTCATCGTGCGCGCCGCGGCCAGCTTCTGGCTGGAGGCCTTGAGGATGTCGATCGCCTTCGCCTCGAGCGGCGGCGCGACTTGAGGTACTGCCGGCGCCGGCGCGGTCGGAGCCGATGACTCGGCCGCCGGCGGCGCTTGCGGGGCGGGCGCTGGCTGCTGGGCCGCCGCGCGCGCGACAAGGCTCAGGCTCAGCGCGAGGACGACCGCCCGCCCGGCCGCCCGGGCTCGGCCGGAGCTCATGGAATCATTCCGCAGTCGAACATCTTGTTGGCCACCGGAGCCGCGATCTTGTTGATGAACACCGTCCGCATCTGGGCATCGCCCCGGAGCATCTGGATCATGTCCTGCTCCTGGGCCGACTTCGGCTTGCCGCGCTGCTCCCATAGCTGCTCGCAGGTCGAGGTCTGATACTTCTGTAGGACCTTCTCCGCGACCAGGTCCAGGATCGGGTACTGTGCTTGCGCCACGCCGATGACGAGCACGGCGAGCACCAGGATGGCCAGTCCGACGAGTTTCATCGCGTTCTCCTCATGCCAAAAGAGTTGCCGCACGCTTCACGACGCACCTGCTTGTAGCCCATTTCACCCGGTCGGATCAATAAGACCTTCGTCCCATGCGGGCGGGAGCCGAGGCCCCGATGCTCCCGGGCCCGGGCCGATGGATCAGGCGCTGGCGGGAGCGGGCTGGGCGCTGCGACGAACCTGGATCACGGTGCCGATCGTGCCGAGCATCAGCACGCCGACCGCCACGAAGAGCATCCGCGGGTCGCCGTGGTCAAGGAGCCAGCCGAAGGCGAGCGGGGTGAGGCAGGAGCCGAGGTCGAGCCCGGAGTAGACGAATCCGAACACCTTGCCGGAGGCGCCGGGGGGCGTCGCCGCGCGCACCAGCATGTCGCGCGAGGGACCGGTCGCGCCGTGGCAGAAGCCGGTCAGCCCCAGGATCACGGGGAGCAGCGAGGGCGCGAGCGCCCCGCTGGCCAGCAGCATCATGAAGGCGGCCGCGACCACGAGGCCGCCCACCGCCACGACGTCGTGCCGGCGCGTGTGGTCGGCCAGGAAGCCGCCCACCAGGATCCCGGCGGCGCCGCCCAGGAGGAACGTGGTGAGCGCCGCGGTGGCCAGGGCCAGCGGCGTGTCGTAGACGCGCATGAGCCCGGTGACGCCGAAGGTCTGCACGCCGATCAGCGCGGTCGCGATGAACGCGAAGTAGGCGAAGGCCGCGAGGATCGGGGCGCTCAGCAGCAGCCGCAGGTGCGCGACGGCCCCCTGTCCGCGCGTGTCGTGACGGCTCCGGCCGAACGCCGCGCGCTGCGACGCCAGGACCCCGACCATCACGAGCCCGAGCGCGCCCACCGTCACCAGCGCCGCCCGCCAGCCGGAGGACGCGGTGAGTCCGACCACCACCGTGGGAGCCACCGCCCAGCCGAGATTGCCCGAGATCGCATGCACGCTGTAGCCGCGGCCGATGCGGCGAGGATCCACCGAGGCGTTCAGGATCGAGTAGTCGGCGGGATGGAACACGCTGTTGCCGAGGCCGGCCAGGAGCGCGACCGGCAGCAGCATCCAGTACGACGGGACGAGACCGGCGAGCGCGACCGATGAGGCGAAGAGGGCCATGCCGCCCAGCAGCACGCGCGGCGCTCCGATGCGATCGACCAGGAAGCCGGAGAGGGTCTGCCCGATCCCAGACGCCCCGTAGAAGACGCTCATGGCCAGCCCCAGGGCGACGTAGGGCACCCCGAAGACGGTCTTCAGCAGCGGGAAGATCGGCGGCAGCGTGAGCTGGAAGAAGTGGCTGAAGAAGTGCGCCACCGCGATGAGACCGATGACGTGGACGTCGCGGCGCAGGCTGGAGGGAGCGGTCGGGTCGGACACGGAAGGCTAGTGTACACCCGGGGCGTAGCCGGTGATTTCTGCTATCATCGAGGCCGTCCAGAAAGGAGGCCGACCATGGCCAGTGAGACCACGTACTCCCTCGATCAGTTCCTCGCCGACACCCGCGCCACCATCAAGAGCAAGGGCATCCCGGCGGGACTCGCCGAGATTCGCGACCACCTCGAGAAGCTGCTGCACAATCCCGAGCTGCTCACCAAGCACCTGGGCGATCCGGTCCCCTACACCGAGCGCACCACCATCGGCCACGATCCCGAGACCGACGTGCACGTGCTCGTGCACGGGCGGCCGAAGGCGGGCAAGTCGTCGGTGCACGACCACGGGCCCTGCTGGGTGGTCTACGGCAACTACCGGAACCCCACCCGCATGCGCCGCTGGCGCCGTCTCGACGACGGCAGCCGGCCCGGCTTCGCGGATCTCACGCTGCAGCGCGAGTTCCTGAACGAGCCGGGCCACGCCGCCGCCTTCGCGGTGGGCGACATCCACTCCATCGAGTTCGGCGACGACACCTTCTTCATCCGCGTCACCGGCGGCGATGTGGAGAGCAAGGAGACTCACCGCTTCGACGTGGACAAAAAGACGGTGGAGGTCGCCAACCGCGCGCTCGGACAGCGCTAGGGGGGCTACGCCTTCCCCCAGTAGCCCCGGGCCGCCGGGAAGACGGTCTGGCAGCGGGTGGGCTCGGTGGGGCCGTCCAGCACGTCGGCCACCCCCCTCCAGATCGCATAGTGCGGCGTGTTGCGATGCGCCTCCAGCGCGGCCTGGTCCTTGTACACCTCGTAGAAGTAGTACGTGTTGGCGTCCTTCTCGTCCTGCAGCACGTTGAAGCGCAGGCAGCCCGGCTCGTCCCGCTCCGAGCCCAGCGCGTCCGCCTCGATGGCCTTCAGGAACCGGTCCCGCATCTCGGGCTTGATCCGCACCTTCACCCACATCGCGAGCATCGTCGCCTCCGTCGATTGAATTGAGCCGCCGCCGCGACGATACCACGCGGCCGGCCCGGCCCGCGGCTTGCCTTCCCCGTCCCCGCCGTCGTAGCATGCGCGACGGAGGAGCCTTCCAAATGGATCCCGCCTCGGTCAGCGCGCTGACCTTCGACGTCTTCGGCACCGTCGTGGACTGGCGCAGCAGCATCATCCACGAGGGCGAGGCCTTCGGGAAGAGCCACCGCCTGACCGTGGACTGGCCGAAGTTCGCCGACGCCTGGCGCGGTCTCTATCAGCCCGCGATGGAGGAGGTCCGCAGCGGCCGCCGTCCGTGGGTGCGGCTCGACGATCTCCACCGCGAGAGCCTGGTGCGCCTGCTCGGCGACTTCGGCATCACCGGCCTGTCTCCCGCCGAGATCGACCACCTCAATCGCGCCTGGCACCGGCTCGACCCGTGGCCGGACGCAGTCCCCGGCCTCACGAGGCTGAAGCGGCGCTTCATCCTGGCCACGCTGTCCAACGGCAACATCGCGCTGATGGTGAACATGGCCAAGCGCGGTGGGTTACCCTGGGACGCCATCCTGGGCGCGGAGGTCGCGCGCGCCTACAAGCCGGCGCCGGAGGCCTACCTGCGCAGCGCGGAGGCCCTGGGGCTCGCGCCCGAGCAGTGCCTGATGGTCGCCGCGCATCCCGGCGACCTGGCGGCCGCCGCGCGCTGCGGCCTGCGCAGCGCCCACGTGCCACGCCCCCTCGAGTTCGGCCCCGGCCGCGGCGCCTCCAAGCCCGAGCCGGCCCAGCCGTTCGACATCGTCGCGGGCGACTTCGTGGAGCTGGCCGAGCGGCTCGGATGCTGAGCCGCCTGTTCGACCTGAGCGGAAAGGTCGCGCTGGTCACCGGAGGCAGCCGCGGGCTGGGCCGCGCGATGGTGCTGGCCTTCGCCGAGGCCGGCGCCGACGTGGTGATCGCCAGCCGCAAGCTCGCTTCCTGCGAGGCCACCGCGGACGAGGTGCGGAAGGCCACCGGCCGCCGGGCGCTGCCCGTGGCCTGCCACGTCGGCCACTGGGGCCAGGTAGAAGCCCTCGCCGAGACCGCCTACAAGGAGTTCGGGCGCGTCGACGTGCTCGTGAACAATGCGGGGATGTCGCCACTCTACGACCGCATCGAGAACGTGACCGAGGAGCTCTGGGACAAGGTCCAGGACGTCAACCTCAAGGGCCCGTTCCGGCTCACCGCGCTGGTGGGCTCGCGGATGGCGGCCGGGGCCGGCGGGTCCATCATCATGGTGTCGAGCACCGCGGCGGTGCGGCCCACCGCCAGCGTCATCCCGTACGCCGCGGCCAAGGCCGCGGTGAACGCGATGACCGAAGGCTTCGCGCGCGCCTTCGGCCCCACCGTGCGGGTGAACTGCATCATGCCGGGCCCCTTCCTCACCGACATATCCAAGGCCTGGGACCTCGAGGCCTTCCGCGAGCGGGCGAAGCAAACGATGCCGCTCGGCCGCGGGGGCGAGCCCGAGGAGATCGTGGGCGCCGCGCTGTACTTCGCCTCCGCCGCGTCGAGCTTCACCACCGGCGCCGTTCTCGGCGTGCACGGAGGGTCGGCCTGACCGGCATCCCGCTGGAAGTCGCGCCGGTCCGCGCCGGGGAAGAGCTCGACTGGGCCGCCCTGCAGTCGTGGCTCCGCCCGCGCCTGGCCGAGGTCCTGCCCGAGGCGCGCGGCCCGATCGAGGTCTTGCAGTTCCCCAACGGCTCCGCCAACCTGACCTATCTTCTGCGGGTGGGCCCCCACGAGCTGGTGCTCCGCCGGCCCCCCTTCGGCCAGATCGCGCCGGGCGCACACGACATGAAGCGGGAGTTCAAGGTGCTCTCTCGGCTCTGGCGTCATTTCGACCGCGCGCCGCGCGGCTATCTCTTCTGCGACGACCGTGCGGTGGTCGGCGCCGACTTCTTCGTGATGGAGCGTCGACGGGGCGAGGTGATCCGCGACAGCATGCCGCCGGCCCTCCGCGCTCACCACGACGTCGGCCGCCGGGTCGCCTTCGCCCTGGTCGACGCCATGGCCGACCTGCACGCTCTCGATCCCGCCGCCTGCGAGCTCGGCGACCTCGGGCGGCCCGACGGCTTCGTCGACCGCCAGCTCGACGGCTGGGCCAAGCGCTGGGCGCTCGCGCGGCCCGACGACGCGGGGGACGAGATGGAGCGCATCCACGAGCGCCTGGCCCGCAGCAAGCCGGGTCCGAGCCGCGCGTCGATCGTCCACAACGACCTGAAGCTCGACAACTGTCAGTTCGCCCCGGAGAACCCCGACCGCGTGACCTCCATCTTCGACTGGGACATGACCACCCTCGGCGATCCCCTCGTCGATCTGGGCACCCTGCTCAACTACTGGCCCGATCAGACCGACACCGAGACCACCCAGCGCGGCACGCGCCCGGGCCTGGCCCGCATGGGCCTGCCCTCGCGCGCCGAGATCACCGCGCACTACGCCGCCCGCACCGGCGCGGATCCGGACGCCGCGCGCTGGTGGGAAGCCTTCGCGCTGTGGAAGACGGTGGTGGTCGTGGTGCAGCTGCACCGCCGCTGGGTCCGCGGGGAGTCCACCGATCCGCGCATGGCCCACATCGCGGACCGGGCGCCCTCGCTGGTGGCGGCGGCGCGGGTCGTGCTCGACGCGGCGGGGCTCTGAACCGTGTACATCGTTGGCATCGACGTCGGCGGCACCTTCACGGATCTCACCGCGGTCGAGGTGGAGACGGGGCGCGCGGTCGTCACCAAGGTGCCGTCGCGCCCGCGGAACGAGGCGGCCGCGGTCCTGGCCGGCCTCGAGGCCCTCGGCATCGCGAGCGCCGACGTGCGACGGCTCGTGCACGGCACGACCGTGGGCACCAACGCAGTGCTCGAGCGCCGGGGCGCGCGCGTCGCCCTGCTCACCACTGCCGGCTTTCGCGACCTGATCGAGATCGGTCGCACCAAGCGCAACATCCCCGCCCTCTTCATCCCGACCTTCGTGCGCCCGAAGCCGGTGGTCGAGCGCAAGGACCGCTTCGAGGTGACCGAGCGACTCGGCCCCGACGGGGCGGTGCTGGTCCCGCTGGATCCGGCGTCGATCGAGCGCGCGCTCGACGCGGCCCTGGCCGCGCCCGCCCAGGCGGTCGCGATCTGCCTGCTCCACGCGTATCTCAACCCCGCGCACGAGCACGCGGTGGCCGACGCGATGAAGGGCCGCGCCCCGGCCCTGCCCGTCTCCTGCTCGGCCGACGTCGTCGCCGAGTACCGCGAGTTCGAGCGCTTCTCCACCACCGTGCTCAACGCCTACCTGCAGCCCCTGATGGAGGGCTACCTCACCTCGCTCGAGGAGCGCCTGCTCGCCACCGGCTACGTCCACGGCGTGCTCACGGTGGCCTCGAGCGGCGGCATGATGACGACCGACACCGCGCGGCGCCTGCCCATCAAGACCATCTTCTCGGGCCCGGCGGGCGGGGTGAGCCAGGCCTGCTTCGTGGGCGCGGCCGCCGGCATCCGCGACTTCATCACGTACGACATGGGCGGCACCTCCACCGACGTGTGCCTGGTGCGGGAGCTGCAGCCCCTGACGACCGCCGACGCCATGGTGGGGGCGTTTCCGGTGAAGATCTCGCAGATCGACATGCACACGGTGGGCGCGGGCGGCGGCTCCGTCGCGTGGCTCGACGTGGACGGCAGCCTCGCGGTCGGCCCGCGCAGCGCGGGGGCGGCGCCCGGCCCCGCCGCCTACGGGCTCGGCGGCACCGAGCCCGCGGTCACCGACGCCAACGTGGTGCTGGGTCGCATCGGCACGCGGCGGCTCCTGGGCGGGAGCATCGCCATCGACGCCGAGCGGGCGCGGGCCGCGGTGGCCGGGCTCGCGGCCCGGCTCGGGCGGCCGCTCGGGGTGGAGGCCCTCGCGGAAGGCATCGTCACGATCGCGGTCGCGCGCATGACCTCGGCCATCCGCGAGATCTCGATCCAGCGCGGCCACGACCCGCGGGACTTCACGCTGATCGCCTTCGGGGGCGCCGGCCCGATGCACGCCCTGGCCATGGCCGACGAGATCGGCATCCCGCGCGTGCTCGTGCCTCGGCATCCGGGCAACTTCTCCGCGCTCGGCCTGCTCGCCGCCGACATCAAGCACGACGACGTCCGCACCCGCGTCGGCCCGCTGCGCGACCAGCTCCCGGTCCTGCGCGCGGCCTTCGCGGAGATGGAGACCGCGGCCCGGCAGCAGCTCGAGCGGGAGGGCTTCGCTCCCGAGCAGCAGCGCCTCCTCCGCTCGCTCGATCTGCGCTACCGCGGCCAGGCCTTCGAGCTCAACCTCGCGCTCGGCGATGTGGCAGCGCGAGGCGCCGCCGCGGCGGGGCGAGGTGAGCCGCAGGCGAGCCGAGCGGATACGACGATCGAGCCGAGCGGATACCAGCAAATCGAGGCGGACTTCCACCGCCACCATCGCGACACGTATGGCCACTCGAACCCGGCGGCCGTGGTCGAGCTGGTCAACGCCCGGCTCAGCGCGTACGGGCTCGTGCCCAAGCCCGCCGCGGAGCGCTACACCCCCGCGGGCGCGACGCTCGAGACCGCGCTGGCCGAGCGGCGGCCGGTCTGGTTCGAGGGCCGCACCCACGACTGCCCGGTCTGGGACCGCGACCGGCTGCCCGAGGGCGCGCGGATCCTCGGCCCGGCCATCGTGGAGGAGTTCGGCGCGACCACGGTGGTGCCGCCCGGCTGGCGGGGCACGGTGGACAGCCACGGCAACCTGCGCTTCGAGCGCGAGGTCCGGGCATGAGCGCAATCAGGGTGGACCCGATCACGCTCGAGGTGCTGCGGGAGACGTTCTCGTCCATCGTGCGCGAGATGCGTGTGACCCTCGTGCGCACCGCGTACTCCTCGATCCTCTACGAGGGCGAGGACTTCTCGTGCGTCCTGATGGACGGCGAGGCCCAGATCGTCTCCATGTCCAAGGGGCAGGACCATCCGCTCCACATCGTGCCGATCGGCTGGTCCATGAAGGCGGTGCGCGAGAAGTTCGGCGACGACATCCACCCGGGCGACATCTTCCTGCACAACGATCCCTACACCGGCGGCACGCATCTCAACGACGTCGCGATGATCTATCCCCTCTTCGCCGACGGCCGGCTCTTCGTCTTCCCGGTCGTGCGCGCACACTGGGGCGACGTGGGCGGCATGAGCCCGGGCAGCCTCACCGGCGACGCCACCGAGATCTTCCAGGAGGGCGTGCGCATCCCGCCCATCCGCATCGTGGACCGGGGCACGCCGAACCAGGCCGCCCTGGATCTCATCTTCGCCAACATGCGCGGGCCGCGGGAGCGCACGGGCGACTTCCACGCCATGATCGGGACCTGCCGCAAGGCGGCAGAGCGCGTGGAGAGCCTGGCCGCGCGCTACGGAGCCCCGGTGGTCCGCGCCGCGGTGGTCGAGCTGATGGACCGCGCCGAGCAGCGCATGCGCCGGGCCATCGGCGCGCTGCCGGACGGCCACTACGCCTACGAATCGCATCTGGAGAGCGGCCGGGTGCGGCTCGAGCCCCTCACCATCCGCGCCCGCGTGACGGTGGCGGGCGAGACGATCAGGGTGGATCTCACCGGGACCTCGCCGCAGACCACCGCGCCCACCAACGTGGGCCCCGCCATGGCCCCCACCGGCGCCTTCACGATCATCAAGGCCTTCCTCGATCCCGGCACCGACGTGAACTCCGGCGCGTTCCGGCCGCTCACCGTCATCACCCCGCGCGGGTCCATCGTCAACGCCGATCCACCCGCGCCGTGCGGCGGCATGGTCGAGGTGAAGTACTGCGTGGAGACCGCGGTGATGGGCGCGCTGGCCCAGGCCCTGGAGGGCCGCGTGGCCGGCGATCTCAAGGGCGGCGGCAACCACTGTTACGTCGGCGGCCCGGATCCACGCACCGGCGAGACGTTCATATTCTACGAGTACCCCGCGGGCGGCACCGGCGGATTCGACGGCGGCGACGGCAGCAACACGGTGCGCACGTGGACCGAGAGCGACATGACCACGCTCCAGCCCATCGAGGCGGTGGAGCAGCTCTACCCGGTCCGGATCGAGCGCACCGCGCTGCGGGAGGACTCGGGCGGCCCGGGCCGGTGGCGGGGCGGCCTCGGCCTCACGCGCGAGGTCCGGGTCCTCGTCGACGGCAGCCGTCTCTCGGTGCTCGCCGAGAAGGCGGTGCTCCCACCCTTCGGGGTCTGTGGGGGGGCCGCCGGCGCGACCAATCGCTTCTGGGTCCGTCGGGCAGGGCGGCCGATCCAGCCCTCGCCCCTGCCCGGCAAGGTCGGCGGCTTCCCGCTCACGCGCGACGACATCGTGCTGATGGAGAGCTCGGGTGGCGGTGGCTTCGGGGATCCGCTCGAGCGTGACCCCGCGCGGGTCGCCGCCGACCTGGCCGAGGGCTACGTCACCCGCGACGCGGCGGCGCGCGAGTACGGCGTGGTCTGGCGCGACGGCGCGGTCGATGAGATCGCCACCCGCACCCGGCGCGAGGCCCTCCGCGCCGCGCGGCCGCGGGTCCGCCTGCACCCGGTGACCGATCTCGACGCGGACCGCGGGCGCCTCGTGCGGCTCGACGCGAGCACGGCCGCCCGCCTCGGGGTGGGCGCGGGGGCCATCGTGGAGCTGGTCAATCCGCGCGGCGCGCCGCTCCGCGCGTGGGTCGCCGCGGTGATGCCCGGCAACGGCGGGCGCGCCGAGATCTCGCCGAGCGCGCTCGCGATGCTCGCCCTCCCCGACGGCGCCCTGGTGGAGCTACGCGCGGTCCACTCCGGACACCTGGATCCCGCCGAGCGCGGCATCGCCCGCTGAGCGACGCGGTGGCATGGCGGGCGCCGCCTAGTAGCCGCGCGCCCGGTCCACCAGATTCAGCAGCGGCTCTCCGGCCAGGTAGCGGCGCAGGTTCTCGGCGAAGAGCACCGAGCACTTCTCGTCGTAGCTCGGCAGGAAGCCGGAGACGTGCGGGGAGAGGATGACGTTGTCGAGCCCGTAGAGGGGATGGCCCGCGGGCGGCGGTTCCTCCACGAAAACGTCCACCGCCGCGCCCGCGATGCGCCGCTCCCGCAGGGCCCGGGCCAGCGCGGCCTCGTTCACGCTGGCGCCCCGGCCCACGTTGATGAAGTAGGCCGACGGCTTCATCCGCGCGAGGGCCCGATCGCCGATCATCCCGCGCGTCTCGTCGGTGAGCGGCGCGCACAGCACCACCACGTCCGAGCGGGTCAGCAGCGAGTCGAGCTCCCCGTGGCCGAGCCACTCGTCGGGCAGCCGCCCGTCCGGGTCGCCGGTCCCGGGCAGGCAGTAGCCGTCGTCGGCGCGGCGCGACGGATCACGCTTGCAGGCCAGCACCGTCATGCCGAAGGCGGACTTGGCGATCCGGGCCAACTCGCGGCCGATGCTTCCGTAGCCGATGACCCCGAGGGTCGCCCGCCGCACCTCGGACGGCACGAAGAGCGGCCAGCGCTGCTCGTCGGGCGGCCAGCCCCCGCGGCCCTGCCACTCCACCATGCGCGGCACGCGGTGGGCCAGGGCCAGCAGCATGGTCACCGCGTACTCCGCGATGGTGGCCGCGTGCACGCCGCTCGTGGTCGTGAGGGGCAGCGCGGTGTGCGTGTAGAGCGGATGGTCGGCGAGCGCGTTGACGCCTGCCATGTGCAGCTGCACCCACTTGAGCGTGGGCGCCCGCGAGAGGTCGCGCGGGGGCGCCCCCGCATAGAGCACGTCCACCGGGCCGTAGTCAGCCGCGTCGGGGTCGGCCTGCGAGACCCGGATCTCGGGTGAGACCGCGCGGAGCCGGTCGAGCTGATCCGAGTCGAAGCGCATGGTCACGAGCACGTTCAGCATGGCGGCTATCCTACTATCTTCTTTGACTTGCGC
>DATIWG010000015.1:0-14081 GCA_035519555.1 Nitrosotalea sp. | reverse complement strand
GCCGAGAACCTCCTCGGACAGGAAGGTGGCGGGTTCTACGAGGTCATGCGGGTATTCCAGCGCGAGCGGCTGGTGGCCGGTCTCCACGCGGTGGCCGGCTGCGAGCGGGCGCTCCAGGACACGATCGCCTACGTCCAGCAGCGCCAGGCCTTCGACGAGCCCCTCTCCAAGAAGCAGGTGGTGCGGCACAAGATCGCGGATCTGGCCACCCTCATCGAGGCCTCGCGGTGGCTGACCTACGCGGCGTGCCTGAAGTTCCGGGACCGGGAGGACGCGGTCAAGGAGATCTCCATGGTGAAGCTCTTCACCGCGGAGATGGCCCAGAAGGTCGCCTACGAGTGCGTGCAGCTCCACGGAGGCTACGGCTACATGCGCGAGTACCCGATCGAGCGCTTCTTCCGGGACATCCGGCTCATGACCATCGGCGGCGGGACCTCCGAGATCATGAAGGAGATCATCGCCAAGCATCTCGCGCTGTGACCGGCGGCGTCGACTTCGTGGCGGTCGGCCATCTCACGGTCGACCAGACATCGCGCGGCCCGCGGCCCGGAGGCGCCGCCTACTACGCGGCGATCACGGCCCACCGTCAGGGCCTCCGGGTCGGCCTCCTGACCTCCCACGGCCCGGACTTCCCGCTCGATGCGCTGCCCCCCGACATCCGCGTGGTGAACGTCCCGTCCCCACGCACCACTGTTTTCAAGATCGGCCCGGGCCGCATCGTCGAGGGCCGGCGGGTGCGGCAGCTGTCGGTGCTCGCGCGGGCCGCCGACCTCGAGGCGGCGGCGCTGCCGGAGGCGTGGCGCGACGCGAGCCTGGGGGCGCTGTGCCCGGTCGCGGCCGAGGTGGATCCGGCCCTCGCTGCCGCGTTCCCGGAGACCCCGCTGGTCGCGCTGCCGCAGGGTTGGATGCGTCAGCGCGGGCCCGGCGGGGTGGTCTCGCCCCAGCCGTGGGACGACGCGGACCTGGTGCTGCCGCGCGTGCAGGCGGTGGTGGTGAGCCATGAGGACATCGAGCCGTTCGAGAAGGACGCCCTCGAGTGGTTCCAGCGAGTGCCGATCGGGGCGGTCACCCGCGGGCCCGAGGGCGCGGTCCTGTTCGTCAACGGGGACCGCTACGGCGTCGAGGCCGATCGGGCGGCGGAGGTGGACGAGACCGGCGCGGGCGACGTGTTCGCGACCGCGCTGCTGATCGCCTACAACCGCGACGGCAACGCGTGGGACGCGGCGGCGACCGCCGCGTGCTGCGCGGCCGCCTCCGTCGAGGCCGAGGGCATCGCCGGGATCCCGGATCGAGCCGCGCTCGAGATCCGGGTCGCCGCGTATCGCCGCCGCCTCGGCGGATGATGTCGCGCTTCGCCTTGCCGCCGACCGCGCCGCGGGGCTACACTCCAGTCGAGATGGACCGTCGCGATGGCTGACCGGCGAATCCGGATCACGGTGGGTGCCATCACCGCCGACGCCGTGCTGAACGACTCCAGGACCGCCGGCGCGATCTGGGATGCCTTGCCGTTGAGCATCGCCGGCCAGACGTGGGGCGACGAGATCTACTTCGCGATTCCGGTGAAGGCGAAACCCGAGCACGCCTCTGAAGTGGTGGCGAAGGGAGACCTCGCCTACTGGCCACCCGGATCGGCGTTCTGCATCTTCTACGGTCCGACGCCGGCGAGCCGGGGTGACGAGATCCGGGCCGCGAGCCCGGTCAACGTCTTCGGCCGGCTCCTCGGCGATCCCACGGTGTTCAAGCCGGTACGCTCCGGGACCACGGTCCGCGTGGAGCGCGCCTGATACGGAGGACGTCATGAAGATCTTCCTCGATTCCGCGAACGTCAACGAGCTGCGCGAGGGGGTAGCGATGGGGCTGGTGGACGGCTGCACCACCAATCCCTCGCTGATCGCCAAGGAGAAGCGCCCCTTCCGCCCACTGGTGGAGGAGATCTGCAAGGTCGTGCCGGGCGACGTGAGCCTCGAGGTGGTGGCCACCGACTTCGACGGCATGGTGAAGGAAGGCAAGGAGCTGGCCCAGGTGGCCCCCAACGTGGTGGTCAAGTGCCCGCTCACCAAGGACGGGCTCAAGGCGGTGAAGTACCTGAGCGGCGAGGGCATCCGCGTCAACCAGACCCTCTGCTTCTCGGCGCCGCAGGCCCTGCTCTCCGCGAAGGCGGGCGCGACATACATCAGCCCCTTCCTCGGCCGCCTCGACGACATCGGCCACGTCGGCATGGACCTCATCCGCGACATCTGCGAGATCTACCGCAACTACGGCTTCAAGACCCAGGTGCTGGCCGCCTCGATCCGCAATCCGATCCACGTGGTGGACGCGGCCAAGGCCGGCGCGCACGTGGCCACCATGCCCTTCAACGTGCTCGAGATGTTGATGAAGCACCCGCTCACCGACATCGGGCTCAAGAAGTTTCTGGACGACTGGAACAAGCTCGGCGAGAAGATCTGACGCCCAACGGCTGCCTGCCGGGCCAACCCTGCGGACAACCGTTCAAGTCTTCAGGCTCTGTCTTGTGCGGGGGCCCGGAAATGGCCCCCGCACTCCCCCAGGCCGCGGGCACTCGGTCGTGGGCTCCATTCCGCCCGTTTCCTGATCCGGGGCGTATATCTCGGTGAGGGATGAGATGGACGCCGAGCGGGGGTTGATGGAGCGGGTGGCGCGGGGTGACGGGGCGGCGTTCGCCGACCTCGCCCAGCGCTACAGCGGCAAGCTCCTGGCGGTGGCCGGCCGGCTGCTCGGGTCGCGCGCCGATGCCGAGGACGCGGTCCAGCGTGCCTTCCTGCAGTGCTACGCGGGCGCCTCCGGCTACAACTCACGCTGGGCGGTGTCGACGTGGCTCTACCGGATCCTGACCAACATCTGCGTGGATGAGCTTCGCCGCCGGGCCACCCGGGTCGCCCACGACGACCAGTCCACGGCCGGAGCGGTCTCCGCGGTGTCGAGCAACCACCGGCCGCCGGCCGCCTATCTCGACCTCCACCGAGCCCTTGCGCGGGTGCCGCGCGAGGCGCGGGTCCTGTTGGCCCTGCGCTACGTGGACGGCCTCTCCTACGGGGAGCTGGCGCGGATTCGGGGCATCTCGATCAACACCGTGAAGAGCCAGCTCGCGCGGGGCAAGGCCCTCCTGCGGGACGAGCTCGGCAAGCGAGGAGCCTGACATGGACGACAAGCCGGACCGGCTGGACATGCTGCTGGCGGACTACTTCCGTCCCGAGGCCGCGCCCGCGGGGCTGGCCCGCCGGATCGCGGCGGGGGCGCGGGAGTCGACAAGCACGCTCGAGCGACTCGAGCAGCGGCTCGGCATCGAGGCGAGCGCGCGCGGCATCTCGCTCGTCCGCACCGGGCGGGCCGGGAAGCCGGCCACCGCGGCGGCGCGGCGGCTCACCGAGCAGGCGCGCGAGGAGATCCACGAGTATCTGCGCGGCCAGCGCGCCTTCTTCCAGGTGCCGGTCGATCTGAGCGCGGTGCCGGACTTCCAGCGTCGCGTGCTGGAGGCGGCCCGGCGTATCCCGTTCGGCGAGGCCCGCCCGTACGCGTGGATCGCCGCGCGCATCGGGCATCCGCGCGCGGTGCGGGCGGTGGGGACCGCGCTCGGCCGCAATCCGGTGCCGCTCATCCTGCCGTGTCACCGTGTGTGGCGGAGCGACGGCGGCCTCGGAGGCTACATCTTCGGGGTAGGGGTGAAGGATCGGCTGGCCGCGCTCGAGCGGACCACGCCGGTGCTGGAGGGCTGCACCACCACGCGCATCGTGTGTCGCGTCGGCTGCGTCCACGGCCGGCACATGCGCCCGGACAGCCGGGTGGTGTTCGCCTCCGTCGAGGACGCGCGCTCCGTCGGGTACCGGCCGTGCAAGCTATGTCACCCCGCAGCCTGATTCAATCGTCGTCGGTACAGATGCGATTGCAGCAATTGGACTGGCCAGCAATCGCCCGGGCCTTGAGCGACCGGGGGTGGGCCACCACGCCACCGCTACTCTCCGCGAGCGAGTGTGCGGAGCTGATCGCGCTCTACCCGCACGAGCGGAGCTTCCGCAGCCGCGTCGACATGGCGCGCTTCCGCTTCGGCGAGGGTGAGTACAAGTACTTCGCCTGCCCGCTGCCGTCGGTCGTGCTCGCCCTGCGCCGTCACGCCTATCCACACCTCGCCGCGATCGCGGACGCGTGGAGCGCGGCGCTCGGGGGCAAGCCCGGGTATCCGCCCGACCTGGACGGCTTCCTGGCGGTGTGCGCCGAGCACGGCCAGACCAAGCCGACGCCGCTGCTGCTCCGCTACGAGGTGGGTGGCTACAATTGCCTGCACCAGGATCTCTACGGCGAGGTGGCGTTCCCGCTGCAGATGACCTGCCTGCTGAGCCGGCCGGGCGTTGACTTCACGGGCGGCGAGTTCCTGCTGGTCGAGCAGCGGCCGCGGGCGCAGTCGCGCGGCGAGGTGGTGCCGCTCGCGCAGGGGCAGATCGTGATCTTCGCCACGCGGGAGCGGCCGGCCCGCGGGGCGCGGGGGGCTTACCGCGTCACGCTGCGCCACGGCGTCAGTCGTGTCACATCAGGCGAGAGGTATACGCTCGGGGTCATCTTTCACGACGCGAGGTAGTGTGGCGGCGGCCGTGGCCGGCAGGCCGGGCGGGGCGGGGGGTGGGCCCGGACCACGCCCCTTCTTCGCTTCGATCTTGCGTGAGGAGTTCCCAATCGGGGTTGTTGCTGGCGTGGCGGGCCGCGGAGGGAACGGGTCCTGGCCCACCCCCCGCCCCGCCCGGCCTGCCGGCCCCGACCGCCGTCACCGGGACTAGAGACGGGGGCGGATGTCGCGGGCGAAGGTCTCGTAGATATTCAGCATGTCGTCGAGGTCACGGTAGCGTGTCTCGAGCAGCACGGACTCCACTCCCAGATCGCGGAAGGCCTTGAGGTCGCCCAGTATCTGGTCACGGGAGCCTTGCAGCGGTTTGCGGTCGCGGCCGAGGCCGGCGGGGCGGATCGAGAGGCCGGCGCGGACGCTGATCGTGAGCCGGTCGTAGGGGCGGTGCTGGCGGGTGCACTCGGCCTTCAGGCGGGTGATGTCGGCCTCGAGCGCTTGCGGGGTGATGAAGGCCGCGTGCCAGCCGTCGCCGTGCTCCACGACGCGGCGGAGGGCGCGCGGGGTGTGGCCTCCGATCAGGATCGGGATGTCGCCGCGGGCGGGCTTGGGGAATACGCCCACCTCGTCGAAGGAGAAGAACCGGCCGTGGTGCGCCGTCCGCACGTCCCGCCAGCAGGCGCGCATCACGGCCAGGGCCTCGTCGCTCCAGGCGCCTCGCTGGTCGTAGTTGCCGCCGAGCAGCTCGATCTCCTCGCGCATCCAGCCCACGCCCACGCCGAGCACCAGGCGGCCGCTCGCCAGATGGTCGAGGGTGGCGCACATCTTGGCCGCCATCACCGGGTTTCGATGCGGGAGCACCAGGATGCTGGTGCCGAGGAGCACCCGCTCGGTAACGCCGGCCACCAGTGCGAGCGTCGTGATCGGCTCGAGGAACGGCACCTCGGGACCCAGCGGAAACTTCCCGGTCGGGCTGTACGGGTAGCGAGAGGCGATGCGGTGGGGGATGACCACGTGGTCGCTCGCCCACAGCGAGTCGTAGCCGAGGGTCTCCATGCGCCGCGCGAACGCGAGCACGTTCTCGCGGGTGCCGATCGGGCCGAACATGGGTAGGTGGCAACCGATCTTCATGGGGCAAGCTCCGGAGGAGGAGGGCCTAGTCGCGGTCGCGGCGAGCGCCCGAGGCGTGCAGGATGCTGTCGCGCAGCTCGTCGCGCGCGATCATCTCGCCGAGCCGCGACCGCTGGATCTTGCCGGACGACGTCTTGGGAATGGTGCTGGGACGCACGAGCAGGACGCGGGCCGGCCGGTGTCCGCGTCCCTCGCGAACCCGCCGCACGATCTCCCGCACCAGCCCGGACAGCGCCTGGGAATCGGCGGCCTGCTCGCGCACCTCGGCCACCACGTGCAGGCGCTGGCTGCCGGTCCGCTCGCTCTCCACCCCGACCGCGGCCGAGTAGCGCACGCCCGGCACGTGATCCACGATCTCCTCGACGTCGGTCGGGATCAGGTTCTCTCCGCCGAGGATGATCACGTCCTTGAGGCGGCCCGTGATGTAGAGGAAGCCATCGGCGTCGACGAAGCCGAGATCGCCGGTGCGAAGCCAGCCGTCGCGGGAGAGGACCCGGGCGGTGGCTTCGGGGTTGTTGTAGTAGCCCTGCATCACGCCGGGGCTCCGCACGCAGATCTCGGCCTCGACGCCCGGCTTGACCTCCTCCTGCCCGTCCATGACGCGAACCTGTACGCCGCGGCACGGCTGGCCCACCGAGAGGAACTTGCCGGAGGCGTCGAGGCGCAGGGGGGTACGGCGTGGCCAGATCGCGACGGCCAGCGTGGCCTCGGCGAGCCCGTAGCAGGGCGTGATCAGGTTCTCCACACCGAACTTCCGCTCGAAGGCCTCGATGGTGCTGAGACGCACCGGCTCGGCCCCGGAGAGCGCCTGCTTGAGCGAGGAGAGATCGATTCCGGTGGTGTCGCCGATGTTGCGTACGCAGTTTCGGTAGCCGAAGTCGGGCGAGACCGTGAAGGTGGCCCCGACGCGGGTGACCAGCTCGAGCCAGATGCGCGGATTCTTGAGATCGGGCGGGAGCAGGTAGAGAGGCGCGCCGTTCACCGGGGGCGTGAATGAACAGCCGATCAGGCCCATGTCGTGGTAGAGAGGCAGCCAGGACACCACCACGTCGTCGCGGGTCAGCTGCGCGGCCTCCGCCATGAACTCGACGGTGCGGATGACGTTGGAGTGGCTCAGCACGACCCCGCGAGGATGGCCCGTGCTGCCCGAGGTGTACTGTATGAAGGCGATGTCGTCGGCGGCCGCGATGGGCAGCGCCGGCACCGGATCGTCGACCTCCAGGTCGCTCGGCTCGAGGACGTGCCGGATGTTGGCCGCTCCCGCCTGCGACTCCTCGACCCCCTTGCGGAACCAGCCGATGGTGACGACCGCCTTGGCCTCGGAGTCGCGGAAGATGTTCGCGGTGGCCTCGACGCCCAGGGTGGGGTAGAGCGGCACCGGGACCGCGCCCAGGCGGAGGGCGCCGAAGAACGTGAAGAAGAACTCGGCGCAGGTGGGATAGATCAGGCACACCTTGTCGCCGCGGTCGATGCCGAACCGGCGGAGGCCCGCCGCGTAGCGCGCGCTCTCCCGCCAGAGGCGCCCGTACGTCACCGCCTCGTCGAAGAGGTGGAAGTAGGGGGTATCAGGGTCCTGCGCGGCCCTGCCCCCCATCAGCGCGGTCAGGGTGGCCGGGAAGGGCTCTCCTGGCTTCACGGCCGTGATTCTAGCGAAAAGCGCCCGGACCGGGAAGCATTCTCCTCAGCGATCGAGGGCGATGACGTCGAAGGTCTCGGCGAAGGCGTAGCCCTTGAGCTTGCCCAGGAAGGCGGCCCGCTCCCGCACGCGCTGCTCGACAGCGGCGAAGTCCTTGAACTGGCTCGCGTGGCAGGAGAGCGCCTTGATCTTGAGGTCGATCGTGTCCGAGATGTCGATCACCATCTCCGGGTTCTCCCACCACATCATGTAGACTTCGCGGACCTTGTGCGGCTCGAGCCCCTGCGCCATCAGTTCGGGGAAGGCCATGTGATCGCGGGCCAGGGGATACACGCAGTCGAGCGCGATGCCCGCCACCGTGCGGTGGTCGCGGTGCGAGGCGCCGAGGTTTTTCGTCCGATGCGGATTCTGGATGATCAGTCGATCCGGCCGGTGGCGTCGGATGGCCGCGGTCACCGCCACGCGAGTCTCCCGCGTGTCCTCGACCTCGCAGTCCGGGAAGCCGAGGAAGTCGACGGTCTCCACGCCCAGGACGCGTGCCGCGTTGCGCTGCTCCTCGGCGCGGATCTGGGCCAGCCGATCCGGCGTCATGCTGCGGTCTCCCGAGCCCTTGTTGCCGTTGGTGACGATGCAGTAGGTGACGGACTTGCCTTCGCGCACGAGCTTGGCGACGCTGCCGCCGGCGCCGAACTCGGAGTCGTCGGGGTGGGCGGTCACGACCAAGACGCGCTGGATCGGCGCCGGCTGGTTCCCTTCGGGCATGGACAGGACTCCTTTCGTGGGCGACAGTTTACCACCCTCGCTATAATGCGGCCGGTGACCCACCGCACCGCCGGCGTCGTCCTGCTCTCGCTCCTGCTCGTGGGCTTCCTCCTTCTCGGGGCGCTGCCGAATCAGGTCTCGTCGATCCGGGTCGGGGGGCTCTCGGTGCTCTGGTGGTACGGCGGGGTGCTCGCGCCCGTGATCGGCGTGCTGGTGGCGATCCGCTGGCTGGCCGATCCGCTGCCGACGCCGTCGCGCGACGAATGACGTCGGTCGCGCGCATCCTGGCCGTGTGGCTGACCCCGGCCGTCCTACTGGCGGTCCCCGCGGCGCTCGCCGCGAGCGCGCCGGACGGGCTGTGGCTCGGGCTCACCGTGTGCCTCGTCCCCCTCGTCATCCTGGGGCTCGCCGCGGGATCCGGCGCGGCACCGGCGGACGACGGCCGCACGACGGACGGTAGCCTGTTCCCGGTGGTGACGCTCTTGCTCGCGGTTGGCGTGCTGCTGTGGGCGAACATCGCGCTGGCCGGTGACGTGGCGGTATGGCTCGGCGTGCCGCGCTGGCAGGGGATCGCGGTCACCGCGACACTCGGCTGGCTCCTGACCGCCTGGCGCCCGCTCCGTCGCACCGCGCCGCTGCTGCTCTCGATCGCGCTCATCGCCGCGGTGGTGCCGCTGCTGCAGATCGGGTGGGCATCGGGGCTCGGGCCCATCGCGGGGTGGGACCGCGTGGCCACCCAGCCGTCCTTCCGCTTCCCGCCGTCGAGCCTGTGGGTGACCACCGGGCGAGAGCTCGCCGCTGCACGGGGTCGCGCGCCGCTCGTGTTCGACGAGGTGCATCGGCTGACCGCGCCCGCGGGCGGCGTGCTGCGCGCGCGGACGCTCGACGGGAGCCGGCTGGCCGAGATCGAGTGGACGCTGTCCCCCGGGCAGACGGTCACGCTGCGAGCCGGCGACGAGCTGTCGCGCAGCCCCTCGCTGCGCCTGCGCTTCGAGGCCGACAAGCACGTGCCCGGGGCGCCGTCCTCCGGCATGGCGTGGGCGGAGGACCGACCGCGCCGCTGGCTCGGGCGGGTGGGCCTGTTGGTCACGCTGCTCGTCGGCGCCGCCGCCTTGCTGCGGGCGGGCCTGTCGGTGCGGCTCTCCCGGGACGGCGTGGGCTTCGTGGCGGGGGGGCTGCTCGCGGCCTTCGTGTGGGCGCAGGGCTGGACGGTCTACTCGATGCTCCACGCTCCCGACGTGCTCTTGGGCGGGATCACCCTCGACCGGCTTCTCGAGCTGCCCGCGCCGGCACTCTTCGCCGAAACGTGGCGCCGCGCGCTCCAGGGAGCCCTGCTCGTGGCCGCGCTCGCCGCCTTCCTCGCCTCGAGCGTCGCGCTCCGCGAGCGCCTCGGCGCGCTCGATCCGACCGGAGGGGGTGAGATCGGGCGCGACCCCGGGCTCTGGGCCGGTCTCTTCGGCGGCGCCGCGCTCGCGAGCCTCTGGCCGGTCGATCCGTGGGGTCTCACGCTGCTCGCGCTCGGCGGCGCCGGCTGCGCGCTGGGACCGGCGACGCTCGCGCCCCCGCGGCCCGGGCACGCCGCGCTCGCCACGACCGCGGGCGTGGTCGGTCTCATCGTGTTCGCGACCGCGGCCGCCGCCCAGGTGCGCGGCGCCGGGGGCGGGCTCCTGGGCGCGGTGGTCGCCTATCCCGCGCTGGCCGGCGCCCCCGCCGCCGCCCTCGTGCTCTGGCTCGGGCGGGGGCGGCGCTAGCGTGCCGCGACTCATCGGCCGGACACTGGCGGCCTGCCTGGCGATCACGGCCTCCGTCCACGTCGCGGTTTACCTGCTGAACGCCACGCTGCCGCTCCACATGGTCGCTCTCGGCAGTACCAAGACGCAGGTGGGCCTGCTCTTCGCGGTGAGCGCGGGCGTCTCGATGCTGCTGCGCCCGCTGGTGGGCGGCTGGGTCGACCGGTACGGGTTCCGCGCCGTCATGCTGCCGGGCGCGGCGGTGCTGCTCGCCACGCTCGTGGTGCTGCCCCTCGGTGGGACCCCGGCGCTGCTGATCGCGCTGATGGCCGGGGTCGGCTTCGGCAACGGGGTGATCTCGACCGGAGCCGGAGTGCTGGCCGCGCAGGCCAGCCCGCCGGCCCGGCGGGGAGAGGCGCTGAGCGTCTACTACGTCGCCACCTCGCTGTCGTTCGCGGTGGGCCCGCCCCTCGGCTTCGCTCTCTACGGCGCCGGCGACATGCGCCGGTGCTTTCTCGGCGCCGCCGTCCTGGGTCTGGGGATCCTCCTGCTCGTGCTGGGTCTCAGGGAATCGCCCGCTGGAGCCCCGTCAGATCAGCAATTTCGGTGGTTCAGCCGAAGAGCGCTGCCGGCGGCGGCCACCGTGGTCGCGGTCAACCTCGGCTACAGTTCGATCTACGCCTTCCTGCCGCTGTACGCGCGCGCGTCCGGCCTCGACGGCAACCTCGGCTGGTTCTACGCCCTGTTCTCGGCCTGCATCATCGCCGGACGCGTGGGCCTGCGAGGGCTGTCCGATCGGATCGGCCGGGCTCGCGTGATCGTTCCCGCGATGACGCTCACGATGCTGAGCTATCTCGTGCTGGCGCTGCCGCCCCGGGTGCTCACGCTGGTGGCGGGGGCGGTACTGCTCGGCGCGGGCGTGGCCATGTTCTATCCGACGCTGGTGGCGTTGCTGGTCGATCGCACGCCGGAGCTCGAGCGCGGCTCCGCGATCGGCACGCTGTCCGGCTCTTTCGACCTGGGCAGCGTCGTCGGCTCCCTGCTGGTGGGGCTCACGGTTGACCGCGTCTCGTTCGCGGCCGGCTTCCACCTGGCCGCGGGCGGAGCCGCGCTCGGGCTCGCGCTGTTCCTGCTCGCCGAGCGCGGCGCGGGGCGGCCGCCCGTTTTACCGCGACCCGCGGCGGGGGTATGATGGAGCGTCCATGGCCAACGATCGCATCATCGTCCGGGGAGCCCGCGAGCACAACCTGAAGGCGATCGACCTCGAGCTTCCCCGGGACCAGCTCGTGGTCATCACCGGGCTGTCGGGGTCGGGCAAGTCCTCGCTGGCCTTCGACACCATCTACGCGGAGGGGCAGCGCCGCTACGTCGAGTCCCTCTCGGCGTACGCCCGCCAGTTCCTCGAGCAGATGGAGAAGCCGAACGTCGACTCGATCGAGGGGCTCTCGCCCGCGATCTCGATCGAGCAGAAGACCACCTCGAAGAACCCGCGCTCGACCGTCGGCACCGTCACCGAGATCTACGACTACCTGCGCGTGCTCTTCGCCCGCGTGGGCACCCCACACTGCCCTCGGTGCGGCAACGTGATCTCGGCGCAGACCGTGCAGCAGATGGTGGATCGCGTTCTGACGCTGCCGGTGGCCAGCCGGCTGGTCGTGCTGGCCCCGGTCGTCCGCGGGCGCAAGGGCGAGTACCGCAAGCTTTTCTTCGATCTGCGCCGCCAGGGCTACGTGCGGGTCCGGGTCAACGGCCAGGTCCGTGAGCTGACCGAGGACATCGAGCTGGCGAAGACCAAGAAGCACACCATCGAGGTCGTGGTGGACCGGCTGGTGGTGAAGGACAACGTGGGCGGCCGCCTCGCCGACTCGCTGGAGACGGCGCTGCGGCTGGCGGACGGGGTGGTGCAGGTGGAGGTGCCCGACGGGCCCTCGTTCCTGTTCTCGGAGCGGCTGGCCTGCGCGGCGTGCGGCATCTCGTTCCCGGAGGTATCGCCCCGGATGTTCTCGTTCAACAACCCGTACGGGGCGTGTCCCGAGTGCGGCGGCATCGGCACCCGCTACGAGATCGATCCGGAGCGCGTGGTGCCGGACGTCGACAAGACGCTGGCCGGCGGCGCGCTGCTGCCCTGGGCCGGCCCGTCGGCGTCGGCTATCTTCAAGCAGACGCTCAAGGTGCTCGCGAAGCGGCACGGCTTCGGCCTGGACGCTCCGTGGGCCAAGCTGCCGAAGAAGGCGCGCGACATCCTGCTCCACGGCGAGCCCGACGACGGCTTCGAGGGCGTGGTGAAGCTCCTCGAGCGCCGCTACAAGGAGACGACCTCGGAGGACACGCGCGCCGAGGTGGAGCATTTCATGACCGAGCGGCCGTGCCCGACGTGCGCCGGCTCCCGCCTGCGCCCGGAGTCGCTCTCGGTCAAGATCGCGGGCCGCTCCATCGCGGACGTGGTGCGCTTTCCGATCAAGGCCGCGCGCCAGTTCTTCGACACGCTGGCCCTGTCCGAGCGCGAGATGGCCATCGCGCGGCGCGTGCTGAAGGAGATCCGCGAGCGGTTGGGCTTCCTGTCCCAGGTCGGGCTCGACTACCTCACGCTGGATCGGCCCGCGGCCACCCTGTCCGGCGGGGAGGGACAGCGCATCCGGCTCGCCACCCAGATCGGCTCCAGCCTGGTGGGGGTTCTCTACATACTGGACGAGCCCTCGATCGGCCTACATCAGCGCGACAACGGCCGTCTGCTCGACACCTTGAAGCGCCTGCGTGATCTCGGCAACACGGTGCTGGTGGTCGAGCACGACGAGGAGACGATGCGGGCGGCGGACTACGTGGTGGACCTGGGCCCGGGGGCGGGGGAGCTGGGCGGCCACGTGGTGGCGGTAGGCACGCCCGACGAGGTGATGGCCAACCCAGACTCGCTCACCGGCCGATTCCTCGCCGGTTTGGAGCGCATCGACGTGCCCGCGCGCCGGCGGAAGGCCAACGGCAAGCTCGTCATCATCCACAACCCCCGCGAGCACAATCTCAAGGGCATGAACGTGAAGATCCCCCTCGGGACCTTCACCGCGGTCACCGGGGTCTCCGGCTCGGGCAAGTCGACGCTGGTCAACGACATCCTGTATCGGGCGCTGGCCTCCATGCTCCACCGCGCCCAGGATCGGCCGGGGGCCCACGATCGGATCGAGGGCGCGCAGCACCTCGACAAGGTCATCGACATCGACCAGTCGCCGATCGGACGGACGCCGCGATCGAACCCGGCGACGTATACCGGCGTGTTCACGCTGATCCGCACGCTCCTGGCGCGGACACCGGACGCGCGGGTGCGCGGCTACGAGCCCGGCCGCTTCTCGTTCAACGTCAAGGGTGGGCGGTGCGAGGCTTGCCAGGGCGACGGGCTCGTCAAGATCGAGATGCACTTCCTGCCCGACGTGTACGTGACCTGCGAGGTCTGCCGGGGCAAGCGGTACAACCGCGAGACGCTCGAGGTGCGCTACAAGAGCAAGAACATCGCCGACATTCTCGAGATGACGGTGGCGGAGGCTCTGGCGTTCTTCGAGCCGGTTCCGTCGATCAAGCAGAAGCTCCAGACGCTGCACGACGTCGGGCTCGACTACATCCGCCTCGGTCAGGCGGCCACCACGCTCTCGGGCGGGGAGGCGCAGCGGGTGAAGCTCGCCACCGAGCTGAGCCGGCGGGCCACCGGCCGCACCCTCTACATCCTCGACGAGCCGACCACCGGGCTCCACTTCGCGGACATCGAAAAGCTGCTCGAGGTGCTCCAGCGGCTCGCCGACTCCGGCAACACGGTGCTCGTGATCGAGCACAACCTCGACGTGATCAAGCAGGCGGACTGGCTCGTCGACCTCGGGCCGGAGGGCGGCGAGGCGGGGGGCGAGGTCGTCGCGGTCGGAACTCCCGAGGACGTCGCCGACGTCGAGTCCTCGTACACGGGCAAGTTCCTTGGCCCGCTGCTCGAGCGGCGCGCCGTCGTCGCGGCGTAACACCGATGATGTCCCAGAGGCAGAAGCGCCAGGTCTACATCGGCCTGGCGCTCACGTGTCTCGTGCTCTTCGCCGCGGGGCTGATCGCCGGCTACCACAACCGGCACTCGGCGATCTGCGACGACGGCCGTCCGCCGAAGTCGCAGCAGGACGTCGGGATCGGGCAGGTCCGCTACCTCTGCCACGACGGCAAGATCGTCACCAAGTAGAACCGGCGCCATGCGTCAGTGGTGGCTGCGCACGCTGCTCGTCCTCTCGGC
>DATIWG010000014.1:0-9755 GCA_035519555.1 Nitrosotalea sp. | reverse complement strand
GGGATCGGACCGGGGCGACGGCTGGTGCAGGATCTTGAGGTTCAGCTGGTTGGGCCACCAGTCTCGGTTCGACCTGTCACCGCCTGCCGTGTGCGTGAACGGGCACTTTGCTTCGGTTGCCATCTGTCCTCTCCTTTAGTCGTCTGCACTCGCCTGCAGGGCGCGACATCAGCTACGTGGCGACGGCTTCCTGTATCGCCCGGTGCATAGGCTGAGCCAAAGGCAACTCCTTGATTGTCGAGGTTCGAGTCAGCCTCCACTGCGGCCAGCACGCCCCAGATGGGGCACGGCCGCCGCAGCGCGCAGCCGGCCAAGGCGAGGGGCCGCTCTTCCTATCGCACCGCCGGCGCGTAGCGATCCGTCTGCTCGGCATTCGAGGCGCGGAAGCGTGCGACCGCGTCGGCGTGGACGGCGCGCTCGGCCTCGCCGAAATCGACGCGTGGCCGCGGCTCGTCGTCGAAATACCCGTATCGGTCGGTGCCCCGAACCAGCATCGCGGTCAGCCGTGTCCGGCTCATGCAGCGCACACTCGTTGGGATGTAGCTGAGGCCGAGACCGATGCGCCGGTCGGCGGAGAGATTCGGGCGCGAGTTGTGCACCAGGTGGGTGTGATGGAGCGAGAACTGGCCGGCGCGCACGGGCATGAACTCCGTGTGGCTCTTGTCGAGATCGGCTGTGATGGTCTGGCCGCGCGACAGTAGATTGTGTGTGGCCTCGTCGTGCTCGGCGTGACGGAGCTGGCCGAGCTTGTGCGAGCCCGGAATCACCTCCATGCAGCCGGCCTCGACCGAGGCGTCGGTGATCGCCACCCAGGCGGTCACCTGCAGGGGCGGCTCCAGGCCGAAGTAGGTCGCATCCTGGTGCCAGCTCACATAGGCCGCGTCGCCCGCGTTCTTGGGCCAGACCGAGAGGTGGAACAGGCGGATGTCCGGACCGATCACGTCCTCGACCGCGTCGAGGATCGCAGGGTGGTGAACGATCTCGTCGACCCAGGTGAACAGCAGATGCGGCTTGAAGTTGCGCCCCTTGGTGAGCTCCCCGCCCTGGGCCGCCTCGAACGCCTCCATGGCGCGCCGGTACCGCCGCGCCTCCTCGGCGCCGAACCCCTCGATCGGGTAGACGAACCCGTCGCGGTGGTAGCGCTCGATCTGCTCCTCGGTCAGCCTCTTGCCCATCGGCGCCATCGTACACGCGGCGTCAATCGAGGGACAGGCGGAGCGGTTGGCGGGTTCGGGGCTAAAATGGGCAGCGGTCCAGTGCGCTGCCCATCTTGCGATCACGAGAACCCCGCCGGTGCGAGGTTCTGCAACGATTGTGGCGCGGCCCTCGCGGCGCCGACGATCACCCCCGAGCCGCGCGCCTACACCCCGCGGCATCTCGCCGAGAAGATCCTGGCGTCCCAGAGCGCGCTCCGGGGCGAGCGCAAGCTGGTCACCGTCCTCTTCGCCGACGTGGTGCGCTCGATGGAGCTCGCGGAGCGCGTCGACCCTGAGGAATGGCATCGCCTGCTCGATCGCCTGTTCCGGATCCTCGCGGCCGGCGTGCACCGCTACGAGGGGACCATCAACCAGTACACCGGTGACGGCATCATGGCGCTCTTCGGCGCCCCGATCGCCCACGAGGACCACGCCCAGCGCGCCTGCGCGGCCGCCCTGGATCTGGCGCGCGAGCTCGGCGTGCTCGCCGAACACGTGCGGCACGAGAGTGGCCTCGAGTTCGCGGTGCGGATGGGCCTCAACTCGGGCGAGGTCGTCGTGGGTCGTATCGGTGACGACCTGCGCATGGACTACACTGCGCAAGGCCACGTCGTCGGGCTCGCCGCCCGGATGCAGCAGCTGGCCCCACCAGGCGGCATCACCGCAACCGAGCAGACCGCGCGCCTCGCCGCGGGTGTCTTCGATTTCCTCGACCGCGGCGAGCAACATCTGAAGGGCGCCAGCGCCCCCGTGCGCGTGTTCGAGCTGCGGGGCCCGGGCCAGATCCGGAGCCGGCTGGAGAGCTCCCGGGCGCGCGGCTTCTCGCGGTTCGTCGGCCGCGAACGGGAGCTGGCGCTGCTGGAGGAGGCTCTGCGCGAGGCGCAATCGGGTCGCCCGAGAGTCGTCCTGGTCACCGCCGAGCCGGGCGCGGGGAAGAGCCGCCTCTGTCACGAGCTCGTCGAGCGCGCCCACGGCGTGCCGCTTCACTACGCCCGCGCCCTCTCCCACGGGCGCACGCTCCCCTTCCACCTGATCGCCGGGCTTGCGCGCAGTCTGTTCGGTATCGGCGAAGGCACGGCCCCTCCGGACATCGAGGAAGCCGTGAGACGCGGCCTCGAGAGCTCCCAACCCGACCCGGTGGCCCTGGATTTCTGGCTCGACCTTCTCGGGGTGTCCGATCACGTCGCGGCTCCTTCAGGGCTCGATCCGGAAGCGCGGCGCGCACGTCTCTTCCGGTCACTGCTCGATCTGATCCAGGCCCGCGCTCGGCGAGAGCTCACGCTGCTCTGGGTCGACGACCTGCACTGGCTCGACCCGGCGAGCGAGGCGGCGCTGGAGATGCTCATCGCACATCTCCAAGCTCCGGAAGCGACCGGGAGCCGGATCCTGCTGCTGGCGACCACGCGGCCGGAGTATCGGCCGGTGTGGTTCTCACGGGCCGAGGGTCTCTCGCTGGCGCCTCTCCCTCCCCAGGACTCCCGGATGCTGCTCGAGGACTGGCTCGGCTCCGACGACGTCCTCGCACCCCTGCGCGCCCGGATCGAGGCCCGGGCTCGCGGCAACCCGCTCTTCGTCGAGGAGATGGTTCGCTCGCTCGTCGAGCGTGGCGTGCTCCGTGGTGACCGCGGCGCCTACGGGCCGGCGGCTCCGATCGAGGAGATCACGCTGCCCGAGACCGTCCAGGCCGTCCTCGCGTCGCGCATCGATCGGCTCGCGGACCGCGACAAGGACGTGCTCCAGGCCGCGGCCGTGGTCGGGCGAGACGTGCCACTCGAGCTGTTGCGCGCGGTCGTCGACCTGCCCGCGGCCGTGCTCGACGCGTCGCTCGAGCGCCTCGCGACCGCCGAGCTCCTCGGCCCGGGCGAGTCTCCCGGTGAGCACGCCTTCCGGCATCCTCTCGCCCAGGAGGTCGCCTACCGCACCCAGCTTCTGGATCGCCGGCGCGGAACTCACGCCGCCATCGCGCGAGCCCTGCTCACCATCCACGGACCGGCGGCCGGGACGCACGCCGCGCTCCTCGCCCATCACTTCGACGAGGCCGGCGAGCGCCTCGAGGCGGCACGCTGGCACGAGCACGCGGGACGACGCCTCGCCCGGAGTGACCCGGCGGAAGGGACGCGACATTGCCGTCGGGTCGCCACGCTCCTCACGGCCGTTCCGGACTCCCGCGAGACCCTGACGCTCGAGCTGACCTCGCGCATCGCGCTGCTCGAGATCGGTCGCCTCGCCGGAATCGAGGAGCGTGAGTCACGGGACCTCTTCGACGAGGCGCGCGCGGTCGCCGAGCGGCTTCAGGACAAGGCCGGCCACGCGTTCCTGCTCACGTCCTACGGACGCCTCTGCGGGCTCGCGGGCGACGTCCGGCAGTACCTCGCCTGCGCGGAGCTCGCGACCGAGCTGGCCGAGGGCTCCGACGCCGTGTTCGAGTTCGAGATGCGCTCGGTGCTGGCCCACGCCCAGGTTGCGGTCGGCCGCCTCGCTCCCGCCCGTGAGACCGCCGAGCACGCTCTGACGGAGGTCGGGCGGGTTGCCGGGCTGCGCGAGGCGCTCGGGCGCTCCACCGCCCCTGCCTTGTGCCGCGTGTGGTGGGCGCTGACGAGCGCACACCTCGGGCGAACCGCCGAGGCCGAGGCCGCCCTGCAAGCCCTCCTCGCCGAGGAAGATCCGCCCGCCCTGCAGGCCCTCTACGGAACGCAACCATTCCTGTGCGAAGTGCTGCGTCTGCGCGGTGACCTGCCCGGCGCGCTCGCCCACGGCCGTCGGGGCGTCGCGATCGCGGAAGAGCACGGCAGCGCGTTCTCTCGGGTGGAGGCCGCGGCGTTTCTCGGCGCCGCGGAGCTTGCCGCCGGCGACCTTGCCGCCGCCACCGGCGCGCTCGAGCGGGCGCTCACGCTCGCTCGCGGTCGACGCACCGCGCTGTGGTACGAGCCGCGCCTCCTCGCGAGCCTCGCGGAGGCGAAGCTGGCCGCCGGGCACCGTAGGGCAGCCCGGGGGCTCCTCTCCGAGGCCCGTGAGCTCGTCGACCGGGGACGGGGCTGGCGGCTCGGCGCCTTCGACGTCGCGCTGGCGTGGGTTCGACTCCTGGCCTCAGAGCCCGCCCCTGACCGCCCCGCGATCGAGAGCGCGCTCGCGTCCCTGGACGCCCTGACGGCCGAGCTGGGCTCCGACCCTTATCGGCGTCTCGTGACGCTCGAGCGGGCACGGCTGGCCCCATGACCCCGTACCCGCGCGGCCGGCGCGGCTGTCGAATTCGGCCCCTCTGGACGACAAGCTAGTGTCCGCAGCCATTCGCCGGCGGCGGGGAGGCAACGAGGCGTATTTGCCGGTATATTTGGCCGAGAACACCTGAGGAGGATGCCATGAAGTTCATGTTCGTCATCCACCACGACGAGAAGGTGCTGGACGCGATGCCCGAGAAGGAGAAGCAGGCTCTCGTCGACTCCGCGATCGAGTACGCGGAGGAGATCCGACGGAGCGGCCACTTCATCGTCTCGAACGCTCTGCAGCGGACCTCGACGGCACGCACCATCCGCGTCCACGCCGGCAAGGTCACCGCCACCGACGGCCCGTTCGCGGAGACGAAGGAGCAGGTGGGCGGATTCTTCGTCATCGAGGCCAAGGACATGGACGAGGCCTGTGCGATCGCCTCGAGGTTCCCACCGCTGCGCGTCGGGGTGATCGAGGTCCGCCCGGTCCAGGAGCTGAGTCACTCTCGCGATCGACGCGGCCTGCCGAACTGAATCGCGCCGAAAGGAGGACGCCTCGGGGTGGCCTCCCCGAGGCCCTCGTGTCTCCGTCATGCGAGGACGCCCCCCTTACCGCTGCGACGGGGCGGCGCGCCAGCTATCGTTGTCTGCCCTGCTCACGGGCCTCGCAGGCGGCGAGCCGGGTCGCCAGAAAGCTCTGCTCGCGGGCGTTGTCGACCAGGCCGAGCGCGGTACGGTAGTCCGTCGCCGCCTCCGCCCACCGGCCGAGCCGTCGCAGGAAGTCGGCGCGCGCGGCGGGCAACAGGTGATACCCGCGCAGCGCCGAGGCGTCGATCCGGTCGATGGCCGCGAGACCGGCGGCGGGGCCTTCCGCCAGACCGATCGCCACCGCGCGATTGAGGGCCACCACCGGTGACGGCGCGACCTCCGCGAGAGCCTCGTAGAGGGTTACGATCCGGGCCCAATCCGTCGCCGCCCAGGAGCTCGCCCGTGCGTGGCATGCGGCGATCGCGGCCTGAAGCTGATAGGGCCCCACACGCTCCATCTCGGCGGCACGGTCGAGGTACGTCATGCCGCGAGCGATTCGCGCCCGATCCCAGTGGGCTCGATCCTGATCCTCGAGGAGAATGAGATTCCCGGCGGCGTCGGTGCGCGTCGCGGCCCGGGAGGCCTGCAGCTCCATGAGAGCCATGAGCCCCAGGACCTCGGGCTCGCCCGGCATCAGGTCGGCAAGCATGCGGCCCAGGCGGAGGGCTTCCTCGCAGAGATCGTGGCGGACGAGGGCGTCACCGGCGTGCGCCGCATAGCCTTCGTTGAAGATGAGGTAGATGACGGCGAGGACGGACACCAGGCGGTCGGCCAGCTCGGGCCCTTCGGGCACCTCGTAGGGTAGCTCGCGCTCACGGATCGTTCGCTTGGCGCGCACGAGCCGCTGCGCGATCGTGGGCTCCGGCACCAGGAAGGCCCGCGCGATCTCGGGCCTCGTGAGCCCTCCCACCAGGCGCAGCGTGAGGGCGACGCGGCTATCGGCGGGCAGACCCGGGTGGCAGCAGGTGAAGATCAGCCGGAGCCGATCGTCGGGAATCTCTTCGGGATCCATCGCCTCAGGGACCTCGTCCGCGGCACCGAGCGCCGTCTCGTAGACCAGCGCGGGGATATTGGCTCCCGCCCGCCGGCTACGCCGAAGGTGGTCAAACGCCCGCCGCCGCGCCGTCGTGAGAAGCCAGGCGCCCGGACGGTCCGGGATGCCGTCAGCCGGCCAGTGCTCGAGCGCCCGCTCGAATGCCTCCTGGGCAATCTCCTCCGCGATCTCGATGTCGCGGACAATGCGGACCACGGACGCGACCAGCCGCGCGTACTCCAGGCGAAACGCGTCCGCGACACGCGCCTGCGCGTCGGGCTCCGGCGTCCACTCGTGCTCCCTCGATCCCACGAGCAGAGATGTTACTCGATGCGCCGGAGCCGCGGGCGCCTCCTACCGGCCGGTCCGGCCCGACCCCTGCCCTACATCGGCCAGATCGGCCGTACCTCCACGAACCCACCCTCGCCGAGCGGGACCTTCTTGGCCCACTCGACGGCCTCCGCCTTGGTGGCGCATTCGATCAGATAGAAGCCGCCGATGGCCTCCTTCGTCTCGGTGAAGGGGCCGTCCGTCACCTGGCGCTGGCCCGCCTTGAAGCGGATCCGGGTGCCGTCGGTGTCCGGGCGCAGTCGTTCCGCCGCGACCACCTTGCCGGCCGCACGCAGCTCCTCGCCGAGGCGCGTGTGGCCCTGCAGAATGGCCTGCATCTCCCCCTGGGAGGGCGGGGGTCCTGGGGTCTTGTTCTCCGAGCCGATCACGAGCAAGTAACGCATGGACGCCTCCTCCAACCTGAATATCAGGGTCGCCGGGGCCCGCTACCGAGCTTGACGACCTCTCACCTATCACGACGTCGGTGGACCGCCGAAATCGACACAGCCGCCGATCGTCTCCCGGATGCTGCCGAAATGCGCGTCGATGTGGCCTAGGAGGATGCGCTTGACCTACTCCTCAGCGCTCACGGGCGGCACTCCCGTGAACACGGTGCTGGGAGACACGAGCCAAAACCAGTCGCCTTCCGTCTTGACGATCTTGCCGTCGTGGGATGAGGCAGCTCGCGCCACCAAGGACTGGTGCTCGACGAAGAGGATAGTCATGCCCTCGGCACCAAACCTGCCCCGCTGGAAGTCTACCTCATGTTGCGCAAGGCGGGGTGGACGTGTTCCTCTCTCGGGCAGGAGGGACGGGCGACGCCGAGTCGGAGCCCGCGCGGATCCGCGCGATTGCCACCCGCCCTCGAATCCGATCCCGGCGTCGCAGCAGTTGCATCACTCACGGCTACACGGTAAGAGGAATCCACAGAGTTCAGGCGACTAAGAGTTCGACGAAAGAGCCAGACATCGCATGGCCGATGGAGCGGGTGACCGGCCGGCCATGAACGCCCGGGACTTCGTGTCGCTTCACGCCGATCAGTTCGGCGGCCGTCGGACATCCGAGCCCACCGGCAACCAGTAGCCAACGAGGAGAACGGCGATGAAGAGCAAGAAGATCCCGGCGGTTGTGATCGTTGTGGTCTCGCTCGCTGTCTCGGTGCTCGCCGTCTTGGGCGGCAGGGCCACCATTTCCGCGCAGGACACTGGCGAGGCCAAGTACACCGTGCGAGTGCCCAATGGGCTCGCGTTCTCTGAGTTCAGAGGATACGAAGGCTGGCAGACTGTCGCCGTCAGTCAGAACGAAAAGCTGGTCGCGGTGATCCTCGCCAATCCCCTGATGATCAAGGCCTACCAGTCCGGCATTCCCGGCAACGGCAAGTCTTTCCCCGACGGCTCCAAGATGGCGAAGATCCATTGGAACCCGAAAAAGAACGAAGCGTTCCCCGGTACGACGGTGCCGGCAAGCCTGCACGACGTCGACTTCATGGTGAAGGATAGCAAGAGGTTTGCGGACAGCGGCGGATGGGGGTGGGCCTATTTCAAGTATGATGCCGCGTCCGATACGTTCAAGCCCGCCACCACGGCTGACGAGCCGCCGCAGGGGAACGACGCCAAGTGCGGGCTCGGCTGCCACACGATCGTGAAGACAAGAGACTACGTTTTCACGGACTACGGGAAGCGGTGAACCGGAACAGCCCAAGACTCGACTCGGGAAGTGAAGGAGGTCAGCTGATGCACGGCCCTCGGTGTCAGCAGGACAATCCCGGTGTCGCGGTGCGGAGCTCGCGATGAGCTTCGCGCTCGATGGCGTCAGGGTGCTGGAGCTCGCTCGCTTCCAGGCCGGGCCGCGTGGTGGGATGCTGCTCAGCGACCTCGGGGCCGAGGTGATCAAGATCGAGCGCTTGGGTGGTGAGGAGACACGCCAGCATCCGCCGCTCGTCCGCGGTCAGAGCGTGTACTTCAGCGTCTACAACCGTGGCAAGAAGAGCGTGTGCATCGACCTGCGCCACGGAGAAGGGAAAGAGCTGTTCGCCGAGCTCGTCAAGAAATCGGACATCGTCCTCGAAAACTTCCGTCCCGGCGTCATGAAAGCGATGGGCTTCGACTACGAACGCCTCCGAGCGTTGAATCCCGGCATCATCTTGATCTCGGTGTCCGGCTTCGGTCAGTACGGCCCGTACATCGATCGGCCCGCCTTCGACCCGCTCGGTCAGGCGATGAGCGGCCTGATGGCATTGACCGGTCAGCCGGTCGGCCAGCCCGTCGGCACCGCGTCCTCGGTGGTCGATCGATACACCGCGCTACACGCGACGATCGGCGCGCTCGCGGCCCTGCGCCATCGCGACCGCACCGGCGAAGGTCAGGTCGTCGACGTGTGCCTGCTTGATTCCGCCCTCACGATGGTCGAGATCCCGACGTCGTACTATCTGGCGACGGGCGCCGAGGGCGGCGAGGGCGGTCGACCGCCGTATCGCGCCAAGGATGGATGGGTCGTGATTAGCGCGGCCGGGCGCGACATGGCCGCCGGTCTCATGCGCCTCGTGAGCGGCGCAGATGGATCCGTGACCGATGCGACACCGATGCCCAGCAGCACGGCTGCCGATCGCCGCCGTGCGCTGGTCGAGGCGTGGTGCGTGGACCACACGGTCGAAGAGATCTGCGAGGCGCTTCTCGAGGCCGGCATTCCCGTGGCGCCCGTGAGAGCCATTCCGGAGGTGGCGAACGATCCCCATCTGTGGCAGCGCGAAATGCTCGTGAAGATGGAAGACGCGGTCGCCGGTGAAATGTATGTGCCAGGCGTGACCATCAAGCTATCGCGCACGCCCGGCCGGGTCGGGCCGGTTCCGACGCCGGGTCAACACACCGACGAGGTGCTCGGAGCGGTGCTGGGCCTCGACCACGCGGCGATCCAGAAGCTGCGCGCTGATGGAGTCGTGGCCTGAGCGGCCACCTGCAGCGGGCGGATCAGGTGAACGAGTGAGCGTTGTGACGACCGGTCACGGAGGACGACCATGAGCGAAATCACCGCCGCGTACCTCGACGAGATCTTCGACGCCTTCAACCGCCAAGACGTCGATGCCATCACGGGCTTCTTCGCCGAGGAGGGCGTGTTCCGAACGCCCCTCGGGCCCCCGCCGTTCGGCCACCAGGTCGTCGGTCCGCGCGCCATCGGCGAGTTCTTGAAGCAGCGCTGGAAGCAGATACCCGACCTCCGCTGGCAGGCGCAGAAAAGCTGGATCGTCGACAACAGGGCGTTCACGGAGTGGACCGTGCTCGGGACGACGCCCGCGGGAGAGCCCTTCAAGTGGGCTGGCTGCGACCTCTACGAGTTCGAGGGCCGCAAGATCCTGCGCAAGGACACGTACTGGAAGGGACCGAGCGGACGGATGTAGGCTCGCGT
>DATIWG010000013.1:0-62570 GCA_035519555.1 Nitrosotalea sp. | reverse complement strand
TGGTCGCGTGGTTCGGCTGGATCCCGCCGGTCACCTACGTGCCCCCGAGCCAGAACTTCCCCTTGCACTGCGTCCAGTTCGCGCTGCCCTCGCTCGCGGTGGGCTATCGCTCCTCCGCGCTCATCATGCGCATCACCCGCTCGTCGCTGCTCGAGGTGATGCGCGAGGACTACATCCGCACCGCGCGGGCCAAGGGCCAGTCCGGGCGAATCGTGATCTGGCGGCACGCGCTGCAGAACGCGATCCTGCCCGTGGTCACCGTGATCGGCATCGAGTTCGCGTTCCTCATCGGCGGCCTCGTGGTGACCGAGACCGTCTTCAACCTGCCCGGGGTCGCGCGCTTCCTGGTGGAGGCGATCCTGTGGCGGGACTACCCGATCGTCCAAAACCTGGTCATGTTCATCGCGATCGTGGTGATCCTCTCGAACCTCGTCGTGGACATGCTGTACGGCTTCCTCGACCCGCGCGTGCGCTATGGCCACTAAGCCGCTGGGGGTGGAGGTGCCGGGCGTCGCCATGGCCCTGCGCCGGCCGGGGGCGTGGACCGTGCTCGTGCACTTCTGCCGGAAGAAGCCGCTGGGGGCGATCGGCGGGTTCCTCATGGTCGTGATGTTCCTGACCGCGGTGTTCGCCAACCAGCTCGCGACCTACGATCCGATCGCGACCGACGCCGGCCAGAGCCTCGCGCGCCCGGGCGGCGATCACTGGCTCGGCTCCGATCATCTGGGCCGCGACATCTACTCGCGCATCATCCACGGGGCGCGGGTCTCGCTCATCGTGGGTCTGGCCTCCACGCTGCTCGGCTCGGTGTTCGGCGGGCTCATCGGGCTGCTGTCCGGCTACATCGGCGGCAACACCGATCTCATCAGCCAGCGGGTGATGGACATCCTGCAGGGCCTGCCGCTGCTCGTGCTGGCGCTCGTCATGTCGGCCGCGCTGGGGCCGTCCATCCCCAACGTAGTGATAGCGATCTCGATCCCGATCATCCCGCGGGCCGCGCGGGTCATCCGGGCGAGCGTGCTGTCGATCCGCGAGATGCAGTACGTGGAGGCGGCGCGCGCGGTCGGCCTCCGCCACCTGCGCATCGCGTTCCGCCACATCCTGCCCAACACCATCGGGCCGTTCATCGTGCTGTGCACCGCGCAGCTCGGCAGCGCGATCCTGGTCGAGGCCGCGCTGTCGTTCCTGGGCCTCGGCGTGCCCGAGCCCTATCCCTCGTGGGGGCGGATGCTCTCGGTTTCCGCGGCGGAGTACGCCCAGAAGGCGCCCTGGCTCGTGATATTCCCGGGCCTCGCCATCAGCCTCGCCGTCTTCGGCTCCAGCCTGCTCGGCGACGCGCTTCGCGACACGCTGGACCCGCGCCTCCGCGGCGCCTGACCCCGAGCGAGGGAGGCTCCCATGGCGAGTGCCGAAGATCTCTGCTGGATGCCCGCGTCCGAGATGGCCCCGGCCATCAAGCGCCGGAAGCTCTCCCCGGTCGACGTGATGAAGGCGGTGCTCGCCCGCATCGAGCGCCTCAACCCGACGCTCAACGCCTACGTGACCCTCACCGCGGACCAGGCGATGAAGGACGCGCGCGCGGCCGAGCGGGCGGTCATGAAGAAGGGCGCCGCGCTCGGCCCGCTGCACGGGGTGCCGTTCTCGACCAAGGACCTCGTGATCACCAAGGGCGTCCGGACGACGTTCGGAACGCGGCTTTTCGGCGACAACGTGCCAACCGAGGACGCGCCGATGGTCGAGCGCCTGCGCGCGGCCGGCGCCATCCAGCTCGGCAAGACGAACACGCCGATGATGGGCTGGATCGGGGCAACCCACAACCTGCTGTTCGGCGTCACGCGCAATCCGTGGAACCTGGACCGCACGCCGGGCGGCTCGAGCGGGGGGGCCAGCGCCGCGGTGGCCGCTGGCCTGGGCCCGCTCGCCATCGGTACCGACGGCGGCGGCTCGATCCGGATCCCCGCGTCGCTCGCCGGCATATACGGCATCAAGCCCACCTTCGGGCTGATCCCGATCTACCCGTTCAGCGCGGCCTGGGGGCTCTCGCACATCGGACCGATGACGCGCACGGTGGCGGACGCGGCCCTCATGATGAACGCCTGCGTGGGGCCCGACGCGCGCGATCCGTTCTCGCTGCCAGGCCCGCGAGCCGACTACGTGAAGGGGCTCAGGGGCGGGGTGAAGGGCCTGCGGGTGGCGTGGACCGCGGATCTCGGCTTCGCGAAGGCGGTGGATCCCGAGGTGAAGGCGGTCTGCGAGCGCGCGGCGCGGCGCTTCCGTGAGCTGGGCTGCCGGGTGGAGGAGGTCAGGCCCAAGTGGCCGAGCCCGCAGACGGCGTGGAAGACCATGTTCCTCGGCGGCATCGCGGCCCGGCTCGGGGCCGCCCTGCACGACCGGCGGGACGATATCGATCCAGGCCTCGTCGCCCTCGCCGACGAAACCCGGGCCTGGAGCCCCACCCAGTACGTCCAGGCGTGGTTCGATCGGCTGGCGTGGGAGGAGCACCCGCGCCGCCTCTTCGAGCGGCACGACCTCCTGCTCACGCCGACCATTGCGTGCGCAGCCTTCAAGGTGGGGCTCGACGGGCCGACCGAGGTCGCGGGTACCCCGACCGGGGTCTACGACTGGATCCCGTTCACCTATCCCTTCAACATGACGGGCCATCCGGGTGCCTCGGTACCCTGCGGTTTCACCCGCGACCAGCTGCCTGTCGGCCTGCAGATCCTCGGCCGGCGCTTCGAGGACGCCACCGTGCTTCGGGCTTCGGCGGCGTTCGAGCAGCTCGCGCCGTGGGCGGGGAAGAGGCCGGGGGCTTAGAAGACGGGCGGCTCCGCCGCCCGTCTGGTTTTTTGCGCGCTGTATTGCCTTCCTGACGTTTCGAAAGCTGGTCATTGTGCGTTCCCGCTGGCTTCCCTCAGCGTGGACCCGTGTACGCGCGGCTTGGCAATCGGGGCTACTCGCTGGTGGATATCCTGGTGGCCCTCGCCGTCGGTGGGGGCGTGCTGGTGGCAAGCGTGATGCTGCTGCATCAGGGCTTGCAGGCGTGGGTGTGGGGCACGGCGCGGGTGGAGGCCCAGCAGTCGGCGCGCTACGCGCTCGAGCGTCTGGCCGGCGAGCTGCGCGAGGCGGGCTACGATCCCACCGTGGCCGGCATCGCGGCGGTCGTGATCGCGGAGCCCACCCGGATCGCGTTCCAGCGCGACTTCAACGGCAACGGGGAAGTAGACCCGACGCGGGAGCGGGTGACCTATCTGCTCCGACCCGGTGAGCGCACCCTTCGGCGGGACGCGGGTGGAGGGGCGCAGCCGGTGATCGACGGCGTGCGGGCGTTCCAACTCACCTATCTCGACCGGACCGGCCTCGAGACGACCGATCCGGCCGAGGTCCGGGCCGTGCGCATCCGGCTGGAGGTCGGCGGTCCGGGGGTCGGGGCCGGAGCCGGGATCGTGATGGAGACGCAGGCCACGCTCCGCAACCTGCTTTGGTAGAATGACGCCGTGCTTCGCGGAAACGTCGTCGTCGCCCCCGCGCTCGTCGCATTGGCCCTCGTGCCGGCGGCCTGCGAGACGGTGCCCTACACGGGCCGTCATCAGCTCCAGCTCGTCTCCCCCGACGAGGAGTCCAAGATGGGCGTGCAGGCCTACCAGGAGATCGTCGGCAAGGCGACGCTGTCCACCGATGGGCAGGCCAATGCCATGGTCCAGCGTGTGGGCAGCCGCATCGCCGCGGTGACCGACCTGAAGAACCAGTGGGAGTTCCGGCTCATCGCCGACGACAAGCAGGCGAATGCCTTCGCGCTGCCCGGCGGCAAGGTGGCGGTCTACACCGGCATGCTCACGATCACCCGCGATGAGGCGGGGCTGGCCGCCGTCCTCGGGCACGAGATCGGCCACGTCCTGGCCCGCCACGGCGGGGAGCGCCTGAGCCAGCAGATGGGCGTCCAGACGGTCACCCAGCTGGCGGCGGGCATGGCCAGCAGCAACCCGGCGACCGTCCAGCTCGTCGCGGCCGCGCTCGGCGCCGGGGCCCAGGTCGGGGTGCTCCTGCCGTTCAGCCGCCAGCAGGAGTCCGAGGCCGATCATCTCGGCGTGATCCTGATGGCCAAGGCCGGCTACGACCCGCACGCGGCCGTGGAGCTGTGGAAGCGCATGGCCGAGGCCGCGAAGGGCCAGCGCCCGGCGGAATGGCTGTCGACGCATCCGTCGGAGGCCACCCGTATCCAGCAGCTCGAGACCTGGATGCCGGAGGCCCTCTCGTACTACACGCCGGCCCGCTAGGGCCCCGGTTCTCTTCGGGTTCTCACCACCTGCTGTAGCCCTCTTTGCTCTACCCCCAACCGGTCGCGCCTGGACCGGGCCTGAATGGCCTTGAAAATTCGAAGTTTCCGCTTGACACCCCCAAGCGACCCCCTCTAGGATGGTCCCTCGAAGTGGGATGAAATCCCATGAAGTGCCATCGAAGGCCGGCTGAGGGGCATCCGGGCCCCGCCGAGGGGGATAGTGTTTCGGGGACATTTCAGACACACGATCGACCCGAAAGGGCGCCTCAGCATCCCGTCGAAGTTTCGCGAGGGGCTGCGCGAGGCCGGAAGCGACCGTCTGGTGATCGCGCCCAACGGCTCATCGCTCGACGTGTACCCCGAGGACAAGTGGCGGGAGCTCGAGGAGCGCGTGGCCGCGCTCCCGAAGCTCGATCCCGATCGTCGGCAGTACCAGCACGTGTATCTCTCGGCGGGACTCGACGTGGTGCTCGATCCGCACGGGCGGGTCCAGATCCTGCAGGACTATCGCGAGCGGAGCGGGCTCGCGAAGAACGTGGTGATCATCGGGATGATGGATCACTTCGAGATCTGGGACGAGGATCGCTGGGCGATCTACCAGCGCGAGCACGCGGGCCCGCTCGACGACCTGCGCGAGCGCCTGGCGGCCAAGGGCGTCTAGCTTGCGCGACAAACGTAACGACCGCGAGGCACGCGAACGGCATGACGGCGACACTCTCCAACGGCGTGACGACGCGACAGTGGCAGGGCGAGGCGCAGCCGAAGGCGAGCCGAGCGCATTTGAAAGAGAAGCTTCCGGTGTCAGCCGGGACGAGCCCGTGTCCGTAGCCCACACACCGGTTCTGGCTGACGAAGTGACGTTCCTCTTGCGCCCTCGACGCGGGGGCTGGGTGGTGGACGGGACGATCGGAATGGGAGGACACGCCGAGCGGCTGCTGGAGCGAGCGGGCGACGACACGCGCCTGCTCGGGATCGACCGCGATCCGGAAGCCCTCGCGCGAGCGGCGCGGCGCCTCGCGCGCTTCGGGGCGCGGGTGGTGCTCGAGCACGGCAGCTTCCGCCACCTCGGCGCGCTCGCCACCCGCGCGGGGGTGGAGCGCGCGACCGCGGTCCTGCTCGACCTCGGGCTGTCGTCGTATCAGATCGACGAGTCGGGGCGCGGCTTCTCGTTCCATGGCGAGGAGCCGCTCGACATGCGGTTCGATCCCACCGAGGGTCAGACCGCCGCCGAGCTGCTCGGCCGCCTGCCCGCGGAAGAGATCGCGCGCCTGCTCGCCGAGTACGGAGAAGAGCGTCACGCCAATCGCATCGCGCGCGTGCTCGTCGAGCAGCGACGCCGCGCTCCGGTGCGGACCGCCGCCGATCTGGTGTCGGTGGTGAAGCGCGCGGTGCCGCGCGCGGCCTGGTCCAAGCGCACCCACGTGGCCACTCGCACCTTCCAGGCGGTGCGGATGGCCGTCAACGAAGAGCCGGACGCGCTCGCGGAGGCGCTGCCGCAAGCGGCCGCGCTTCTCGAGGACGGCGGCCGGCTGGGCGTCATCTCCTTTCACTCCGGCGAGGACCGGGTGGTCAAGCGTGCGTTCCGCTCACTGACGGGCCGGGGCTTCGTCGAGCTCGAGCCCAGCCCGGTGACCGCGGGCCGCGAGGAGACGACACAGAATCCGCGCGCCCGCAGCGCCAAGCTGCGAGTGCTCGCGCGGCAGGAGGCGGCATGAGCACCCGGGCCCATCGGCGCAGCGCTCCGCAGTCCCACTGGGGTCACGAGCATCGCGCGAGGCAGCAGGAGGCGGTGCGGCGCCACCGCTCGACGGATCGGCGGCGCCTCCGCTCCATGGCCTCCGCGGTGGTCGGCGCCGGTCTCGCGGTGTCGCTGGTGCTCGGGGTGGTAGGCCTGCGCGTGCAGCAGGTGCGCATGTCGTACCGGCTCGACGCGCTCCGGCAGCACCGCGCCGAGATCGAGGAGACCAACCGGCGCCTGCGCGTCGAGATGGCCACGCTGAAGTCGCTCTCGCGCATCGAGGGCAAGGCGCGCACCGAGCTCGGCATGGTGGCGCCCGGCCGCGACCAGGTCCGGCTCGCCCGCGAGTTCGTCCAGGGCGGCGCCGGCTCCGCTGCGCTCGATCGCCCATCCGTGGTCGCCGAGCGCGCGGTGCCCCGCAACGTTGGAGTTCGCTAGCGTGACCCCATGACCGAGCAGCGGGCCGAGGGCCTGAGAAGCCGGGCGCTGATCCTTGCGGCGTGCCTGGCCTGTGCCTTCCTCGCTCTCCTCGGCCGCCTCGGCTACCTCCAAGTTTACAAGCACGACGAGTACGCACGTCTGGCCGAGAGCCAGCACGCCAAGACGGTGCCCCTGCGGGCCAAGCGCGGCCCCATCCTCGATCGCGCCGGCCAGCCGCTCGCCGTCTCCTCCCGGGCCGACACGCTTTACGTGACGCCGGGGAAGGTCGAGGACGCGACGCGCCTGGCCGCGCGGCTGGGCCCGATCCTCGGCGAGCCGGCCCGCGACGTGGCCCGCCGGCTCACCGTCTCGAAGAAGTTCGCTCCGGTGCGGCGCCGGCTCACCCCGGACATGGCTCGCGCGGTACGCGACCTGAAGGACCCGTCGCTGACCCTGGTGGAAGACACCATGCGGCTCTATCCGAATCGCGAGCTGGCCGCGCAGCTGATCGGCTTCGAGGGCGCCGAGGGGAAGGGCCTGGCCGGCATCGAGCAGGTGTGGGACGGGCACCTGGCCGGCGTCGAGGGCCGCGCGGTGGTCGAGCGCGACGCGCTCGGGCGCGAGGTGACCGGCGCGCCCATCGTGCTCAAGCCGGCGGTGCCGGGCCAGGGGATCGTGCTCACCATCGACGCGACCATCCAGTACCTCGCCGAGAAGGAAGTGGACGCGGCGTGGCGGCGCACCCGGGCCAAGTCGGCGATGGCGGTGGTGATGGACCCGCGCACCGGCGAGATCCTCGCGATGGCGATCCGCCCCACCTTCAACCCGAACGCGTTCGGCGGCGCCACCGACGAGGACCGGCGGGCCCGCGCGGTCACCGATCCTTTCGAGCCGGGCTCGACCTTCAAGGTGATCATGGCGGCGTCGGCGCTGGAGGAAGGCATCGTCCGCCCCACCGACCGGATCTTCGGGGAGAACGGCGCGATCACGGTGGCCAACGCCACCATCCACGATTGGAAGAGATACGGCTGGCTCACCTTCACCGAGGTGCTCCAGAACTCCTCCAACGTGGGCTCGATCAAGGTCGGCATGCAGATCGGCAAGGAGCGCTACTACAAGTACATGACCGCGTTCGGCTTCGGAGCGCCGACCAACCTGGGGCTCCCCGGCGAGAGCCGCGGCCAGCTCCGCCCGCCCACCCAGTGGTCGGGACTGTCACTCGCCACCATGTCGATCGGCCAGGAGATCTCGGTGACCGCGGTGCAGATGGTGGCGGCCTTCTCGGCGGTGGCCAACGGGGGCCGGCTCATGCAGCCGCAGATCATCCGGGCGACGCTCGACGCCCAGGGGCGCGAGCTCCGCTCGTTCGAGCCCAAGGCGGTGCGCCAGGTCATCAGCCCGGAGACCGCGCGCACGCTCACCGAGATGATGGTGAACGTGGTCGCCAACGGGACCGGCCACAACGCGGCGATTCCCGGCTACGACGTGGCCGGCAAGACCGGTACCGCCCAGAAGATGGACCCGGCGACGAAGCGCTACTCGCGCGCGCCCGGGGTCCTCTCGTTCGTGGGCTTCGTGCCCGCCGACGATCCGCGCCTGGCCATGATCGTGCTGCTCGACGAGCCCAAGAACGAGAAGTGGGGCAGCGAGGCCGCCGCGCCCATGTTCGCGGGCATCGGCCGCGAGGCGCTCCGGTACCTGAACGTGGCGCCGCGCGACAGCAGCCCGGTGCCGATCGTGCGCGGAGAGATGGCCGCGACCACGCCGGGCCGGTCACGGCCGAGCGCGGCCGTCGCCGCGTTGTCCGGCCCTGCAGTAGTCACGGCCGCCCTGGCCGAGGCCCCCGCCGCCAGCGGCGGGCCGGCGGTCACGCCGCGCCTGAGCGGGCTGTCCCTGCGCCAGGCGATGGAGGTCCTCGCGCCCTTCGAGGTGACGCTCGAGATCGCGGGCCGGGGCGTCGTGACGGCCCAGTCGCCGCCGCCGGGCGCGCCGCTGCCCGCGGGCGCCACGTGCCGTCTGCAGCTGGCGCCCTCGGTGGGTCGCACGGCTGCGCCGGCCGTGCCCGCGAGCTTTCACCCGTGAGGACATGAGCGAGCCCGTGCCCACGTCCACGCTGCTCGACGCGCTGCCGGACAAGACGGTACTGGGCACGCCGCCCGCACGCGTGGCCGGCCTTGCCTACGACTCCCGCAAGGTCAAGGCCGGCGAGCTGTTCGTGGCGATCCCCGGCTTCAAGCAGGACGGCCGGCGCTTCGCCGCCGACGCCCTCGGCCGGGGCGCCGCCGTCGTTGTCGCCGAGGGGCCCGACCCCCTGCCGGGCACCGCCGTGGCCCGGATCCTGGTGCCGTCCTCGCGCGAGGCGCTGGCGCGGCTGGCGGACGCGTATCACGGGCATCCCTCGCAGCGACTGATCGTCGTCGGCATTACCGGCACCAACGGCAAGACCACGACGTCGCTGCTGATCGAGGCTCTGCTCGCGGCGGGCGGGCGTCCCACCGGGGTGATCGGCACGATCGAGTACCGCGTCGGCAGCCAGGTGGAGCCCGCGAGCCAGACCACCCCCGAGGCGCTCGAGCTGCAGGCCTTGCTCGCGCGCATGGTCCGCGCGAACGTCGGGGGGGCGGCCATGGAGGTCTCCTCCCACGCGCTCGCCCTCCACCGGGTGGACGGCATCGAGTTCGACGTCGCCGTGTTCACCAACCTGACGCAGGACCACCTCGACTTCCACCGGACGCTGGCGGCCTACCGCGACGCGAAGGCACGGCTGTTCTCGGTGCTGGCCGCCGGGCGGAAGGCGCGGCGCGCGGCGGTCGTCAACGTGGACGACCCGGCGGGCGCGGCCATGATCGCGTCGGCGTCGGCCGACCCGCAGGTGCGGCTCATCACCTTCGGCCTGTCGGAGCGGGCCGACCTGCGGCCGCGCCACCGGGAGTCGGGGATGCACGGCATCCGCCTGCAGGTTGCCTGTGCCCGAGGTCTGGTCGAGATCACCTCGCCGCTGGTGGGCGAGCACAACGTGATGAATCTGTTGGGAGCCGTCGGCGTCGGACTGGCTCTGGACATGGAGCCGAGTCAGATCGGTCAGATCCTCTCCCGCGTGGCGACCGTGCCGGGCCGATTCGAGCGGGTCGAAGCCGGTCAGCCGTTCCTGGTGGTCGTCGACTACGCGCACACCCCCGACGCTCTCGAGAACGTGCTGGCCACCGCGCGCAAGCTCCTGCGGCCCGGCGCCCGCCTGGGCGTGGTCTTCGGCTGCGGCGGCGACCGCGACCGCGGCAAGCGGCCGATCATGGGCGGCATCGCGTCGCGCCTCGCCGACCGGGCGTGGGTGACGTCCGACAACCCGCGCAGCGAGCGGCCCGAGGCCATCCTGGCCGAGATCGAGACCGGCATTCCCGCGGAGGCGGCGGGCCGCCATGAGTCCATCGCGGACCGACGGCGTGCCATCGAGTCCGCGGTGGCGTGGGCGCGCGAGGGCGACGTCGTGGTCATCGCGGGCAAGGGGCACGAGACCTACCAGATCATCGGCGGCGAGACGCTGCCCTTCGACGATCGGGTGGTGGCGCGCGTCGCGCTCGCCGAGCGGGGCGTAGCCGGAGGGGACGGATGGCGCCGCTGAGCGTCGAGGACGTGGTCCGCGGCACCCAGGGAGCCCTCGTGGCCGGCGACCTCGGCGTGCCGGTGACCGGCATCAGCATCGACAGCCGAAGCCTCGCCATCGGGGAGGCGTTCTTCGCGATCCAGGCCGCCCGCGACGGGCACGACTACCTTCGCGACGCGGCGGCCCGCGGGGCGGCGTGCCTGGTCGTCCACAACCTGCCGGACGATCTGCCGCCCTCGGTGCCCACGGTCCTGGTCGACGACACCACGCGCGCGCTCGGGCGCCTCGCGGCCTATCACCGTGCGCGCTTCCCGGTGCCGGTGGCCGCGGTGACCGGCTCGAACGGCAAGACCACGACCAAGGAGATGATGGCGGGCGTGCTCTCGGCGCTCGGCCCGGTGCTGAAGCCGGAGGGCAGCTTCAACAACCAGTGGGGCCTGCCGTTGACGCTCCTGCGCCTGTCGTCGGAGCACCGCGCGGTCGCCCTCGAGCTCGGGGCGAACACGCCGGGCGAGATCGAGTCGCTCGCCGCGATCGCCCGGCCCACCGTGGGGGTGGTCACGGTCGTGCAGGGCGCCCACACCGAGTTCTTCGGCTCGCTCGACGGGGTGGCCCAGGAGAAGAGCGCGCTCGTGCGCGCGATCCCGCCCGAGGGCGCCGTCGTGCTCAACGCCGATGACCCGCGGGTGCTCGCGATGCACACCCAGGCCCGGGCCCGGGTGCTGTACTTCAGCACGCGACCGGGCGCCGACGTGTTCGCGGCGAGCCCCGCGGTGGACGGCGCCGACGGGCTCCGCTTCACCCTCGCGGTCGGCCCAGCCCGGCAGCCGGTGCGGCTCGCCTTCGCGGGTCGGCACAACGTGACCAACGCGCTCGCGGCCGCCGGCGTGGGACGGGCTCTCGGGCTGTCGATCGAGCAGATCGTCCGCGGGCTCGAGGCGGCCCGGCCGGTGAAGGGGCGCTGCGTGTGGCGGCCGGCCGGCCGGATCCGGATCCTCGACGATACCTACAACGCCAATCCCGGCTCGGTCGGCGCCTCGCTGGAGACGCTCGCGGCGACCTCCGAGGGCCACCGGCGCGTGGTGGTGTTCGGCGACATGCTCGAGCTGGGTCCGATCAGCGAGGCGGCGCACCGGGAGATGGGGCGGGCGGTGGCCGCGTCCGGCGCGGCCGAGTTCGTCGGCCTCGGCCGGTGGGCGCAGGTCGCGGTGGAGGCCGCCCGCCGGGCCGGGCTCGCGGAGAGTCACCACGTGACCACGTTCGAGGACGCGGTGGCTCTGCTGCTCAAGCGGCTGGCGCCCGGCGACGCGGTGCTCGTCAAGGGCTCCCGGGGCATGCGCATGGAGCGCGTGGTCGACGCGCTCGTGGCCCGCTTCGGAGGAGACGATGCCTGATGCTGTACGAGCTCCTCGTGCCGCTGGCGAAGTATCACACCGTGTTCAACGTGTTCCGCTACATCACGTTCCGGACCGCGATGGCCACCGTGACCGCGCTCGTCATCTCGTTCATCCTGGGGCCCTGGCTCATCAACCGGCTGCGCCAGATGCAACATGGGGGAGCATCGGTCCGGGAAGACACACCGGAGCGGCACCAGAAGACCAAGGCGGGCACGCCCACCATGGGCGGCATCGGCATCCTGGTGGCGATCCTGGTCGCCACCCTGCTCTGGGCCAACCTGCGCAACCGCTATGTCTGGGTGCTGGTGCTGGCCACCACGGGGCTCGGGCTGATCGGGCTCAAGGACGACTGGCAGAAGCTCAAGACCCGCAAGGGCATCTCGGCCCGACAGAAGTTCGGCGCCCAGATCCTGCTGGTCGGCCTGCTCATGGCCTGGATCTATTTCTGGCCGCCCGACGGCTTCACCACCTCGGTGGTGATCCCGTTCTTCAAGGGCTGGCTCCTCACCTTCGGCTGGTTCTGGATCCCGTTCGCGATCCTGGTGATCGTGGGCGCGTCGAACGCGGTGAACCTGACCGACGGCCTCGACGGGCTCGCGATCGGGCCGATCGTGACCGCGGGCGGGGCCTTCGCGGTGATCGCCTACCTCACCGGCAACTTCCGGGCCGCCGAGTACCTGCGCATCCTCAACGTGAAGGGTACCGGCGAGCTGACGATCTTCTGCGGAGCGCTGGTGGGCGCGGCGCTGGGCTTTCTCTGGTTCAACAGCTACCCGGCTCAGATCTTCATGGGCGACGTGGGCTCGCTCGCGCTGGGCGGCTCCCTCGGCACGCTGGCGGTGGTGACCAAGTCCGAGCTCCTGCTGCCGCTGATCGGGGGCATCTACGTGGTGGAGGCGGCCTCGGTGATCATCCAGGTCGCGTCATTCAAGATGACGGGTCGACGCGTGTTCAAGATGGCGCCGTTACATCATCACTACGAGATCAAGGGGTGGGCGGAGCCCAAGATCATCGTGCGCTTCTGGATCGTGTCGATCATGCTGGCGCTCCTGGCCTTGACGACACTCAAGCTCCGCTAGGGTGGTGAGACCATGGCGACGACGGTCGTATTGCGGCGGGATGTGTCGTACCAGACGGGAATCTTCGTGAGCGGCGACGGGACGCGCGGCGTGCCCTATCGCGACTCGCTCGAGGGCAAGACCATCGCGGTGGTGGGGCTGGCCAAGAGCGGGGTCGCGGCGGCGCGCCTGCTGCGGCGTCTCGGCGCGCGCGTGCTCGCCTCCGACTCGAGCCCGATCGAGGCGCTGACCGCCGAGGCGCGCGCTCTCGATCGCGACGGCTGCGCCCTCTGGGCGGGCGGGCATCCCGACGAGGCGTTCCGGGGCGCGGAGCTGGTGGTGGTGAGCCCGGGCGTCCCGCTCGAGCTGCCCGCGCTGGCCTCGGTGCGCGCGCGCGGGGTGCCCATCATCGGCGAGCTCGAGCTGGCTTGGCGGGTGATGGAGGCCGACACCATCGCGATCACCGGCACCAACGGCAAGACCACCACGACCGCGCTGACCGGCGAGCTCCTGCGCACCCAGGTGCGGCCGGTGCTGGTGGGCGGCAACATCGGCACCCCGCTCGCCGAGCACGCGCTCGAGTTCCCGGGCGACGGCATCGTGGTGGCGGAGACGTCCAGCTTCCAGCTCGACACCATCGACCGCTTCCGGCCGCGGGTCGGCGCCATCCTCAACATCACGCCCGACCATCTCGACCGCCACGGCACCTTCGAGCGTTACGTGGACGCGAAGGCCCGCCTGTTCGTCAACCAGGGCCCCACCGACTGCGCGGTGCTGAACGCGGACGACCCGGTCACCGCCGGGCTCGCCGGGCGCACGCGCGGCCGCGTGATCTGGTTCAGCCGGCTCACCACGCTGACCCACGGGGTCTTCATCTACGACGGCTGGATCGTGGCCAAGCTCAACGGCTCCACCGAGCGGATCTGCCCGGTGGGCGAGATCAACCTGCGGGGCCAGCACAACGTGGAGAATGTGCTCGCCGCCACCGCGTGCGCGCTGTGGACCGGCATGGCGCCCTCCGCGATCCGCCGCGGCATCGCGGCCTTCCGCGGGGTGGCCCACCGCATCGAGCGGGTCCACGACGACCGCGGGGTCGTCTACTACAACGACTCCAAGGGCACCAACGTGGACTCCACGATCAAGGCGCTCGAGAGCTTCACCGAGCCGGTGGTGCTGATCGCGGGCGGCAAGGGCAAGGGGCAGGACTTCGGCCCCCTCGCCGAGGCGGCCCGCGGTCGGGTGCGTCGCGCGGTGCTCATCGGCCAGGATCGCGGACAGATCCGCGCCGCCCTGGGGCGGGTGGGCATCCCGAGCGAGGACGCGGAGTCGATGGAGGACGCGGTGCGCCGGGCGCGTGACGCGGCGACGGTGGGCGACGTGGTCCTGCTCTCGCCCGCGTGCGCGTCGTTCGACATGTTCCGCAACTTCGAGCACCGCGGCGACGTGTTCCGAGCCGTGGTGCGGGCGCTGCTCGGCTGATGCCCCGCAAGCTCACGCCCGACCTGCCGCTCTTCGGAGTGGTGGTGTCCCTCGTGTGCGTGGGCGTGGTGATGGTCTACTCGGCGAGCGCCATCGTGGCGGCCGACCGCTTCCACGACCCGTTCTTCTTCCTCAAGAAGCAGCTCTTCTGGGCGGTGCTGGGGCTGGGCGTTCTGTGGGGCGGCATGCTGCTCGACTACCGGCGCCTCGAGCCGCTGGTGACGCCCCTCCTCCTCGTCTCGTTCGCGCTGCTGGTGCTGGTGCTGGTGCCCCCGTTCGGCCAGTCCATCAACGGGACCCGGCGCTGGTTCCACGTCGGGCCGATCTCCTTCCAGCCGGTGGAGCTGGCGAAGTTCTCGCTCGTCCTCTACCTGGCCGCGTTCCTCACGAGGCGACAGGAGGCCATCGCCCGCTTCACCGAGGGCCTGCTGCCGGTGCTGCTGGTGGCGGGGGGGATGGCCGCGCTCACGCTGCTCCAGCCCGACCTCGGCAACAGCCTGGCCCTGATCATCCTCACGCTGGCCCTGGCCTACCTGGCCGGCGCGCGCGTGCAGCACATGGCGCTCATCGCGGGCGCCGCGCTGCCGGTGGTGATCGCGCTCATCGCGTTGAAGCCCTACCGCTGGCGGCGGATGGTGGCGTTCATGAATCCCTGGGACGATCCGCAGGGCAGCGGCTTCCAGATCATCCAGTCGTTCCTGGCCCTGGGGTCCGGCGGCTGGCTCGGGGTCGGGCTCGGCGACTCCAAGCAGAAGCTCTTCTACCTGCCCGAGCCGTACACCGACTTCATCTTCTCGATCATCGGCGAGGAGCTGGGGCTGGTCGGCACCGCCGCGATCGTGGCCCTCTTCGCGCTGCTGATCTGGCGTGGCCTGCGCATCGGACTGCGCGCGCCCGACTCCTTCGGGGCCTATCTCGGCCTCGGTCTCACCATCATGCTGGCGACGCAGACCGTCGTGAACCTCGGCGTGGTGACGGGGGCGCTTCCCACCAAGGGGCTGCCGCTGCCGTTCATCTCGTTCGGGGGCTCCGCGCTGCTCATGACCATGTTCTCGGCCGGCGTGCTCCTGAACATCTCGCAGCATGCAACCGGCGACCGGGAGCTGTACTCGAGAAAGTCCGCGTGATGTTCAAGAAATACCAGCACATCCACTTCGTGGGCATCGGCGGCGTCGGCATGAGCGGCATCGCCGAAGTCCTGCTCACCCTCGGCTACCGCGTCACCGGCTCCGACGCCCGGCGCACCGAGACGGTGGAGCGGCTCGAGCGGTTGGGGGCCAAGGTATTCACCGGCCACGAGGCGGCCCACGTGGAAGGCGCACACGTCGTCGTGTACTCCTCGGCGGTGGCGCGCGACAACGTGGAAGTAGCGGCCGCGCGTCAGCGTGGCATCCCGGTCATCCCGCGCGCCGAGATGCTCGCCGAGCTGATGCGGCTGAAGTACGGCATCGCGATCGCGGGCACCCACGGCAAGACCACCACCACCTCGATGGTGGCGGCGGTGATGGGCGCGGGCGGCTTCGATCCCACCGTGGTGGTGGGCGGGCGCGTGCACGGCCTCGGCACCAACGCACGGCTCGGTCAGGGCGAGTTCCTGGTGGCGGAGGCCGACGAGTCCGACGGCTCGTTCCTGAAGCTGACCCCGACGATCGCGGTGGTGACCACCGTGGACGCCGAGCACCTCGACCACTACCCGGACCTCGATGCGATCGTGAGCGCGTTCCTCGCCTTCGTGAACAAGGTGCCGTTCTACGGAGCGGTGGTGGTGTGTCTCGACGACGCCAACCTGCAGCGGATGATCCCCCGTATCGAGAAGCGGGTGGTGACCTACGGGCTGGAGGCGGGCGCCGATCTCACGGCGCGGCGGCTGCAGTTCGCCGGGATGCGTTCGACCTTCGAGGTGCTGCACCGGGGCGCCGGGCTCGGGCCGGTGTCGCTGCGGGTGCCGGGGCGGCACAACGTGCTGAACGCGCTCGCGGCCGCCGCCATCGGTCTCGATCTCGAGGTGCCATTCGAAAAGATCCAGCACGCGCTGGCTTCCTTCGAGGGAGTGCAGCGCCGGTTCCAGATCCGGGGAGAGGCCCGGGGAGTGCTGGTCGTCGACGACTACGGCCACCACCCCGCCGAGATCCGCGCGACCCTCGCCGCCGCCAAGGCGGGGTTCGACCGTCGCGTGATCACGGTGTTCCAGCCGCATCGCTACTCGCGGACCCAGCACCTGCGGAGCGATTTCCTGACCGCGTTCTATCAGTCCGACGTCCTCATCGTCACGGACATCTATGCGGCGGGCGAGGCGCCGATTCCCGGCGTCCACGCCCGCGACCTGGCCGACGGCATCGCGGCCCACGGGCACCGCGAGGTGCTCTACATGGGCTCAGATCGCGCGGCCATCGTCGACTACCTGTGCGAATCCACCAGAGCGGGTGATCTCGTGCTCACTCTCGGGGCCGGCGACGTGGGGCAGCTGGGCGGGGAACTGCTCAAGCGCCTCGGCGACGATCCCGGGACGTCGTCCAAGAGGAGATAACACATGCTGGGAGAGATCCGAGGCGAGGTCCGATTCAAGGAGCCCCTCAGCTTCCACACCTCCTTGCGCATCGGAGGCCCCGCGGACATCTTCATCGTCCCGCAGGACGTGGAAGACATCCGTCTCGCGCTGTCGTTCGCCGAGCGGGAGCAGCTCTCGCTCGACGTCATCGGCGGCGGCAACAACCTGCTCGTGAGCGACCGCGGCGTCCGCGGCGTGGTGCTCAAGCTGGAGGGCTGTCTGGGTCGCGCCGAGTTCAACGGCGAGGAGGCGGTGGCGGGGGCGGGGGTGAGCCTGTCCGCCCTGATCCGGGAGGCGGCCGCCCTGAACCTGGGCGGCATCGAATGCCTGGTGGGCGTGCCCGCCACGGTGGGGGGCGCGGTGGCCATGAACGCGGGCACCGCGGACGGCGGCATCGCTGATTTCATCTCCGCCGTTTACTTCCTGCATCCGGACGGCACCCTCGGCGAGTTCAAGCCGGGGGCCGGCTCGTTCAGCTATCGCATGTTCGCGGCCCCGCCCGGCTCGGTGCTGATCGGCGCCCGGCTGCAGCTGCACCGGCGGCCCTTCGCGGAGATCCAGAAGGACATCAAGGTGCGGCTCAAGCAGAAGAAGGCGACCCAGCCCCTCGCCCTGGCCTCGGCGGGCTGCGTCTGGAAGGACCCGCAGGGCGAGACCGCCTCCCGCCTGATCGAGAAGGTGGGCCTCAAGGGCAAGCGGCTGAACGGCGCCGAGATCTCGGCCAAGCACGCCAACTTCATCGTCAACCGTGGGGGAGCGGGGGCGGCCGACATCAAGGCCCTGATGCAGCTCACCCTCGATCGCGTACGCAACCACTTCGGCATCACGCTGGAGCCCGAGATCAAGACGATGGGAGAGATCTAGCGGTCCGTGAGCGCGACCCGGCTCGTCCGCACGCATAGCTCGGTGCTCTCGCCGCGCGGCGGCCAGGCCGCGCGGCTCGAGGACCTCGCCGAGCGCGGGAGGGCGATGTCACGTCAGCGCGTGTCGCGTGCGAAGCTCGCCCGACGGGTCACCCGCCGTGCCCGCTGGGTGGCGTCGCGCGCGCCGTGGATCGGCGCGATCCTGCTCGTCCTCGCCGCGATCGGGCTGGGGGCGGGCTGGGTGCTCACCTCGCCGCGCTTCGCGATCAGCGAGGTGGCGGTGAGCGGTGCCAGCCGTCTCACCCCCGAGGAGATCGTGGCCGCCTCCGGCATCGGTCCGGGCACCAACCTGTTCCGGCTGGACCGGGCCGCGGTGGTCGCGCGGCTGGAGGCGCTGCCGCTGGTTCGCCGCGCCGATCTGGTGCGGCGCTTCCCGAACCGGGTCACGCTCTCGGTCGAGGAGCGGCGGCCGTTCACGCTGGCCCACGCCGGCCGGCTGCACTGGATCGACGAGCAAGGGGTGAGTCTGGGGGCCGAGACGCGCGCGGTGGCTCCGACCGCGCCCGTGATCACCGGGCTGAGCCCGGCCGACCTGGGCGGTGGGGTGCCGTCGCCACGGGTGGTCGCCGGTATCTCGCTGCTGCGGGTGCTGCTGCGCTCGGAGACCACGCTGATCCAGCAGATCTCCGAGATCGACGTGAGCCGGCCGGACGGGCCGGTGCTCTACACGGTGGATGGGGTCGAGGTTCGCATCGGGGCCGAGGACTGGGAGGCGCGCCTGGGCCGGCTGCAGGGCGTGCTCGCTCAGATCCGCACGGGCGGCGAGGCGATCGGCTCCATCGATCTGCGCTTTCGTGATCAGGTGGTTCTCAAGACCGTGACGAGGTGAGGAGGGCAATGGCCAGATCCCGAGTGCGGCAGGTCATCGCCGGGCTGGACGTCGGCACCACCAAGATCTGCTGTGTCATCGCCGACTGGTCACCGGTGGGCAATCTCGACATCGTCGGCGTCGGGGTCAGCCCGTCGCGCGGCCTGCGCAAGGGCGTGGTGGTCAACATCGACTCGACGGTGGAGTCGATCAAGCACGCGGTGGCCGAGGCCGAGGAGATGGCGGGCGTGGAGATCACCTCGGTGGTCGCGGGCGTCGCGGGCGGCCACATCCGCGGCATGAACAGCCGCGGGGTCGTGGCGGTCTCGGGCAAGCACCGTGAGGTGAGCCAGGCCGACATCGAGCGGGCCCTCGACGCGGCCCGTGCAGTGAACCTGCCGCAGGACCGCGAGATCATCCACGTGCTGCCCCAGACCTTCCTGGTCGACGACCAGGACGGGGTCAAGGAGCCGCTCGGCATGTCGGGCGTGCGGCTCGAGGTCGAGGTGCACCTCGTCACCGGGGCCACCACCTCGGTGCGCAACGTGGTCCGCAGCGTCAATCGCGCCGGGCTGCAGGTGCAGGATCTGGTACTGGAGCCGCTGGCCTCCGCAGAGGCGGTGATCTCCACCGAGGAGAAGGAGCTGGGAATCCTATTGATCGATCTCGGCGGCGGAACCACCGACGTGGCCCTCTTCCGCGACGGGGCGGTCTGGCACACCGGCAGCCTGCCCCTGGGCGGCGATCACATCTCCAACGACATCGCGGTGGGCCTGCGCACGCCCACCGCGGACGCCGAGGAGCTGAAGAAGCGGCACGGCTGCGCCCTCACCGCGCTCGTCCGCGAGGACGAGGTGGTGGATGTGCCGAGCGTGGGCGGGCGCAAGGCGCGCCAGCTCTCGCGCCAGATCCTGTCCGAGATCATCCAGCCCCGCGTGGAGGAGATCTTCACGCTGGTGGCGCGCGACCTGGTCCGGGGTGGGCTCAACGACGTGGCCGCGGGCGGGGTGGTGGTGACGGGCGGCAGCTCGATCATGCACGGCGTGCCCGAGCTTGCCGAGCAGGTGTTCGACATGCCGGTGCGCCGTGGGGTGCCCGCCGGGCTGTCCGGTCTGGCCGACGTGGTGCAAAGCCCGATCCACGCGACCGCGGTGGGCCTGGCCCTCTACGGCGCGCGCGGCCACGGCGCGGGCGGGCCCACCGAAGTCGAGGAAGCCACGCTGGTCGGACGCACCGGCCGGCGACTGAGGGACTGGTTTGCGGAGCTCTTCTAGGAAAGGCGGCGGGGGCAAGCCCCCGCGCGCCGCCGGACAGGCGGAGCTGTTCTCCAACACCGTGCCGCCCGTCCGGACGCGGCAGCCACAGGCACGATCCCCACGGGGACATTCTAAGGAGGACTCGATGGAGCACACTCAGGGGCGGCGGCCGGTGTTCGAGCTGGAGGAAGAGCGCGAGGCGGCGAAGATCAAGGTGATCGGCCTCGGCGGGGGCGGCTCCAACGCGGTCAACCGCATGATGGCGGCCTCGTTCACCGGCGTCGACTTCGTGGTAGGCAACACCGATTTACAGGCCCTCCGCTCGTCGCCCGCGCCGGTGAAGCTGCAGCTCGGCGCCCGGCTCACCGGCGGCCTCGGCGCCGGCTCCGACCCCGAGGTCGGGAAGAACGCGGCGCTCGAGGACCGGGAGGAGATCAAGCGGGTGCTCGAGGGCGCCGATATGGTGTTCGTGACCGCCGGGCTCGGTGGCGGCACCGGCACCGGCTCCGCGCCGATCGTGGCCTCGGTGGCCAAGGAGCTCGGCATCCTCACGGTGGCGGTGGTGACCAAGCCGTTCACCTTCGAGGGCCGCAAGCGCGCGCTCCAGGCCGAGGCGGGCATGGCCGAGCTGCGCGCGGTCGTCGACACCCTGATCGCGATCCCGAATCAGCGGCTGCTCGCGGTGGTGGACCGGGGCACCCCGCTGCTCGAGGCCTTCAAGGTCGCGGACACCGTGCTGCTGCAGGCCGTGCAAGGCATCTCGGACCTGATCCTGGTCCCGGGTCTGATCAATCTCGACTTCGCCGACGTGCGCACGATCATGTCTGGCATGGGCATGGCCCTCATGGGTACCGGCACCGGCAAGGGCGAGCATCGCGCACTCGACGCCGCCCAGAAGGCGGTGGCGAGCCCGCTGCTGGACGAGACCTCGATCGAGGGGGCCCGCGGCATCCTGATCAACTTCACCGGCGGCCCCGACCTGTCGATCCATGAAGTGGAAGAGGCGGCGCGTATCGTGCAGGAGGCCGCGCACGAGGAGGCCAACATCATCTTCGGCGCGGTGCTCGACGAGAGCCTGACCGACGAGGTGCGCATCACGGTCATCGCCACCGGCTTCACCGAGCGCAAGGAGGCGACCGTCCCCGGACCCAAGGTGGTGCCGATTCCGTCCGGCCCGCGCGGTCCCGCGCCCGCCAAGGATTGGCGCCGCCGCATCGCGGATCTGCGCGCGGAGGGCGAGGAGCCCGTCGAGGAGGACCTGGACGTCCCGGCCTTCCTCCGGCGGCAGGCCGACTAGGCGCCGCGCGGGCGGTCAGCGCGCGTCGGCCCCCTCGTTCCCCGCCCGCTCACCTTGCCCTCTCCCCCTCGGCGGGGGAGAGGGGGAACCGGGGAGGGAGGCGATGTAGTCGAGGTAGGGGCCGAGCCTGAACTTCTTCGCGGTGTTCTCCGAGGACATGTAGCGGACGGTGCCCATCACCCGGCGCTCGGGCGCCCAGGGCCGGTCGAAGAGGCCGAAGCACCAGAGGATGCCGGTGTAGGAGTTCGGATCGCGCCCGTCGAGCGCGTACTTGTTGTTCAGGTACTCGAGGGTGGCGTAGGCTTCCTCCGGCGTGCGCGACCACTCCAGCACCTTCTTGCCCCAGAGCATGCGCATGTAGTTGTGGATCGTGCCGGTCGCCACCAGCTCGCGCTGCGCCGCGTTCCAGAGCGGGTCGTGCGTGTGGCCGCCTTCCCATTCCTCGGGCGAGTAGATGTAGGCACGCGGATCGTCCGCGTGGGCCCCCAGCGTCGCGCGGGCCCACGCGGGTAGCGCGCGCTCGAGGCTCGCGGTGTCCTGACGGCGCGTCCAGTGCCAGTGCAGGCCGAGATCCCGCCACGTGATGGCCTCGTCGAGGAACGCGTTGACGTCGGGGTCCCGGCAGAAAAATGCCTCGCGCCGGCCCACCGCGTGCGCGTCGAGGACCGCCGGGCTCCAGTCGCCCGTGCTCACCAGCACCCGCTCGACGACCTCCTCGATGGCGATGTGCCCGAAGTGCAGGTACGGGCTGAGCCCGCTCTGGTGCGCCCGGTCCGGCGGGCCGGGATGCGAGCGTTGATCGGCCGCACCGCGGAGGCGATGGGCGATGAAGTCCGCGAGCCGGCGCCGCGCCGCCGGACCGCCGCCGGTCATGTTCGGCACCGCGGGCACGCCGTGATCGATCGGCAGCGAGGCGAGCAGCCCGTCGACGTCGTCGAGCTCGGCGGGCTCGAAGGGGGGCGTCGGGATCGCGCGCGTCGATCCGGGTCCCGCCGGCTGCGCCGCCGCGCGATGCTCCCACGCCTCTGCGAAGGCGCGGTGGATGCGCGGCCGCAGGTGGGCGGCCGCCGACACGGTCGGGCCGAGCCGGCTCACCGGCACGATGGCGTTGGTGTCCACCGCGACCACCGCCACCCCGGTCTGCGCGGCCAGCGCCTCGATCTGCGCCGGCACGATGAAGCACGGGAAGTCGTCGGTGACCACGAGCGCCGCGCGCTCGGCCAGACGGGCGAGGAGCCCGCGCCCCTCGCCCGGCTTGCGCTCGACCCACGGCCAGTAGGCGAGCCCGATCCGGCGAGCCACGTCCGCGTTGGCGCGCATGCCTTCGAGGACGAAGCGATGCAGCCGCTCGCTCGCCCACGGGTAGCGCAGTCGCAGACCCTCGTAGACGACCAGCGGTCGGCCGAGGCGCCGGGCCTCGGCCAGCGCGTGGTCGAGCGCGTGGTTGTGGTCGAGGCGCCGGGCGGCCTGCATCCAGTACAGGACGTAGTCGCCGGCCGGGTCGACCGGCCGGTCGTTCGCCCGCCGCAAGCGCGCCTCGTTGTACGTCACGCCTGCCAGCATACCCGGGCCGGGAAGAGGCGGAACGGTGGGGAGCGGCACTCGTGAGAGAATGGCCGGGTGACTTCCATCGGGCCGCGCCTGCACGAGGACCCACCGCTCTTCGCCACCTCGGCGCTACTCGGGGCCCACGGCCTGCCGCATCTGTTCACGACCCGCCATTTCCCCGGGGTGTCGCGTGCCACCGAGCCGCGGCCGCCGTTCGGCCCGGACGCCCAGCCGCTCCTGGCTGCCAGGGGGCTCGCCGGGGAGCCCGCCTTCGCCCGCCAGGTGCACGGCGCCGAGGTGATCGAGGTGGAGCGGGCCGGCCTCGCGGGTCACGCCGATGCGCTGGCCACGTCCCGGCCGGGGCTGCCGCTCTGCATCTCCACCGCCGACTGCCTGCCCATCGTGCTCTACGACCCGCAGGCCGGTCGGCTCGCCGCGGTGCACGCCGGCTGGCGCGGCACCGTGCGGTCCGTGGCGGCGAGCGCGGCGCGCCGTCTGATCGAGGCGGGCAGCGCGGCGGCGAACCTGGTCGTGGCGATCGGACCATCCATCGGCCCGTGCTGTTACGAGGTCGATGCGCCAGTGCTCGAGCGCCTCGAAGCGGCATTCCCGGCCTCCTGGCCGGCCTGGGTCGCCCCCAAGGGGCCGGGGAAGTGGATGCTCGATCTCTGGCGGGCCAACCTGGACCAGCTGGCCGACGCCGGGGTCCGGCCCGAACGCGTCGATTTGCTTGGACTCTGCACTGGATGCCGGCCCGACCTCCTCTTCTCGTATCGCCGCGAGCGTGGCGCCGGCCGGCTGGTTGCCGTGGCTGCGCTGCCGGCCTCTCCGGCCCCCCTGGCCGCCGGGTCGGGCCCCGCCCGCCGGGCCTGACGGCCCGCGGCCACCGTGCTAGAATCGCCCCCACTCATGCTGGACATACGCGCCAACCTTGGGCGGGTCCAGGAAGCCGTCGCGCGGGCGTGCGCGCGGGCCGGTCGCTCTCCCGACCATGTCCTGCTCATCGCGGTCTCCAAGACCATGGATGCCGAGCGCGTCCGGCTGGCCATCGAGGCCGGCGTCGCGGCGCTGGGAGAGAACCGCGTGCAGGAGGCGAAGGAGAAGATCGAGCGTCTGGGCCACCCGGTGCCGTGGCATCTGATCGGGTCGCTCCAGACCAACAAGGCGCGTGACGCTGCGCGCCTGTTCGACTGGATCCACTCGGTGGACCGGCTCGAGCTCGCCCGGGAGCTCTCGCGCCGAGCCGGCGATCGCGTGCTCGACGTGCTGCTGCAGGTGAACCTGGGGGACGAGCCGCAGAAAGGTGGCGTGGCGCCTTCTGAGGTCAAGCGCCTCAGCGAGGCGGTGGCGGGGCTGCCCGGGCTGCGCGTGCGCGGACTCATGGCGATTCCGCCCGCGGCCGAGAACCCCGAGCACACGCGTCCCTACTTCCGGCGGCTGCGCGAGCTACGCGACGCGCTGGGGCTCGAGCACTGCTCGATGGGCATGAGCGCGGACTACGAGGTGGCGATCGAGGAGGGAGCGACCATGGTGCGCGTGGGCACGGCCATCTTCGGCCCCCGCGCCTCGTCCCCCAAGGGGAGCGCGCCATGAGCATCAAGGACAAGAAGGTCGGGTTCCTGGGTTCGGGCAACATGGGTGAGGCCATCATCAAGGGGCTGCTCCAGACCGGGCTCGTGCCCGCCGCCTCCATCGCGGCGACCGACGTGCGCGCCGATCGCCTCCAGCAGCTGGCCACCCAGTACGGGATTCGCGCCGCGACCTCCAACCGCGAGCTGGTCGCCGGCTCCGACGTGGTGATCCTGGCGGTCAAGCCGCAGATCATGAGCGCGGTGCTGAAGGAGATCGCGGGCTCGGTCGATCGCGGCAAGCTCCTGATCTCGGTGGCGGCGGGCGTGCCGGTCTCCGCGTTGCGCGACGCGCTCGGCAAGCCGGCGCGGCTGATCCGCGTCATGCCCAACACCCCCGCCCTCGTGCTCGAGGGCGTCACCGCCATCGCGCGCGCCGACGGGCTCGAGGCCGGCGACCTGGAGATGGCGCAGGAGCTGTTCGGGGCGGTGGGGCGGGTGGTGGTGCTCGACGAGGACGCGCTCGACGCGGTCACCGGGCTCTCCGGCTCGGGCCCCGCGTACGTCGCCATCGTGATCGAGTCGCTGGCCGATGGCGGCGTGAAGATGGGACTCGACCGCGCCACCGCGATGACGCTGGCCGCGCAGACCGTGCTCGGCTCGGCGAAGCTCATCATCGAGACCGGCGCCCATCCCGGCCAGCTCAAGGACATGGTGTCCTCCCCCGGCGGCACGACGATCGCGGGTATCGCGGCGCTGGAAGAGGGAGGCGTGCGGCGGACCTTCATCAGCGCAGTCGAGCGCGCCACCCTGCGCTCGCGCGAGCTGGGAGGCAAGCGCTAGTGGACGGTTTCGTCGACTTCATCGGCTGGCTCCTGAGTCTGTACTCGTGGGTGATCATCGCGGCGGCCCTGATCACGTGGGTGAGCCCCGACCCACGCAATCCTATCGTCCAGTTCTTGCGGCAGGTCACCGAGCCGGTCTTGGCGCCGGTCCGGCGCCTCCTGCCGCCGTGGAAGACCGGCGGGCTCGACTTCTCCCCGCTGATCGTCATCATCGCCATCCAGTTCGTGGAGCGGGTGGTCTTGTCGAGCCTGCGTCAGGGGCACTGAGGAGGCTGCCGTGCGCATCACGCCCATGGATATCCGCCAGCAGCAGTTCACCGTCCGGATGTTCCGCGGCTTCGACGTCCAGGAAGTGGACACGTTTCTCGAGGACCTGGCCGCCGACTACGAGGCGCTCCTGAAGGAGAACACCCTGCTCAAGGAGCACCTGCAGGCCGCCGAGGAGCGCACCCGCGGCCTCGAGCAGCGCGAGCGGATGCTGCAGGAGACGCTCGTCACCACGCAGCGGATGGTCGAGGAGATGAAGGACAACGCCCGGCGCGAGGCCCAGCTCCTGATCAAGGAGGCCGAGATGCAGGGCGAGAAGACCATCGAGGCCGCGCGCACGTCGGAGGCCGCCATCCAGGCCCAGATCAGCCAGCTCAAGCGAACGCGGCGGCAGCTCGCCGAGTCGCTGCGCGCCACCGTGGACATGTACCAGCGGCTGCTGGATCAGGACCTCGAGCGGGATGCCAGCCAGGGCGACGCCGGCTAGGCCCGCGCCCGCGCTGCTCCACGTCCGGGTGCAGCCCCGGGCCCGGCAGGACGAGGTCGTCGGCTGGGAAGAGGGCACGCTCCGCCTCCGGGTGACCGCCGCGCCCCACGACGGCGAGGCGAACCGCGCGGTGAGCCGGCTCCTGGCCGACACCTTCGGGGTGCCGATCTCGCGGATCGTCCTCGTGCGGGGCGCAACGTCTCGCGACAAGTTCTTCCGGATCGAGCCCAGATGATCACGCCGGTTCGCTGGGAAGGCGGCCGGCTCGTGCTGCTCGATCAGACCCGGCTGCCCACCGAGGAGATCGAGCGCGCCTACTCGTCCTGGCCCGACGTGGCGGACGCCATCCGCACCCTGGTCGTGCGCGGGGCCCCCGCCATCGGGGTGGCCGCGGCCTTCGGCGTGGTCCTGGCCGCGTGCGAGAGCGCGGCGCGCGACGCCTCCGCGCTGCGCTCCGATCTCGAGGATGCGATCAAGGGGCTCGCCGCGACCCGTCCCACCGCGGTCAACCTCTTCTGGGCGCTCGACCGGATGCGCCGCGCGATCGACGCCGGGCGCGACCTGCCGGCCGCCGCGCTGAGCGAGCGGCTCCTCGCCGAGGCCCAGGCGATCCTGTCCGAGGATCTCGCGGCCAACCGCGCGATGGGTGCCCACGGCGCCGCGCTCGTGCCACAGGGCGGGCGCCTGCTCACCCACTGCAACGCGGGAGCGCTGGCCACCGCGGGCTACGGCACCGCGGTCGGGGTGATCCGCGCGGCCCACGAGCGCGGGCGCCTCGCCCTGGTGTGGGTGGACGAGACGCGCCCGGTGATGCAGGGCTCGCGGCTCACCGCCTGGGAACTCGCCAAGGAGGGCATCCCGCACCGGCTGATCTCCGACGTGGCGGCGGGCTTCGTGATGCAGCGGGGCGAGGTGGACCTGGTCGTCACCGGGGCCGACCGCATCGCGGCCAACGGCGACACCGCGAACAAGATCGGCACCTACTCGGTCGCGGTGCTCGCGCGCCACCACCGCATCCCGTTCTACGTGGCGGCGCCGTACTCGACCATCGACCCCTCGATCGCGAGCGGCGCCTCGATCGTGATCGAGGAGCGTGACGCGGCGGAGGTGCGCGGGGTGGGGGGACGCCAGACCGCACCCACGGCCTCGCCGGTGTTCAACCCGGCCTTCGACGTCACGCCGGCGGAGTTGATCACCGCGATCATCACCGAGCGCGGCGTCGTCCACCCTCCCTACCACTTCGCGTAGTCTCCATTTCCGCCAACCGCGACACGACGAGCGTCCGACGGTACCACGAGCAGACCGCGCACTCGCCCGAGTCGGTGCGCCGCAGCGGCCACACGCTCGACTGGGAGATCAAGCCGCTGCCGTTCAAGATCTATCCCGCGCTCGAGCCGCTGCGCCTGCCGACCGATCTGCCCGTACTCGCGGCCGACACCTTCGCGGCCCTCGCGCCCGCGCCGGCGAGCGCGCGGGCGCCCGTGCTCGATCTCGAGCGCCTGGCCGCGCTGCTCTTCTTCTCGGCCGGCGTCACCCGCGTCAAGACGTATCCGGGCGGCGGCCAGATCCATTTCCGCGCCGCCGCCTCCACCGGCGCGCTCTACCAGACCGAGGCGTACGTGGTGGCCGGCGACGTCGCCGGGCTCGAGGCCGGCGTCTATCACTTCAATCCGGGCGACTTCAGCCTGCGACGGCTCCGCGCGGGCGACTTCCGCGGCGCGGTGGCGGTGGCCGCGGCCGACGACGCCGTCGCGGCCGAGCCCGCGTCGATCATCCTGTCGGCGATCTACTGGCGCAACACCTGGAAGTACCAGGCGCGGGGCTATCGCCACCTCTTCTGGGACGCCGGCACACTGCTCGCCAATCTCCTGGCCGCCGCGCGCGCCCTCGACCTGCCCGCCCGCCTGGTCACCGGCTTCGTCGACACGCAGCTCGGCGCGCTGCTGGGCCTCGACCCGCTGAAGGAAGCCGCGCTCGTCGTCGCGCCGGTGGGCGCGGCCGGCCGCCCGGCCGCGGCGCCGCCCATCGTGACGACCCTCACCCCCGAGATGATCCCGCTCTCGTCCTGCGAAGTCGACTACCCGCTCCTGCGGCAAGCCTACGAAGACTCGAGCCTCGACTCCGAGCCCGAGGTCGAGGACTGGCGCGAGCGCGGCGTGAGGCAGGATCAGGTCTTGCGTCACGACACTGTCGTAACGCAAGACCTGATCCCGCCGGAACGGGCGGCGGGGCGGGGGCTCGCTGAGACGATTGCCAAGCGCGGGTCGACGCGAAACTTCTCGGGGGAGGCGATCCCTGCGGGAGCGCTGTCGAGCGCGCTCTATCACGCGACGCGGGGGTTCGCCGCCGACGTGCCGTATGGGCTGGTCGACCTCTACATCAACATCCACGCGGTGGGCGGGATCGAACCGGGCGCCTATCACTATGACCGCGGCTCGCACGGGCTACGACGGCTGCGGGCCGGAGACGTCCGCGCCGACTCCACGTTCCTGTGCCTCGAGCAGCCGCTCGGTGGGATGTCGAGCGCGACCGTGTTCTTTCTCGCCGACCTGACGCGCGTGCTCGAGCGCTGGGGCAATCGCGGGTACCGGCTGGTGAACCTGGAGGCGGGGCTGATCGGCGGGCGGCTCTACCTCGGTGCCTACGGCCAGCGCTTCGGGGCGAGCGGGCTCACCTTCTACGACCGCGACGTGGTCGAGTTCTTCTCTCCGCACGCGGCGGGCAAGGACGCCGTGTTCGTCACCGCCCTGGGGCGGTCCGCGCGCGCGCCCGGCACTCCGGGGGACCTGATCCGGGTGAAGGGTCCGTCTTCCTAGGCGAGCAGGCGGCCGCCGCAGATCGTGCCCGTCCACGGCACCCGCGACAGCGCCGCCGCCATCTGGGCCCACGCCGGCGTCGCCGCCGCCAGGGCGGGCCCGAGCCAGATCGTACACGGCTTCGCGAGGCGGGCGCTGATTGCAAGGCATCGACGGGTTCTGTTACCGTGTTCGGGTCAACCTGTTCCACAAGGAGCCTGCAATGAAGAAGTACTACCTGATGGCGCCGGGTCCCACCCCCGTGCCGTCGAACGTCCTGCTGGCGATGGCCCAGCCCATGATCCACCACCGGACGCCCGAGTACGAGGCGCTCTTCATCGAGGTCCGGGCGGGGCTCAAGCGGCTCTTCCAGACGAGCCAGGACGTGATCCCGTTCACCGCGTCGGGCACCGGCGCCCTCGAGGCGGCCGTCGTCAACACGCTGTCGGCAGGGGATACCGTCCTGGTCCTGCGCGCCGGCAAGTTCGGCGAGCGCTGGGACGAGATCTGCCGGACCTACGGCGTGACCGTGATCCCGCTGGATGCGCCCTTCGGCCGGACGGTGCCGGCCGAGGCCTTCGCGCAGGCGCTGCGCGAGCACCCGGAGGCGAAGGCGGTGCTGGTGCAGCACAGCGAGTCGTCCACCGGGGTGCTCCACGACGTCAAGGGCATCGCGGCGGTCACGCGGGCCACCGGCGCCATCCTGATCGTCGACGCGGTGTCGAGCCTCGGCATCGCCGATCTGCGCATGGACGAGTGGGGGGTGGACGTGGTGGTGTCCGGGTCCCAGAAGGGCCTGATGCTGCCTCCCGGCCTCTCGTTCTGTGCCATGTCCGAGAAGGCGTGGGGCCACGTCAAGACGTCGCGGCTGCCCAAGTACTACTTCGACATCGCCACCGAGCGGAAATTTGTGGCCCGCAACGAATGCCGGTTCACGCCGGCCGTCTCCATCTTCGTGGGCCTGCGCGAGGTCTTGAAGATGCTCGAGGCGGAGACGCTACCCGGGGTGTTCCGGCGTCACGAGCGGCTGGCCCGGGCCACCCGCGGCGGCGTGGAGGCCCTCGGCCTCGAGCTGTTCGCCAAGGCCTCGCCCAGCCCCGCGCTCACCGCGGTGGTGGCTCCGTCCGGGATCGACAGCGAGGGGGTGCTCTCGACCTACTCGACCTCGCACAACATCACGATCGCGGGTGGCCAGGGGGAGATGAAGGGGCAGGTCTTCCGCCTCGGCCACATGGGCTACGTCTCGGACTTCGACGTGATCACGGCGCTCGCCGCGCTCGAGCAGGTGCTGCACGAGCTGGGGCACCCCGTGGATTTCGGCGCCGCGGTGCGCGCGGCCCAGAAGGTCCTGGCCGAGCGCTGACCAGCATGCGCATCCTGCTGCTCCGTCACGCGGAGACCGAGTGGAACCGGGAGCGGCGCTTCCAGGGCCGGCGCGACATCCCACTCTCGGCGGCCGGCCGCGAGCAGGCCCGGGCCGCGGCGCGGCTGCTGGCCGCCACGCCCCTGGCCGCGGTGTGGTCGAGCCCGCTCGCGCGCGCCCGGGAGACGGCTGCGCTCATCGCCGCGCCGCAGACGCTCGCAGTCCAGGAGTCGGAGGCGTTCACCGAGATGGCCTTCGGCGACTGGGAGGGGCTCACCCGTGACGAGGTCAGGGCGCGATTTCCCGACGCGCACTCCGCGTGGGCGGAGTCGCCCCACGAGGCCCGGTGGCCCGGGGCCGAGTCGCTGGTCGCGGTGCGAACCCGCGCGCGGGCCGGGCTGGAGGCGCTCCGCGCGGCCCACCAGGGCCAGACGGTCTGTCTGGTCTCTCACGGCATCACCAGCCGGGTCCTGATCCTGGAGGCGCTCGGCCTCGCGCTGGACCGGCTCTGGTCGCTGCAGGTCTCGTCCACCGGCATCTCGGAGCTCGAGTTCCGCGACGACTGGACCACGCTGCACCGGATGAACTCGCTGATTCATCTGGCCGACACCGCCATCGCCTGAGGTCTCAGTGAGCGTACCGCGCAAGAGCCAGCAGACCCAACTGCCCAAGGGCGCCAAGATCTATCTGCCCGACGAGGCCGCCCGCAAGCGCGCGGTGGAGGAGCGGCTGTTCGACGTCTTCCGCCGCTGGGGCTACCGGGAAGTGGTGACCAGCGCCTACGAGTACTTCGACGTGCTCTCCCCGGGCACCGACAGCGAGCTGCAGGAGCGCATGTTCAAGATGGTGGACCGCGAGAGCGGGCGCCTGCTGGCCCTGCGGGCCGACGTCACCCCCCAGATCGCGCGCATCGTGGCCACCCGCATGCGCGACGAGCCGAAGCCGTTGCGCCTGCACTACGTCACCAACGTGTTCCGCTACGACGAGCCGCACGTGGGCCGCTACCGCGAGTTCTACCAGGCCGGCGTCGAGCTGATCGGGCTGCCCAACCCCGAGGGCGACGCCGAGATGATCGCGATGACCGTCGAGGGCCTGCGCGCCCTCGGGCTCGAGCGGTTCCAGATCGACGTGGGGCAGACCGAGTTCTTCCGCGGCATCCTGGAGGACGTGGCCGCCGATCCCGCCACCTCGCGCGAGCTCCGGTCCGTGCTCGGGCACAAGGACCTCTCCGCGCTCGAGCGGCTGGTGGCCGACCTGCACGCGCCCGCCGCGGTCACCGAGCTGCTGCTGGCCCTGCCCACCCTGTACGGACGCGGCGACGTGCTGGACCGCGCGGAGCGCCTGGTCAAGAGCGCCCGCTCGGAGGCCGCGCTGGCCAACCTGGCCGAGGTGTACCGGCTGCTGCGGGCCTACGGCCTCGCCGACTCGGTGCTGCTCGATCTCGGCGAAGTTCGCGGCTTCGACTACTATTCGGGCGTACACTTCGAGGCCTACGTCTCGGGGCTGGGCGCACCCCTGGTGGGCGGCGGCCGCTACGATGAGATGCTGGCGCGCTTCGGCTACGACTGCCCGGCCACCGGGTTCGCGTTCGAGACCAGCCGTGCGCTCCTGGCCATGGAGTCGCAAGGGGCCGAGCCGCGGCTCTCCGGCCCGGACTTCTTCGTCATCGACTTCACGCCGGACAAGACGCGGGCCCTGACCGTGTCCCGACGGCTGCGCGACGCGGGGGCGGCGGTGGCGCGCGACATCATCAGCCGGCCCCTCGCCGAGTCGCTGGCGTACGCCCGGGGGCAGCGCGCGCGCTGGGCGCTGGTGATAGGCGCGCCCGGCGCCGATCCGGACCGCATCACGGTCATGGACCTGCAGGCGGGTGGGGAGGCATTGGAGCGAACGGTAAACCTGAGCGAGCTGCTCGCAGACCCGCGGCGGCAGTTCCCGGGACTCGGAGGTGGAGGGAATCATGCCTAACATCGTGGTGGTGGGCGCCCAGTGGGGCGACGAGGGCAAAGGCAAGATCGTGGACGTGCTGGCGCCGCACGTGGGCGTGGTCGTCCGCTACCAGGGCGGCAACAACGCGGGCCACACGGTGGTGGTGGGGCGGGAGAAGTTCGTGCTCCAGTCCATACCCTCCGGGATCCTGCACCCGGGCGTGCGCTGTGTGATCGGCTGCGGGGTGGTGATCGATCCCGCCTCGCTGATCGAGGAGATGGAGTCGCTGGTCCAGCGGGGAGTGTCCCTGGACGGCAACCTCTATATCTCCAAGAACGCGCACCTGATCATGCCCTACCACCCGGCGCTGGACCGGGCCTCCGAGTCGCAGGCCGGCCGGCGGCGCATCGGTACCACCGGCAAGGGGGTGGGCCCGGCCTACGCGGACAAGGCGGCCCGGATCGGCATCCGGATGGCGGATCTGCTGGACGAGCGCCTCTTCCGTGAGAAGCTCGAATTCAATATCCAGCAGAAGAACCGGCTGCTGCGGGAGATCTACGACGAGCAGACGTTCACGGTGGACGGCATCCTGGGCACGTACCTCCGGTACGCCGGGTGGCTGGCGCCCTACGTCACCGACACCGCGCTCCTGCTGCACCGCTGGATCGAGGCCGGGCGCTCGATCCTGTTCGAGGGGGCGCAGGGCACCATGCTCGACATCGACCACGGGACCTACCCGTTCATCACCTCCTCGAGCACCACGTCGGGCGGCGCCTCCACCGGGACCGGGGTGCCGCCCACCAAGATCCACGGCGTGCTCGGGATCTCGAAGGCCTACTGCACGCGGGTGGGTGGCGGGCCCTTCATGACCGAGGTGCACGGGGAGATGGCCGACGTGCTGCGGGCCCGGGGCAACGAGTACGGGGCGGTCACCGGGCGGCCGCGACGCTGCGGCTGGGCCGACGCGATCGCGCTGCGCTACGCGGCCCGGATCAACGGGCTCGACACCATCGCGCTCACCAAGCTCGACGTGCTCGACACCTGCGAGACCGTGCGCATCTGCGTGGGCTACCGGTACGGGGGCGAGATCCTGACCGACTTCCCGGAGGAGGAGCGGATCTGGCACGAGGCCGAGCCGGTGTACGAGGAGCTCTCGGGCTGGCGGAGCAGCACCCATGGGATGCGGGACTACGCGGAGCTGCCCTCGAAGGCGCGCGAGTACGTCGAGCGTCTCGCGGACCTCGTCGGGGTGGGCTTCTCCCTGGTCTCCACCGGCCCCGTGCGCGACGAGACCATCCTGGTGAGCGACTCGCCGCTGACGCGCTGGTTCCCCGCGCTGCGCAGCGCGCTGCCCGAGCACTAGGACACCCGGAGCATCGATGCCGCTGAAGATCCTGATCGTGGACGACGAGGAGCCGGCCCGCCAGGGCCTGAGCGCGCTCCTGGCCCGCTGGGGGTACGAGGTCGACGAGGCCGCCGACGGGCAAGAGGCGCTCGCCAAGGCGGCGGCCGGCTTGCCGTCGGTGGTGCTCTCGGATCTGGTCATGCCCAAGATGGACGGGCTCGAGCTGCTGCGCGCGCTCAAGACCGACGTGCCGTTCGCCTCGGTGATCCTGCTCACCGGCCAAGGATCGATCGACACCGCGGTCACCGCCATGAAGGAAGGGGCCTACGACTACCTGACCAAGCCGGTGGACGTGGCCCGCCTGCGGGTGCTCATCCCCAAGGCTGCGGAGCGCGGCGAATCGCTCCGCGAGGTCGCACTGCTCCGCCGCAAGCTGAGCCAGGTGTGGGGGATGGGGCGCCTGGTCGGCACCAGCCACGGCATGCAGGAGGTCTACCGGCTCATCGAGGTGGCCGCGCCCACTCCCGCCGCGGTCCTGATCAGCGGCGAGAGCGGCACCGGCAAGGAGCTGGCGGCGCGCACGCTGCACGAGCTGTCGCCGCGGGCCAAGGGCCCGTTCGTGGCGGTGAACTGCGCCGCCATCCCGGAGACCCTGCTCGAGAGCGAGATCTTCGGCCACGAGAAGGGCGCGTTCACCGGCGCCCTCGAGCGGCGGCCCGGCTGCTTCGAGCTCGCCCACGAGGGCACGATCTTCCTGGACGAGATCGCCGAGATGAACCCGGGCACCCAGGCCAAGTTCCTGCGCATCCTCCAGGACGGGACGGTCCGCCGCCTCGGCGGCAAGACCGAGATCAAGGTGGACGTGCGGGTGCTGGCCGCGACCAACAAGGACCCGGTCAAGGCGATCCAGGAAGGGACGTTCCGGGAGGACCTCTACTACCGCCTGAATGTCGTGAGCCTCACCATGCCCCCGCTGCGCGAGCGGCGCGACGACATCCCGGCCCTGGTGCAGGCCTTCATCGAGGAGTTCAACGCCCGCTACGACAAGCACATTCGCACGGTGGACGAGAGCGTGTTGAACGGCCTGATCGCCCAGCCGTGGCCCGGCAACGTGCGCGAGCTGCGCAACACGCTGGAGCGCGCGATCATCGTCTGCGACGGCGACGCGATCCTGCCCAAGCACATTCCCCCGACGCCCTCGCTCCGCTCGACCGAGCCCCCGGACGGGCCCGACACGGTGTCGTTCCGGGTGGGCACGAGCCTCGAGGACGCCGAGAAGGCGCTGATCCTGAAGACCCTCGCGGCCAACAGCAACAACAAGACCCGCGCGGCCGACGTGCTCGGGATCAGCCTGAAGACGTTGCACAACAAGCTCAAGGCCTACGGCAGCTAGCATGCGGCTGGGGGTACGGGGACGCGAGGCGCTGGTTCTGAGCCTCCTCACCATGCTGGTGGTCGCGACCGCCACCGCGATCCACCTGTCGCAGGTGAGTCGGGTGGTGGTGCAGGAAGCGGTGAAGCAGGCCGAGCTGATCGCCAAGCAGATCTACGCCCAGAGCGGCCGCGCCCTGCAGCGGAGCCCGGGCGCCGAGCCACTCGCGGCGCTCCGCCAGGACCCCGAGCTGCGCAGCTTCCTCGACGCGAGCGTGGGCTACTCGCCGCATCTGCTCTACGCCCTGATCTCGGACTCCACCGGCACCGTGGTGCTCCACACCGAGCGTCGGAAGGAAGGGAAGCCGGAGCCCGAGCGACCGAACCTGGACGGTCTCCTCGCGCTCGACACCCTGAGCCGCTTCTCCGCGCTCTACAACACGGGCCGCACCTACGAGACGGTGCTGCCCATGACGCTGAACGATCGCCTGTTCGGGTCGATCCGTCTGGGCGTGTCCACCACGCTGCTGCGGCGCGAGGTCACCGCCTCGCTCCAGCAGAGCCTGACGGTGGCGGCGGTGGCCCTCCCTCTGGCCTGGCTGGCCGCGCTCGTGCTCGCCCAGCTCACCGTCCGGCCGATCCGCGCCATCGTGGGCCAGGTCGATCGCATCCGTCGCGGCGAGCCGCTGGAGGCGACCCCGGTGGCGGTGGGCGGTGACGAGTTCCAGGAGCTCTCCGCGCAGCTGTCCCGTCTCGGTCGCGAGCTGCAGGCGGACCGCCTGTCGACCCTCAGCGAGAAGGCCCACCTCCAGGGCGTGGTGGACCAGCTCGAGGATGGGGTGATCTTCCTGAACCCGGAGCGGCACATCCTGTTCTTCAATCGCGCCGCCGAGACCGTGATCGGCCTCTCGCTCGAGCAGACGGTGGGCCTGCCCATCCACGAGGTGCTGGATGCCGCGCACCCGCTGCTGCCGTTCGTGGACCACGTGCTGGCCGGCGCTCCGGGCATCCGCAACGCGACCGTGGTGCTCCCGCACGCCGGCCGCGAGAAGGAGTTCCTCGTCTCTGCGTTCCACATGGAGGACGCCCACCGCGTGATGGGGGTGGCGATTCTCCTGAAGGACCTCGAGTCGGTGAAGACCGTCCAGTCGCTCGTGAGCTACTCGGCCAAGCTGGCCGCCCTCGGGCGGCTGACCTCGGGCGTGGCCCACGAGGTGAAGAACCCGCTGAACGCGATGATGATCCACGTCGAGCTGCTGAAGGAGCAGCTCGAGGACGCCAGCCCCGAGGTCCGACAGAGCCTCGACGTCATCGGCGGCGAGATCCGGCGGCTCGACCGAGTGGTGCAGGGCTTCCTGCGGTTCATGCGCCCGCAGGAGCTGACGCTCAAGCCGGTCGACCTCAACGGGATGCTTCAGAGCGTGGGCGCCCTGCTGGAGGCGGAGAGCCAGAGCCACGGCGTGCGGTTCATCTTCGAGCTCGACGCGGCCCTGCCACTGGTGAGCGCGGACGAAGAGCTCCTCCGCCAGGCCTTCATCAACATCCTGCAGAACGCGGTGCAGGCGATGCCGCACGGCGGCGCGGTGCGCATCCGCACCCGCCCCGAGGGGCTCGACTGGGTGCGGGTGGTGGTGACCGATCAGGGGGTGGGCATTGCGCCGGAGGACATCGACAAGATCTTCAAGCTCTACTACACGAGCAAGCCGGGCGGCAGCGGCATCGGCCTCTCGATCGTGTACCGCATCCTGCAGCTACACGACGGGACCGTGGAAGCCAAGTCGCAGCCTGGTCGCGGAACGGCGCTGGTCGTGCGCCTGCCGGTGCGGTGAGGGGGATGCGCCACTCGATCTGGCTCGCGTGTCTAGCCGCGGCTCTCGGCGGCTGCGCGAGCACCACCGATCTGTTCGTGCCGGCGCCGTCGGCGGCGCCGCCGCGCGCCCCCGTGGCTGCCGAGGAGGAGCCGGCGAAGGCCCCGTCCGCGCAGCTGGCGAAGGAGCCGGTCGCCCCGCCGCCCAAGCCGGCGAGCCCGACGGCTCCGCCCACGCCGACGACCCCGCCGCCGCCCGCGCCGCCCGCGCCACCGCGCACCGCGGCGATTCCGAGGGAGCCGTCCGTCCCGGCCCCCGTCCTGGCTCCTCAGGCCAGTGCCGAGGAAGAGCAGCGGATGAAGGCCCAGGCCGAGCGGCGTATCGAGGGCACCGAGAAGCTCGTGCAGCGCATCGATCCGTCGAAGCTGGCCCGGGAGCAGCAGGAGAACTACCTGACCATCCAGAGCTTCCTCAGCAAGGCGCGTGAGGCCCTCTCGAGCCGCGACGTGCAGCGGGCCTTCACCCTCGCGGACAAGGCATTCCTGCTGGCCAGCGAGCTCTCGAAGAGCCCCCGCTGAGGGGCGTGTAATCCTTGGCCTACAGGGTAAGGATTACCGACCGCTTCCATTTGACCGGTCGAGGACGCGAGGCTAACCGCTCGGGAGTAGAGGCCTGCGGCGCGATCTCGGTGATGGCACGGGGGTTGCGGCTTCTTCCCCGGACTTCAATCGTGCGCCAGAGGAGGCCGTCATGGGCAGCAGACCGCGCGGCATGGCATTGGCAGCGTTCGTGTTCGGGCTCGGCATCGGCGTCCTCACCACGGCCTGCACCATCGACCCGCCGGAGGGCACCCCGCCGCCGCCCCTGGCGGGCGCGCTCGAGCCCGGGCCCCGTGAGATGACGTTCGGTCGGACCGGCGATGAGGTGGTCAACAATCCGCAGCTCCGGGACAGGATCCACAGTCTCTTCGGCACCGACTGGAGCGCGGACGGCAAGATCCGCCGCGGAGCCGCGCCCTACTTCGGGCGCACCACCCCGCCCCGAGGTGTGCGGGTCGGCGACAAGAACTACATCGCGGTCACCGGCTGCGTGCCCCAGAATTGCCAGGGCGATCGCGTGCTGCTCCTGGTGCAGGAGGGCGGCGAGGCCATGCTCGCGCGTCTGGACGAGGGCGGGTTCTCCCACTACTACGCCTATGGCGGCGACTGGGGGCCAGCTGGCTCGACGCAGCGAATCGTGGATGCCGCGATGCGGGCGCTGTCGCGGCCCGGCGACCCGTACCCGCGGGTCTGAGGGGGGCGGCCCCGACCCTTGACCCGTCCCCGTTCGCTCGCTATGCTGAAGTTTGCCTTCCCGACCGAGCCGTCCTCCCAGGCAAGATGCGCGATACCGACACCGAGCGAGCGAGTCGTCTCCGCGCTGGCCGCGGCGCCCCCCGTAGCGGAGCGCGCGGCGTGAGCGATCTTGCCCGCATCCTGACCTGGGTCGGGGACTGGCTGGCCGGGGACGGCAGCATCCTGCTCATGACCGACTACGACGGCACCTTGACGCCCATCGTCGACAACCCCGCCGACGCGATCCTCTCGGACGAGATGCGTGAGCAACTCGTGCGCCTCGCCCGGTCGCCGCGGGGCTGCGTGGCCGTGATCTCGGGCCGCGGGCTCGAGGACCTGCGGACCCGCGTGGACATTCCGGAGGCGATCTACGCGGGTTGCCATGGGCTCGAGATCGCGGGGCCGAACCTCGCGTTCTGCCATCCCGACGCGGTCGCCCAGCAGGCGATGCTCGGCGCGGTCGGCGAGGCGCTTGCCCTCCGGGCGCCCGGGGTGGCCGGGATGCGCGTCGAGGCCAAGGGGCTCGCGGTGGCCGTGCACTATCGTCACGTGGCCACCGACGAGATCCGCCGGGTGGAGATCGAGCTGGCGCGCGCGATCCGCGAGCAGGGGAGCCGGCTCAAGATCTTCCACGGCACGAAGGTGATCGAGGTGCTGCCGCAGGTGGCGTGGACCAAGGGCGAGTGCGCGCAGTGGATCGAGGAGCGGATGGGCCCGACCCTGACCGGCCGCGCGCTCTGGCTGTACCTGGGCGACGACTGGACGGACGAACACGCCTTCGAGGTGCTCGGCGGCCAGGCCCTCACCATCCGGGTCGGTGACCTGGTTCCCGCGTCCAAGGCGGCCTACCGGCTGGAGGACGTCACGGAGGTCCAGCAGCTCCTGACCGCGCTCGCCGAGGGCGCGACCGCGGGGAGCGCGGTATGAGGTTCCAGCTCCGGCTCGTCGCGGCGCTCTGGCTCGCCTCGCTGGTCGTCATCGGTGTCTTCGCTTACCTGCAGGTGGTCGAGGAGAAGCAGCGCCTGACCGGGGAGCTCGACCGCCGAGCCGCGCTCCTGAGCGAGGGCCTCAAGGAGGTGCTCGAGCCCGCGCTCGCCCGCGGCGGCTCGAAGGCCCAGGTCGACCGCCTCATCAAGAAGTTCAGCAAGCCGGACCAGGGCCTGGCCGTCTATGATCGCGTGGCCTCGCTGATCGTGGCGACGCCCGACGTGGCCAAGATCCTCGAGAACCCGCCTCCCGAGGTGACCTGGGCGCTCACCTCCGGCGTAGTGCAGACCGGGTTCCGGCAGCTCGAGGGCAAGACCCTCTACGTCTACGCCGACCCGATCCTCCGCGACGACAAGGCCACCGGGGCGCTGGCCGTGTTCCTGGACGCCTCCGATCTGAAGAGCGCGGAGTGGGAGCGGTGGCGCTTCAACGCGATACGCTTCCTCGTGCTTGCGGTGGTGCTCGCGCTCATCGCGCTCCTGGTCGTGCGCATGAGCCTGACCCAGCCGCTCGCCAAGATGGCCCGCTGGACCAAGGCGGTGCGACGCGGGCACGCCATCGAGCCGCCCGAGATGCCGGACGAGAGCCTCTTCGGGCCGATCGCCCGCGAGGTCTCGGTGCTGGCCAAGAACCTCCAGCGGGCGCGCGCGGCCGCGGAGGAGGAGGCCGCCCTGCGGCTCATCGGCCAGACCCTCTGGACCGAGGAGCGGCTCAAGCAGTTCGTCAAGATGCGCCTCGGCGAGCGGCCGCTCGTGGTCGTCTCCAACCGCGAGCCGGTGAGCCACGTCTGGAAGGACGGCGCGATCTCGGTGGTGACGCCGGCCAGCGGACTCGTGACCGCGATGGATCCGGTGATGCGCGCCTGCGGCGGTGTCTGGGTGGCGCAGGCCAGCGGCGACGCCGACCGCGACACCGCGGATTCGCGAGGCCGCCTGCGGGTGCCGCCCGACGACCCGCGCTTCACCCTGAAGCGGGTCTGGCTCACGCCGGAGGAGGAGGCGGGCTACTACTACGGCTTCTCCAACGAGGGGCTGTGGCCGCTCTGCCACATCGTGCACAACCGCCCGCTGTTCCGGCCGGAGGACTGGGCGCAGTACCGCATCGTCAACGAGAAGTTCGCGGCGGCGGTGCTCGAGGAGATCGCGGGTACCGAGTCGCCGATGGTCCTGATCCAGGACTACCACTTCGCGCTGCTGCCCGGGCTCATCAAGCGCGAGCGCCCCGACGCGCGGACCGCGATCTTCTGGCACATCCCGTGGCCGAACTTCGAGGCCTTCAGCATCTGCCCGTGGCAGGACGAGCTGCTCTTGGGCATGCTGGGCGCCGATCTCATCGGCTTCCACACGCAGTACTACTGCAACAACTTCCTCGACACGGTGGACCGCGCCATCGAGGCCCGGATCGACTGGGAGCGCTTCTCGGTGACGCGGGGCCAGCACGTGACCTCGGTGAAGCCGTTCCCGATCAGTGTGGCCCCCGGCTTCGTCGACAATCCACCCGCCACGTCGCGTGCGACGCTGCTGCAGGGCCTCGACACGACCGCCGAGTTCGTCGGGGTGGGCGTGGAGCGGCTCGACTACACCAAGGGCCTGCCGGAGCGCTTCCGGGCCCTCGGCCGCTTCTTCGAGCGCTTCCCGGAGTACCTCGAGCGGGTGGTGTTCGTGCAGCTCGCGGCGCCCAGCCGCAGCACGATTCCGCGCTACCAGGCACTCGAGGCGGAGGTGGATGCGGCGATCCAGGAGGTCAACAGCGCCTACCAGACCAATCGCTGGAAGCCGATCCTGTACCTCAAGCGCCATCACGAGCACCGGGACATCTGGCCGTTCTACCGTCACGCCGACTTCTGCATGGTGACCTCGCTGCACGACGGCATGAATCTGGTCGCCAAGGAATTCATCTCGGTGCGCGACGACGAGGACGGCGCCCTGATCCTCAGCCAGTTCACCGGTGCCTCGTCCGAGCTGCGGGACGCCATCCTGGTCAACCCGTACGACGTCGACGGGATGGCCGAGGCGATCCGGGCCGCGGTGGCGATGCCGGTCGAGGAGCGACGGGCGCGGATGGCGCGCATGCGCCAGGGCGTCCGCGAGCACAACATCTACCGGTGGGCCGGGCTCCTGCTGAGCGAGCTGGAGCGCATCCCGGAGACGACGGTCGGCACGCCGGAGACGACGGCCTGGGAGAAGAAGTGAAAAGGGGGAGGGACCCATGTCCCTCCCCCTTTCGGCCTGCGTAACCGGTCCTTCCGCCTCTCCCCTCAGGGGAGAGGGGGGAAGGGTCAGAAGTTCTTCTCAGTCCTGGTCCACCAGCATCTTGACAGTCACCCGGCGCTTCTTCTCATCCGGGGTCTCCTTGGCGGTGATGGGGCCGAGTCCCACCGCGTGCACCCGCGTCAGCGGGACGCCCTTCTCCACCAGGAAGCGGCGGACGGCCTCGACCCGACGCTGGCTCAGCCCGTAGTTGTAGTCCACCGTGCCCTTCGGATCGGTGTAGCCGCCCAGCTCCACGATCAGGGTCGGGTTGCTCTGCAGCTCCTTCACCACGCCGATCAGAGCGGTCTGGGCCCCGTCCGTCAGCTCGGCCTTGTCGAAGCCGAAGTAGACCTCGAGGGTGTCAGCCGTCTTCTGGTTGTACCGGTTGGTCCACAGACGGGTCAGCCGGGTGTCGACACCCTCCGCCTTGGTCATGGCGGCGTCGGCGCGGCTCTTGGCATCGGCGACAGCGCCCTCCAGGCTCTTCACCTGGGTCGTCACGCCCTTGACCTCGGTGCTGACTCCCTCGACCTGACCCTCGACCTTGGTGAAGCGCTGATCCACGACTGCGTCACTCTTCGTGAACTGTTCGCGGACCCAGTCCTTCGTGGCGCACCCCGACACCAGCAGCACCGCTGCCGGCAGCAGGACGCCGAGCTTCGTCATCTGTCGCATGAACCCGCCTCCTTTGTGAGCGTTGGCCAACCTAATCACGATTGCGAACATGCATGGGAGAGCAACAAGCAAGCCAGGCGGGAAGGCGAGACGGGAACGTGGCGACCGGCCGTGTTTGGCGTGGTCTCACCTCTACTTGGCTGCTGCCTACGGAGGGCGGAGCGCGGCTACGCCGGCCGGTCTCGGCCGTCGCGTTTATATAAATTACACGGACCGTGTAACTGTTACACGACAGGCCTCTACCCTGTCACTCAGGGGAAGGGGGTTAGTGGACCTGGGCGGGCATGTGGATGTAGAGCTCCTGCTTGCTCGGCTTGCTGCGCGCCGGCGGCTTGGGCGGCCGCATCTCGTAGCGAAGGGGCTTCTGGTGGTCGGCGTACTGCCGCTCGGTGTTGTAGATCGAGCTGAACTTCCACAGCATGCGCAGGTAGTTGGTCTGCCCCCGGGAGGCCGCCCGCAGGGCGGCGCCGCCGTAGAGGCGCAGGGCCCCCCAGCCCAGGTGCTTACGGTTGAGGACGGCCTGGGTGTTCACCAGCTCCTCGTAGAAGCGCTTCAGCGGGAGGGTGGTAGGCAGCACCGCGTGCTGGACGTCATACAGGCGATAGTCCCGGGAGGTGAGCTGGCGCGACTCGGTCAGCCACAGCTCGGTGCCGGGGTAGGGGGTGGCCACCGTGAGGTGCACGACCTCGGGCACGCTCAGCGCCCACTCGCGCACCGCCGCGAAGCGCGCCTCGTCCCAGCTCGGATCCGCGATGATGTTGATCGCGACGGTGAGCCCGAGCGATCGGGCGATCTCGAGCGCGCGCAGGTTCTCGTTCAGGGTGACCCGCTTGCGGTGCAGCTTGAGCGCCTCCTCGTCCAGGGCCTCGATGCCCAGGAACATGTAGAAGAGCCCCAGCCGCTTCCAGTACGCGAAGAGCTCCTGGTTCTTGATCAGCACGTCGCAGCGGGTCTCGAGGTAGTACTGCTTGCGGATGCGTCGTCGCTCGATCTCGCGCCCGATCGCGAAGCCGTGCTCGGCCTGGATGAAGGCCACGTCGTCCACGATGAACACGTTGGGCTCGCGGATGCGCGCCAAATCCTCGCCCGCCTTCTCCGGCGAGCCCTTGCGGTAGCTGCGGCCATAGAAGGTCCACGCGCTGCAGAAGGAGCAGTCCCACGGGCAGCCGCGGGTGAATTCGACCGACGCGCACGGGTCGAGCACGCCGATGAAGTACTTGTGGCGCTTCCGCCCGAGGTCGCGCGCGGGCAGGTGCAGGTCGAGGTCGTCGAGCAGGGTCGGGCTCGGGCCAGCCCCGGTCAGGGTGACCACGCCGGGCAGGGTATCGAGCTTCGGATCACCGATGGCCTCGAGGACCAGCGGAGCGATCACCTCCCCCTCGCCGCGCACGATGCAGTCGATCGCGCCTTCCGCGTGCTCGAGGAACTCGGCGGCCACGAAGGAGGCGCTGTGGCCGCCCACGAAGATGAAGGCGCCCGGCCGCTTGGCCCGGGTGTCCTTGGCGAGGTCGATCACCTCGGGCACGTTGGCGAGATAGTTCACCGAGAAGCCGATCGCCTGGGGTGCGAAGGCTTCGAGCTCGCGCCAGTAGTCGGCGTGCCCGAAGATCTGCAGATCGAGCAGCCGCACCTCGTGGCCCGCCGTGCGGATCGCCGCGGCCACCCGCTCGAGGCCGAGCGGCTCGAGGCGCAGGTAGAGCTCCGAGTACATCAACGGGCTCGGATGGACGAGCAGCACTCGCATGGATCGTCGTCTCCTCTGGTCCGGAATGATACGTGACATTCTTGCGGCCTGCTCCATTCTGGCGCCTGGGGCCTGCTGTCGCCCAAGTCCGCGCCACGAAGAAAAAATTACCGGTTTCCATGTAACGCTTACACGACATGTGTCAGCAAGCTGACGCAGGCTCTCAGAGGTGACGCCGGCGCGTGTTTGGCTAACGTCGCGGAATGGCATGCATTCCACGGCCTGGCGCACCGCTTGGATCACGTGGCATTTCCGTTGCCTGCACCTGCAATCCGGAGCGAGATCACGACATGGCGACGATCGGCTTCAGCCGTGAGGTGGAGCAGGAGGGACGCACCCGTGTCCTGCTCGTCGATCCCTACGGCGGCAGCCGCGAGGGGCTGGGCGCCGCGCTCCGCGGCGGCAGCCTGAGCGTGGAGACGGCCGAGGGCATCGTGGAGGCCGTCGCGAAGATGCAGGAGGGTGAGTTCGAGGTCGTGATCATCGACCTTGACCTGCCCCCCGCCCACGGGCTCGCCGAGGACGGCTGGGACCTGGTGCGCCTCGTGCGCGAGGTCAGCCCGGCGCTCCCCCTCGTCCTGATCGCGGCCGAATGTCGCCCCGACACGCAGGCCGAAGCCGTCCGGCACGCGGCGGCTCATCTGCTCGAGAAGCCCATCAACCCGCGCGAGCTGCGGACCATCGTCCAGGCTCTGCGCCCGGAGACCGCCCCCGCATGAAGCGCGCTTCGATCGGCCTCGGCGTCCTCGTCACGTTCTTCCTGCTCGCGATGTTCCTGATGGCCGATGCCGAGGTCCAGCCGGTGGAGGACACGCCGGTGCTGACGTCCTCCTCGCCGGCCCGCTGAGCGCCCGCCCGCGGCTCCGCGCCGCCGCCGCCGCCGTCCCACCCTCTTTTCCGAGACCTCCTTCGCACCGGCCCCGCTCTGCGGTACCATTCCGTCCGTGACGGATGGAGCGCGCGAGGTGGCCATGATGCTGGTTGCGTACCCCTGGCTGGTGCTGTTCGCGACGGGCTGGATCATGGGCGCGGTCTTCGTGGGGGCGGTCGGCGGCACGACCCGCGGCGTGCAGGGATTCTTCGTGTGGCTGCTCGCCGCGCTGATGTTCTCGCCGCTGCTCGCGCTGCTGGGGCTCGTCGCGGTCCTGCTCGGTGACCTCGTGCGAGAGATGGAGATCAAGGCCATCCACGGCCCCGACGAGATCCTCCCCCCGCGGCGCCGCTCGTCCGGCCGCTTCGCGCACCTGGCCGGGGAAGACGACTGAGGAGACGACATGGCGACGATCGGACTGCTACATCCGGGTGACATGGGCAGCGTGGTGGGCGCCTGCGCGGTGGCCGCGGGCTCGCGGGTCCTGTGGGCCTCCGAGGGGCGCAGCGCGGGCAGCCGCGAGCGCGCTGCCGCCGCGGGCCTCGAGGACGTGGGCCGGCTGGCCGCGGTCGTGGCCGGCAGCGACGTCGTCATATCGGTGTGCCCGCCGCACGCCGCGCTCGGCCTGGCGCGGGCGGTCGCGGCCCTGCGCTTCTCGGGCCTGTTCGTCGACGGCAACGCGGTGTCGCCCGCCACCGCGCGCGACATCGGCGCGGCGGTGGAAGCCGGCGGCGCCACCTTCGTCGACGGCGGGCTCATCGGTCCCCCGCCGCGTACCGCCGGCTCGACGCGGCTCTACCTTTCCGGTCGGGAGGCCAAGCGCGCCGTCGCGCTCTTCGACGGCAGCGCCCTCGAGGCGATCGCGGTGGGCGACACGCCCGGCGCCGCCTCCGCACTCAAGATGGTGTACGCGGCGTATACCAAAGGCGTCTCCGCGCTCCTGATGGGGGTGCGGGCGCTCGCAGCTTCCGAGGGCGTGGACGATGCGCTGCTCGCCGAGTGGCGCCGCTCGCAGCCGGACCTGCCGAAGCGCTCCGAGGCCGCCGCGCGCGACAACGCGCGGAAGGCGTGGCGCTTCGTCGGCGAGATGGAGGAGATCGCGGCCACCTTCGAGGCGGCCGGCCTGCCCGGTGGCTTCCACGAGGCGGCCGGGGAGATCTACCGGCGCCTGACCGTCTACAAGGACGCGGCCACGCCGCCCACGATGGCCGACCTCGTAGGCCCGCTCACGCGTCCGTCCGCCTAGCCGGTCGGGAGACGTCAGCGTGCGGGCGGGCGCTTGATGAGGCGGCGCGCGAGGAGCGCCAGCGTCGCGATCACGATCGCCCCCGCGAAGAACGGCTCGGCGCGTCCGACGTATCGCTCGATGACGTGCCCCACCCCGTAACCGACCGCGTAGCCGACCACCACCGCGTACGGCACGTAGGCGAGCGCCCCGAGTGCGTTGGAGACCACGAACGTCAGCGGGGGCATCCCGGTGGCCCCCGCCACCGGACCGGCCAGGGTGCGCACCCCCGGCACGAAGCGCGCCACGAACACTGCGAAGCCCCCGTAGCGGGTCATCAAGGTCGAGACCCGGTCGAGGCGCTCCGGGGTGACCCCCACGTAGCGCCCATACTTGCCGAGCGCGTCGCGGCCGAAGCGCCGCCCGAGCCAGTAGCCGAGGTTGTCGCCGGCGACCGCGGCGAGCACGCCGACCGCGATCACGATCGGCAGGCGCATGTCGCCCCGCTCGGCCAGGAAGCCGCCGAGGGCGAGGACCGTCTCCTCGGGGACGGGCAGGCCGACGTTGCCGAGGACGACCACGACGAAGATCGCCGGGTAGCGCCAGTGCTCGAGGACCGTGCTCAGATCGGGCATGGCTGTCTGGCGCCGAGCTTCCAGGCGTTCCGCATGAGGAGCGCCACATGATAGCGCACGCGGGCGAAGACCGGCGGATTCGAGCCCCGCGGCGTGAGATCGCAGTGTACGCTCGGACGTGGGCATTCTGGCGCGTCCGCTCATTCGAGGGGGAGGCACATGGCTGAGATCCTGATGGTCCGTTGCCCCGCCTGCGAGGCCGTGAACCGAGTCCCGAAGAGCAGGATCGAGCAGGGGCTCGCGCCGATCTGTGGCAAGTGCAAGGCGCAGCTCCCGCTGGGCAGGTCGCAGCCCGTGACCGACGTGACCTTCGGCCAGGAGGTCGAGCGCTCGCCGGTGCCGGTACTGGTCGACGCGTGGGCTCCCTGGTGCGGGCCGTGCCACATGATCGCGCCGGTCATCGACGAGCTCGCGACCGAGCTGACGGGCCGGGTGCGGGTGGTGAAGCTCAACGTCGACGACAATCCCCGGACCGCGCAGCGCTTCAACCTGCGCTCGATCCCAACCCTGCTCGTCCTCAAAGATGGCCGCGAGGTCGACCGGCTCGTGGGAGTGCAGCCCAAGCAGGAGATCGCGCGACGGCTGGAAAAGGCTCTCGCATCGAGATGACGCTGCCGCGTCAACGTTCTGGGCTGATCGGGTGATCGAGTGATGGATCGGCGGGCCTTCGTCAGGGTCTTGGTGGGCGGCCTACTCGCCGCGCCGCTCGCGGGCTGGGCGCAGGCAGCGGGGAAGGTGTCCCGTGTCGGCGTGCTCTCGCCGGGCAGTCCCAGCACTGGACTCGCCGCGTTCGGATCCGGAATCCGTCGCCTGGGCTGGGTGCCGGGGCAGAACCTGCTACTCGAGCAGCGCTACGCGCGAGGCGACCTGGGGCGGCTCCCGGCGCTGGCCGCCGATCTCGTCAGCCTGAAGGTCGACGTCATCCTGGTCAGCAGCCTCGCGATCCCGTCCGCGCGCGCGGCAACGCGCACGATCCCCACCGTCATGACCTTCGCGGTCGACGACCCCGTCGAGGAGGGCTGGGTGGCGAGCCTGGCCCGTCCCGGAGGCAATCTCACCGGCGTGACGCTCAATGCGCCCGAGCTGACCGGCAAGCGGCTCGAGCTCGTCAAGACCATGCTGCCCGGGATGCGGCGCGTGGGGGTGCTCGCCTGGCCGCGTCCTGGAGGTCTGGGACAGGTCCGCGCCGCCGAGACGGCCGCGCGCTCGTTGAGTCTCGAGCCGCACGTGGTCGAGGTGCAGGAGCCGGCGCAGTACGAGGGCGCGCTCGACGTGCTGAAGCGAGGGGGAGCCGACGCGCTCCTCGTGCTGGCCAACTCGGCCTTCTTCGCCGAGCGACAGCGGATCGCCGACCTCGCGATCAAGCACCGGCTCCCGCTGGTGGCGCCCTTCCGCGAGGTGGCGGACGCGGGCGGGCTCATCGCCTACGGCCCTAACATCGTCGAGCTGTGGGGGCAGCGGGTGCCGGTCTACGTCGATCGCATTCTCAGGGGCGCGAAGCCCGGCGACCTGCCGATCGAGCAGCCCACGACGTACGAGCTGGTCATCAACCTCAAGACCGCGAAGGCGCTCGGTCTCACGATCCCGCAGTCCCTCCTGCAGCGTGCGGACCAAGTGATCGAGTGACGAGCCGGCGGAGGGTATTGCATGGCTATCGGTGAGACAGCCGGGTCCAATCAGGGCCCGAAAGGAATTGGAGGTTGGTTGTTGCTGCTGGCGGTCGGTGTATGCCTCTCGCCCTTGCTGATTTTCAAGGGGATCGTAAGTAACCTTGGGGTCATTTCAGGCGAAGCGTGGCAAGCCATCACTACAGTGGGAGAGCCAGCTTATCATCCGCTCTTCGGGCCTCTCGTCATCGGCGAGACCCTCGTGCAACTGTCTCTGCTCGCCGTTTCGGTCGTCAACCTCGTTTGTTTCTTCACGAAGAACCGACGGTTCCCGAGCCTGATGGCGAGTCTGCTGATCACTACGGTTGCCTACCTGGTCGTTGATACCTTGCTGGCGAGCATGATTGTTCCCCCAGCCTACAGGGGAAAGATGGGAGAGCAGGTGGGAGACATCGTGAGAGTCGCAATCCCGGCGTTCATTTGGCTTACGTATCTGCGTAGGTCGAGGCGGGTGCAGAATACGTTCGTCCGGTGAACAGGCGCCAGTCCGGGCACAGTTCCAGGCACAATGGCGTTGCCATGGTAGACTCGGCGTCCGTAAGTCTTCAGTATCTTTGAGGCGAGCCGTTAGCTCAGTTGGTAGAGCACCTGACTTTTAATCAGGGGGTCGGTGGTTCGATCCCACCACGGCTCACCATTCGCCTAGCCAGTCCGCCGGGAGAAGCGTGACGAACAGGATGCTCGCCTGGATGCGCGCGGTAGCGCTGGGCGCCGGTGTCGCAGCGGCCCTGCTCGGCTGCGCCACCGGGACGCCGATCCCGCCGACCTACACCCAGGCCGAGCTCAAGGCGATCTGCGACCGGCAGCGGGGCTGGTGGCGCCCGGACGAGCTGATCGGCGGCTATTGCGATTTCCGCGGACCGTAGTCGTCCGGGCTGACGCGCCTACTCGCGCCCCTTTGAGTCCCGCGTGTCGACGGGGTCCTCGTCGCGCTCGCGGCTAAGAGTGGGTGAGGAGAACGCTCTCCGGGAGTCGCGTAGAATCCCGCCATGGACACCTACCGCGCCATCGTCGACAAGCGCGACCAGCGCGCCTTCACCGAGCGGCCGATCCCGGACGACGCGCTCGGCCGCATCCTGCAGGCCGGCCGGATGACCGGCAGCTCCAAGAACATGGAGCCGAATCGCTTCGTGGTCGTCCGCGACCGCCCACACGTGGCCGCGCTCGCCGCGACCAGCCCCTACGGGCGGTGGCTCGCGCGCGCCGCGGCCGTCGTCGTCCTGGTCCAGACACGCGAACACGCCTTCGACGCCGGCCGATGCGCGCAGAACATGATGCTGGCCGCGTGGAACGACGGCGTCGGCTCCTGTCCGGCGCATCTGCCGGAGGCCGACGTCGCCCGACTGCTCGGGATCCCCTCCGACCTGCTGGTCAACCGGGTGATCGGCTTCGGCTACGTGGATCCCGCCCGGGCCAGACCCCCGGCCTCGGTGGCGCGCCGGCGCCTGCCGCTCACGGAGCTGGCGCACTGGGACCGGTGGTGAGGGCGTCGGTGTGGATGATCCTGGCCATGCTGCTGCTCGCCGGCTGCGCGTCGGGCCAGGGGTGCCAGACCGGCCGGACCGGCGGCTGGCTCTCCAGCTGGGGCAGTGGAGGCGCGAGTGCCTTTACCCTCGGTCTGCGCCGGACCTGGGGGGAGTGCCCCGACCGAGCCGGGACCCCGGCCAAGCGTGGGCCCGAGCCTCTGCCGGCCCCGTCCGCCGACCCGATGCCGGACCCTCCGACCGCGCCCGCGGCCGCGAACCCGCCCCGCTGACCGGGAGGCCCCGGGGAGAAGATTGACAGGCGGCTCGCGCCGCGGCCCTTCACGTGTTAGGGTAAGTGGCCCTGCGGACCGGACGGGGGAGGGCCGGTCGGTCGGGGACTCGACCATGTGCGTCTACTGCAAAGAGGATCCAGCCTGCGAGCACGAGCGCGACTCGTGCGCGGCCAGTCTCGGAGAGTTCTGCCCGGAGTGTCGTCACCGCACTGCGGTCGTGAAGACCTACACGCCCAAGCCCAGCTTTCCGATGATCCAGCCCGGCCGCTCCCGTAAACGGAAGCCCCCGGCGAGAGCGAATCAACCCTCGACGCGCGTGGTCAAGCCGGCTCGGGCTGCTCGCAAGCGTCGCGCATGAACCTCATCCTCATCGCGCTCGCGGTCGTTGCCTTCATCGTGTGCCTGACGCTCATCGACTGGCTGGCGAAGCGCTACGAGCGCGTCCGGACGGTGCGGCAGTGGGAGGAGCGGGAGCGGCTGCTCGATCGCCGGCCTCCGGCGCAGACGCCCGCCGAGGTGCGTCAGCGGCGGGCGCGGCGACACTAGCTTCAGGAGGAGGACGCGGGCGGGTTATTGCCCTTGGTCAGGGCCGAGCGGACGGCGTTGCGGAGATCCTCGGGGCTGAACGGCTTGGAGAGCACGGGAACCCGTGAAGCGGCCAGGAAGCCCGCGTAGTCCATCGAGTGGGCCTGCCCGGTCACGTAGATGATGCGCGGCATCGCGGAGCCGTGGCGAAGCTGTAGCGCCCAGTAGAGCGCGGCGCCGTCCATCTTGGGCATGCGGAGATCGCTGAGGATCAGATCGTAGCGCCGCTCGTCGCAGAGCTGCAGGGCCGCCGCGCCGTCGGGGGCCACCTCGATCTCGTAGCCGTTCTCGGAGAGCACGTCGGCGATGAGCTCGCGCACGTCGGGCTCATCCTCCACCACCAGCACAATGGCCCGCCCCGTCATCGTCTCTCCTCGTCTGTCCTGTGCGTGAAGGCCCCGGAGGGAGTCTAGCAAAGGCCAGCGGGCGTGCAAGCTTCCCCTCGGTCTACCGAGCCGCCGGCCGGACCAGCAGCGGGTAGCGGCCCACCCGATGGCCCGAGATCAGGAGCTCGACGGCCCAGACCCCCGCCAGCGAGAGGTCGCGCTTCTCCAGCCCGTCGACCTGCCAGGTCCAGAGCGCCCCTTCCTGCGATTGGTCCATGGGCTGATCGCTCGTCCGCACCACCACGCCGTCGGGATTGACCCAGCGAACCTGGATGTTCAGCAGCCCGCCGGTCTGCTGGATGCCGTAGAAGAACGTGACCGGAGTCTTGACCGTGAACTCCTTGACGTCTGGTGGCATGTTGCGGCGGAACGCCGTGTAGAGGAGCGTGCCCGCTTCCGGCGGTGCGTCGGTGAAGTAGGCGAACTTGACCAGGCTCGCCGCCTCGATGCCGGAGAGGCTGCGCGCCGCCGGCGTCGGCCGGCGGGGTAGGCGTCGCGGCTGATCCTGTCGCGGTTGGATAGGCACGCTCTTTCAGGCTGCAAGTCCAGGGCCACACGTAAGTCTAGACGAACGCGAGCCTTTTGGCCAGGCGCGCATCGCCTTCTCTCTCAACCGTGGTGGCCTGGTGACGGAAGTTGCTGCACGCGGCAGCACTTCACCGGATGACACTGTCACTCACAATCGCGTCCAACGGACGCGAAGCCACGCTTCGCTGCGTGCGCGCGATCATACACGACGGCTTCTTCCAGCGCGCATCGCATGGCAAGCGAATTGCCTCGAAGGGCAGCGCTTCTTCGAGGAGGAAAGCATGAAGACCTTTGCATGCACGGTGGGTGCGATTCTCGTTGCGATCACGTCCGCGGCTCCCGCTGCCGCGATCGACATCACCTTCGACGACGTGACGAGCGTCGGGAACCCGATCGTGACGCTGCTCGACGAGCACGGCTATCGGTTCACCGGCGCGTTTCGCACGATCGACACCCCGGGCGGCACCTTCGTCAGCAACGGCTCGGCGGTCTATCTCGCCCAGCCCGCGGGCCTGCCCGGGATCACGATCTCGCTCGTCGGCGGCGGCCCGTTCGTCCTGTACGAATTCGACGCGGCCGGCCTGCTCACGGCGCCCGCGGGCGGCGCTCCGAACGCCCAGCAGGTGAGCCTCGTCGGGCTGCAGGTGGGCGGGGCGATGCTCAACGGCTCGTTCACGCTCGGCACCGGCTTCACCCACTTCGCGGTGCCCACGACCTGGTCCGATCTGCAGTTCGTCACCCTGTCGGGCCTCACCACGTCCGGCGTGTCGGGCGGTCTCGCGATCGACGACGTCGGCGTGGGGACCGGGCCCGACTCCTCGGTGCCCGAGCCCGGCACACTGCTGTTCTTCGTGACCACCGCCCTCGGGGCCGGCGCCGTACTGCTGCACAAGCGTCGCCGGATGGCCCCCGCTCTCCGCTCCCGCTAGGTCGCCGGCGCGTCAAGCATCCGCGATGCCCCGATCCGGGGGCATTTCTTGACCCGAAGTATCCAGACGGTTACTATTGGTGCATCCAGCCCCATGCCGACGACGACCCGTGTCAAGCACCTGACGTCCAGCCCGACCCGCGATCCGCAGCGGACGCGCGATCGCATTCTGGCCGCGGCCCTCGCCGAGTTCTCCGCCGAGGGCTTCGCGGGCGCGCGGGTGGCCCGAATCGCCCGGCGCGCCCGCATCAACAAGCGGATGCTCTACCACTACTTCGGCAACAAGGAGGATCTCTTCCGCGAGATCTTCGACCGCAAGCTCCAGGAGCGGTCTGGGTGGATCACCGAGGCCCCGGCGGAGCTGGGCGCGAGCCTGGCGTACTGGTTCCAGATGGCGTGCGAGGACAGCGACTGGATCCGGCTGATCCAGTGGGAGGCGCTCGGGACCGGCGACGCGCCGGTGGTCCGTGAGGAGGAGCGGCGGGCCTCGCTCGTCCGGGCCCTCGAGGACCTGCGCGCCCGCCAGCGCCGCGGCCTCGTGCCGGGCGACCTGGACGCCGGCCATCTGCTCCTGACCATCATGGCAGTGCTCACGTACCCGCTCGCGTTTCCCCAGGTGACCCGGATGGTGACGGGCAAGAGCCCGGCCGATCCGGTCTTCCGCAAGCAGCGCACGGAGTTCCTGCGCCGCTTCTCCGACGCACTGGTGGCCCGGCGGCCGCAGCCCGCGGCGGTGCGCGCCTGATGCGCCCCGTCCCTCGGACCCTGGCGGGCCTCGCCCTGGGCGGCGCACTCCTCTCCGGCGCGGTCCTCGCCGGCTGCGACAAGGCCGACCGGGCCACCGCCAAGAGCGCACCGCCGGGCGTGCCGGTGACGGTGGCCGATGTCATGGTGCGCGACGTGCCGGTGCAGATCCGGGCCATCGGCAACGTGCAGCCGCTGGCCACCGTGTCGGTGCTGTCCATGATCAACGGCGAGGTGATGAAGGTGCACTTCGGCGAGGGCCAGGAGGTGCCGGCGGGCTCCATGCTCTTCACCATCGACCCGCGCCAGCTGCAGGCCGCCCTGCTGCAGGCGCAGGCCACGCTGGCCCAGCACCAGGCCATGGTGAAGCAGGCGGAGGCCAACCTGGCCAAGGACACGGCCGAGCTCGAGAACGCCAAGGTCGAGGAGGAGCGCTACAAGAAGCTGGTGGAGGGTGGCTTCGTGGCGCGCGAGCAGTACGACCAGATCCGGACGAAGGAGCTCACGCTTACCGCCACCCTCGACGCCGACCGTGCCGCGGTGGACACGGCGAAGGCGCTGGTGCGCGCGGACGAGGCGGCGGTGGAGAACGTGCGCGTGCAGCTCTCCTACACTGAGATCCGCGCGCCCATCGGCGGCCGCACCGGCAACCTGCTCCTGCACCAGGGCAACGTGGTCAAGGCCAATGACGTGGGTAACCCGATGGTGGTGATCAACCGCATCCACCCGATCTACGTCACGTTCTCGGTGCCGGAGGCGCAGCTGGCCGAGATCGTGCGCTACCGGGCCGCGGGCGACCTGATGGTGGAGGCGCAGGTGGCCGGGGCGCCGGGCGGGGTGGTGCGGGGCAAGCTCACCTTCGTGAACAACACGGTGGACCCGAGCACCGGCACGATCCAGCTCAAGGCGACCTTCGAGAACAACGAGAACGCCCTCTGGCCCGGCCAGTTCGTCAACGTCGCCGTCACGCTCACCCGCCAGCCCGGTGCCCTCGTGGTGCCGTCGCAGGCGGTGCAGACCGGCCAGAAGGGCCAGTACGTGTTCGTGGTGAAGGCGGATCAGACGGTGGAGGCGCGGCCGGTGGTGCCCGGCGCCCCGGACGGGCGCGACGTGGTGATCACGAGCGGGGTGCAGGCGGGCGAGCGGGTGGTGACCGACGGCCAGCTCCGGCTCGTGCCGGGCGCGCGGGTGGATGTGAAAGCAGCGCCGGCGGCTGCCCCGAAGGCGGGTGGATGAGCACCGATCTCTTCATCCGCCGCCCGGTGATGACCACGCTGCTGATGGCGGGCATCCTGGTCTTCGGCGTCATGGCCTACCGGCTCCTGCCGGTGAGCGACCTGCCCAACATCGACTTCCCGACCATCCAGGTGACCGCGGCACTGCCCGGCGCCAGCCCCGACACCATGGCGTCGGCGGTGGCGACGCCTCTCGAGAAGCAGTTCTCGACCATCGCCGGCATCGACTCGATGACCTCGACGAGCGCGCTCGGGAACACCCAGATCACCATCCAGTTCACTCTCGAGCGCAACATCGACGCGGCCGCCCAGGACGTGCAGGCGGCGATCGCGGCCGCGCAGCCCCAGATGCCGCCGGGCATGCCGACGCCGCCGTCGTACAAGAAGGTCAACCCGGCCGACCAGCCGATCCTCTACCTCTCGCTCAGCTCGCCGACGCTGCCGCTCTACGTGGTGGACGAGTACGCGCAGACGAACCTGTCGCAGCGCATCTCCACGATTGCGGGCGTGGCCCAGGTGCAGATCTTCGGATCGCAGAAGTACGCGGTGCGGGCCCAGCTCGATCCCAGCGCGATGGCCACGCTGGGCATCGGCATCGACGAGGTGCAGAAGGCCCTGGCCGACAGCAACGTGAACCTGCCCACCGGCACCCTGTGGGGGCCGAACCAGGCCTTCAGCGTGCAGGCCACCGGTCAGCTCACGAACGCGGCCGCCTACCGGCCGATGATCGTGGCCTACCGGAACGGCTCGCCGGTGCGGCTCGAGCAGCTCGGCCGCGTGATCGACGGGGTCCAGACCGACAAGGTGGCCTCCTGGTTCAACGACGAGCGGGCGGTGGTGCTGGCGATCCAGAAGCAGCCGGGCACAAACACCATCGAGGTGGTGGACTCGATCAACCGGATCTTCCCCGCCTTCCGGGCGCAGCTGCCCGCCTCCGTGAACCTGAACACGCTCTACGACCGGTCCGTCTCCATCCGCTCCTCGGTCCACGACGTGCAGTTCACCCTGCTGCTGGCGATCGCCCTGGTGGTGCTGGTCATCTTCCTGTTCCTGCGCAACGTCTCGGCCACTTTGATCCCGAGTCTGGCCCTGCCCATGTCCATCATGGGCACGTTCATGGTGATGTACGTGCTGGGCTACACGATCGACAACCTCTCCCTGATGGCCCTGACCCTGGCAGTCGGATTCATCGTGGACGACGCGATCGTGATGCTCGAGAACATCGTGCGCCACATGGAGGAGGGGAAGGGCCGCATGGAGGCGGCTCTGGTCGGCGCGCGGGAGATCGGCTTCACCATCGTGTCCATGACCGCCTCCCTGGCCGCGGTGTTCCTGCCCGTGCTGTTCATGGGCGGCATCGTGGGCCGGCTGCTCCACGAGTTCGCGGTGGTGATCGGGGCCGCGGTCATCGTGTCCGGCGTGGTGTCGCTGACGCTCACCCCGATGGCGTGCAGCCGCTTCCTGCGGCCGCCGCGGGAAGCGCACGGCCGCGTCTACGCGGCCTCCGAGCGCGTGTTCACGGCCATGCTCTCCCTCTACGAGCGCACGCTCCAGCTCGTGCTCGAGCACCCACGCTTCACGCTGATGACCTTCTTCGCCACCGTGTTGCTGACCGGCTACCTGTTCGTGATCGTGCCCAAGGGCTTCATCCCCAACGAGGACACCGGCCAGGTCTTCGCGTTCACCGAGGCCTCCCAGGACATCTCCTTCGAAGGCATGATGGCGCACCAAGTGAAGGCGGCGGAGATCGTCCGCCAGCAACCCTACGTCAAGCAGTTCTTCTCGGCGATCGGGGCCAGCGGCTCGAGCGTGGTCATGAACACCGGCCGCATCTTCATGCTGCTGAAGCCGGCCTCCGAGCGGCCCACCGCCGACGAGATTGTCCAGGATCTCCGGAAGAAGCTCTCCGGCATCCCGGGCATGAACGTCTACCCGCAGGTGCTGCCAACCATCCGCATCGGCGGTAACCTGACGAAGGGCCAGTACCAGTACACGATGCAGGACGCGGATCTGCAGAGCCTCTACAACTGGGCGCCGGTGATGTACGACCGGATGAAGGGGTTGCCCGGCTTCCTCGACGTGAACTCCGACCTGCAGATCACGAGCCCGCAGGTGCTCGTGGAGATCGATCGCGAGAAGGCCTCTTCGCTCGGCGTGACCGCGATGCAGATCGAGAACGCGCTGAACAACGCCTACGGCGCGCCCCAGGTCTCCACCATCTACACTCCGACCAACCAGTACTGGGTGATGATGGAGCTGCTGCCCCAGTACCAGCGCGACCCGGCCGCGCTCTCGATGCTCTACATCCGCTCGTCCAGCGGCAAGCTCGTGCCGCTCGGGACGGTGGCCCGGCTCACCCGCACGGTGGGTCCACTGACCGTGAACCATCTGGGCCAGCTGCCCGCGGTGACAATCTCGTTCAACCTGCGCCCCGGCGTTGCCCTGGGCCAGGCGGTGGAGGAGATCCAGAAAGTGGAGCGCGAGCTGCGGCTGCCCGCCACGCTCAGCACGAGCTTCCAGGGCACCGTGCAGGCCTTCCAGCGGTCGCTGCAGGGGCTCGGGCTCCTGCTGCTGGCCGCGGTGCTCGTGATCTACCTGATCCTGGGCATCCTCTACGAGAGCTTCATCCATCCCCTGACGATCCTGTCCGGCCTGCCGTCGGCGGGCGTGGGCGCGCTCCTGACCCTGCTGATCTTCCACCAGGAACTGAACCTCTACGGCTTCGTCGGTATCATCATGCTGGTTGGGATCGTGAAGAAGAACGCCATCATGATGATCGACTTCGCCATCGACGCACAGCGGCAGGGCAAGCCTGCCGCCGAGGCGATCTACCAGGGCTGCCTGCTGCGCTTCCGCCCGATCATGATGACCACCATGGCGGCGCTGATGGGCACGCTGCCGATCGCGGTGGGCTTCGGCGCCGGCGCGGACTCGCGCCGCTCGCTCGGCCTTGCCGTGGTGGGCGGCCTGATCCTCTCCCAGCTGCTGACGCTCTACATCACGCCCGTCATCTATCTGTATCTGGAGCGCTTCCGGGAGCGCGCTTCCCGCCGGCGGCCCGCCGTGAGCGACATGACGCCGCGCCCGGTGGCCGGATCGTGACGGCGGGCGAGGCGGCGTCCGGTCCCCTGGCGCGGCTGGGGGCCGACCCGAGAGACTTCGACGCGACCCTGCAGGCGGTGCGCTTCGAACTCTACCGCGAGAACATCTACGGGGCGCTCGAGATGGTCGAGGCCGCCCACGGGGCGCATCCCGATCCGCGCTACCTCGAGCAGGCCGCCCGCATCCGCTCGTGGCTCACGCATCTGGCCAGCCGCGAGGCCTACATCTCGGCCCAGGACGACCAGTATCGCCACCTGCGCTGGCGCATGGGCCTCAAGCTGATCGAGAAGCGCATCCGCATGATGCTCGGCCGCAAGACCCGCAAGATGATCGAGCGCCGCGGCCGGGACCCCGAGTTCCAGGCACTGGAGCGCGAGGTGGCGGCGGTGCGGGCGCGCCGCGTGCTCGACGCGGGCAGCGGCGAGGGCGGGGTCGCGATGGCGCTGGCCGCGCGGCACCCGGACATGCAGGTCGACGGCGTCGAGGTCTCGGCCACCAACGTGCGGATCGCGCACCAGCTCAACCGGTTCGCCAACGCACGCTTCCGCCAGGGGCTGGCCGAGGAGGTCCACCAGGTCTTCCCGGGTCAGACCTTCGACCTCGTCTACTCCTTCGCGGTGCTCGAGCACGTGCGCGACGTGGAGGAGACCATCCGCTCGATCATGACCGTGCTGCGTCCGGGGGGCCGGTTCTGCTTCGTGGTGCCCATGCACGAGTTCCGCGCCCGCGGCCCCATTCCCGACTACGCGCCGGTGCACGGCTACGCCGATCACTGCCGCGTGTTCAGCGAGGGCGAGCTCTACCAGCGGTTCGGTCACGAGCTGAACTTCCGGCTGCAGAAGATCCCGGGCGCCTGGAAGCACGGCGAGCTGCCCGACTGCTTCGAGCCGATCGAGTTCGGCTCCTTCTTCGTCTCCTACACGAAGTAGCGCCCCCGCCGCCGCGTCAGGCGCGGCCTTCGATCGCGACGTCCAACAGGAAGGGGCGACCCGCGCCCAGCGCCCGCTCGAGCGCGGGCCGCAGCTCGCCGGGCTTGGTCACCCGCACGCCCTCGACGCCCATGCCCCGCGCCATGTCCACGAAGCCGAGGTCGGGGGCGATGAGATCCATGTTCGGGTAGGCGCGGTCCGGCTTCGCGCCGAACCGCTGGCGATAGGTATCCATGTTGTGCTTGAGGATGCGGTACTCGCGGTTGTTCAGGATCACGAAGACGACCGCGAGATCGTGATGCGCCGCGGTCCAGAGCGCCTGGATGCTGTACATCGCCGAGCCGTCGCCCGACAGCGCGACCACCGGACGGTCGGGATGGGCCAGCTTCACGCCGAGGGCGCCGGGCAGGGCCTGGCCGATGCCGCCCCCTCGCGCGCCGACGTAGTCACCAGGCCGCTCGAACTGGACGGTGCGGGCCAGATCGATGCTCGCGGTGATGGATTCGTCGACGAGGATGGCGTCGGGGGGCAGGGCCGCCTCGATCTCGGCCACGAAGCGCGGCACCGAGATCGGCGCGTGATCCCAGCGCTTGGCCGCACGGGCGCGCTGCGCCTCGGCTTCCTGGGTCTTCAGCGCGCGGAGCGCGTCGTTGCGCCGGGCGGCCGCACCGCGGAAGGCGGCGCCGGCCCCGCGCTCCACCGCGGCCCGGATGGCCGCCAGCGCGGCGCGCGGATGGCTCACGAGCCCGACGACCACGGGCAGGTTGTGCGCGAGGCGCTCCGGCGCGGATTCCAGGTGGATCACCGCCGCGTCCGGCGGCAGGGGCGAGCCGGGCGCGAACCAGACCTCCTCGAAGAAGGGGCCGCCGACCAGCAGCACGACGTCGGCGCCGTCCAGCGCCTTGCGGATGGCCGCGGCGTCGAAGGGCAGGCCAAGACGGAAGCTCGGGTGCGCGCTCGGCATCACCTGTTGCGCTCGGATCCCTTCGCACCAGACCGCCGCGCCAAGCCGCTCCGCGAGGGCCATCACCTCGGCCGTGGCGCTGACCGCGTCGTCGCCCGCCACGATGACCGGCCGCCGGGCAGCGAGCAGGAGCGCGGCCGCGGCCTGGATCCCGGCCGGGTCCGGCTCGGGCGCGCGGTAGAGTTGACCCGGCGGAAACGGGGCCAGGTCCGTCTCCTGCTCCAGCACGTCGATGGGCAGCGCGACGAAGACTGGCCCGGCCGGCGGGTCGGTGGCGATCTTGAGCGCGCGGTGCATGATCAGCGCGAACTCGTCGGCGCGCTCGACCTGCACGCTCCACTTCGTGAGCGGCGCCGCCATCGCCACCAGATCGTGCCCGAGCACGGGCCCGCGCAGGCGGAGGCGGGTGTCCTGCTGCCCGGCGGTCACGACCAGCGGCACCCGCGCCTTGAAGGCGTTGTAGAGCATGCCGAGCGCGTTGCCGAGACCCGGCGCCACGTGCACGTTGACCACCGCGGTCTTGTCGGCCGTCTGGGCGTAGTAGCTCGCGGCCCCGAGGGCCACGCCCTCGTGCAGGGCCACCACGTAGCGGAGCTGCGGGTAGTCGAGCAGGGCGTCGAGGATGGGACTCTCGGTGGTTCCGGGGTTGCCGAAGATGTACTCCACCCCGTGGGCGATCAGGCTCTCCATGAAGACCTGCTTGCCGCGCATGGCGGGCATCGCACCATCGGCGCGCCCCGCTGTCAAGAGCCCGTCCCGCGGTTGTGGCCTCACCGCGGGCCTGCTATCATGCCGCTGTTCGTCCGAGTCGCTGCGGCAGTCCAGGGACCCCGTCGTCTAGCCTGGCCCAGGACGCGACCCTTTCAAGGTCGAGATCGCGGGTTCGAATCCCGCCGGGGTCACCACCCTGATTCTTAAGGGTGTTTTCGCCGTCGAGTTCTAGTCCCGCGATGATGGGTCGAGAATCCTTGTTTTACTCCCCACTCCTATCAAACACGGATACGACTCTCTGAAGCTCGTCCTGCGTCAACCGAGTGTACAGGGTCGTGGTCTGAATGTCGGAATGCCGCAGATGCTCCTGTACAGCGCGCAGATTGCCGCGGGTTCTCCGCAACAGCTCTACGCCGCACGAATGCCGAAACGCATGCGGATGAAGCTGGGCGAGCCCTGCCTGCTTACCCAGAGCCTTGACCACCTTGAAGACCCGGTGGTCTCTCATGCGCTCCTGACGCCACCCTCCGCCTTTGATCTTGAATCGCACGACGAAGAGCGGCTCGGTGGGCGGCGCACCCGCACGCTCCGTAGCCAGGTACTGCATGTCCCGAGTTCGATCCCCCGGACGATCCGCTCGCAAGGGGTAAGCTCTTCATAGAGCCGACGGAGGGGTGATCTCATGGACTGGCAGGGGCCGAGACAGACTGCGACCCAGGCCGCTGACCGTGCGGATTCCTTGGTCTCGCCCGTGGGATTTCTCTGGGACAGCGACTGGGAGGCTGGGAATCGGACCGAACCTCCCATCGATGATGGGGAGGCGAAGCAGACCGTCGGAATCGCAGGGAATCGGATCTGGTGTCTTGGGGTGTTTCCCCCGAAGGTCATGGGGGTAGTTGCCTTCTGGCTTTTCAGGCCCTCCTCCACCCTAAGCCCGGTTGAATGATCTATCGATGACTGTTCTGATCCGTAGCCTTCGGGGCATCGACCTAGCCTCATGCTTCCCGATTAGAACGGATCGCGACGCATGATTCGGTCCGCGCAGAGTTCGAGTCAATTAGGTATAAGTTGGATCCGTAGAAACCCACAGGAAGCTGCGGGCGACACGGGTTCAAGTCCCCAACGGGACACGCGCGAACTTACATAATTCAAGTATGCGATTTCATTGCACGCTGATCATCCCCTGGGTCATGCCCGCTGACCGCCTGACGGTGCTTAGCGATGCGCCTCTCGCGAGGAACAGGCTTGGAGCATTCCGCAGGCTTGTCACCTTTCCCCGCGGTGGAGATAATCTTGCGAGCATGATCAGGTGGCTCGTGGCGATGGCGCTGCTAGCGGGGTGTGCGACGCAACAGGCGGCACAGTCGGACTGCAAAATGAAGTGGATGGGCCAGCCTCCCATCCAGGTGGATTCGTGCACGGGCCGAGGCGAGGATCTAACACCTGGCTGGCACTGGTACGACTACGTGTTCGGCGTCCCCCTGGGCATTGTGGGGTTCTATGACCCAGCCAGCGGCGGCAACTAGGGCCAGCGGTTTCGCCATCCGGGGTGTCTCGCGCCAGAGGTACCGCGCGAGGATGCCATAGACGGCCCGCCGGAGCACAAGCCTCTAGCTACTTTTCGGTGCAGAAATGAGCGCTGAGACCAAGCCGGGGCCTGAGCGAGGGTGCCGGTGGTCTGGGATGGGCGTCGGTGCGTCGCTGCATGACGATATGACTTCCGCGCCGGCGCACCTCGACGAACCCGTGCTCCTGAAGGATGCGACAGACTTCGCGTCCCGACAGGACGCGAAGTTTTCCCATGTTTCGCTTCGATCCTCGTTACAAATACATCGGTCGTACTCAGCGCTGTGCCTACGGCTCCGGAGGGGCGGCAGAGCGGCTGCTACACGGCTCTAACGCCCGATACCGGCGCCACGATCCGGCGGCTTGCCGCGCTCGCGCCCCGGACGCTGGCCGTGATGCACGGCTCCTCGTACTCCGGGGAGACGGCACCGCTGCTGGAGGCACTGGCCAGCTTCTACGACGATCGCCTGCGTGAGCGGGCTGCCTCGGGGCATAGCTAGGAGTCGTCGGAACGCAGGCCACGGAGCAGTATCCGCCCATGCGCGGCTCGCGCAGCTTCGCCGCCTGGTCCTCGGGGGCGACGCCCAGCGCGTGTTCCAGCGTGTCGCCGCAAGCGCGGCGCCTCACAGCGGCTGACACGCCGAAAGGAGGATGGCGTGGAGGCGCTTCAAGAGTTCGTCAACAACTTTACGTACCTCGGCATCTTCGCCGTGCTCCTCCTCGGGAGCCTGGGCGTCCCAATCCCGGAAGAGATGTCGGTCATCGCCGCCGCCGTGCTGAGTCACACAGGAGCTGTCCGGTGGTGGCTTGCCCTCCCGATCTGCTTCGTGGGGGTGCTCTCCGGCGATATGGTGCTCTACTGGACCGGCCGGCTTTGGAGCGAGCCGGTCCTCAACTGGCGGCTGGTCCGGCTCGTCATGCCGCCAGCGCGGGAGCAGTGGCTGAAGGCAGCGTATCGACGGCATGCCCTGAAAACCGTCGTCACGGCGAGGCATCTCGTGGGATTCCGTGCCGCCGCGTTTCTGACCGCCGGCGCCGCGCGCGTCCCGTTCTGGAAGTTCGTGGTGGCGGACGCGGGGGCCGCCCTGCTCGGCGTTCCGCTGCTCTTCGGACCAGCGTACTTCTTCACGGTTGAGATCAAGGCCACCCTGGTCCATGTGCACCGGGCCGAGCGCTGGCTCGGTCTCGCCAGCCTCCTGGCGCTTGCCGCGGTGCTCGTCGTCGCCCTGTGGCGATGGCATAGGCTCGTCGGCGAGAAGCTGGCCGAGAGACATTCACCGCCGCCCTGATGCTCGGAACGGACGGCCAGTCGCCAGGTCGCTGGGCACGCTCACCCAAGTTCGCAGCCCGACGTATGCTATCCTTCTGTTTAGTGATTCGTCGGCCCCCTCTGGCAGGTCTTACGTTTAGCACGAGCTGCAATCTTTGGTCGCGCATCGTCCTGTAAAGACTACAGTTTACGTGTTCCACGGTCGCTTCTCCCTCGGGATTTGACCGAAGCGTGGGAACCCAATAGTGCTGCTTGAGATCTGCCTTGCGGGTTTGGCCACTCGGCGGCCTGGTTCGACGGTGCTTTCTCGGGTCAGGAGCCGCGCGAGGGGACACAGGACTTCCAA